>CATLHM010000012.1 GCA_949949005.1 uncultured Lachnospiraceae bacterium
TTTCGTAAATTATATAATTCCACGAAAAAAAGAGCTGGCATGATGACCAACTCTTTTCGTTTTATCGCACATTATTTCCCTTCCAGAAACCTCCCCACCCTCACTCTCTTCCCGTCCGTCACAAAGCTCACCGCGCCGCTCTCCCAGGTAATCCATGTTTCCGCGCCGCTCTCTTCTAATCTTTCCAGCAGCTCTTTGTGAGGATGCCCGTAGGAATTCTTCTTTCCGCAGGAAATCACTGCATACACCGGTCTCTCACTCTCCAAAAGGGCCGCCGGTGTGGAATTTTTTGACCCGTGATGGGCGGCTTTTAAAACAGTAAGTCTTCCATCGCCGGACGTTTCCCCAAGCAGCCTTATAAGCTCCCTCTCCCCTCTTCCTTCAATATCTCCGGTTAAAACGGCACTGAAATTCCCATAGGAAGCTTTGAGCACAACAGAATATTCGTTGGGCTCCGCATAGTTATCCTCTTTTTCAGGATGAAGGCAGGTAAGGGTAAGCCTGCCCTTTGTAAGCCTCTGCCCCCTGCTGACATAGGAAACCGGGATTTCCGCTTCCCGCGCAGCCTCTACCAGAGTCAGATAGTCCTCGCTTTTTGCGCTCTGCGTAATATCCGGCAACACCAGGTTTTTTATCCTAATCCCCTCCTTTCTTCCCTGTTCCAAAAGCTCCCGGATGCCATTGCAGTGATCCTCGTCAGGATGGGTCACGAAAACAGCCTCCAAAGTACCTGCCCCCTGGAATTTCAGAAAGGGGAGGATGCGGTATTTCCCCACACTGTTTACGGAGGAACTTCCCCCGTCTACCAGGTAACAGTCCCCATGGTCATTTTCAATATAAATACAGTCTCCCTGTCCCACATCCAGAAACGTAATGTTCAGTCCTTCCCCCGGACGATAGAGTAATGCCATCAGAGCGCCGAGGGCGAGGGCCCATCTAAAGGGGAGCTTTATTTTTTTCTTTAAAAGCAGGATTGCAAGCAAGGGAAACAGATAAAGAACCATCTGCCATTTTTCGGGCCGTCCCAGGGTAAGGGAGCTTCCGGGCAGATTGTCGCAAAATTCGCATGCCGCCCTGTAGATTTCCAGGACGCCTTCTATGAGCAGGGCAAAGGGAAGCCCCAACGGGGGACACAAAAGCTGACAGACAAGGAGCAATATTCCTGCTCCCATCAAAAAACTCATAAGAGGAATAACCAGAAGATTTAAAAACACAGAATAAGCGGGAAATTGGTAATAATACCACAGATACACAGGAACGGTGATCATTGCCATGGCAAAAGCCTGCAAAAGGCCTTTTACGGCCGCTCTCCCAAGTCTCTCACTTTGGGAGGGCTGGGTTCGGATTTTTTCTCCCCGCACAAATTCCGGTTCCTTCTCATCCTCCCCTGTCAGCGCAGGAACCAGCAGCCCAATCCCAAACACGCAGCCAAAGGAGAAGCAAAAACCGCTGTGATAAAAATAGAGAGGCTGTTCCAGCAAAATCCCTGCCCCGGCCAGAGCGGCCCCGGTCAGCATGTCGTAGGTTCGTTCCATAAGAATACTGAGCATTCGCAGACAAAACATGACAATGGCTCTCAGGGCCGATACCGAAAATCCGGTCATGGCCCCATAGAGGAACACAAATCCCGCCGCTGCCGCTGCCGCCCCCTTCATGGGCACGGCGCACTTTCGCAGCAAACGGTAAAGCCCCATTCCCAGCATGGAGATGTGAAGCCCGGAGATAGCCAAAATATGGGCGATACCGTTGCGCCGGTAAAGTTCCTTTAATTCCGGATCCAAATCATTCTTCTCCCCCAGCAGCATGGTCTGCATGACAGAGGCTTCCTCCCCAGTCAGTGCCTGGGACAGTTTCCCGGAAAGAAATTTCCGGAGCTGATACAGTTTTTCCAAAAATACATCATAGCTTACGGTTTTTTCTGAGATTTCCGCCTGATCCAGGCGATAAGAAATCTTTAAGATCTGATAATAAGAACGGGCATCGAACTGCCCTGGATTTGAGGCTTTTTCAAAGGCGGAGAGCTTTCCCTTTACTCTTATACGGCTCCCCAGCTCCGGCTCCCTCTCGCCGGCCCTCAGATAGCACAGAATCCTTTGGCCCGGCACAGGCGTTTCTTCCCCGGCCGGGCCCTCTTCCCGGGCCAAATCCTTTTCCCCGGCCGAGCTCGTTTCCCCGAAAGAACCGCCACCTACATCGGCCTCTTTGTCCTCCCGCTTTAAGTACAGCACCTGTATCGTTTCCTGCTCCCTTGCCTTGGTTTGCTTTGCGTACACTCTGCCCGTTACGGTGACGGTCTTTCCCCGAAGCTTTTCATAATCCTCCTCCGGCATCGGCCGCAGGCGAATCAGAAAAAACAACAAAGCCGCCACCGCCAGGCAGGCAAAGCCAAGCGGACGTTTTTGCATAGATAATTTTCTTCCTTTCTTCCTTTTCTTCCTTCCTCCTGGCCAGGAGCTGGTCAGGATCTGTTCTCGATCAGCTCCAGGTTTCTCTCAAATACGGTGGAAAAACTGATATTTTCTTTATAGCTTGCATTGGTATCCCCGTTTACGGAAATCTGCACTTTGTTTACATTGGCAAGCTCCACCAGGGAATTGGTGATGGAGTAAATAGTCACGTCTGCCGTCACATTGTAGATCTGGGTCAAAAACATACTGTCAAGATCCACGTAGCAGACTCCGTCCTTCACGTTCACACTGATAATCTTGGTGTCGGGATTTACCGTGGGGTAAGCCTTTTCATTTTCCAGGGGGCCTGCAAAGAGCTGTTCTATCACCAGACGCTCCATGGAGATATTGCTGTTATAGACCACAGACCGGTTCACCTGCTTAAGCTTGTCCCCGCTTTCATTGGCCAGGTATAGGGTCAGCTTCACCTTTTCATAGGTATTGATCTCATCCCCTGCATTGTCAATAAACATATCCGCGTTCATCATGCCGATCACCGCCCCGTAGGCATCTGTCAGGGCCTCCGACTTCACCTGGAAGGACACATACTTTATCCCATCGATCTGGGTCAGCGTCCTTACGATGGCCGCGCGGACCAATACCTCTGTGGTCACGTCCTGCCACTTATAGCTTTCGTCAAAGCTTAAGATCAACTGATCCTCCGTGACCGTATGGGAGAGAACCTGAAGGCTCTCCGACAGGGGCGTTTTGTATTCCAGCTTATCCGAAACCTTCCCGAGCTGTTCAAGGAGCTCTGAAAGAAGCTCCTCCCTGTCCGTGGTTTCCGTCTCATAAGGCCGGGAAAAGATGGCCGTTTCGTTATTATTGATGTAATAAATATTGTAGATTTTTCCGTCCGGCTTCTTCTGCTCCTGTTCCCCGCAGCCGCAGATCACAAAAAACAGAATGAGCAGCAGAAAAAGGCAGTTCCCTGTTCTTCTTATTTTCATGCATATACCTCTTGATTTACACAGGAACCAGTGTCCTGCTTAAAGGAATCTTCACGGTAAAGGTGGTACCCTTTCCCTCCACGCTCTCCGCCTTGATGGAACCTCTGTGGAGCAGCACCGCGCTTCTGGTAATGGCCAGGCCAAGGCCGGTACCCCCGATCTCCTTTGAGTGGGACTTGTCCACCCGGTAAAACCGCTCATAAATCTGGTTTATATATTCCTCCGGTATGCCAATCCCTGTATCTTTTACCTGCACGGTAAAAAACTGATGATCCGCATCCAGTGACACCTCCACCTTTCCCTGCTCCCGATTATATTTGATGGCGTTCTCCACCAAATTGGTGAGGATCAGGGACATCTTCACCTCATCCACCTCCGCCTTTACCTGACGTTTGCTTATCATGGTGATCTCTATATTTTTTTTGCGGGCAATGGGACGCAGTCTCTTCAATATAATCTCCGTGAGGGCATTTAAGTCCACCACGCTGATGTTCATCTCCGCCACCGACTTGTCCTGCTTTACCAGCGCCAAAAGATCGTTGATGATCTTGTCCTCCCGCTCAATTTCCGTGGCAATATCCTCCATAAATTCCCGATAGAGCTCCGCCGGAGCATCCGGCTGTGCCAGCAGGGAGTCTGCCAGCACCTTCACTGAGGTGATCGGAGTCTTAAGTTCATGGGACACATTAGCCACAAACTCCTGCCGGGAGTCATCCAGCGCCTTCATCCTCTCCAGAAGGCTGTTAAAGGCCTCCACAATATGCTCTGTCTCCAGATAATCCGGCACCGAAATAGGCTCGTCCCGGTATCCTTCCTTCATCTCATTGATTGCCTTCGTCACCCGCTCAAAGGGACGAACCATCACCTGAACCAGCATCAGGGCAAAGGCAAAAATCCCGATCACCATAATGCTTTCCATAATCATGGCTTTCCGGCTGAGAATATCCATGGTGTTTACAATACTGTCCGTGGAAACGCTGGTAAGCATCACCCCGCGCACCATATCCCGGCTTTTGGAGCCATCCTCTGCCGGCTGCGGCAGTGTCACGTTCTCCACGATGGGAACGGTAATCTCTATAAAACGGTTCACCGCATCATAGTTTACGGTGCCGCTCCCCTTCATGCAGCGGATCACTTCCTCCGAAATGATGGTTTTACCCTCGCTGATCCCATATGTATCTTTTACCACCTTTAAATTCCCATTAATGATCAGCACCCTTCCGTTATAAAGGTTGGAGAGCTGTTCAAGCTCTGCGCCGATCACCTCCGAGGAGGTATCCTGCAAATAATTGTATGTGATCAGGTGATTTGCAATGATCCGAAGCTGTGTCTGCACATCCGAAACGCGCACATCCACAGCCCGGTTTTCATAATTTTCAAGGATTCCGGCCCGCATCAGCACCGCAGGCAGCATCCCTGTCAAAAACATAATAATGAACAGGCGTACCTTAAGGCTCCGCCATATTTTAGAATTTTTCAGAAATAATAGGATTTTTTTGAACATTTAACGGTATTTGCCTTTCGAATCAGCTTTTAAGCAAAATAGTAGCCCACACCCCACTTGGTATGCACGTATTTAGGCTCGGAGGGGTTTTCCTCAATCTTTTCACGCAGTCTTCTGATATGCACGTCCACCGTCCGCACATCCCCCGGATAATCGTTCCCCCACACCAGCTTCAACAGATTTTCCCTGCTGTAAACCTTGTTGGCATTTACCACCAAAAGCTCCAAAAGCTCAAATTCCTTGGCCGTTAAATTGATCTCCCTTCCCCCTGCATAAGCCCTTCTGCCCTGGCAGTCCAGCCTCATATCCCCGTTTTCGATCAACTGGGACGCTTCCCTGGGCTTAGGGGAAGTACGTCTTATGATGGCTTTGATCCTTGCCTTTACCTCCAGGATATTGAAGGGCTTGATGATATAATCGTCCGCTCCGTACTCGAGGCCCAGGATTTTGTCCATATCTTCCCCCTTTGCAGTAAGCATGACAATAGGCACCGTGGAAAACTCCCTGACCTGCTGGCAGACTTCAAATCCGGTAAGCTTAGGCAGCATAACATCCAGCAGGATAATATCATACTCCTTGCTTTTGATCTTCTCCAAAGCCTCCTCGCCGTCGTAAGCGCAATCCACCTCCATCCCGTCCTGCTCCAGACTGAAACGGATTCCCTTTACGATCAGCTTCTCATCATCAACCACCAGAACCTTCTTCGCCATATTAATAACCATGCCTTTCTGTTTTTCTAAACTGTGATGCTGTCCTTAATTTTCCGGAACACGCCATCCTTTATCCCTTCCACGTTCATAATCTCTTCTATCGTCCGGTAAGCGCCGTTCTGTTCCCGGTAGGCAATAATGCTTTTGGCCTTGCTGCTTCCCACTCCCGGCAATGTGCATAACTGCTCTTCTCCTGCCGTGTTGATATTCACAAGAAGAGAATCCTTCTCCGAATCCTTTCCTTCTTCACTGCTAAGGCTGTCTGTCATTGCCCCGACGGGCGCCATAATCCACTCCCGGCCTTCCTCCGCTTCCTGAACTTCGCTGCGGGTAGGAACGTAAATTTTCATTCCGTCAGAGAGTAAGTCCGCCTGATTGAGATAATCCTGCTGCGCGTCCTCTCGAAAGCCCCCTGCCTTTTCAACCGCCTGATAGAGCCGCTCGCCCCTCTCTAACGTGTAAACTCCCGGTGCATTGACCGCCCCGCATATATGTACCACACAGATCTGGGGCTCCGGCTCTTGGCCGGATGCCTGTTCTGTGCCCTTATCCTGGGTCTGGGCCTTTGCCTCTTTTGACGCCTGGGAGGCGCTCTCCTGCGGCGCCTGTATAGCGTCCGTCTCCTGCGCCTGCCCTGCCTCCTCTTCCGGCCATATTTCTCCCGGTTCACCCTGCCCCGAAAAAATATGGCCGACGCCGGCTTCCGCTGAAGCCTCCTCCAAAAAAAGCGTTTCCGGCTCCCTCTCTCTTCTCTCGCATCCCAGAAGGATACAAAAAATAGCCGTTAAAAAGCCAGCGGCAATTTTTATTTTCTTTTTCATCGTTATCCCCTTTCTGCCTGGCAGAAAGCCCCTTATAACGATACTTTTTTATTGTAAAATATATTCCGGCAGTTGACAAGTTAATCTTTATTAATTCATCTGACAGATCAGACAATGTCGATAAATATCCCGGCCTGCCCTACTGGTTGGTCTCCCACTTAAAAATAATGATTCCCGCAATGGCCACCAACATCCCAATGGCCTTGCGCCACTCAAAGGGCTGCTTCTCCACCCCGAACCACCCCAAAAGCTCGATCACATAAGCCACAAGAAGCTGGGCAACCACGATCAGCATCACCGCCCGGGCAGGCCCTAACAGATCCATGCCTTTAATTACCGTATAGGTGATAAAGGCTCCGATCGCACCCCCCAGCAACATATATTTGGGTTCCACCTTAAAGACCGCTCCCAGGGAGGAACGATCCGTAAAAAGCCACGCCCCCAGGCAAACCAAAAGTGCCGTAAACTGTACAAATGCGTTGGCCACCCAGATGGTGGAGGCCTTGGTGACCTGGGTGTTGAACACTCCCTGCACGCTCATAAGCGCACCGGAGATCAGCGCAATAAAAAATCCAATCATATGAATATCATGCCCTTTCCGTAAATTTTAGTGAACGACAAAGGGAAAATTTTGTCGTCCACTGTACATAAGTTCATCATACCCATATGATTGGAAAAATATTCATGGCTCTCTGGCGCTTAATCGGTTCCTGCTTCGGCCTCTTCCTCTGATTCTTCCTCCGCCTCTTCCACAGGTATATCCAGATATTCCTCCTCAAAGGCCTGCCCTGTCACCTGCTCCATCATCTCTTCCGAGAGCTCCTTTAATTTTTCGTTGGCGTCAGCCCCATTCCATATCTGGGAGAATACCACTTCCAGCTTCACCCAGAAATTGCTAGTCTCGATCATCTTTGGCATGGAAATAGATTTCTCATACCCCTGGGCAAACCGGTCAAGGGCCTCATAGCCATAATCCACATCCTTTGCCGCAGAGACCTTTCCACTCCGTGCAAAAAGGATATCATTATACTCCGCAGTCAAAAAATACGCAAAATCATTTGCCTCATCCTTATGCTCCGAGTAACCGTTTACCGCCACACAGCTTGTCATGGAAAGAGAGCGCGTCCCCCTTCCCTCTCCGATATCCGGCGTCATGGCAATATCATAATCGTAGGAAAAGAGCCCGTCATCCCTGGCATGTTCCAGCTTAAACACCGCGTCGGTGGTAGCCATGGTAAAAACCATCTTCCCCTCCATAAACTCATTCAGGATCGCGTCATAGTCGCTGTCACTGGTATCTATGGAAAAGAACTGATTCAGCTCCTGATATACCCGCATATTTTTGATGGCATCCTCGTTATAGATATCAATCCGTCCGGTATCCCATCCGGCGTCGCCTCCCATATCAATGGCATCGCCCAAAAAGAAATAGTTGTAAAAAATATCGGTAACATCCCACTTAAATACGCCTTCCACCTGCTCCGGCGCATCATAATTGTCCGCAAAGGTCTCGATATCCCGGATGGTTGCGGGAAGAATTTCCTCCATTCTTTGCCTGACCTGCTCATCGGAGAACCGGCTCTCAGAAGTGCTTTCGCCCTGGACGCCTTCGCCTTTCTCCCCCTGAGCCATTCCCAAAGTGTCTGCCTGTCCGTCCCCGGCACTGCCATCCCCGGAATCCGTTATGACATCCCCCGCCTCCGTTATAATATTCCCCGCCTCTATGGCCGCATCATGCTCTTCCTGGGCGGCTTCCCCCTCCGCCAGATCGGCCTCCGCCTCCAACTGGCTGCGGGCCATGTCCTCAAGATAAGTCTTATTATACAAAAGGGCGCTTGTCTCAAAATAGAAAGGGTAGCCGATGATCTTGTCCTTATAATTGGCCGCCGCTAGAGCGGTTCCCATATAAGCATCTTCCATCACCGCGCCTTCCGGAGGCTTTACCTCATCCGCAAGCCCGGCCAGCGACGCTTTTTCCAGGGAATCGTGCCTGATAATATAGAGATCCGGCCCGCCACTCTCTAAGGATGCCTGGTTGACCCTTTCCAAATATTCCGCACCGGATTCCAGTACCGGAACTATCCTCACATCATGGTCTTCCTTGTATTTCACTGCCGCACTGCTCAAATAAGAAGTAAGCGCTTCATCCGTATACCACAGATAAAGCGTGTCCTTCCCGCCCGAAAAAATAGTGCTTTCTTTTTTTTCACTGATCTGCCAGCCCGCTCCGGCAATCCCGGCGGTGAAAGCCGCTGCCAGAGCAATGATACCTGCCGCCGTAAGCCGCTTCTTCAGGGTCATTCTTTACTCCATTTCCTTTATCTATTCTCCAGGCAATCGTTTTAGATTGCCATACAATCGGTTAAGATTGCCATCATTTCATCCACATGCTCCTTTGTAATGATAAGAGGCGGCACAAAACGGATGATATCGGCTCCCGCGTTAATCAGGATCAGTCCTCTCTCCAGCGCTGCCGTAATGATATCCCCTACGGGCCTGTCAAATACCAGCCCCTGCATCAGTCCAAGCCCCCGTCTTTCCCGAATAAAATCAAACCGTGACACAAGGCTGTCTAACTTTTCTTCCAGATAAACCCCCGTCTCTTTCACATTATCTATTATATGGTTCTCCTCAAATAAATCAAGTACAATATTGATGGCCGCCGCCGCAAGAGGATTCCCGCCGTAGGTGGTGCCGTGGTCGCCGCTGGTCAGAGAACGGGCCGCCACTTCCTCCGTCATCAAAAATGCCCCCACCGGAACGCCGCAGCCAAGAGCCTTGGCAGTGGCCATGATATCCGGCTTGATCCCATATTTCTGCCATGCGTACATAAAACCTGTCCGTCCCATACCGCACTGAATCTCATCCAATATCAGAAGGATATCTTTTTCCTCGCACAGCTCCTTTACCTGCTGCAGGAACCTCTCCTTAGCAGGAAAAATCCCTCCCTCTCCCTGCACGGTCTCCAAAATCACCGCGCATGTCCGCTCCGTCACCTGGGAGAGCACACTGTCAAAATCATTGAGCCTTGCAAAACGGATATTTCCGATCATGGGCTCAAAGGCCTCCCGGTATTTGGGATTTCCGGTTACCGACAGCGCCCCCATGGTACGCCCGTGGAAGGAATGCTCCATGGCAATGATCTCATGATCCGTCCTGCCGTCCTTTAAATAGGCATATTTGCGCGCCGCCTTGATGGCTCCCTCCACTGCTTCCGCCCCGCTGTTGGTAAAAAATACCCGATCCATTCCGGAAACCTTTTTCAGCTTTTTGGCCGCCTCGATGGCCGGCACATTGTAATAGTAGTTGGAAGTGTGGATGACCTTATCAATCTGGGCTTTCAGGGCGTCGTTATACTTCTTATTAGCATAGCCCAAGGCAAACACCGCTATACCTGCACAGAAATCCAGATACTTCTTTCCCTCAATATCGTAAAGGTACACTCCCTCCCCTTTGTCCAGGACCACCTGGTAACGGTTGTAAGTGTGGAGCAGGGCCTGCTCCGCTTCCTCAATATATTCTTTCATCATTTTTTCCATATGAATAACTCCTCTGTCAGCGATTTACTTCACCTTTGTCCTCATCTCTCAGAATCATGGTTCCAACCCCTTCATTGGTAAAAATCTCAAGAAGCAGGCAGTGGGGGATACGTCCGTCCAGAATATGCACCTTGTTGACCCCGTTCTTCACTGCGGAGGTGCAGTTGCTCAGCTTAGGCAGCATCCCCCCGCCGATCATGCCGCCCTCAATCATGGCGTCCGCCTCCGAGGCCGTGAGCCTTGGGATAAAGGAGCTCTTATCGTTGATGTCCCCGTAAAGCCCTTCAATGTCCGTGAGGAATACCAGCTTGTCCGCCCCCACCGCCCTGGCAATGGCGCAGGCGGCGTCATCCGCGTTGATATTATAAGTGGCAAATTCCTCATCCAGTCCCACAGAGGATACGATGGGAAGGAAATCCTTTTCCAGAAGATCGTAGAGGATTTTGGGATTGACCTGGGTGATCTCCCCCACGAAACCAATATCCTGTCCCTCCGAGAGCTTCTTTTCCACCTGAAGAAGCCCGCCGTCCTTGCCGCTGATGCCTACGGCTTTGACCCCCAGCTCCTGCACCATGGTCACAAGCTGCTTGCCCACCCTGCCAAGCACCATCTCCGCGATCTCCATGGTTTCTGCGTCAGTGACTCGAAGGCCGCCTACAAACTTCGCTTCCTTTCCCACCTTGCCAACCCAGCGGCTGATCTCCTTGCCGCCTCCGTGGACGATGATGGGCTTGAACCCTACCAGCTTAAGCAGGGTCACATCCTTGATCACGTTTTTTTGCAGCTCCTCGTTGCTCATGGCGGAACCGCCATACTTCACCACAATGATCTTGCGGTTGAATTTTTGTATGTAGGGAAGGGCTTCGATCAAGACCTCCGCCTTTTTCAGTACTTCCTTGATATCCTTGTCCATTTTTACCTCCATGCTCACGCCACGCAAGGCTGTCTGCGTTGGCTGTGGATTCTTTCTGCAGTCCGCATAATAATAGCCGGATATTTATCTGGCAGGTGTGCCCCTTCCTGCATTTCTTTTGACCCAAAGGGTGCGTAGCAGCACAATCTCTACTTCAAATAAATTCCCGGCTTAATAATTATATACAGTTGATAAATTTATTATAGCCTGTCTTTTATTTCATGTAAAGTATTTTATGGGTATTTATCAATTTCTTAAGATTTTTATCTCTAATCCGATAAAAAGTCATAACCGAACTTTTTAAATTTTTCTTCTCATCCTGTAGTACCAGACGTACAATCGTATTTACATTTGTGTCTTTCAGACGCTTGATCATAAATACTGTCTGATCATGTTTTAAATCCTGGAGCACAATGTCCGGCTCTTCTATACATATTTTTGCAAATTTTAAAAAAAGCTCTATATCTTGAGGGTGATTTACTGAAATATGCTTTAGCCTCTCTTGTGTCACAATTATTTCGTCACATGAAAATATTACCCCTAAATTACCAAGAGAAAGACGATTTATTATACCTACTGGAAAATACATATTTGACAAATGCCTCATGAAATGATAAAGAAAAGCGCCGAATGTAACCATTCGTCAATAAGAATTTACAGTTTTACTATACCATATCTTTTCGGCAATTGCCATATCTATTTTTCCAATAACCGCTCAACTCCGGTAATCCGCATTAATCTTCACATAATCATAAGTCAGGTCGCACCCCCAGGCGGCAGCCGACCCTTCCCCCTCATGCATATCCACCAAAACCGTAACTTCCGGTTCCGACAAAATTTCCCCGGCCTCTTCCTCGCTGTAGTCAGCGGCCATCCCGTTTTTGCAGACTTGAACCTGACCCGCATTGCTCACAAAAAAGACATCCACCTTCTCCGGGTCAAAGGAAACGCCGCTGTAGCCCAGCGCGCACAGAATTCTCCCCCAATTGGCATCATGTCCATAAACGGCGGCTTTCACCAGGCTGGAGCTCACCACCGATCTGCTCAGGGCCCTGGCCTCCTCTTTAGAGCGGGCTCCCTGCACCTTTACTTCCAACAGGGCCTGTGCCCCCTCTCCGTCCCCTGCCATCATTTTTGCCAGGGACTCATTGACATAGTGAAGGGCGCTTTTAAACTCCTCATATTCCGGCGTTCTGTCCAGGATTTCCGGATTCCCCGCCATCCCGTTTGCCATCAAAAGCAGGGTATCGTTGGTGGAGGTATCTCCGTCAACGGAAATCATATTGAAGGTATCTTTTACATTCTCTTTCAGAGCCTTGGTCAAAAGTTCTTTGGAAATCACCGCATCCGTGGTCACAAAACCAAGCATGGTACACATGTTGGGATGAATCATGCCCGAGCCCTTGCTCATGCCTCCTATGGTGACGGTCACGCCGCCCACTTCGATCTGCGCGGCGGCCTGCTTGGAAATTGTATCCGTGGTCATAATTGCCTCAGCCGCCAGAGTCCCCGCCTCCGGGGTGTCTGCCTTTTTCCCGGCAAGGCTTTCCACTCCCGTCTCGATCTTATCAATGGGAAGCTGCATCCCGATCACCCCCGTGGAGGCCACCAGCACACTTCTTTCGGGAATACCGAGAACCTCTGCCGCCTTCTTTGCCGTCCTTTCACAGTATGCATAGCCCTCCTTTCCGGTACAGGCGTTGGCAATCCCTGCATTGACGATCACTGCCTGCCCGAAGGGGGAATTTTCAACGACTTCCTTGTCCCACAAAACCGGAGCCGCCTTCACCACATTGCTGGTAAAGGTTCCTGCCAGCACACAGGGCGCCTGGCTGTAGATCAGCGCCATATCCTTCCGATTCTGATATTTGATTCCGGCCTCTACCCCTGCCGCCTCAAAGCCTTTTGCCGCGGTCACACCGCCTGTTATTTTCTTCATCCTTAAGTTCCTGTCCTTTCTTCCTGCCTGGGGCCTGGCAATCCCTGCCTTCCCCCTCCTGTATTCTTCACGGCTTAGGAATGCGCACAGGCTGCGTATTCCGTAAGAACCTGATACAAGTTACTGATTAAACTTCTCAATATTTCCATGATTTAAGATAAAATCGTAATAATTCAAATCCTCACGCCTTGTCCACCCAATCTCCTTCCAAAAAGCATTCCCGATATCATTTTGGGTAAAGGCGATCAGGGACACCTTGCTGATCTGTTCCTTTTCCAGGGCTTCCATGCAGAATACCACCATGGCTTTACCGATGCCCCGCATACGGTAGTCCTCATGGACGCATACGTGATACAGACAGCCCCGGCGTCCGTCGTGGCCGCAGAGAATACTCCCCACGATCTTTCCATCCTCTATCGCCACCACGCTGGATGTGGGGTTTCTGCGCAGAAACCGCGCCACCCCTTCCCGGGAATCGTCCAGACTGCGCATGGCAAACCCCCGGATACTTTTCCAGAGGGCATAAACCTCATCATAATCCTCTATCGTCATTGTCCTGACCATCATTTTTATACCTCTTTTTACCCGCATTACTCACCCGTCAGATGTACCGCCCGGTATTCATGCCCTGTCCATGGCAGAAACCTTGTGAGTATATCCTTTGTCCTTACTTTCAGGCTGGCTGTATTCACACAGGGGTGGCACCCGAGAAATTCCTCCTGCAGCACATCCTCGTCGATCAGCAGCCTCACATGCCCTTCCCTGTCGTTCATCAGCCCCATAATACTCACCGCACCAGGCGAGATATGAAGATATTCCTCCATAAATTCCTCCGGCGCAAAGGAAAGCCTTGCGCTGCCGATCTGCCCCGAGAGCTCTCTGGTCTTGAATTTTTTCTCCCCAGGCATGAGAAGGAGATAAAAATCTGTCCTTCGGGTGTTGCAGAGAAACAAATTTTTACACATATGGATTTCTAAAAGCTCGTCCACACCCCGGCAGGCCTCGAGGGTAGCCATAGGCTCATGATCCAACCGCTGATAGGCAATACCAAGCTCTTTCAGCAGCCGGTAGACTGCCATCTCCCTTTCAGGCCTCCCCTTTTTGTCCGGAATGTCCTCGCGGAGAGTGGGATCGTGAATCAGCGGATTCACAGGTTCAGCCCCTTATCTTCCTCACACCCCAGCATCACATTCAGGCACTGGATGGCTGCCCCGGAGGCCCCTTTCCCCAGATTGTCAAACTGGGCCGAGAGCAATATCCTCTCCTCATTTCCGGTAACAAAGATCCGCAGACCGTCCCAGCCGCTGCAGCCGTTTCCGGCCAACATGTTTCCGTGAAGCTGTGCCTGCGCTCCTTGTGGCATCACCTGAACAAACCTTTGTCCCTGATAAAAATCTTCAAAAAAACGTCCAAGCTTTTCCGGCGTCCTTTCCTTATTTAAAAGCTCTCCATAAAGGGGGACGGTTACCACCATACCGCTGTAATAATCCGCCACAATGGGAGAAAACAGGGGCTTTCTCTCAAGTCCGGTAATCTCCTTCATTTCCGTTAGATGTTTGTGCTGCTGGGATAGGGCATATTCTCTGGGAGAGTTTAGC
This sequence comes from uncultured Lachnospiraceae bacterium, assembly GCA_949949005.1. Lineage (GTDB taxonomy): Bacteria > Bacillota > Clostridia > Lachnospirales > Lachnospiraceae > Suilimivivens. The sequence continues at coordinate 14,422 of CATLHM010000012.1, forward strand.
GTATGATCCCTCTCCTCCCCTTCATACTCTGCAATCATCTTTTTGCCGCCGCCGCTATAGCCCGTCAGGGAAAAGGCGGATATGGGATAATCCGCCGGAAGAATCCCGGCCTCTACCAGAGGGTAGACCAGAGAGATAAACCCGGTGGCATGACAGCCCGGCACTGCCACCCTGCTTCCCTGTGCGATCCTTTGCCTGTGCCCCTGGGACAATTCCGGAAATCCATAGGCCCATCCCTCCTGTGTCCTGTGAGCCGTGGAGGTGTCAATCACCCGCACCCTGTCATTTTCAACCAAACTCACCGACTCCCTTGCCGCGTCGTCCGGCAGGCACAGGAAGGTGATATCCGACTGGTTAATCAGCCGTCTTCTTTCCTCCCTGTCCTTGCGTTTGTCGGGATCAATGGAAAGAAGTTCCACATCCTCCCTGCGCGCAAACCTCTCGTTGATCCTCAGCCCCGTAGTGCCTTCTCTGCCGTCAATAAAAACTTTTATCTTCATAATTTACAGCCGTTCTCCTTTTTTATTCTAATCAATCATACTCTAACGGATTTAAAATCTCAACCATAAAATGATAAATATCCCGCACGCTCTCCCGGTACTGCGTGATTATACATCTGTACCGCATAATATGCAATACTTTTTTAATTTTGTGAATAAAAATAAAAATATTTTTTTATTTATGCAAAATCAGGGTATTGCATTTCCCGCCTGTTTGTTGTATAGTGTCAATCAAACACCGGTCTGCCCTGCGGATCGGCTGATTATGAAAGGCTGCCGCTCTCCGCGGGCCAGCTTATTGATGAAAAGCACATGAATTGGAGGAATTTATCTATGAAGGAGAAAGTAGTTTTAGCTTATTCAGGAGGACTTGACACTACGGCGATCATCCCCTGGCTGAAAGAGAATTTTGATTATGAAGTGATCTGCGTCTGCATCGACTGCGGGCAGGGCGAGGAGCTTGATGGGCTGGAAGAGAGAGCCAAATTCTGCGGCGCTGAAAAATTATACATATTGGATGTGACCGACGAATTCTGTGACGAATATATCGTTCCCTGTCTGCAGGCCCATGCGGTATATGAGAACAAATATCTTCTTGGTACCTCCATGGCAAGGCCTCTGATCGCAAAGAAGCTGGTTGAGATTGCCCGCAAGGAGGGCGCCAGCGCTGTCTGCCATGGCGCAACCGGAAAGGGAAATGACCAGATCCGTTTTGAGCTTGGCATTAAAGCCCTTGCACCCGACCTCAAAATCATTGCTGCCTGGAGAAATGAAAAATGGACCATGGATTCCCGGGAATCCGAGATTGCCTACTGTCAGGCACACGGCATCAACCTTCCCTTCTCCGCTGATTCCAGCTACAGCCGCGACCGCAACCTCTGGCATATCAGCCACGAAGGTCTGGAGTTGGAGGATCCTGCCAACGAGCCTAACTTTGACCACCTTCTGGTACTGGGCACTACTCCCGAGAAGGCTCCGGATGAAGGCGAATACGTGACCATGACCTTTAGGGGCGGCATCCCCACTTCTGTAAACGGCAGGGAAATGAAAGTTTCCGATATCATCCGGGAACTGAACCGTTTGGGAGGAAAGCATGGTATCGGCATCGTTGATATCGTCGAAAACCGTGTAGTTGGTATGAAATCCCGGGGCGTTTACGAGACTCCCGGCGGAACCATTCTCTATGAAGCGCACCAGCAGTTGGAAGAGCTGATCCTTGACAGGGATACCTATGCCCTGAAAAAAGATCTGGGCAACAAATTCTCCCAGATCGTCTATGAAGGAAAGTGGTTCTCTCCTTTAAGGGAAGCTGTCCAGGCGTTCATTGAGTCCACCCAGAAGTATGTGACCGGAGAGGTGAAATTCAAGCTTTACAAGGGCAATATCATCAAAGCTGGCACCACCTCACCCTATTCCTTATATAATGAAAGCATCGCTTCCTTCACCACAGGGGATCTCTATGACCATCATGATGCGGAAGGCTTCATCAACCTGTTCGGCCTTTCCACCAAGGTACGCGCCATGAAAATGCAGGAACGCGGAGAATTGAAATAAATGGATGTCATCAAGCTTTTAACCTCTTATCTGGCCGTGATCAATTTCATCGGTTTGGCCCTTATGGGGATTGATAAGTATAGAGCAAAAAAAAGGGCCTTCCGGATTCCGGAAGCAACCCTTTTTATTGTTGCGCTTATCGGCGGAAGCGCAGGCTCCCTTGCGGGAATGTATCTTTTCCGCCACAAAACACGCCATCCCAAGTTTGTATTCGGCATGCCCTTTATCCTGCTTCTACAGATTGCCCTGGTGTTTGCAGTCATGAAATCGCCTATCACGATTTCCTTCCTGTGATTCTTTGGGCTTTCATGCCATAGTGGTACGCCGCGCTGGAGCGTGTTTGAGCAGGTCTCCCCTACTCGATTGTATTCTTATAAAGTAACGATTACGCCCCCATCGTTGGCGTACATACTGCTGACTCCCCTGGTGTCCATGATCAGCACATCCTTTACTCTGATTTTGGAAAGGATCATTTCTTTCACCCTCTTTGCTCTCTCCGGGCAGTTGCAGTGGGTGATCATAAGCGTCCGGTTCTCCGGCTCCACCGCCTCATTTGCCACGGTCTCCGCCATCTTTGCAAGCGCCTTTTTATTGCCCACCGCCTGGCCGATCTGGATGATCTCTCCCTTTGTTGAGCCCATCACCGGTTTAATATTGAGGGTGGTTGCCACCACTGCCTTGATACCGGTGAGGCGGCCGTTTTTGCGCAGGGTTTCCAGGTTATCCAGCACAAAGTAGGTTTTCATTCTGTCCCTGTAGTCCTTCAGACGGCTGCATATCTCGTCAAAGGCAAGTCCCTGCTCAGACCACTGCACCGCTTTGAAGGCAAGCTGGGTTTCTCCACAGCTTGCCGATTCCGAGTCGCACACAAAGATATTCTTCTCACCATATTCATCATGATACATCTTTTTGCCCAGCTCGGCGCTGTTATAGCTTCCGCTGAGTTTGGAGGATAAGGTGAACACAAACACATTTTCCGCATCCGTGCGATAGGCTTCCTTAAAGGTTTCCGGAGACGGACAGGAAGATTTGGGACTCTCAGGCCATGCCGCCACCTTTTCAAGGAAATGCGCCTGGTCAAAGCTCTCATCATCAATAAAAACGTCCGGCCCTACTTCCAGCCGCAAAGGGATCCTTGCATAGGAGGGATTCTTCTCGTATCCTTCCGGGAATTCACAACAACTGTCCGCTATTATTTTATAGTTCATAGTAACCTCCAAAACTATTTCATATGTTTCATAATAACCACGCTATGTGGTCTTTATTACTACATATAATAACATATGCTTTTTGATATGTAAAGAAATATTACTGCTTTCCCTCCGCAAGTGTAAGTGCCAAATCCAGTGCGCTTATCCCTGGAAAAGCTACTTTAAGCTGTGGAAAGGCCTCTATGCACTTTTCTCTAAGCCTCATTTCTATTTCCTTATTTCTAGTCAACACGCTTCCCCACAAAAACAGACTTTGGGGCGCACCAGAAAGCTCGAACACTTTTTGGAAAGTATCTCTTACTAATGCAAACAAAGCCTCCGAGCATTCCTCCAGGATTTCCCAGGCGACCCTTTCTCCCTCCTTTGCCGCTTTTTCCGCCAAAGGAGCATAACTGGCAATCCTTGGCTTATCCAGAATACTTTCCGTGACATAGATATCCAATTGCGCAAGCGTGGTGATTCCTGACTGTTCTTTAAACATCCGATACAAAATAGGGCAACATTTTCTGCTGTCCATGTGATCTCCCACTGCCCGAAGCACCCTTTTTCCCATATCCATGGCACTGCCCTCATCACTCAAGATATGTCCCCAGCCACCGCTTCTGACGATCCTTCCTGAGGCACTTTTCCCAACCACTATGGAGCCTGTCCCTGCCACCAAAACCAGAGACGGTTCCTTGGAAAGCCTTAAGAAAATCTCGCAATCGTTATACGCTGTGACTACTTTTTCATCAAATCCCATTTCCATAAATATTCTGCGACATTCTTCCTCCTGTCCCGGAGAATCAATTCCGCTGGCAGCAATACAAAGTCCCCCACAATCCCCAGGCGTAATTTTTAATTCCTTCAAAACCGGAAGCACTGCTTCTTCATAGCACAATTTGGCTTTCTCATATCCGCTGGTACTCAATGTACATCCCTTAGTGACATATTCCCAAGGTTCTTTCCCTTCACGAGAAATTTTCATCCGAGCCGAGGTTCCTCCAATATCCATCCCCATATAATATTTCATGTTCTACTCCTCTCATTTTATGTAAAAAACATCTATCCCTGTCCTTACAGTCCCTATCAGTAGTATAAATGATTTGGCAATAGATCGAAAGTGGAAGTTCTGGTACATAAAGAGGATGATTTTGTTTTCAGATTGATTGCAGCCATCGGCTACGGTATGCTATAATAGGAAGCGTTCTGATGCGCACGCAGGTCATAAGGCATCCTCCCATCTACGATGGGTCCCTCCTTACGACAAATTATACTTAATTCAGTTATGAAAAAAGAGAATTTACAACAGCCTGACATTCTGCTCCCTGGCAACTGGTACGGGAAACCTTACTTTTCACTGGATGCCTGGTGCAAAAATGTCTGCGGCGAAAAACTGTACAAAGTTGCAATTGACTTAGGTCTCACTTGTCCAAACAGAGATGGCGCCCTAAGCTGGGGCGGATGTATTTTCTGTAGTGCGGGAGGCAGTGGAGATTATGCAATCCCCATTTGGCAAAACGATCAGGACCTTGACGCCTCTTCTTCCCTCAAGCATACATTATTGAATGAGAGCCGTTTCAGGGAAGCATACCAAAAGGGGCAGCGGCTTTTTTCCTGTAAAAAGATAGGAGAACGGTTTATTATTTACTTTCAGGCATACACCAACACCTATGGCCCTATTTCCTATCTGGAAAAGATGTACCGCCTAGCCTTGGACGAGCCTACTTCCGCCGGTATTTCCATTGCAACAAGACCCGACTGCCTGCCGCACCCCGTCATGGAACTGCTTACAAAGCTGAAAAAAGAATATCCTTCCAAATTCCTCTGGGTGGAATTAGGGTTGCAGACTATTCACGATCAAACTGCCACTTTCTTGCGGCGGGGTTATTCCTTATCCTGTTTCGAACAGGCACTGCAAAAGCTCAAAGAAGCCGGTATCCCTGTGATCACTCATATTATTTTAGGACTCCCGGGAGAGTCAAAGACAGATATGCTCTCTGACATAGACTACTTAAATGGCCAAGCTGTCTGGGGAATCAAATTACAACTCCTTCATATCCTGAGAGGAACAGACTTGGCTCTCCTCTGGCAAAAGGACCCTGCGGTGTTTGGTTCCTTTCCCACCTTGGAAGAATATCTCGATGTGGTGATTGCCTGTCTGGAAAGGCTTCGTCCGGATATTGTGGTACATCGGGTAACCGGGGACGCGCCCAAAGACTTACTGCTCTCCCCCCTTTGGAGTGCGGACAAGCGGCGCGTTTTAAATACTCTGCACCAAAAAATGCGGGAGCAAAATACCTGGCAGGGGAAATTTTACAGGCTGGAAATTTAGACCTCACAGGCTGGATTCTTCTTCAATATTAAAAAGAAAGGTAAAAAGAAATGCAGGAACCTCTGACTTTGTATAAACTGATTATACTATATATGTTGGCAAGAGTGGATTTTTCTCTGACCAGAATCCAGATCAACAATTTTCTTTTGGATAGGGAATATACCACCAATTTTCTTAACATCCAACAGGCAATCGGAGAATTGATCGACGACGGGCTTGTGGTTTCCCAGTCTGTCCGCAACCGCTCCCACTTAAGCATTACCGACGAAGGGCGGAAAATGCTGCATTTCTTTCAGAATGATATCCATCATGGAATCCGTGAGGATATCGACCAATATCTAAAGGCAAATGCCTTTGAGCTACGCAATGAAAATTCTGTGCTAGCAGATTATCAAAAAGCATCTTCCGGTGAATATGAAGCCCATCTTGTGGCGAAAGAAAAGGGCATCACTTTAATCGACTTGACCATATCCGTGCCCGCCGAGGAAACCGCATCGGCAATTTGCGACAACTGGATGGAAAAAAATCAGGAAATTTATCAGTATCTAATCGGAGAGCTTTTTTGAAAAACATGATTTAAAATGCGTGGAAAATGGCATACATTACAGGAAATATTGCAAATACTATATTGGATATGCTTTATCCATATATTTTGTTATACATAGGATCCTCAAAAGGCCATTTCTCAAATAGGCACCGTTATATTGCACAAGAATTTATGTCTGATAACAACCTTTCGAGTGGTTCAAAGGTCAGTCTACTAAAAATTTCCCCAAAATTTTTTACAAAAAATCCTATCTATATATTCTCCGAAGGCTTAATCATTACTTTTGTTGACTCAAAGGAAAAGGAAAATTCAATCCTTGCTCCTGCAAGGGGAGCGACTTATGGTATTTTTGGTGTTGATGGTTATCCTTCGGATTTCAATCCACGCTCCCGCAAGGGGAGCGACGCCATCCGCATTGTCCTATGCAAGTATGATCTGATTTCAATCCACGCTCCCACGAGGGGAGCGACGATGGCGGCTTGTTAAAAAGCACCGCCCCGCTACCATTTCAATCCACGCTCCCGCGAGGGGAGCGACTATTGGTTACATGCCCTGTTCGGTATGTGCGTACTATTTCAATCCACGCTCCCGCAAGGGGAGCGACCCGGTTTGACCGGCTCAGGGAGCGTAATCCTAAGATTTCAATCCACGCTCCCGCAAGGGGAGCGACAATGCTGGTGATTAAATCGGAGGTGGGAATTATATTTCAATCCACGCTCCCGCAAGGGGAGCGACCGCAAATATAGACAAAATCTTATCGTCCATTCAATCTATATTTGTAACAAACTACTTCTAAATCCGACTAATAACAAAATATTATTCGCCATAACTCAATATTTAGCTCTCTCCACATATTTATCTGGTGCGAACCCTCCGGGGATTTTATGTTTGCTTTTTATTCGCATCACAAAATAAGTACCCCTTCCTGTTCAAAGGTTTTCTTTATGCCGTAATGCTCGACCTTATCCTTATATTGATTCCCCAGATAGTAGAACCTCAGGCTATCTTTCTCTACATCCACTATTTCCAGCAACTGTGCCTTCAATAGCTTACACTGTCCCGGATCCAAAATACATTCAAAAACCGAATTTTGCACCCTTTGACCATAATTTACACACTGCTTCGCTACTCTGCGCAAGCGCGTCTTTCCCTTTGAATCTTCTGTGCTGACATCATATGTAATCAATACAAGCATCTTTTCCTCACTTCCACAAAAACGGCGGATAACCGTCCATATCTCCCCGCAGGTATCTGGCAAGCAGCATAGCCTGCATATGAGGTACCAATCCCCAGCATATTTTTTCCTGCAAATAAGGGTGTGTTATCTGCTCCCTCTTGCGCTCCTGCCAGGCGGCGATAAATTTCTTTTTTCCATCTTCCGTGAATTCCACAGCGCCACTTTCTGAGGTCTGGAAATGCTCCTTTTTGATCTGGCGGTTATTGACAAGTGTTAGAACAAACCGATCTACCATCGGAGAGCGCATTTCTTCCATCAAGTCAAGCGCTAAGGAGTTTCTTCCCGGGCGGTCTGCGTGCATGAACCCCACATAGGAATCCAAGCCAACTCCTTCCAGGGCGCCCACGCAGTCATTTGCCAGCAGACTATAGCCGAAGGAAAGCATGGCATTTATCCTGTCCAGCGGTGGCCTTTTGTTCCTTCCATTAAAGACGAAATCTTCTTTCTGATTCAGTATCAGTTCATCAAATACGCCAAAATACACAGAAGCACATTCCCCTTCCAATCCGCGAAGGGAATCCGGATTTTCTTCTTGCTTAATTTTCTCCAAAGCATTTGATAGATATTGAATTGCCTTTTGGCATCGCTCTGTGTCCACTCTGAGGGCATGATCCCGCAGGGTTCTGTCTATACTCCAACGGCAATTAAACACCTTCCCCAGAATAAAATTTCTGGCAATCAGGCAGCTTTGCTCCTGGCTGTCTGATATCCGGCACTGCTGTTTTCTCAAAAGCACATTCCCCTGACTAGCGCCTACTGCCCTGCACAAAAACTTTCCGAAAGGGCTGTAAAAGGCAAGATTAATCCCCTTTTTCGCACACGCTCCCATGAAGGCCGGCGTCGCTCCGTTATAGGTAAAGCACACGATGCTTTCCAGTGTGTGGAGAGGGAACTGACCGACCTTTTTCCTGTTGATCTCAACGCACACCGTCTCTCCATCCAGGGATAAAAAGGCATTTTCCGTAGTAATAAACAGGGTATTCAGCAACTTACGCATTTTACCTCCATGCTGCCGCCCTGCGGCGGCCTTTTTTCAATTTATTCCTCCATCAGTTTACTCTCGATGTAAGCGGAAACCTCTTTTACTTTACTGAGCTTTGGCGTACATATCTCCTTCAAAGAGCAGGCGTTGCAGCCCTTTTGGGGTTTTACCCTGGGTGTGTATCCCTTGTTCCATAAATCGTGCATTTCTACGGCCATATCATATACCCTCGTCCGCAACTGCTTTGTAAATTCCACCGTTTTTCTTCTGCGGTTCTCCCCGTAAAACAAGCTGCCGCTGGGTATATGGCAAACCAGCATTTCCTCAAGGCACATGGCCTGGGCACATAACTGAAGTTCATCCGCATCATTTGTTTTCGGCAGCCCCTTTTTATACTCCACCGGATAAGGCTTCCACAGTCCTTCGTAAGAAAACAGTGAAATTCCATCCTCCGCTCTATGGAACTCCACCACATCACAGATTCCCGCCAGGCCAAGCTGGGATGACTTGATCATAAGTCCTCTTGTGATAAGCAGATCGCCTCTCTTTTCCGTTTTCTCACTGTTATGTGCCACTTTATGGAACAACTGTCCATCCACAGTCCTTTCATTCTCCGCCCATTGTTGTTCAATATGTATAAGGGCCCATTGCCTCCTGCAATAGGCAAAATGTTGCAGTCCGGAGAGCATCAGGTAATCATCCTCTTGATACATGGCTCTTATATCCCGGTGATGAACTCAGGCTCAAGTCCCGGCAAATTTTCCACCCTGATCTCATAATCCTCCACGGAAGCCGGAATTACTACCCCTTCCTTCAGAGTGATCTTGATCGAATCATGAACCTTTGCAGCAGAGTATTGCCCGATCTTATTATCATGTCTCCACCAATACACAGAGACCACTTCCATACTCCCGTCCGGTCTCGCCGCAGAGGCGTCATTGATAAAGAGCGTGCGGAGCGCTTCTTTTAAAAGCTCCGCATCTTCCTCCGAAAATCCGGTTTTTTCTGCCAGTTGAACGTTGATGGAGCCTTTCATTCTGTACAGCCCGAATTCCACAAAGTGTTTGGTTCCCATGGTATCCGAGCTTTTTTTGTCTCCCGGTTCACTATTGACACTTTTGGTGATCTGCATCGTATTGATGTCCACCGGAGAACAACTGAGCGCATGATGGATGGATACCGGCCCTCTGACCGAAACAGAAACACTGTCCTTTTTGTCACTTTTCTTAAATGCAAACACCTGTCCGAAAGTGCGGACGTCTATCCACTTTTCACATGCCTTCAAGGCATAGTCCTCATTGGACTTACAATCCACAATATTCCCTGACGCTCTTTCACTTAAGCATGTATACTTATCGTCACTGCGGTCTGCGGACTGGACAAAAATTGCTTCCCCCATATCCTGTAGGCGGTTCCGGATCTTTCTTTTCAGACATACATCCGAGATCTCTCCCTGTCCCGTATAGGTGGTACGGGGCCGGTTTCCGTTCAGGGGATCTCCATTGGGATTGGCATTTTCCACCTTGATCAACACCGTAAAGTCTATCTTATTCTGTAAATTACTCATTCTCCTGTTCCTCCTTCTTTTCCTCTTTCTTCTTATTCAGTTCTGCCCTTTGCAGATAATAACCCAAAAGATAGCTCTCTTTCAGCTCTTGATTGAGCCTTTGTGCATCTCCCTCATCAAAGGAGCCGACGATTTCAGCAATTAACTTTCGAAAATACTCTCTTGATCCTGGCTTTAGCTTCTGGAAATAAGGATTCAGCAGTCCCTCCAGAATTTTCCATGTCTGCATGGGATGATTGACATAAGCAGATTGAAGCCGGATAGCATTGGGCTCCCGCGCTTCCCCCTTGTCATAGGTCATCCTCTCTACCGATTCACAGACGGCCAGCAATCTGCCAAAGAGATAGCTCCTGTCATGGTTATCCAGTTCTAGTTTCATATGATCCTTTTCCTCCTGTCCTTCCCTATTTTTATCATGATAATACTTACTTATTAATGCGCATGCGGTAGAAAGCACTTTTTCTCTGTTTCCTCTTGTATAGGCCGTGGGGATAGAAGCCCGGAGGGCAAGGGCACGCACAATGTCATAAGGAACCGGCTGCTTTTCCACCATGCACTTGACCAGTCGCTGGGTCTGCTCCTTGAGCACACGGTCGTCTGCCTCTATAAAATTGCCTCTCTCACGGCCAAATGCACACTCTGCAATCCGCCGAAACAAAGGGGTTTCTTCCTCATAATAAGGTTGTTTTTGTGCCGTGAACTTCAAAAATCCCCAACTGCATGTTTCACCCCAATCAATGACCCTGTCCAGGAAATCCGAGGCTAAAAGCTCCTGGTAATAAGTCACGGAAAGGCGGCCTGTGGTGGCAGCGTCCAACGCCATGATAATGATGGAATCCTTTTCGTCAAACTGGTCTCTGTACCCCTGGAAGGTTTTTATCAATTTTTTCCGCCAGGGAACCTCTACTCTCGTGGCCTCTTCCTCTTCTTCCAGGCCAAATTCATCAAATACATTGGGCGCCTTCTTTCCCTCAGGATTCCAGCAGATAAAAGTCCTTTTATCCTGACTCCCGATGGTCACGCCCTGTTTTCTGGCAAGCCATGTCAGGGCACTATGTATTTTCTGGGAAGCCTCATAGCTCAGGGTACATGCCTGCTCCGCGCTCTGGAATCTCCCTCTGTAGGTATAGCCCTGATTGTCGTTTGCCGATACCAGCTTTGCCCCATAATCGGAGGCCACAATCCCTTTTGGATGGTTCTCGGAAACTGTCCCAGGCTTACCTGTAAAATAGCAGATATCTCTCTTTCCCTGCTGTTTTTCCAGATAGTACTGGGTATAGCACCCAATCAGCGTTTCATCCTCCCAGGCTTTGTCTTTTTCTGACTCTTCACCCAAAACCCGGAACCTGACCATAGCCTTTTCATAAAGTTGCCCGCTGATCTTCTTATTGTCAAAGGTTCCGTCTGCCTCCAATTCAATCAAACCCTTTTTTATCAGATCAGCAGCCATTGTGTTCTTGGAAAGATATCCATAGATGGCCCGAACCTTGGGATGTGAACATTCTGACTCAGACCACTTTTTCAAATTTTCAATGTAAGATAGGAACTTATCATCAGCCCCTTTTTTCTCTTTTTCGCTTTTGCAGTAAACAGAAAAATCTCCTGCGATATAGGAAAGCGTATCGCTCAACGCATGAGGCGCTATTCCTGAGCTTCTTCCGGCAGAAGCCTCCGTGACAGGAATCAGCGTGGCAGCATCCTTTTTTTCTACTTTCACGGCATCCCGGAATTCTCCCTCCCGGCTCAGGGTAATTTCAATCTGTGCATTGGCGGACATATGGGCGATGGGCATCAGCCGTATATCCGACTGCGCCTCTTTTGCTATGTTACAATCATAGGTTTTGACCAGTTGGCTCATCCAGCTCATCCGCTAGTTCTCCCCCTCTCCCTCAGCAAACGAAAAATTGGCCGAAGCCTCATCGAATTTTTTCATGTTCATCTCTCTCACCGGCCTGTGGATACACTCCCATGGCGGTAAAAAGGAGATAACTCCCTCCCTCATAACAGCCCGCCACAGCCGCACGCTCATTTTTCCTCTCGTCTCCTGCGAGTAGGCCTCATCGGCATAGGTGATGCCGTGATACATCATTCCGAAATCAAGCTCCGGGATATTGGCATAAAACCCTTTTTCTTCGTCAAAATCACAGGGTCTCACATATCCCTGGCATTCCCTGGTTCCCAGAAAAATATCCCGTCTCCCGCCCCGCTCGATCATTCTTTTGGCAATGTTGTGATGCTTATTTTCATTCCGGTCTTTTTCCAGCTCCGGGCGGTTCTCGTTCCAGATAAAATGGGCCCTTACCCGGTATCTACAATCTTTCAGATAGGTGTAATAGGATAAGTCATTTTTGTCATTGTAATACTTAATAGGGCGTATTCCTTTGGTCTCTGTCTGAATCGGATTCATAACGCGCACCTCGTCAATGATCCAGATAAAAGTAGGCTTCCAGTATATGCTGTGGAGAATCCCCTTCAATGCCTCGTAAGTCGGAACCTGATAAGTAAACTTTTCACCTCCGATTCGGGTTACCGGATCGGCAAATAATCCGTAGTCCCCTGTCACCTCAAACTCCACTGAATTTCTGTGTTTCATCTATACCCCTCCCCGCAATCCAAGCATTTTATGCCTTTCTTCCACAACATTTTTTATATTTTTTACCGCTGCCGCAGGGGCATGGATCATTGGGATAAATTTTAGCCGGTTTCACCACCGGTTCCGGCGCCACATAATCATCATTCCAGTAATCATCCTCAAAATCATCCCCTATTGCCATTCTTCCTGTCTGCGGATTTCCATCCCCTGATATATAATTTATAATTCCACTATGATTGCATAATTTAAGGATCCAATCCGTGGTCTCACTGTCCCTGCATTCCTCGCACAGCCCGGTTGCCATATTCCTCAGCCTCTGTTCTTCCCTCTCTCTCAACACGGGATCTTTTATTTTTTCATAGGGAAGTATACGGTTCACAAATAGAAACAGCTTAACCTCTTCATTGTGCATACATTCCTTTGGAAGCTTCTCTTCCTCAGAAACTACGTCAAAGTAGCTTTCCCGCTCTGCCACAATAGCCAACTGTGCCAGCTTTTCCTGTATCGCGACAGGCAGCTCATAAAGGGAAGCTTTCCTGATTTTTTTGCCTGTCCCCCGGAACATATCCAAATGCAGGTGCTTGCCGTAGGCATCATAAAAGGTATCCCTGCTATGGCCCTTTAACATGGGGAGCGGCGTAACAAGACTGACCAGGACCAAAAGACGCCATAATATTACCCTCCTTGCAGGGTTCTCTACTTCATACTCTTCAAGCAAGTACTCCATCACCTGTGCGACACTGTCGCCGTTTTTCACCATATTGCTGGCAATATGAAAAAGCTCACCTATTTCTGTTATCTCCGCCTCCCAGCCCTCAAGAAAATCATGAATTGTCTTCCATATAGATTCTGTGCTCCAAATTGTCCCTTCCATCTGATCTTCCGGCACAACAGGATATTCTATGTCCTTGGAATACTTCTCCCGCTTAAATAATGCCTGTTCCGCATTAAGCTCAGGCATTCCTATGAATGTCTCTCCTGTTATCCGATTTTTTCCGGTCAGGAGCTCACTGTGAAAAGTGCCCTCCAAATAGACAAAGCGCATGAATTCCTTTAAAGGAATATCAACCTGATAAATCTCTCCTAATATTCGTCTGAATTCTTTCATTTCAATCAAGCCATAAAAATGAGCCATTAACAGAATCCTTTCGAATAATGAGTCTAATTCCTTTTGCAGCTCCTTCATAGAATAAAACTTCTTTTTTCTATCCTGAGATAAATAGATGCTAAGGCTGTCATGCTCTAAATTTTCCCACAGAATCTCCTGCCATGCGGGAAGAACCTTTTGCCTTATTTCCTCCGGAACAGAAATGCCAAAGTATAACTGATCCTTTTCCTCTGTCACTGTAAGGTCTATGAGGCCCATATTGCCAAGCTGTAGATAGTCGTCTATGTTCTTTTCATTGATTACCAGTTTTTCGTCTGCCCTTTGCTCCGCCAGTTTCCTTAGAAGTCTTGTAGCGGATTCGTCTAATGCCAAAAGAAGCTGCAAAGGATATTCACAGATCCACTCTGAGAGCTTTTCTGCCAAAACCTTTATTCCCGCTCTTTTATCTATATCGGTACACAGATATCTGTGAAAATCGCTGAGCCATTTATGATCCAAATCCTGCATGATCTCTGCCATCCGCCGGGTTGCAGCCGCTTTTCTATAAGGGCGATCTCTGCGAAACATACGGGGGGTTACCTTTTTCTTTTTCCTATACACAGTCCCTTCTTCCGGCTCGCATCCCGGCAAGACTAACTGCTCATATTCCTCTCCCCCTACCTCTACTTCAATCTCCATTTCTCTGAGGAAATCGTTCTCATGGGAATAATAAGCTTTCACCGCCTCCCTGGTCTCATCGAATCCTTGCAACTCTTCCAGCCACACAAGTTCTTTCAGAAGGTTCAGCTTATTCATAATCTCTGATGGCTTTTCTTCCTTCTGCCTATCCTCAACATGCCTTATCATTTTTTTTAATAGATTTATCATTTGTTTCATCCTCGTGGTTTCTTCTTCGCATTCTTTGTTGAGTTCTTTGTATTTCTCTAACAGATTATCATTTGCAAGATTAAACATTGAAAAGATTCCTTTCCTAATTTTTTCGTTTACAATATGAAAGAATCCACCGGCTGTTCCTCCAACACGGTAAGGCCAAAACAGTCATGATATGCCCCTCCGTTCAGTGCCAGGATCCCTCCCTCCAGCATGCTCTCCAGCATACCTGCCTGATCCAGCTTTTTTCGCTGCCATTCATAGAGACTGACCGTGTACTTTTTGACCTGCCCCATAATCTCATCGAATTTTTCCCACTCAAACCCTTTTCGCTCAAGCGCCTTCAATTCCTCAATACACTCTTGTCCCTTCTTATAGGGAACTATGACATCCACCGTATTCTCATCAAATACCTGAAACTCCCTGCCGATGGTCTGAAAAGGCTGGTGTAAGACAAAGCTGTTGTTTTCTTCGTTTTCTGCACTTCCATTTTTGTTTGATAACAGGTCTTCCAGATATATGGTAGTGCCCCAATCTCTGACCGGATACCGGAGCTCTCCCTGAATTTCATCAAATAGATATCTGTAAAATTCTCTGGTTGCCTGCTCCTCGATCAAAGTCCCCTTTTCTTCCTCCCAGTTCTCAATCACCCTTCTGGTGCTGTTTTGCGCGCTTTTTATCTCTTGCAGCATACTGAGATTTTCATTTTTCAGGTTGACCAAATACACCCTGCCCCTTTGCCCGTATTCATTGCTCCGGTTACATCTCCCCGCCGCCTGTGCCAGATTGTCAATTCCTGCCATGACACGGATGACGCACGCAAAAGAGAGATCTACTCCTGCTTCCATCAATTGTGTGGAAACGCAGACGATCTTCCTCATAGTTTTGTCATCCCGCAAGCTCTGCTGCAATCTTGTCAGTTTCTCCTTCAAGGTTTCCAGAACTTCCATCCTATGTTTCTGGCACATTGCCGTGGACAAATGGCAGATGTCCCAATTCTCTGCTCTATCCTGCAATCTCTCAAACAAGATTCTTGCCTCTGCTTTGGTATTGCATACAATCAGAAGAGAAGCGTACCTTTGTATCTGCTCAAAGCAGAAATCGGCGCACTGGTCAAAATCCATTCCATAAGCGTCCACCTGATTTTTGATCTGCGTCCGCCGAAATACCTCTAGCTGGGTCTTTTCCAAATGCACGATATCCGGTTCTTTTGCAAGATGCAACGGCCACTTTAGCTCATCAAAACAGGGCTGTGTCGCCGATGAAAGAACAATGGACGCATGACAGAATTGCTGCAAAAAATTCAATGCCATATTGAACATTACCGTTGTCTTTTTGGGCAGTGACTGCACCTCGTCAATGACAATGACGCTGTCGCACAAGGCCTGCATCCGCCCTATGGAAGAGGTTCGGTTAGAAAACAGAATGTCCAGCAACTGAACCAATGTGGACACGATGACAGGATAGTCCCAGCTCTCCCGGGAAAACTCACAGATCTCTGCCAGGTCTTCCTCGTCTGTCCCCTGTCCCTTTTCCGCTTCCCTCACTACATTGGAATGGTGTTCCAACACCTCCCCTTGATCCGGCAGGTAATTTCGTATCACAGTTACATTCTGATCTAAAATACTCAAAAGCGGAATGATAAAGATAATTCTCTTTTTGCCATATTTCTCAGCGTGTGCCAGTGCATATCTTAAGGTACACAAGGTCTTTCCGGCTCCCGTTGGCACATTGAGTTTGTATATTCCGCAAGGCCGTTCCGCCGCTACAAGACATTGCCGGGAAATATCATTTCTCACACTGTTGAGCAGGGAAGAACCCTCAAACTTTGCAATTTTATCCTCATAATAGGCACGCCTCTTTTCCCATCCCAGGTTCGGCTTGTGCCTGACTTTCCCCTGGCTCATAAATTCGCTGGTATCCCTGCGATCCCCATAAATCACTGCGGAAAGCGCCAGTCGCACCAGCATACTGATCTGAAAAAATATTTTTCCTCCCCCTTTGCTTCCATAGGTATTTTTTGCATCCACAAAAAACGCCTCCACTTCCGCCACCGCTTTGGGAAAATATTCTTCTATCAGACTCTCTTTTGCCACCTGAGAAAAATAATTTCGTATGGACTCCTCATAGCCTATCTCGTTCTTATTCTTCTGCAAACGGTGTAAAAAACCATTTCTCCCATCCAGATCCGTACAGTCAAACATCCCATGATGGGCTCCCACACCGTAAGCAATGATTTCGCAGGTCAGCCTTTCCCACTTTGTCGCCAAAGCCCCATGAAATTTTTCCATCAGCCAGATGACGCCCGCAAAGGTGTGATTGACCTCGCCTCTCTTTACCTCTTCGCCCCGGTATGCTCTCTCAAGGTACTGCGTAAACTCTTCTTTCGCCTTCCCCGCATCGTGCAGAATGGCTGCAAGATATACCGTGTGATAGAGCTTTGCGCTTCCAATACTCTCCACCGCATACCCGGCAACATGAAGGCAGTGCTCTTTCAGGCTCTGTTCTCTTCGTATGCCGGTGTCATTCGTTAAATGAGCCAATAATTTCATATTCTTCAGACTACTGCCTCCACGATTGTCTTTCCATCACAGGAAAGCTCCCTTACCCTGACTACTTTATTTTTGTTGAAACAAAAGCTGACAAGATAGCCTTTATCCATATGATAGTACTCCAAATAGCCTGCAAGCTGCTTCTCTCCGCGTCGATTATATTCCTCCCCGTGCCAGATTTTCAGTTCGATAATATATTGCTTCCCTCTATAATCCACAATTACGTCCGTTCTTTTCCGGTCTCTTGTCTGCGCTTCTACATAATAATTTCCTGCTCCATTAATGATTGGCTTCATATATAACAGAAAGATTCTTCTGCCGTTCTCCTCCACAAATTTTTGATCATTATCACCGAATGCTTTTCTTTATTACAACTGCCATTTACATTGAATCGTTTCTTCAATTCTCTTTTCCCTTCCAGACCTGTCTAAGCCCTAAGCTTCCCTACCTCTGACGTCCTTACTTCCCCATATTTTATGGAAACGGATAAAACTACAACTCATCCTTCCTACAGCCCTTACCTCACAATCTCCCCCCAGCTTGAAATCCCTATGATCTCCTTGGCAAAATTCGTATAGTTATCCCGCTCCGGTGTATCTATGTATTTGAACACGTTATAAATCTGCTTGCGCCCGCCGCCTGCGTCCGTCAGGCCAAAGGCCAGTCCCTGGGACACCTCCTCCCCGGCGTCCGTTTCCCGGTTCAGCAAGAATCCGTCGATCTCGCTGTAGGCCTCCATCTTGTAATAGGCATAGGCAAAGGCCGCCGCCTGAAGGGCCTGTCCCGAGCTTGAGGTATAGCCAAGCTCGCTGATCAGGATGCTGCGCACGCCACCGTCCTCCTTGCGGAACTGCTCCTGCCGCAGATAATTCACCAGAACATCAATATTTTCCATGGTAATCATGGAAGTGCCCGCATTGTGCTCCACATATTTGGATGCCTTCCAGATCCGGGACTCCGTAAGGGGCACATTGTAGGGATGCTGGGCCACGCCCCAGTCCAGATTCCCCTTGGAAGAAATATTGCGGTTAAACACATCCAGAATATCCCGCCCATCATAGTTGGTGTTGTTCTTGATGTTCCTGTCCCACTGCTGGTCTAAGGAGATATAGACCCTGGCACTGCTGCTCACGCTCTTGATGGCATTATAAAAGACACGGAAGGCTCTGGCGTATTCCTCCACATAAGTCTCCACATCCACATAAGCCATATGGTTCCACTCCTTGCGGGCGTTGATCTCGTTGGCGATTACCCAGTTGGAGATCCGGCCCCGGTTATTGTCGGAATACCGCTCCGCCAGAAAGGTGGCAATGGCCGCCATGTATTCCACGCCCGACTCCTCCGCCCCGTTAAACATATAGTAGGGGGCCGAGCCGCCTCCCCTTGCCTGGGGATGGATGAGCTGCTGGTAAGCAGAAGAATAATTGTTCAGGATGATCGCGGTGGTAGTGATTCCCTTCCTGGTAAGCGTGCCGAAAATAATGTCGTATTCCGCCACCACCTGTCCGTTCAGGGTATAAGTCCTTCCGTCATAGGTATACTGGATGGAAGGGTAGGAGGGGTTGGTGGTAGGGCCAAGCAACCTTGCCACGGGAATATTGTAGGCCGCCTGCTTGACTCCCAGATCATCCAGCTCGCTTCCTGCCAGTCTTGAAGGGTCTACCAAAAGACCTTTGATGGATTTCGGCTGCTGGAATACGGAGGTATATTTGGCAATGGCCTCCGGGTTTGTGATATATCTGGGGGTGGTCACAGGCAGATATTTGCCGTCCTTTTTCACAGCAACCACAAACTTCTTGAAAAGCCGGGTGGCGGAATGATTATAGTTAAGGGCAGTGGACATCTCCACCTCTTTATCCTTATAATCCCGATCCAGATACTCCGCATCCTCCGGGATACTGTTTTCATAGGTATTTAATGCAAAAAGATAATAAAACTTATCGTCGCTTTTGGGAATCCCCTCCCCCTGCGCCTTTACGGAAATCTTTCTGGTCCCGGGATCAATCAGGCACTCGGTAACGTCTGCAAAATCCGCCGCGTTCCCGTCTGTCAGCTCAAAGCTCTCCGGACGGCGATGGAAGGAATCCCAAACCGCATTGCCTGCGGTGATGATATGATCCAGCACACCGCTTCCTATATCCGTCTCTTCCTCTATCTTCGGCTGTACCTCATGGGTGATCTGTGGCAGTGTGATCTGTGGCACTTCTTCGTTTGTGTCCTTCATAAAAAGAAATACAAAAACCGCTGCGGCCCCTGCCGCCGCAAAAACCCCTCCAAGCAAAAGAGAAAGCCTTTTGGCTAGCTTCCTGGCTTTTTCCTTTTCCGGCTTTTTCGCCCCTGCTTTCTTTCGAGCCGCTTTCTTTTTGGCCTTTTTCAGAGATGCTTTCTTTTTGGAAGAAGCCCTTCTCCTGGCCCGCCCTGGCTGCGGTGCAAATTCCTCGCTGATCAGCTCCTCCTCCAGCAGACCTTCCCCGGCGGTTTCCTCTGTCAGTTTTTCCGTAGCTGCTTCTTCCCAATCCCCTGTCAGGTCTATCACTTCCCTTTCCTCTGCCAGTCCTTCCGCTTCCCCCGGCAGGTCTACCGCTTCCCCTTCCTCTGCTGGCTCTTCCGCTCCTGCCTCTTCTTCCAAGTCCCCGGCCAGCAGTTCCTCGCCAAAAGCTTCCTCTTGCATTTCTCCTGCAAATGGCTCCTCTTCTCTCAACTCTTCTTTTTTTTCCTCTATACTCATAGGTTCTCTTTCCCTCTGCTTTTCTGGTTTTCTTACTTTGCCCCAACAGGTTCAGCCAACGGCCATTCCGCTGCCCTTCCTGTGCTGCTACGGCCTCTCACTTTCCTTCAGCCGCTTCATATGCTCCCTGACCTTCGCCTCATAGCCGTTTCCTGATGGATGATAAAATTCCTTTCCGCTCAGCTCATAGGGCAAATACTGCTGCTTCACATAATGGCCGGGATAATCATGGGCATAGAGATATCCCTGTCCATGCCCCAGCCTGGCGGCTCCCTTGTAATGGGCGTCCTGCAAATGCACCGGAATGGGCAGATTTCCCTGCTCCTTAACCGCCTGACCGGCCTCCCCGATGGCCCTGACGCAGGCGTTGCTTTTCGGCGCGCAGGCCACATAGATAGCCGCCTCCGAAAGAATGATCTGGGCCTCCGGCATCCCCACACGCTCTACCGCCAGCGACGCATTCACCGCCACGGAAATTGCCTGGGGATCCGCAATCCCCACATCCTCCGCTGCGCAGATCATGATCCTTCTTGCGATAAAGGTAACGCTTTCCCCGGCATAGAGCATCCTTGCCAGATAATAGACTGCCGCGTCCGGGTCAGAGCCCCGCATACTTTTGATAAAGGCCGACACCGTATCGTAATGGTTGTCCCCGGATTTATCATATCGCACCGCCCTTTTCTGAATGCATTCCTGGGCCACGTCAAGGGTGATATGTATTTTTCCATCCTCGCTGCGGTCCGTGGTCATAATCCCCAGCTCTATGGCATTTAAAGCGCTTCTTGCATCTCCCCCGGAGTAATCGGCCAGAAATTCCATGGCCTCATCTTCGATCACTGCGTCATAGACGCCCATACCCTTTTCCTTATCATACACCGCTCTTCTGAGCAGCTCCTTCACATCCTCCACGCCAAGGGGATAGAGCTCGAAAATAATGGAACGGGAGATCAGGGCGTTGTTCACTTCAAAATAAGGATTTTCCGTGGTGGCCCCAATCAAAATCAGAGTGCCGTCCTCCACAAAGGGAAGAAGATAATCCTGCTGCCCCTTGTTAAACCGATGGATTTCGTCGATGAAAAGGATGGTCTTTTTCCCGTACATCCCCAAAGTATCCTTGGCCCCCTTCACCACCTCTTCCATATCCTTTTTTCCTGCCACGGTGGCGTTGATCTGGGTGAATTCCGCGCTGGTGGTGTTTGCGATCACCTTCGCCAGGGTAGTTTTTCCCGTGCCGGGAGGGCCGTAAAAAATGAGAGAGCTGAGCTTGTCCGCCTTGATGGCGCGGTACAAAAGCTTATCTCTCCCTATGATATGCTGCTGTCCCACCACCTCTTCCAAAGTGGTGGGGCGAAGTCTTGCCGCCAAAGGAGACTCCTTTTTCATATTGGAGTTTCTCATATATTCAAATAAATCCATTGCTACCTCATTTCTAAAAGACCTTCACAGTACCGTGCAAAGACCCGAACCGAATCGTTACTTTCCATATTCATTGTAAAGCAGGGCATGGTCGTTTACACACTGAAAAGGGCTGCCCGCCTTTACCGTCACACAAATATAGCTTTTGCCTCCATTTTCCCCAAAGCTGGCGGCACAGCTTCCTGACTGATCTACATAGCCGGTTTTTCCTCCCAGCACCTTGCCCCCGTACTCCTTATCCTCGATCCTGCGCAAAAACCAGTTGCTCATCTCCAGGCCGTCTGGATGCTCTTCCTTTTCAGGAATCGTATAGATCCGGGTGGAAAGGATTTCCCGGCACAGCTCATTATCCAAAGCCGCCTCCAAAATCATAGCCATGTCATAAGCGCTGCAATAGTGATCCTCGTCGTAAACCCCCACGCAGTTGGTGAAGTGGGCCGTGTCCGAGAGCCCCAGCTCCTTCAGCTTCTCATTCATCAACTCCACAAAGGCATCCTGATCTCCCGCCACGTAAACCGCAAGCCCCACCGCGGCATCCGCGCCGGAGGGCAGGATGGTTCCGTAAAAAAGATCCCTGACGCTCACTTCCTCTCCCTTGGCAAAGCCGGCGGCGCTGCACTTGTGGATATACCCATAATCCGTGATCTCCGGCGTGATGATAATGGTATCTTCCAGATCCTCTTCTTTGATGCGCTCTGCCGCCACCAATACCGTCAGGATCTTGGTCATGGAAGCCGGATTGATAACGGTAAAGCCCCCTTTCTCCGCAAGAACTTCCTGACTGTCACGGTCAATAAAAATGGCATACTCACTGAGAATCTCATCCCCTATCTGCCTGGTCTGAGATGTTTTGCCTGCCGAATATTTTCCTTCCTCATGGTTCTTTAAATCTTCATCCTGTAAAACTTTTTCTCCATCCGGCGTATTTGCCCCGGCCTCCTGGCCGGATGGGCCGTCCGGATTCACCGCCCCCGGATTTCCTTCTACTCCCGAGCTTCCCTCAGCGCTCCCCGGCGTATCCTCTCTCCAGATAATTTCCTCTTCTTCCGTATCCTTCCCGCTTTTTTGCTGCCCCCAAAAGCCCTGTCCTTCCTCCCTGTCATGAAAATTCTTGATGGTTCCGAACACCAGGGTAGACAAAATAAAAAGGCCTGCCGCAGCCGGGATGTATCTTGTTATGCACTTGCGAAAAAGCATCTGCCTCCTTTTGCTGCGCTGCATCTGCTCAATCCGCTGTCTGTGACGCTGCCTAGTCTCTTCTTCCTTATGAAATTCTTCGCTCACTAACCAATACTCCTATTCTAACTATCCATGAACCGCTTCGCGGCGCTTTAATCCATACATACATCAAAAAAACACCCATTTACAGTGTACATGAATGGCAAATTTTGATTTTGTCCTTTGCCACAGGTTTCATTATACACTAAATGGGCAGTTTAAGAAAGGGTAATTCTGTGAATTACAAACTCTCCGAATTACAAATCACATTGCAAACAAATCATCAAGCGTGATTACCGACTGAATACTCTCTGCATAAGAATTACCCACCAGGCCATAAGTGGTAATCAGCGTCGGATAAATCGCATATTTTGTGCCGGTCAGCAGCACCAAATCGTTTATTTTGTGCCTGATGTCTCTGTCTGCCTTTTCCGTTACGGTGTACTCTGAACCGGAATATCTCATTTCGCACAGATTGATCACCTGATCTTTTCTTATAATCAATAAATCTATTTGCGAGCCAAATATCCCTTTATCCGGATTCGCTTTGCAATACCAGGAGTTCACTTCTGTATGCACCCCGGATATCCCCAGCTTCATCTTAATCTGATCTATGTGTTCCATACAAACCCGTTCAAACGCAAGTCCCATCCATGTATTGATCGTCGGCGTATTAATCTGGTTTGACCAAAAATGCCCGTCGGTAGGATTATCTTCCAAAAATTTATAATGAAATAATGTAAAACAATCAATCAATTGATACACTGCATTTTTCTTTTTCATCCAGGCGGCATAATACCGCCTGATAAAACCGCAGCTTTCCAGTTCTTCCAATTTGACCGTCAGGTCACCGGAATTGATTATTCCCGAGGCTTTGATCAGTTCCTCCCTTGTCATACCAACCTTCTTACGCCCTAATGTTTCGATGATCTTTATATATACGGCCGGATGCCTGAACGCAGACGCATACAGATATTTGAATTCTTCTTTTAAAGGCGCATTCTTTGCAAAAAGAATATTGTCAATATTCTGTGGCAGACTCAGGCCTTTCTTTAAGAACCCCCAGTAATATGGGACACCGCCAAAAATCATATAATACTGCAGGATATGATTTCTGTTAAGCGCCAGCCCAGCTGACCTGACATATTCTTCACATTCCTTCAATGAGAATGTCTGCAAATGGATCTGCTCTGTGATTCGGTTATATAAACCGCCTTTATTGTGTACCACTTTAGAAAGCATCCATGAAGTGGCAGAAGCGCATATGATCAATATTACATCTTTTCTGGCTGAGGCGAAGCTGTTCCAAAAATTTTCCAGGGCAGCTATCAGATCGCTTTTTTGTGTATCCATCCATGATAATTCATCAATAAAAATGATCTTCCTTTTCTCATTTGACAGCCTGACCAAATCCTTCAGCCCCTCAAATGCTTCTAACCAGTTTGCCGGCTTACCTGCAACGCCCTGGCCCGCATCCTTTAAAGAAGAAGTAAACGCAAATAATTGCTCCTTCATCCCGCCTTCTGACAAACCTGCATGTTGGAATGTAAAGCGATAGCCAAAGAATTCCCTGATTAAAAATGTTTTCCCGATTCTCCTGCGCCCATACACTGCTACAAAATGGGAATTGCCATCCTGCAATATCGAATCCAGTAATTCTATTTCTTTTTTGCGCCCTATCAGCATATGAACTCCTTATTTTCTTCTTAATCTTGTATTCTATTTAATTTTAAGTAAAGTTTAACATGAGAATCTGACTTTTTCAAGAGAAGATAGATTTATATTTTACTTAATATTTAATTTTAAATAAGATTAAGTAGAATATATACCAAATGGATAAGTTTAGGAAAAGGGAAATTTGTCGTTCACGCTGCACTAAACATACAAAATTTTTTATAAAACCTCTTGCAATTTAAAACACCCCATGCTATAATACACAAAAATTTAACAAATTAAACCGATGAAGCGGAGATAACGGCAATGATGCCTTTACAGAGAGTCCGGGATGCTGAGAACCGGGCGGGAAACAAGTTGTCAAATGGACCGCGGAGGGCGCAGTCAAATGTGGTTTCCACAGAGTATTCTGCGACGTTGCAGGCAGACGTCATATGCCGGGGATATGTTGGTATCCTGCTAAGGGCACGGGTCATACCGTGAATGCAAGGTGGCACCGCGGATAATGTTTGAATTATTCGTCCTTGACAGAGAGTATTATTCTGTCAGGGGCGTTTTTTTGTGTGGGAAACTTTGTTCCCCTACGGCAAAGCTCTTCCCGGGAATACTCAAAAATTTACTTATTCGGAGGTATACAGCTTATGAAAATTTTACCTGACTTATGTGAAGTACAGTCCATCGCCGCTGCCGGAACATACAGGGTGCTGCCGGTCAGTTGTGAAATTTTATCGGACTTTACCACTCCCATTGAGGCCATGAGGATCCTGAAAAATGTATCGACCCATTGCTATCTGTTGGAATCCGCCCGGGCGGACGAAACCTGGGGGCGTTATACCTTCCTGGGCTTTGACCCGAAAATGGAAATCACCTGCTTAGGCGGCGAAATGAAAATCGGGAGCCTTACGGTGAATACGGATCACCCCTCCGATTATTTACGCCAGATCCTGGCCGATTACAAAAGCCCCCGGCTGGATTACCTCCCTTCCTTTACGGGCGGGCTTGTGGGTTATTTTTCTTACGATTATCTGGGCTACAGCGAACCCTCTGCCAAATGTGACGCGGCGGATACCGAGGCTTTCAAGGATGTTGACCTGATGCTTTTTGACAAGGTCATCGCCTTTGACCACCTACGGCAAAAGCTCATCCTGATGGTGAATATGCCGTTGCGTGATGTGGAGGTGAACTACAACAAAGCGGTTATGGAATTAAAGCAGCTTGCCTCTCTTCTGAAAAACGGCGGAAAGAAACACGAGCCGGGAGGAAGGCTTCTGGGAGAGGTTACGCCGCTGTTTGATAAAAAACAGTTCTGCAGTATGGTAGAAAAGGCAAAGCACCATATTCGGGAGGGCGATATTTTCCAGATTGTGCTTTCCAACCGCTTAAGCGCCCCTTTTGAAGGCAGTCTCTTTCACGCCTACCGGGTGCTTCGCACCCTCAATCCCTCGCCCTACATGTTTTACTTTTCGGGCACCGACGTGGAGGTGGCAGGGGCTTCCCCCGAAACCCTGGTCAAGCTGGAAAACGGGGTACTGCACACCTTTCCCCTTGCCGGAACAAGACCGAGAGGCCGGACCGAGGCGGAGGACAAAACACTGGAAGCGGAGCTGCTTGCCGACGAAAAGGAGCTTGCCGAACACAATATGCTGGTGGATCTGGGCAGAAACGACCTTGGAAAAATCAGTGAGTTCGGCACTGTGCAGGTGGAAAAACTGCACTGTATCGAGCGCTTTTCCCATGTCATGCACATTGGTTCTACCGTGCGCGGGCAGATCGCCGACGGCCATGACGCGCTGGATGCCATCGAGGCGGTGCTCCCCGCGGGAACCCTTTCCGGCGCCCCCAAGATCAGGGCCTGCCAGCTCATCGGGGAGTTGGAAAACAATAAGCGAGGCATCTACGGCGGGGCCGTGGGATACATCGACTTTACAGGAAATATGGACACCTGTATCGCCATCCGCATTGCCTATAAAAAGAACGGCAGGGTGTTTGTGAGAAGCGGAGCCGGGATCGTGGCGGACTCCGTTCCCGAAAAGGAATATGAAGAATGCTTAAACAAGGCGAAATCTTCGCTGGAAGCGCTCAGGATTGCACAGGAGGCGGAATTATGATTCTTTTGATCGATAACTATGACAGCTTTTCCTACAATCTTTTTCAGCTCGTGGGAGAGATCGGGATGGAACCCCCACCCCCTGCGGCGGACAACGGAACAATCAAAGTAATCCGCAACGATGAAATGACCGTAGAGGAAATCCGCTCCCTTGCCCCTTCCCGCATCATCCTCTCCCCCGGCCCCGGCAGGCCCGAGGACGCGGGGGTGATTATGGAGGTTGTAAAAAAGCTTGGCGGGGAAATCCCCATTCTTGGCGTCTGCCTGGGGCATCAGGCCATCTGCGCGGCCTATGGCGCAACCGTCACCTATGCCAAAAGGCTGATGCACGGGAAGCAGTCCGAAGTAAAATTTGACCCGGACTGCCCGCTCTTTCACGGGTGTCCCGGGGTTGCCCCCGTGGCCCGTTACCATTCTCTTGCGGCGGATCCGGAAACCATTCCAAAAGAACTGAAAATCACCGCCCTCACTGTGGATGGCGAGGTAATGGCAGTACAGCACAAAAAGTATCCCGTCTACGGGGTGCAGTTCCACCCCGAATCCATTATGACCCCGGACGGAAAACAGATGCTGAAAAATTTTATAAAGGAGATTTAAAACCATGATCAAAGAAGCAATCGTGAAAATCGTAAACAAAGCAGACCTCACCTACGACGAAGCATACGCCGTCATGAATGAAATCATGAGCGGCCAGACCAGCCCCACACAGAACGCGGCCTTTCTTGCGGCCCTCTCCACCAAAAGCGCAAGGGCCGAGACCACCGACGAGATTGCCGGCTGTGCGGCGGCCATGCGCTCCCATGCCACAAAGGTGGAGACCGACATGGAGCTTTTTGAAATCGTAGGCACCGGCGGCGACAATGCCCAGAGCTTCAATATTTCCACCACCTCTGCCCTGGTAGCTGCGGCAGGAGGCGTGAAGGTGGCCAAACACGGCAACCGGGCGGCTTCCTCCCAATGCGGCACGGCGGACTGCTTAGAGGCTCTGGGCGTAAACATCCAGCAAAGCCCCGAAAGATGTAAGGAGCTGTTACATGAGGTGGGGATGTGCTTCTTTTTCGCCCAAAAATACCATACCTCCATGAAATATGTGGGCGCAATCCGCAAAGAGCTGGGCTTTCGCACCGTGTTCAATATCCTTGGCCCCCTCACCAACCCCGGCACGCCCTCCATGCAGCTTCTGGGGGTGTATGACGATTATCTTGTGGAGCCTCTGGCCCAGGTGCTGATCAACCTGGGCGTGAAACGGGGCATGGTGGTTTACGGTCAGGATAAGCTGGATGAGATTTCCTTAAGCGCTCCCACCACCGTCTGCGAAATCCGGGACGGATGGTTTAAATCCTATGTGATTACCCCGGAGGACTTCGGCTTTGCACGTTGCACTAAGGAGGATTTGAAGGGCGGCACACCGGAAGAAAACGCGGAAATTACCCTTGCTATCCTGAAGGGCGAAAAAGGCCACAAGAGAAACGCCGTCCTGATGAACGCAGGCGCCGCGCTGTATATCGGCGGCAAAGCGGACAGTATGAAAGAGGGTATCGCCTTTGCGGCCGCCCTCATTGATTCCGGCAAAGCCCTTGCCACGCTGCATAAATTCATTGAGGTCAGCAACCGCCCGGAGGATTTGAAATGACAACCATATTAGAACGGCTTGCGGACAGCGCCCGGGAGCGCACCCGGCAGGCAAAAATGAAACTTTCATCCGAAGAGATCAGGCGGCAGGCCCTCTCTCTTCCCAGAGGAACCTTTGCTTTTGAACAGGCGCTGAAAAAGCCGGGGATTTCCTTTATCTGCGAGTGCAAAAAGGCCTCCCCCTCCAAAGGACTCATTGCCCCCGATTTTCCCTATCTGCAGATTGCGAAGGACTACGAGGCGGCAGGGGCGGACTGCATCTCCGTGCTCACCGAACCGGAATGGTTTCTGGGCAGCAACGAAAACTTGCGTGAAATTGCGGGCACGGTAAAGCTTCCCTGTCTGCGCAAGGATTTTACGGTGGATCCATATATGATCTATGAGGCTAAGCTTCTGGGGGCGTCGGCGGTGCTGCTGATCTGCTCTATCCTGACCGGGGAGGAGATCCGGGAATCCATAGGGCTTTGTGACGAGCTTGGGCTTTCCGCGCTGGTGGAGGCTCACGACGAAGCCGAGGCGGAAACGGCGCTTAAGGCAGGGGCTCGCATGATCGGCGTCAACAACCGCAATCTCAAGGATTTTTCCGTAGATACGGACAACAGCGTAAAGCTCCGCAGACTCATTCCCCCGGAGGTACTGTTTGTCTCCGAGAGCGGCGTGAGCAGCGCAGAGGACGTGGAAAGGCTGCGGGAAATCGGCGCCGACGCCGTGCTCATCGGCGAAGCGCTGATGCGCTCAACCGATAAAAAGGCCATGCTGGCAGAATTGAGGGGTGGACTGTGACCAGAATTTGTTCAACAACAGATGCCAACCTCCGCCAACCAGCCTCATGCCCGGCAACGGATGCCAGCCTCCGCCAGCCGGCACCATGTTCCATAAAGCTCTGCGGCCTGACCCGCCTCTGCGATATAAAGGCGGCAAACGAGCTCATGCCCGACTATGTCGGATTTGTGTTCGCGCCGGGAAGCAGACGCTATGTCCCGCCTCAAAAGGCGGTGGAGCTGAAAAAAGCCCTTTCTCCCGGAATCAAAGCGGTGGGCGTATTTGTGGACGAAGCCGCCGAAACCGTCGCCGCCTTTTTAAACCAGGGCCTGATCGATCTGGCCCAGCTCCACGGCAATGAGGACGGGGAATATATAAGGAAACTGCGAACCCTCACATCCGCGCCTCTCATCCAGGCTATCCGCACCCGGACAAAAGCCGATCTCGCGGCCGCCATGTTAAGCAATGCCGACTATCTCCTGCTGGATTCCGGCGCGGGCACGGGCAAAACCTTTGACTGGAAGCTGATGCAGGACTTCCCGGCCGAAGCCAGACCCTGCTTCCTGGCCGGAGGCCTTACTCCCGACAATGTGGGGGAAGCTCTCAGACAATTCAGCCCTTACGGGGTGGACGTCAGCTCGGGCATCGAGACGGACGGAGTAAAAGACAGGTACAAGATGGCGGCATTTGTGGCCGCTGTCAGGAAAGAAACCATGCACACAGAAACGAGGTATGAAAATGACAAATCCTAACGGACGCTTCGGCATTCACGGCGGACAGTATATTCCCGAAACGCTGATGAATGCGGTGATCGAGCTGGAAGAAGCATATAACCATTATAAAAACGACCCTGAATTTAACAGGGAATTGACAGAACTGTTCAATGAATATGCAGGCAGGCCTTCCCGCCTGTACTATGCCGCAAAAATGACAAAGGACTTAGGCGGCGCAAAGATTTACCTGAAACGGGAAGACTTAAACCACACCGGGGCCCACAAGATCAACAACGTGCTGGGCCAGGCGCTCCTTGCAAAAAAAATGGGAAAGACCCGGCTGATTGCCGAGACCGGAGCCGGGCAGCACGGCGTTGCCACGGCCACGGCCGCCGCCCTGATGGGGATGGAGTGCGTTGTTTTTATGGGAAAGGAAGATACCATCCGTCAGGCGCTGAACGTCTACCGCATGCGGCTGCTTGGGGCAGAAGTGATTCCCGTGGAAACAGGTACCGCGACCTTAAAGGACGCCGTATCCGAAGCCCTGCGGGAGTGGACCTCCCGTATCAGCGATACCCATTACTGCCTTGGCTCCGTCATGGGGCCCCATCCCTTCCCTGTCATCGTCCGGGATTTTCAGGCAGTCATCTCAAAGGAAATCAAGGAGCAACTCCGGGAAAAGGAAAGCAGGCTTCCCGATGTGGTCATGGCCTGCGTGGGCGGCGGCTCTAACGCCATGGGCAGCTTTTATCACTTCATCGAGGATAAATCTGTCCGGCTGATCGGATGCGAGGCGGCGGGAAGAGGGGTGGATACCTTTGAGACGGCGGCCACCATCGCCACCGGGAGGCTTGGCATTTTTCACGGCATGAAGTCCTATTTCTGCCAGGATGAGTATGGTCAGATTGCCCCCGTCTACTCCATTTCCGCAGGGTTGGATTATCCGGGCATCGGCCCCGAGCACGCCTATCTGCACGATACAGGCAGGGCGGAATATGTGCCCGTCACGGACGAGGAGGCCGTAAACGCCTTTGAATACCTGGCAAAAACAGAAGGGATCATCCCGGCCATCGAATCGGCCCACGCCATCGCCCACGCCATGAAAATCGCACCGGCCATGGATAAAGACCAAATCATCGTGATCACCGTTTCCGGCAGGGGCGATAAGGACTGCGCCGCCATTGCCCGCTACAGAGGGGAGGATATTTATGAGTAAGATAAAAAATGCTTTCGAAAACGGAAAGGCTTTCATCGCCTTTATCACCTGCGGGGATCCTGACCTTAAGACCACCGCCACCGCCGTCCGGGCCGCCGTGGAAAACGGCGCAGACCTGATTGAGCTTGGCATCCCCTTCTCCGATCCCACCGCCGAAGGCCCTGTGATCCAGGGCGCGAACCTGCGGGCGCTAAAGGGGGGCGTCACCACGGATCAGATATTTAATTTTGTCAGAGAGCTTCGCGGCGACACCACATCGCCCATGGCCAACGTGCCCATGGTGTTCATGACTTACGTGAACGTGGTATTTTCCTACGGCGCAGAAAAATTTATCTCCACCTGCCAGGAGGTTGGCATCGACGGGCTGATCCTGCCCGATCTGCCCTTTGAGGAAAAAGAGGAATTTCAGCCCCTCTGCACCAAATACGGCGTGGATTTGATCTCCCTGATTGCCCCTACCTCCGAAAACCGCATTGCCATGATCGCCAGAGAGGCGGAAGGCTTTTTGTACATCGTTTCCAGCCTTGGGGTTACGGGCACACGCAGCGAAATCAAGACAGACCTCTCTTCCATCATGGCCGTGGTAAGGCAGAACACGGACATTCCCTGCGCCATCGGATTCGGCATTTCCACCCCGGAGCAGGCAAAGAAAATGGCGGAGCTCTCGGACGGGGCTATCGTAGGCTCGGCTATTGTAAAGCTCCTTGAAAAATACGGAAAGGATGCGCCGGGATATATCGGGGAGTATGTTAAGTCTATGAAGGATGGGATGTAGTAGGGGGTACTTTTTCATAGGGGGGGCAGGAGAACGCCCAGAGAGGGTTGGGAATCCAGCTATAGTAAAACAAAAATTTACCGTTCCCTATCAGCCATGCGCCATCTATCCTTTCCTGATGGCGCACATCTGTGAAAATGTTGATATTATGTATGAAAAAAGGTTAACGCAGAATATTCTCATAGTCCTGCAAGTCGTGGTAGATGCCGTCAACGCGCACGATATCATCTATAATCCTGTATAGCAAAAAATATCGGTGGCGCTTTAGGTGGATCGTTCGATACCCCAAAGCCTTTAATTCAGGATCATCACATAACTTCAGACTCCCAGCAGCGTAAGAAAGCCTGGCCCTGGTCTCTTCCATATCTTCTTTCACATTTCCGGCAGCCTGTTCGTTTCCCAGGTCTTGCCTGAGATAACGCATAATCCGGGCAAACTGCGCCCTGGCACTGCGCGTAATAATCACCTTATATTTGGAGTTCCCGGTAAATTTCATCAAGCGCCTCTCCCATCTCCTGATATTCCCCTCTGGCAAACTCTTCCTCAGATTTTTCTATATCATGCATAAAATCTTCTCGCGACATGGGTTTCAGGAACCGGCCAACGGCTTCATCTGCCGTTTTGTCCTCGCAGCTCTGGAACAGCTTTTTAGCCAAAGCCTGTATCTTGATTAAATCCGTTTCCGAAAGGCCTTCCAAAATGGAGATTGTATTTTCCAATGTAGTCATTATGCCACTCCTCCAAATCAATAACCGTATTATATTATTTGCATTTATCTGCCCTTATTATAGCATTTTATCTATCGGATAGAAACTTTTTGCTGTTTGTTTATAGTATTTTTATATTTTTGCTGATACTGGGCTCTCCCCCTCATCCCTCATAATACCTGGCCTGCGCATTCCACATCCTGGCATAGCTTCCCCCTGCGGCAAAAAGCGCCTCATGGCTGCCCCGCTCCACGATCCGCCCGTCCTCGAATACAATAATGTCGTCGCAGAACCGGCAACTACTCATTCTGTGGGAAATATAAATGCTGGTTCTCCCCTCCACCATCTTGTTAAAGTGGGCATAAATCTCCGCCTCCGCTTTGGGGTCAAGAGCCGCCGTAGGTTCGTCTAAGATCACCACCGGGGCATCCTTGTACAGGGCCCTGGCGAGAGCCAGCTTCTGAGCCTCCCCGCCGCTGATCTCCACCCCATCCTCCACATTTTTGTAGAGAAAGGTGTCCAGCCCTTGGGGCATTTTGGCCACGGTCGCCTCTGCATCTGCCTGCCGCAGGGCCTCTCGGATTCTCTCATCCCTGCGCTCAAATCCTGCCGTGATATTTTCCCAGACCGGGAAGGCAAAGAGCTTGAAATCCTGGAATACCACGCCGAATAGGCGACGGTACTCTTCCTCGTCATACTTTCTGATATCGATCCCGTTTAGGGTGATGCGTCCCTGGGTGGGCTCGTAAAGCCGGCATAAGAGCTTGATAAAGGTGGTCTTGCCCGCACCGTTTCGCCCCACCACCGCCAGCTTTCCCCGGATGCGGAGCTTACAGTTTACATCCTTAAGCACCAGCTCTTCCTTTCCCGGATAGTGAAAGCTCACATTCTCAAAGGCAAGCTCGTACTCCCCATCGTCGCGTTTTTCCACCGGAATGGAACCCTTTTCATGGATGCTCTCCGTGTGCAAAAACTCCAAAAAGTCCCCCATATAGGTAGAAATCTTCCGAAGCTCCCCGTGACTGGATATGATGGTAAAGCAGGCGTTTCCAAACTGATTTAAGGCTCCGGCATATCGGGTAAAGGCGCCCACCGTGACGGCTCCCGTCACTACCTTGGCCGCTGCCAGTAAATAGGAAGCGACGGTAAAAAAACTGCTCACAAGCTTGTTGGCGTCCCCCTCCTGCCGCTCTATCTCACACATTCTCCTGAAATACGCCATGGATTTCTCCTGGTTAATTCTGGTATTTTCCAGAACCATCTCCTCCATCCCGTAGATGCGGATGATTTTAGCCGCCTTTGGGTTTCCGTATATCTGCATCAGAAAATAACCCAGCTTGTTTTCCACTCCGGTATGGGCGTCAAAAATTTCCTTCTGCTTCTGGGCAAAACGGCAGAACACACGAAAAGAGAGAACCGCCATTCCCACCAGCACCGCCGCAAAGAGAAGGAGTGATGCCAAAGGGCTGGCAAGCACACCCAAAATCCCCTCCGCCCGGACAGGTTTTGACAGGCACAGATACACAACCATGGAGATGGATAAAAGCACGTGAAGGATGCTGCGGAAAATATTGCAGTATTGGTATAAGAGTACTCCCAGGCCGCCGTACATATCGGAGGTTCTCTCCGAAAAGAGAATCTTTTCTGCCACCTTGGGATCCTCCATGGTCTCGTAGTCCAGGGAAAAGGCCTTCTCCCGCAGCCAGATATAAAAGATGAGCCAAATCTTATTTTTCATTCCCCGGAATCTTCTTTTGACCAAATGGATGGCCACGCCAAAACACAGATTCAGCAAAAGCAGTCCCCCAGCCAGCCTGGCCGCTCTCTCAAAGCTTGCCCCCAGCAGCGCGTCGATCAGCTCCGCCGTCAAAAACAGCCCGCCGTATATCTCTGCCAGGGAAAGGCAGATTTCCAGCAGATGCAGGGGAATAATGGCAGAATCCACACTGTGAATCTTTTTCAGCAGTTCAAAACCGATCCTGTGTACCGCACTGAGGGAGCCTGCCCTCTCCCCGTCCCTTTTTCCTTTCAATCTCTTATGCATAGCTCTCTTCCTCCTGTCGCTTTTGCTGGTAATATCTTGCCTGAAGATGGAAGAGCTCCGCATAGGCGCCTTTCCTTTCCATCAATTCCTGGTGGCTTCCCTCCTCCGCAATGCGTCCCTTTTCCATAAACAGAATCCGGTCGCAGAAACGTGTGGAGCTCAATCTGTGGGAGATAAAGATCCCGGTTTTTCCCCGTATCATCTCGTCATACTTCCCGTACATCTCACTCTCCGCAATGGGGTCAAGGGCGGCGGTGGGTTCATCCAGAATCACCACAGGCGCATCCTTATACAGGGCCCTTGCCAACATCAGCTTTTGCAGCTCGCCGCCGGAAAGGGATACTCCCTCCTCGTCCAGATCCTTATTCATAGCCGTGCGGACACCCTTTGGCAGAGTCTTAACCTTTTCCCACACGCCGGCCTTTTCAAGGCTCCCCCTCAGCCGCCTCTCATCCTCATCCCGCTCTTCGCAGCAGCATACATTGGCTCCAAGGGGAAAAGAAAAGGCAAAGATCTCCTGAAAGACCACGGAAAATTCCCGAAAGACTTCCTTCTGGGAAAAGGTCTGCAGCTTTTCACCGTCCAGGTAAATGTTGCCTGCCGTTGGGCGGAAAAGCCCGCACAGAAGCTTAATCAAAGTGGTCTTTCCGGCTCCGTTCAGCCCCACCAGCGCCAGTCTCTCCCCAGGTTTGATGGTCAGATTGATATTGTGAAGCGTATCCCTGTCATTTCCCTCATAGCGAAAGCACACGTTTTCCAGCCGGATCTCGTGGGAAAGACCAGCCCTCTCCACAGGAAGCTTTCCTTCCTCCTCCACCACACCGAATTCCATAAAATCCCGATAGTCGTCCATCAGCTTTTCATTTTCAAAAATCTTCTGCATCCCTTCAAACAGGCCGTTCATCCATGCCTCGAATCCTGACACGATCCCCACATACAAAAGGAAGGCCGGAAGGGTTAAATTTCCCTGTATCATTTCCAAAATCAGGTACCCGTAGACCAGCACATTTCTGCCAAAGGATAGCAGCTTTTCCAGAATGCCTGCCAGCATAAAGCCCGTCCCTTCTTTGTCACAAAGCTTCTCGATCTTGTCCAGCCACTCAAAAAACCGTCTAAGGAACCACTGATCCATCCGGTAAATCCTTAAATCCTTTCCGCTTTCGGGCAGAATGGACTCCCTTCTCAGATACTGGAAATCCCGCCAGTATTTGTTGGCTGCCTCGCTTGTCTTGTAGGCGTTTTTGCCCGCCATGAACTGAAAGCAGGAGGATAACCCAGACTGTACCAGAAGAAGCCCCAATAAAGCCAGGCTGCTTCTCCCCACAATCACCCCATAAAGGATAAGGCCGCCCAGATTGAAAAACAGCTCCAGATAGTTTGCGGCATAGGCCTCGATCCCCTGTTCGTTTCCGGAGTAAAGATTTCTCTCGGCAGCCGCCCTCTTCTTCTGTCCCTTAGCGCTTTCCAGACTCTGTCCGTCCATCCTGAGAATCTTCTCATAATAATCGTCCATCATACTGGCCCGGAACATAAACAAAACCTCTATCCGCAACTGACGCAGATGCCCCTGTCCCAGCCTGGCCCCCTGCAAAAGGATCACATATCCCACCACCAGCGCCAGAATCCATTCCGGCTTCTTTCCACTCACCAAAGCGGCCGACACCGCCCCGGCAAGTGCCGCCTCCAAAAAGGGCAGCAGAACGCTCATGACCACATCCCCGCCGCAGGCGGCAAGGGCTCCCATTCCCTTCTTTTTCCGCAAATGGTCAAACGTGTACCGGCAGTTATCCCAAATGGAATAGCGCTTCTTTTCCTTTTTACTTCTCTCTCTCATCCAGATATCCCCCTTGCCTGTATCCACAGAAATAATCTGTCTCCACTATAAAACAGGAATCCTCTCAGATGGGGATTCCTGCACGAATTGTTTTATTTTTTTCACGAAATGTAATACTCATTTCACTTTTTGATCGCTTTATTTCGCAATATAATTTTTTCGCCTGTCTCTTTCTCACACTTTGTTTTTTTCAGGATCTTAAAAGTCTGTTGATTTTCGAGAAATTTTTCATCCTTTCGCTGATTTCCTGGAAAAAAACACTTTTCTTTATATAGTCTAAGGACAGGACACCCACTTTTACCATATCATACATTTGTGCTTTCCGATATCTTTGTATCTGTAGGTCTGTCAGTTTATGCAGTCCAATCAGGTGCATAAAATGTTCTTTTGAAAAAAATAATGTCATTTCAAGTAATGTTTTTTTACTGCCTGCGGTTATTTCGTATTCATACTTCTGTAGTTTTTCGAATGCCAAGGCACTCTGTTGCAACATATCCATATGTCTAATTCCATGTCCATCTGACAACTGATTTTTCTCTAGAATCGAGTAGGAAAGATTTTCTCCCTACTCGCCGCGCGGCCCACATGCTGCAACAGCAGCGAACTTCCATATGCGGGCCTGCGCATCATAAAAAATGCTCCGGAATACCCGAAGCATTTTCTGGCATTTTCTTTCGGCTTACTGCCTACTTCAAGTTGTGGGAACTGCTCAACCCTTCCAGAACTCCACGGAACACTGCGACTTGAAACAACCTTCCGCTTCTACGTTCAAAACAGGCTCATGACCTGCCTTCTACTTATAATATACTATTTTCAATAAAATATGTCAATAAAATGTATCCTGGTATTTACAGACCACCGGCATAGTCACCTCCGCCGCAAAGATTCCCGACTCATTGGCAAGGTTTAAATAGCCGTGATACTTCTCCACTGCCGCCTGCACCCGCTTCATGCCAAGGCCGTGATTGCCCCGCTTTTTGGTGATATAGTTCCGCTCGTCAAAGTCCGGCTCCGCTTTGGCCGAGTTCTGGATGGATAGGTAGAGCTGGCTTTTGTTGACCGTCATGTAAATGCGAAGAAAGCGCTCCTTTTCCCCGATCATACGACAAGCCTCTAAGGCATTATCCATAAGGTTTCCCAGAATCACGCACAGATCCACATCCTCCACGGAAATTTTTTCCGGAATCCTTGCCTTACAGTTTATGGAAATGCCCTGCCGTCTGGCAAGAGTGAGCTTACTGTTTAAAATGGCGTCCACCATCAAGTTTCCCGATTTTACCAGGGTGTCCACACGGTCAAGCTCCTTCTCCAGCGCATCCAGATAATCCCGGATCTTTGCCAGATTCCCCATGGCAAGCTGAGCCTTCATCACCTGCATATGGTTGTGATAATCGTGCCGCCAGCCCCGCATGTCCATGTAAACGCTTTTGATTTCCTCATACTGGTGTTCCATCAGCTCCTTGCGAAGCTGCTCCGTCCGGAACTCAAATCCTTTTTTGTAGGTATACAGCGTTCCCTCCACCACAAGAAACAGCAGGATTTCCACCAAAACGCCGCCCCACAAAAGGGCCGTCCGCAGTCCTTTTTCCATCTCCACCCATGCCGGGTCGTTTACCGCCCACAAAAAGGCTGACAGCAAAAGATAAATCACTGCCGTGAGAGCCCCGCCTCCCGTGCTCAGACTCTCCCGCTTCTTTGCCAGAAGCAGCAGAAACACCAGCACCACCAGGCCGTGGAGCTGGGCCGCCTTTTCCGGAAAAAGAGAGCATACTGCCACCACAATCCCCGGCAAAAGGATTCTTAGCCACTGCCTTTTAAAGGGCTCCTGGTCAAAAAACAGGTCATATAGAAGCATCACTGCCATAACCAGAAGCCAGATAAGAAAAGCGGGCACCCAAAGAGAAAGAACAAGCATACCCGCCGTAAGAAGAAATCCCAGCGTCCGCTTCCCCTTTCCTTTTTCCTGCTCGCCTGCCTGCTCCATGTAGTACCAGTACAGGACAAGCCATATGAGATGAAAGATTGCTGTGTCCATCTGATTTCTACTCCCGCTCCCGCCGATAATATTCCAGATAAGCCTTATTCAAGGCCTCCCACCTGCCTCGTGCAATGGGGAGCTTCTCCCCGGTATCCATCTCCACTTCCCTGCGGCTAATCCGGCTCACACAGGAAAGATTCACCAGATAGGAACGATGGATTTTGAAAAAGGCCCGGCTGGATTTGTTGATCTGCTCCTCCAGCTCATGAATCCCGCTTCTACTGCGGAGTACCTCCCCGGAGCCCTTAAGACAATGCACCTGGGTATCGTGGGCGTCACTTTCCAGATAGCAAATATCTCTCAGCCTAACCCTGGCCGCGCCGCCTGCCGTCTGGAACAACAGAGCGGGCTCTTCTCTCCCCAGCCGCTCCCACGCTTTGTCCAGACAGCGGAAAAGCTGCTCCTTCTTCACTGGCTTGATCAGGTAAGACACCGCCTCCACCTCATAGCCCTCAAGCACATAATCCTCCAGACCGGTCACGAAGATAATCTGCAGGCTTTCTCCCTTTTCCCGCAGCTCCCGGGCAAGAGAAATTCCGCTCTTGCCCGGCATATCAATATCCAGAAGGAGTATGTCCGTTTCCCTCTCATACCCCTGCTGGAAAAGAAACTGCTCTGCGTTCTGATATAACTCAATCTCTATTTCACATTTCCGCTCCCCGGCCCACTCTCTCAAACGCTCTTCCAGGAAAGAGAGCTGGGGATTTTCGTCATCGCAAATGGTAAAATGAAGCATTTTTTCGCTCCCACGAAGTTTTTAATTCATAACATGTCCCCGCTCTCTTCCCCTGAGAAGATCCGCATACCAGAACACGATCTCGCCAAGGTGGCCCAGATCGCCCTCCCTGCTGTCCTCTCTCCATATCTCCTTATAGACCATATACCATGTTTCCAAGCGCTCTGCCAGCCTGCAGTCTGCCTGACTGAAGGCTTCGCCTGCCTGGCCTGCGTCCAGAGTTTCCTCCGCCTTTTTCCGGGCAATGAGGGTAGCTCCCACTTCATTCCAGATAGCAACGCCGTCTATGGTATGCTCGTAAATACCAGCCATTCCCCGTCTGCTGCTGTCCATACCCGCCGTGATTTCCCTGATCTGGTTTTTCAGTCCTTCCAGCTCCTTTCCGGCCTTGCCCAGGGCTGCCTCCATCTCCGGGCCAAAGAACTTCTGCCAGTCAGGCTGCCATTCAAAGGTGTTGTGGAGAGCCTCGATTTCATAGTTGGTCACCAGCATATGCCAGCTTACCACCTCCTGTTTGGCTATCCCTGCCAGCACATCCACGATCCTTTCGGAAGGATCCTGAAATTCCAGCCGGGAAATCTGCCGGTTGATCTCCTCAAAAGGAATGGTTTCATGGTTCCAGGAAAAAGCGGCCCCATAGATCATTCCGGGCACGGAAAATTCCGGATGGGTAATATGGCCGAAATCACCCCAGTCCGTATTCAGCACGCCTATTGCCTCATACTTCTGGGCATAGGAACACATTCTCACAATATTCTCATAGGAATTTTCAATGTGGGCCATCCAGTGGTTCCAACTGCTCACTCCCGGACAGAGATACTGCTTCACACCTGTCTCTGCCATTTTCCGGGCGGCTTCGTCGGACTGATCCGGCGCATAACCCCAGGTTAAGCAGATCACGTTTTCCGGCAGCTCCTTCACCAATTCCGGTTCTCCGCAGATCACGTCTCCCCAGAACATGGGCTGTTTGCCCTTCTCCACCAAAAATTCGCAGAGCTCCTTGATATAGTCAATATAAATGCGGTGTACCCCTTTTTCGTCCGCAAGGGGCTTGGCCTTTCCTTTTCCAAGGTCAAAGGTCTCATCGCCGCAGAAGTTGAACTTGTCCGTGGAAAACAGGGACATATATTCCTCCAGCATCCCTTTAATCAAAGGCAGCGCCCTCTCGTCCCCCACGTTGATGGTGTGGTGGCGCATCCTGTCGATATAGGAAAATGGCTGCTTCCAGGAGTTTTCCATCTCACACAGCTCCCCGTAGGTCTTGGTGGAGAGCAGGGTGTAGAGATGGCCAAAGCTTGACAGGGAGGGCACCAGCTCCACATGTCTTTCCCGGCAGTAGGCATCCAGCTCCATAATCTCCTGTGCCGTAAGAGGTGTTTCATCTCTCCACATCTCCGAGAGCCCTTCAAAGAGATAGGTGTGCTCCACATAAAGCTGCAGCTCATTAATTTTGTAGCGGCACAGTCTGTCCACCACTTTCTTTAAGTAATCCAGTTTCAGCACCCGGCCTCTGGTCTCGTCCAGATAGTAACCTCTACGCAGCAGATCCGGCTTATCCGTAACCTTCACACATTCAAGCACTGCGCCGCACTGCTCCATGACCTGGCAGAGCGTCTCCACCCCGTAGAGCACGCCTGCCCCGTCTCCCCCAAAGACCGTTACCCGATTCTCTTCAATCTCGAGACAATATTCCTGGGGAGAAAGCACATGCGTCAAAGTAAGAAAAATATCTCCCGCTTTGGGCTTTCCTGCCACCATCTTCAGGGAAAGCCCTGCTGAGGTCCAGGCACAGCTTTTCAGGATAGATGCGTAAACTCTTCCGTTTTCCAGGATTTGGGGGTCGATGACAATCCTGCTCTGATAGCCAAGGGCAAAAGTCCCCGTCCTGATTTCCATTTGTTTGGGTTTTGGTAATAGATACATTTGCGATTCCCTTCTTTCTTTTATATATTTGTGGGAACATATTTACATGCCACCACTTTTTTACTTTAAATATCAAACAACTTTTCCAGGTATAAAATTCCTGTTTTCACGAGAGCTCCATCAGGACATGGCTGCCGATCCCATCCCTGTCCCTGCGCTTCGTGACGATAATTTTTTTCTCAATCTGCTCCTTTAGCTGGGAAACATGGGAGATAATCCCCACCAGGCGGTCCCCTTCGGTGAGCTGCATCAGGGCTTTCATGGCCTGACTCAGGGCCTCCTCGTCCAGGGAGCCGAACCCCTCGTCCACAAACATGGAATCCAGGCGAATCCCTCCGGCATAAGACTGAATCTCGTCGGAGAGCCCCAAGGCAAGGGATAAGGAGGCTTGGAAGGATTCTCCCCCGGAGAGGGTCTTCACACTGCGCTCACTTCCATTATAATGGTCAATGACACACAAATCCAGCCCCCCTTTTTCTTTTCGGTTTTCACTCTCTTGCAGGCGCTTCAGCTCATACTGCCCGCTGCTCATGGTCAGAAGCCTGCGGTTGGCCCGAAGCAAGATCCGGTCAAAATAGGTCATCTGAATATAGGTTTCCAGCTCGATCTTCTGCTTGCCGCTCAACGTGCCGCCTGCCGTATCGGAAAGGGCCCGCATCCACACATACTTTTCCTCTACTTCTTCTATGTCCTGCTGCCTTTTTTTGACTCTGCGATAAAGCTCCTGATTGGCACGAAAGGCACTGCCCACCTGATCCCTTTTGGCGCTTATCCCCTTTTTCTCCTGCTGATAAGAATCTCTCCTGGCAAGGGCTTCCTCCTCCGAGCCCCCGCCCTCCTTCTCAAAACGGACAATCTGCCCCCGCAGGGTCTGGGCCGCCGCCCAAAGTCTCTCCTTTTCGGCGCGGCACTTTCTTACCTTCTGCTCCGCCTCCTGAAACGCTGCCTCCAACCTGGCCTTCTGCTTTTCCAGTGTGGCGATGGCCTGCTGTATCTCCTGTCTTTCCTCAGTCCCAAGCTCTTTTGCAAGAGCCTCCTGTCGCTCCCTTTTGGCGTCTTTCTCTGTTTTCAGCCGGGTTCTTAGAAGCTCTGTTTTCTGTATCTCTTCCCGGATTGTTTGAAGCTGGGTTTTCCTCAGGGGAATCCGCTTCTCCAATTCCTTCTTTTTTGTAAGCTTTGCCCGATTTTCCAACAGGGCCTGCTCTGTGGTTTCCAGGCGTGCTTCCAGCTTTCGCAAAGTATACTCCCGTGGAATCTCCCAGATATCTTCTTTGACATCTTGCAAGCCCTCGCTGCTCCCTTCCCCGGTGCCCTGCAAGCCCTCGCTGCCCTGCTCTGCGCCATCCGGCAAACCTTCCTGACTCCGCTCTCCGGCGCCCTGCCACTCCTCTTTAGAAAGGGAAAGATTTTTGACAAAGACCTGCCACTGCCTTTCCTTTTCCTTTCTCTGGCCCTGGACGGCGGCAAATTCCTGCTCCTTTTTCTGTAACAGGCTTTCTTTTTCCTTAAAAGAGGCTTCTCCCGCTTCGATCAGACGGATCAACTCCTGTTCCCGGGCCTGCTCCCGCCCTGCCGCCTCCGCCTCCTGTTTCAGACGCTGCCTCTCTTTCCAGGATGTTTTCTCTTCCTCTTCCATCCGGCTTTTCAATTCTTTCAGCCATTGTCCGGCCTCTTCCCGGCTTCGGTCTTTATCATCCCCAGGATTTTTGTTGCTCCCCTTTGCCTGCACCCAGGGAGCCCTCTCACTCCCACCCTGAGCTTCAAAATCCGATTCCTTCTCAAAAAGCCATGCGGACTCTTCCTCTAAATCCCTGACCTGCTCTTCCAGCCGCTCCCTGAGTTGGCCCGCCCGTTCGCTGAGCCGCTCTGTCTGGGTCTGTGCCGCCAGAAGGGTTTCTCTTTCCTTTTGAAGCTCTTCCTTCCCCGGCGCTTCCCCCTGCATCTTTGCCAAAAGAGGATGATGCACAGAGCCGCAAACCGGACATGGCATTCCCTGTGCCAGCCCCTTCGCCAGCAGTCCCGCCTGGGCATCCAAAAAGCGCTGCTCCATATTGCGGAAAGAGGCTCCCAACTGCTCCTTTTTCTCCACCGAAATCCGGTACTCTTCCCAAACCTTTCGCAGCTCCTTCTGCCGTCTTTCAAATCCCGCTATGTCCTCGGAAAGCTGTTTTCGCCTTCTTTGATTTTCCTCCCAGGCCTGTTGCTGCTGGGCGAGCAAGAGAGCGCGGGTTTTTCCCTCTTTTACCTTTTCCAGCTCTTCCTTTAAGAGCCGCAGCCTCTCCTGGCTCTCCTGCACCTCCCCGGCCAGCCTACGGCAAAGCCCTCTCAGCTCTTCCAAAGTCTTTTCGGAGGCCATGAGCTCTTTTGCATGTTCCAGGCAAGCGCTTAGCCTGTCCTTTTGGTGGACAAGGCGCTCCCCCTCCTGCCCTGCTCCCATCAGTGTCTGCAAATGCTCTTCCTCAGTCTGCCGGACTTTTTCTCCGCGCTCCCACTCTTCCTCCCGCTTTCTCTTCGCCTCTGCCGCCTTCTGGATTTCCTGCTCCTTTTGGGCAATCTCTTTTTTGAGCTGCTCTGAAAGGGAAAAAAGCTCCAGACGGCCTTGATATTCCTTGATCTGAAGGGCCAGGCTGCTGCCCCCTCTGGCATCCGCCGACGCCTTCTCATAGAGCTCTTCCTGCTGTGCAAGTCGGGGCAAAAGCTCCCCAAGCTGCTCTTCCTTAAGAGCTAGCTCCCTGCTCTGCTCCTTGTTCTTTCGGATCGTTCCAAGGAGCTGATCTTCCTGCCGTATTTTCTCATCCAAAGCTTCCAGCTTCCCGTCCAGTTCTTCCAGCAGAGCCTTGTTTTCCTGGCAGAGCTCCCCCAAAAGCCCAAGGCCCTCCCCTATCCGGCCCTCAAACCGCTCCTTTTTCAGCTCCGTCAACTTTGCCCCACAGGGAGTATCCTCCCCACAGACCACACTGTCCATATACTGGTTGATGCTGCTTTGCAACTGCTCATATTGCCTGCGCTGTTCCCCCACTGCCGCCTTGAGCTGCTCCTGGAGCCTTTGATAAATTCCGGTGCCAAAAATCTGACGGAAAATACTGCTGCGCTCCTGCGTTCCTGCCAGCAAAAGCTTTTGAAAGTCTCCCTGGGCGATCATGGCGATCTGGGTGAACTGCCTGCGATCCAGACCGATGATCCCGGCCACCGCCCGGGTCACCTCCTTTGCCTTCGTCACCGGAGGCTGAGCGTCAGAAAAGGTAAGGGTG
The DNA here is from genome assembly GCA_949949005.1 of uncultured Lachnospiraceae bacterium. Lineage (GTDB taxonomy): Bacteria > Bacillota > Clostridia > Lachnospirales > Lachnospiraceae > Suilimivivens. The sequence goes on from CATLHM010000012.1 coordinate 58,231, forward strand.
GCGTCCGCCCTTTGCAGGGTGGTTCCGCTTCCCCTCCCCTTGGCCCGCAGATATTCCGGGTTTCGTTTTACCGTATAGCGCTTTCCCCGATATTCAAAGACAAACTCCACAAAGGTGGGGATTTCCTCCCGGGCATATTTGCTGCGGAACATATCCGCCCTGCGCACCTCCCCGCTGGCCTCCCCGTACAGGGCAAAAACAATGGCGTCAAAAATCGTGGTCTTCCCTGCCCCGGTATCTCCGGTAATCAGGTAAAGCCCCGCCCTTCCCAGACGTTCAAAATCAATTTCTGTTTGTTCCGCATAGGGCCCGAATGCGCTGATCACAAGTCTGACTGGTCTCATATCCTTTCCTCCCTATCCAAACTGTATGGTACTGAGCCAACCCACAGTCCGGAAGTTTACATCCAAGCTCACGTCTTTCTGCATTCCTCGATCAGTTTCCCCGCAAAGGCGGCCTGCTCCTGGCTCATGGGCTGATTATTTTGAAGCTCATAAAACTCCTGAAACAGGGCAAGCTCCGACTTCTGCTCCTGCTCTCCCGACGCCTCCACCAACTGATCCCGCTGGGTTCGGCTGTTGTCGTAGGTAAGCCTCATCAGATTGGGGTAAATAATCCGCAGCTTCATAAATCCGTCCACGATATCTTCCTCATCTGTGAGAGTAATTTGAAGATAATCCTCCCTGTTCAGAGGTTTTTCCTCCCCTGAGAGACAGGCCCCGGCGTAAAAGGAAGGGCTTGTGACCTCCATATAGCTCCCCCGGATTTTCCTCATATCGTGAAGAGGCTTTAGGGGCAGAACAGTCAGCGTAAGATTTCCCTTTTCTTTCAACTCCAACAAGGTCACGGATTTTTGCTGGCCGCTCTCTGAAAAGGAGTACTTAAGGGGCGTTCCGCAGTAGCGCACACTCTCCCGGCCTACCCACTGAGGGCTGTGAATGTGCCCTAGAGCTACATAGTCAAAGGCCTTAAAAACCTCCGCGTCCACGTTGTCGATACCGCCCACAGCCACTTCCTCCGACTCGCAACGCCCCGCCCCCGTCACAAACTGGTGAGCCACCAGAATATTCCGCACAGAAGGGTCTACTTTCATGCGATCCACCGCAAGGGCTACCGCCTCCTGATAGGTCTCCGGGATTTTCAGATCCGTCCTCTGATCCTCCGCTATCCTTTCCTCCACCACAGGATCTTCCCCCTTCTGAGCCCCCGCCTCTTTTTCCAGCACATAGCGAAGAGCCGCAGGCCGGATAAAGGGAAGCAGGTACACATAGAGCTCCCCGTATTCATCCTCCAGTCTTACCTTTAAGGAGCTGCCGTCATAGGCCTGGGACAGATACACCTGCCGCTCTCTCATCAGCCGCGCCCCGAAGGAGAGGCGTTCCGGGGAGTCGTGATTGCCGCTGATCACAAACACCTTTTTTCCAAGATCCGCCAGAGCCGTGAGGAACCAGTCAAAAACCTGCACCGCCGCCCCGGAGGGGGCCTGCTTATCGTAGATATCCCCGGCGATCATAACCCCATCCACCTGGGCCCTTTCCGTCATTTCCAATATCTGCCGGAGAATATATTTCTGATCCTCAATCATGGGAAATTCGTTGACGCGCTTACCGATATGTAAATCTGAAATGTGAAGAAATTTCATCCAAATTCCTTTCCGCTTTTGCTCTCATGCCTTATCTGACTTTCATAGTACTGGAAACAGCGGGAACAGGCGGGCAGGGAAAAAATCTTCCCTGCCCGATTTCAGCCTTTCAGCCAATATTCCAGTTGTTCCATCAGCTTGGGGATATCCAGGGGCTTGGCAAGATGTCCGTTCATTCCCGCCTCCCTGCTGGCAACGATATCCGCCGGGGAGACATTGGCGGAAAGGGCTATGATAGGAATAGTCACGGCGTCAGCCCGGGGAAGCTTACGGATGGCCCGGGTGGCCTCTAAGCCGTTGAGTACCGGCATTTGGATATCCATAAAGATCATATCGTAATACCCCTCTGGCATTTCCGCGAACCGCTGCAGCCCTTTTCGTCCGTCTGCGGCGCATTCTACCATGGCTCCCACCTCTCCGATCAGCTCCATCACAATCTCCCTGTTGATCTCATTGTCCTCCACCAGCAGAATCCGGCATCCCCGGTAAGAGCCTGCCCCGCTGTCCATGGCTGTCAGAAGGGAGCAGGAGCCTGCGTGTTCTGCGGGATTCTGCAACCGTAAAATAACCGTCACCGTAAACTCGGATCCCTGGCCCAGGATGCTTTTGACGCTGATGGCGCCCCCCATCATGCGCACAATATTCTGGGCTATGGACATTCCAAGTCCTACCCCGTCTACCTGGGCGGTCTCCGTCATGTCCGCCCGGCTGAAGGGTTCAAAAATGTGAGGGATAAATTCCTCGTCCATACCGATTCCGTTATCCCGAAAAACAAAATCATAAGAGCTGCAGCCATGCTCCCTGGACTCATGTTCCATGACCTCCACTTCCACCCTGCCTCCTGCAGGCGTATATTTCACGGCATTTTCCAGAATGTTTAAGAAAATCTGCAAAAGCCTGCGGCGGTCTCCCAAGATATGTTCATGCTCTACCTGCATGGGATGTATCTGCAAGGTAATGTTTTTTTCTTCCGTATCGGGAAGAATGGTGGCTGCCGCCTCCTCCATCAGGCTTGAAAGGGCGAAAGCCTCCTCCTTCAGGTCAAAGCTTCCCGACTTGATCTGGCTGATATCCATGATCTCGTTCAAAACAAAAAGAAGCCTCCGGCTGGAAACATAAGCCTTTTCCAGACAATCCTTTACTTTATCTGAATCCTCCACATTATCCGACGCAATTTTAATCATCCCCATAATGCCGTTCATAGGAGTGCGGATATTATGGCTCATACTGAATAGAAAGTCCTGCTTGGAGGCGTTGGCCTGGTCAGCCGCCTCGCAGGCCGCCTGCAATGCCTGATGCTCCCTCATCTCCTTGCGCTTGCTCTCCGTCACATCCTGGGCCGCATAGACAATGGAGCGTGCCTTTCCCTCCTTGTCCTCCTGGGCCATGACGGCAGTACTGCGGATCCAGCCGTACTCCTCGGCTCTTGTTTCCAAACCCTTTGGCAGCTTGCGGTAGGCCAGAGTTACGTAAGGATTGTTTTTGCTCAGGGTTCTGCGCAGATTTTCCCGGCTCAGCACGCTCAAATACTCCTCCCGGTCCTCGGGATGGACGAAATGCTCTGCGTAAATCTTAAGCCCGGTTTCATAGTCGGTCTTGTCGTCCAGAATGCTTTTTACCTCGTCAAGCTGGGTCACGCTCCGAAGAAGCTTCTTCTCCAAATCCGCATAATAGGTTGCAAAAAACATTCCTCCCAGGGTACGGATAATATCCCCTCTCTCCTGCTCTTCCCTGAGCCTTAGCTCCTCCGCAAGCTTCTCCCTGGTGACGTCCCGTCCCAGGATGTTGACCGACACCCTTTTTCCCCGGCGGGCGTAAATCACATGTTGTTCCAGCCATTGCAGGTTCTTGCCGTTGAGACGGTACTGGCAGATTTCCTCGTCATAATCCTGAACGCTGGACGCCTTCTGGTACAAATGATCCGGGCTCATGACTTTGCGGAATTCCTCCGCATCTTCGGAATTGACCACGCCATCCAACGCCTTCTGAAAATATTGATGATAGTTTCCGGTGTCAATCTTTTTGATCTTGGTGTCTTCGTTGATCCAAATCCGCTCACACTGGCCGTTTTCCAGGTACACGGTGGTCATAACGCTGTACCTGGATTTCAGGATCGCCGCAAGCTGCATGTCACGGAGATTTAAGGTCTGCTCCTGGCGTATACGCCTGTCTACATTTTGCAGGGCCAGGATGGTATGATTCTTCGTCCCCAGATTCTGTCCCACATAGGCGATAATCGCCATATAACGGTACTCATGGTCATCCTCTCCCCGCCACTGGCAAAGCATATCCTTTTTGGGGACGTCTGAATCCTTCATCTGGCGCAGCCCTTCCAAGGAAAATCTCTCATTTACCCGCTCTCTGTCCATTGGATGGATTTGGCGAAGCAAACGGGAATTCATAATCTCATCCCACTGCAGCGTCCAGGATTTCCAGCCCGTGTGGGTATGTCCGTTTTCCCGCACAAGGTTGGACTCGCCGGTATCTAAGTCTATGCTGTAAATCCCGAAATTCTGTTCACCCAAAGTTCGGATGATCTCCTGGATACGGACGCTGGTATCGTCCAGCTCCAGACTCTCCTGCAAAATATCGTGTACGTCCTTCACATACACAAACAGGTACTGTTCCGGTTCCTGGGCGGCCAGATCCGGCACGATCTCCATCAGGTTCCAGCGGTACCCATCCCCGCTGTATCTTCGGTAACAACAGGTCAGTATCTCGTGATTCTCATCAAAAACTGTTTGGATATGCTCCCGGCGGGTAAAGGCGATAAAATTGTTCATATCCTCCGGATGGATACCCCCATTGTAGATAAACCGTCCCAGCCAGCCGGAAAATCTGTCCGTCCCATATCCGTAGCTTCTGTCCTCCGCGCGTATCTTCACTTCCTCATAAGTATCCTGCGTAAGATTGACCCTGAGAATTTTATGGTAAGCATGATTGATGGACTGCATATGAGGGGACACCGTGATAATAAAAGCCGGGATCTCCTTCTCCCACATGGTCCTCACCGCCAAAATGTCCACCGTCTCTCCAAAGGGGTTATTGTAACTGATGGTGCGGTTTTCCTGCTTATCCCCTATGGTCAGAAGGGGGCAATGGACGCAGGAATGATTCCCCAGCTCATGGCAGGGCATCCCCTTATGTACGTGGGGGGCCACCTCCTCCACCCGTCTGTTATAGTAGAGGATCCCGTGATTATCCTCCCGTATAATAAACACCCCGGTGGTGGGTACCGTATTTAAAATCTTCTCATACTCTTTGACATCCATACATTCACCTTTCTGTACCTGCCCCGGCAGGCCCCCGGTCTGTTCCTATATCCACTATTTTACTAAATGCCATACCGGCAATCAAGTCCAAAATCCGGTTTATAGTAATAAAAAGCTCTGACCTCTCTGAATCAGGAGCTGTATTTGTATTGCCGTATTTCACAGAATGGACTATAATACCTGTTGGAAAAAATCAAACATAAGAAAAGGACGTGATCATATGAACAGAGATTTGACGAAAGGGAAGCCGGAAAAAGTGCTCTGGGCCTTTTGCCTTCCCTTGTTTGGAAGCATTATCTTCCAGCAGCTCTATAACATTGCGGACAGTCTGGTGGCGGGCAAATTCATCGGAGAAAACGCGCTGGCGGCTGTGGGGAACAGCTATGAGATCACCTTGATCTTTATCGCCTTTGCTTTCGGCTGCAATATGGGCTGTTCGGTTATCGTCTCCCAGCTCTTCGGGGCAAAGGATTATGTCAGCCTGAAGACCGCTGTGACCACCGCCTGCATTTTCAGCGCCATCCTCTGCGGGGTGCTGATGCTTTCAGGTATTTTGGGCTGCGGCCCCCTGCTGCATCTGATCCACACGCCCCAAGAGCTCTTTGCAGACTCCCGGCTCTATCTGGATATCTATGTGTGGGGGCTGCCCTTCGTATTCTTTTATAATATTGCAACCGGAATCTTCTCCGCACTGGGGGACTCCAAAACTCCCTTTTACTTTCTGGCCGCCTCCTCCACCTCCAATATTGCGGTGGATATTCTTTTTGTGAAAGCCTTTGACATGGGCGTGGCAGGCGTGGCCTGGGCCACCTTTCTGTGCCAGGGAATAAGCTGTATCCTGGCGGTGACTGCAATAGGAAAAAGGCTTGCAAAAATCCAGGTTCCAAAAAAGCCCCCGCTCTTTGACCCTGCTCTCCTTCGCAAGATCCTGCTCATCGCCATCCCCAGCATTTTACAGCAGAGCTTTGTGTCCGTGGGAAATATCATGATCCAGAGCGTTATCAATGGATTCGGCGCTCCCGTCATGGCAGGCTACAGCGCAGCGGTGAAGCTCAACAACATGGTGATCACTTCCTTTACCACCATCGGCAACGGAATCTCCAATTTCTCCGCCCAGAATCTGGGAGCCCGCAAATATGACCGTATCCGGGAATGCTTCCGCGCAGGCCTGAAAATGGTGTGGTGCCTGTGCCTTCCTTTCTGTGGGCTCTACCTTGTGTTCGGCAAGTACTTCCTGCTGCTTTTCATGGAAAAGGACTCCCTTGAGGCCCTGATGACAGGACGGCAGTTCTTGTGGATCCTCTCGCCCTTTTATTTCGTGGTGTCAACCAAGCTGGTGGCGGACGGTATCCTTCGGGGGATAAGCGCAATGCGGCAGTTTATGGTCGCCACCTTTACCGACCTGGCGCTGCGCGTGATCCTTGCCTATGCCTTTTCGGCATGGACCCATTCCGCCCTTGGCATATGGGCCGCATGGCCTGTGGGTTGGACGATTGCCACCGCCCTGTCTGTGTTCTTTTATCAGAAGGAATACCGAAAATTGGCAAAGGGATAATTAACTGATCTCCCGAACCGATTCCTTTTCCAGCAGTTTTCCGCAGAACAGAAGGTTTTTGTTGCCGCAGGTTCCGTTGATCAAATCATAGAGCTGGTCAAAAATAGCCTTTGCCATTTCCTCCACAGGCTGCTTTAGGGTGGTCAGTTTGGGCAGGACATAATCTCCCATCTCCGCCCCGTCGAACCCCACCACGGAAACATCCTCCGGAATCCTGATTCCCGCCTCCCGCAGGGCCCGGTACGCTCCCACCCCCATAATATCTGAGGTGGCATAAAGAGCCGTAAATTTTTCGCCGGAGGAAAGCAGCGACTGTGTAGTTACATAACCGTTAGGCATGGAATAGTGCTCGCAGGTATCGGAAAAGGGAATAATCAGCCTGGGATTGACCGCGATTCCATTGTCCGCAAGAGCTTTCAGATAACCGTCAAGCCGGAGCTTTCCCACAGAGGAATCCTTCTCCTCTGCGGAGAGGATGGCAATGTCCCGGTGCCCTTTCTTGATCAGATATTCCGTCATCCTGTAGCTCTCCCGCAGATCGTCCACGGTCACATGGGAATAACGGCTGCAATCCTCGTCCCCGTCGATGGCCCCCACCGTCCCCAAAACAAACGGAATCTTTATTTTTTCGATCTCTCCCTCCGGATGGTAATAGTTAAACCCCAGGAAAATGATTCCTTTGAGCCTCTTTTCCTTAATAAGCTCCAGGGCCAGGGCCACCTCGTCTTCCTCGTAGTCCACCTGCTGCAAAAGCATGGAAAACTTATGTCTTTTTAATTCTATATTGAGCACCTTGATGATGCTGTTAAAAAGCGGGTTCGTAATCCCCCTCACCAGAATCGCCACCGTGTTGGATTCCGTCCTCTTTAAGTTTCTGGCGCTGTTGTTGGGAATATAGCCATACTGGTCAATCACCTTCTGAATCTGCTGCCTCGTCTCCGGCTTGATATCCGGATGGTTGTTGATGGCACGGGATACGGTGGTGACGCCGACTCCGCAGATTCTGGCAATATCCTTAATTGTAATTTCCGGCATCCTTCATCCCCCTTTATTTTCTGATATAGAACCGTTGATACTGATCCTTTGTACCTGATGCGTGGTAAAGAGCCTGACCCGGGCCAGTTCCCTGTCCGTATCAATACAAAGAGTTCCTTCTTCCTCCTTCAAATAAGCATGAAATGCAAAGGTTCTGATCCCACCCTGCCTATCCGTGTCATAGAAGGTTTCCTGCATTTCATTGCGGAAATGAAGGATCACTTCCAGTTTATCACAGTTTTCCTCCTGAATCAAATCTGTTTCTGCCTCTGCCGCCGATGTCTCAGCCGCCACAGTTTCTGCCGCCGGACTCTGAGGCTGTCCCATTCCCAAAAGGAGGGAATTTTCTCTCAGAAAAACAGGTATTTCGTCCAATGAAGGCCTTACCGGGTGATAACCGCCCCCTTCCAGAATTTTCCCGGTGGCAAGCTCCAGCCAATTTCCTTCCGGCAGATAAACGCCATAGCTTTCCCGTTCAAAAGCAGGCGCAACCAGAAGACTTTTCCCCAGCATGTACTGCAGCTCTAACCCCCTGGCGTTCAAATCCTCCGGAAATTCCAGCAGCATAGGGCGGAGCATGGGCGTTGATTCCAGGCAGGACGCACAGGCCATGCTATATAAATAGGGCATCATCCAGTGCCGGAACTTATCATACTTTCTGAAAACCTCCAACACATGGCCGGAAAAATTCCAGGGCTCCCTTGGGGTCTTTCCATGGGCTCTTGCCAGCGGCATAAAAAATCCCATCTCCACGGAGCGCAGATACTCTTCCTCCGTGGGCGGACATTCGTTTCCGTCAGCCCCCGTGTTGTAAAACCCGCCCAGGTCAAAGCCCCAGAAGGCCACTCCCGAAAGGGCCAGGCTCAGGCCGCCACGCAAAATTGCCCCGTGGTTATTTTGCGCCGAGGAGGAATCCCCAGCCCAGGCCGCCGGAATCCTGTGGGAACCTGCAAAGCCGCTCCTGCCCCACAAAAGAGGGGTGATTCCCGTCTTTTTGCCGCTCTCCTGCATATATTCATAAATGGTTTTCGCATATAGATAAGTCAGCTTGTTATGGCTTCTTGTGCCGTCGCTTCCGTCCCAAAAGACGCTGTCCTCGGGAACCGCCTCCGAGAAATCCGTCTTGATCACCGAAACGCCCATGGCGAGCACCGCCATCACCCGCTCTTTATACCATGCCAAAAAATCAGGGTTGGTGAAATCAAAACATGCCGCCTGATATTTGGAATCCGCAGTCGCATAAAAGAGGGCCGGCTCCCCTTTATGATTTTTGATAAAGAATCCCCTTTGGGCCAGTTCAGGAAATGCTGGGGAATTTTCCTGAAGATAAGGGTACATCCACAGGCTCAGACGCACGCCGTGTTTTTTCAGCCACAGGATCATCCCTTCCGGATCCGGAAAGCGCTCTTCATCCCACTCCCACAATCCCATGCTCTCCTTCTTCTGCCAGTTGTCAATGTGAACCACATCGATGGGAATCTCTTCCTTTTCGGCCCTTACCACCAATTCCTCAATTTCCTGCCTGCTCTGATAGGAACATTTGGACATCCAAAAACCAAAGGCCCATTTGGGAATCATGGGAATTTTCCCCGTCATTTCGATATAGGCAGATAACAATCCTTTATAATCTCTTTCTTTTCCCGCCCAAAGCACATAATCCAGTCCCCCGTCCTGGGCACACATGGAATAGCTGACCTGGGAGGAGGCCCCCATATCAAAGCTGCTCTTAGAGAAGGTATTGAGCAAAACCGCATACCCTCTGCTGCTGATAAAAAAAGGATGAGTCTTATAGGACTCCTCCGTGTTTGTGCTCAGGGCATCCTTCTGCCAGCAGGTGATTTGCTGCCCTCTCTTATCCAGATTGGTAAATTTCTCCCCGAACCCCCAGAAAGCTTCATCGGAATAGAGATACATACACTCATGTACCTGTTTCCATTTTCCCTCCCCGTCACAGGTAAAGCCTGTGGGAAGGACCTTCCATCTGTTATCCACATTGGTGTCAAAGGCCTGCTGCCGGGTGAGAAGCCTGCCGTCAAAGTAAACCGTCATTTCCCAGCAGTCTTTTCTGAAACAAAGCCGCAGACGGCGGGTGCGGTATTCAAAATAATTTTCCCGCTCCGCGAAATCCCCCCGCACGCCTCTCTCAAATTCAAAAACCGGATTCCATCCCGTCTTCGGCTCCTCCCAGGCTGCCCGGGCAGATGCCCGCTCCCCCTGGGGCGGAAACATCTGGAACCGCAGCACATCCTCTCTCGGGAAGGAAATCCGAACAGCCGCCTTTGCTCCCCGAAAGGTGTCCACCAAAAAGGTCAGAGCTTCGTCCTCCTCCCAGTGGACGATCTTCAAAAGAAAATCCTGATCCTCGCCAAAAATGGTTCTTCTGTACCCCAACTGGGGATTGTAATCGGTCTGCATAAGATTATCCCTCCCTTCAACATTTAACCTTTCACAGCGCCTGCCACGATACCTTCAATGATATACTTCTGGCACATGAAGTAGAAAATTACAATAGGAATCAGCGCCACCACGATGGTTGCCATCAAATGGCCATAGTCGATGGAGCCGTAACCGCTTCTCAAATACTGGATTGCCACGGGAATGGTTCTGTACTTGGTTCCGATAATCAAGTAAGGAAGCAGGAAGTCATTCCAGATCCACATGGCATTCAAGATTGCTATGGTGATGGAAATCGGCTTTAAAACCGGGAACACCACTCTTCCAAACATGGTGATGGGGTTACAGCCGTCGATCAGCCCGGCCTCCTCCAGCTCTAAGGGAATTGTCTTGATAAATCCGGTAAACATGAAAACCGCCATACTGGATCCAAATCCCAGATACAGAACGTTAATTCCGATAAAATTATCCAGATGCAGGGTGTTTGCCACCTTGGTCATGGTGTACATAACCATCTGGAAAGGCACCACCATGCTGGCAATAAACATATAGTAAATAGCCGTCGTAATCTTATTTTTTACCCTCACGATAAACCATGCGATCATGGAACAGAACACAATGATCAGAATAACGGAGACCACCGTGATAAAGAGGGAATATCCGATACTGTCGAAAAAGTGGATCTTCGAAAGCCCTTCTGTGTAGTTCTTAAGCCCCCTAAAGCTCTCCCCGTCCGGCAGCGCAAAGGGCGAGGTGGAAATATAGAGCTTGTTTTTCAGGGAATTCATTAACACCAGCGCAATGGGGATAAAAAATACCACCGCCAAGACCGTAAGAACGAGATAAATGATTGTATTTGAAAGTCTTCTCTTTTCCTTCATCTTATTCCGCCTCCTTTGACTGTGTAGCCCGTAGCTGAATCAATGCAATAACCAGCACCAAAACGGTAAAGACCACTGCTTTGGCCTGGCCGACGCCGGCAAAGCCCGTTCGGTTATAGTAGGTATTATAAATATCCATGGCAAGCATCGTGGTCTGGTCTGCCGGTGCTCCTCCTGTAAGAGCCAGGTTCTGGTCGTACATCTTAAAGCAGTCCGTAAGCGCCAGGAAGGTACAGGTGGTAACTGATGTCATAACCAGTGGAATGATAATATTCTTCAAAGTCTGTAGATAATTAGCCCCGTCAATTCTCGCCGCCTCCAGAATATCTCCTGATATGGACTGGATGCCTGCGATATAAATTATCATCAGATAACCGATCTTCTGCCAGTTGTACAGAATAATGATACCCCAATATCCATAGGTTGCACTGTAGGTCAAATCCACGCCTGCCACCTTAATTAAAATACCGTTCAGCAAGAGCTGCCAGATATAACCCAAAATGATACCGCCGATCAGGTTCGGCATAAAGAAGATCGTGCGGTATACGTTGGTGCCCTTTAATCCTTTGGTGAGCAGCAGCGCAAGGGCAAAGGCAATCACGTTTGTGGACACCACGCCCACAAGGGCAATCTTAACCGTAAACCATAACGCCGAAATAAACCCTTTTGTATCCGAAAACACATAAATATAATTGGACAACCCTGTCCACTTGGCTGAGCTGATGGTTTTAAAATTACAAAATGATAAATACAATCCCATAAAGAAAGGGACTACAAACGATATTATAAATGCCACCAATGTGGGTATTACAAATATCGGAAAATATTTTTTGTAGGTCTTCTGCATATCTCTTTCTCCTTCTCCTTGCATTTCCCCTTAAGAATCAAACAGCCAAAGCCGTAGCGTTTGTCAGTATTTTTACCGAAAAAGCGCTTTGTTCAAATGGTGGCTATACATCCGTTGTCCTGCGAACCATAAACAAAGCGCTTTCCTGTCAGAGACTATACTAGCATCTAACGTTCTGATTTTTTAGTTACCCGTGGTTGAATTGGTAATTTCTCTTTCAACTTCCCATTCGGCAACTGCATCCGCAACAACATCATCCCAGCTCTTCTGGCCCTGTGCATAGAGCAGCAGGCTTGCGCCGAAATCATCCTTCCATGTCTGGTTAGGAATCAGGTTGCAGGTTGTGCTGTACGCTGTCTTGCCTGCCGCAGAGATTTCATTCTCACTTGCGAACAGAGGATTGGTGTACTCCGCGCCTTCCATGGTGGTGAAAGGCGTTACGAACTGAAGCTTCTGTGCCACCATTGTCTTACCTGTCTCGGAAGAGAACAGCCATGTAAGGAAATCAATTGCTGCAAGCTGGTCTTCCTCAGGAAGCTGTGAGTTAATGCAGAAGGACTGAGAACCGCCTACGCAAAGACCCATGTTCTCCTCGCCGGCTGCGCCAGAGGTAATAGGGATAAAACGTACCTTGTCATCTTTTACAACCTTGCCGTCTGTGTTAAGGATGGTGTTCCATGCCCAGTCACCGTTCTGGATCATTGCACACTGTCCAAGTGCGAACTCTGCCATGGAATCGTCAACGGTCTTGGTACCAACCAGATTCGGCTCGGTTACGGAATTATTCAGGTACAGGTCAAGGATGTTCTTGAAGTTCTCCGCGTTCTTGAAGCTGAACTCAGGAACGGCGCCGTTAATATCAACATCTGCTCCCCACTCCCAGTAGAGAGGAATGTTCATAAGGTGTGTCTGGTATCTCCAGTCATCGCCCTGCTTTAAGGATGTGGAACCGAACACGCCCTTGATTCCCAGCTCATCCTTCAGAGCAGTCATATCTTCCACAACAGCCTTTAACGCATCAAAAGTGTAAAGCTCATCCAGTGAAGTATACTCAGTGGACTTATTGGGTGATGCAAAGTAAGCATCTGTGATCTCGCTGTTTACGATAATGCCCCAGCCTTCCAGTACATATACAAGGCCGCATACCTTACCGTCTGCTTCCAGAGTATAAGCTTTGTCCTTAACGGAAGCATAAAGATCGGTGTCAGACCAGTCTCTGCAGAAATCCGTCCAGCTCGAAAGGGCTGTTGCATTTTCCACTACGAAAATAGCGGGCGCTTCGGAGCTGTCCATTCTTGCGGTCAGGGTAGATTCATACTGGCCGGAAGCCGCTGTCTCGATCTGGATGTCAATCCCTGTCTCCTCTGTGTAAGCCTTTGCAATCTCCTGCATGGCATCTGATACCTCAGGCTTGAAATTCAGGAAACGGATGGTTCCCTTGTAATCGCTTGCCGCAGCCGTCTCGCCTGAACCTGACGCATCTGCGGAGTCTGATGATTCTGCGGAATCCGATGACTCTGTGGACTCTGCCGAATCTGCTGTCCCTGCATCCTGTGTTGACGATCCTGAATCAGAACCGCCGCAGCCAACCAGTGCTGCCGTCATTGCCGCTGCCAGAAGCAGTGAAACTACTTTCTTTCTCATAGCAATCCTCCTTCATTTTCTGTTACCGATATCGGTAACGTTTTCATTGTCCAGATATAACATATCACAATTGGTAAATTGATGCAAGCATTTTATTATTTTTTCTGTTTTCACCAAATTTTTCTTCTTGCTTTTGTATATCTTATACAAAACAAAGTCGGTCTCCCTATTGTTCCTTTCAACAGGCAAGCCCGACAAAAATTCCATATAAAATCCATATAAATTCCATATATAGCACTCAGTCAAACAGCAGCTCATCCACCGTGACAAACTCAAATCCCCTCTCCTGCAATTCGTCCACAATCTTAAGAGCCGCCGTAATCGTGGATTTGTACTGGTCATGCATTAATATAATGTCGTTTTCCTCCGCTTTGGCGCAGACATTTTTTACAATGCAGGAAACGTCGCTGCTACACCAGTCCAGCGGGTCAATGGTCCAGAGCACCGGGAACATATTCAGCTCCTTTTCAAACTCCTTGTTCCAACTGCCGTAAGGCGGCCGGACATAGATGGTATCTTCCCCGGTCACCTCTTTGATCACCTCATTGGTCTTTATGATCTCCTGCTTGAATTTCTCCTGGTTGCGGCTGGTAAGCTGGGTGTGGCTGTAGGTGTGGTTGCCGACCAGGTGGCCCTCCTCATGAATCTTCTTCACGATCTCCGGGTAGGTTTCCACATTTTGTCCGGTAATAAAAAAGGTTGCTTTGGCCCCCCGCTCCTTCAGACCCTTCAAAAGCTGCTCCGTATAGAAGGGATGGGGGCCATCGTCAAAGGTAAGGGCTATTTTTTTGCCATCCTTCATCGCAAGCTCCTTCCCCATCACCGGAAGCCTTTCCTGCTTAAAGAGGCCAATCAGGCACACAAGGGCCAGCAAAATAAGAAGAACGACGCAGGAAATGATCCTTTTTTTCAGACTCATAACAAACATTCCTTCAAGAGCACTTACTCTATTATATGCGCTCTTTGCGCCGCCATTCACCTGATGATACATTCCCGCGCCGTTTTTCAATTTCACACGAACTGGTTGCGTTCCTTCTGATAAGAATAACCGATGCCCTGGAGCTTTTCCACAATCTCCGCTCTGCTCACATCCAGATCGTCGCACATGGCGTCCAAACTGGAATAGTAGTCCCGGAGCTTTAGGTTTACAAAGCTTAAAAGCATGTTGGGGTCACTTGGTATGGGCAATTTCCCTCCTCCTTCCTTTTTCCGGCAATGCCGGATTTCACATTCTTATGGCTTCCTGTCATGATTTGCTCCTGCTTTCTGGTAAAGCGGGATTTCATATTTTTATGCGATCGCCCCACAGACACAAACTTCTCCTGAGGCCTGTTTCAGGCGATTTCCTGTTTCACTTCCGCAAAAAGCGCCCCGTCCTTCAAGGTAATCAAAATGGTGTTCCCCTGCCGAACCTGATCCGCCAGAATCAGCTTGGCGGAAAGGGTTTCCACGTATTTCTGAATGTAACGCTTAAGCGGCCTTGCCCCATATACCGGGTCGTAGGCGTTCTCCACAATGAAAGCCTGGGCCTGGGGCGTCAGCTCCACCGTAAGCTCTTTATCCGAGAGCCGCTTGTTCAAATCCGCGATAATCAGCCGGATAATGCCTCCGATATTGTCCTTCGTCAAAGGCTTAAACAGGATGGTCTCGTCCAGACGGTTCAAAAATTCCGGCCTGAAGTGGGCTCGAAGGTCATTCAGAACCATTTTTTCCGCCTCGTCATTAATTTGACCATTTTGGTCAATCCCATCCAGAAGATAGGATGCCCCGATGTTGGAGGTCATGATCAGGATGGTGTTTTTGAAATCCACCGTGCGCCCCTGAGAGTCCGTAATACGCCCGTCGTCCAGCACCTGCAAAAGCACGTTGAACACATCCGGATGGGCTTTTTCGATCTCGTCAAACAAAACCACCGAGTAAGGCTTCCTCCTCACCGCTTCGGTCAATTGTCCGCCCTCCTCATACCCCACATATCCGGGAGGCGCCCCGATGAGCCGGGATACGGAGTACTTCTCCATGTACTCGCTCATGTCGATACGGACCATGTTATTTTCATCGTCAAAGAGGGAGGCGGCCAGAGCCTTGGCAAGCTCCGTCTTGCCCACACCCGTAGGGCCAAGGAACAGGAAGGAACCGATGGGCTTGGTGGGATCCTTGATCCCTGCCTTGGAGCGGATAATGGCCTCCGTCACCTTGGTAACGCCCTCGTCCTGTCCTACCACCCGTTTGTGCAACTCTTCATCCAGATGGAGGGTCTTATTCCTCTCGCTCTCCGTCAGCTTCGCCACCGGGATTCCCGTCCACCGGGAGATGATCCGGGCAATTTCCTCATCCGATACGCTCTCGTGTACCAGAGACAAGTCCTTGTTCTTTACCTGCTCCTCCTCGATCTCCAACTGCTTTCTCAAAGCGGGAAGCCTGCTGTAGCTTAACTCCGCCGCCTTTTCATAGTCTCCCTCCCTCTGGGCAATCTCGATCTGGCTTCCCACCGCGTCGATTTCCTCCCGGAGTTTGGAGAGCTTTTCTACGGAGGCTTTTTCATTTTCCCACTGAGCCTTGCGGTTGTTCAGCTCCTCCTTCAAGTCGGCCAGTTCCTTCTGCAAAGCTCCCAGACGTTCCTGGCTGAGCCTGTCATCCTCTTTTTTCAGGGCGGTTTCCTCGATTTCCATCTGCATCACCCTGCGCTGCAATTCGTCTAACTCCGTAGGCATGGAGTCCAGCTCCGTCTTGATCAGGGCGCAGGCCTCGTCCACCAGGTCAATCGCCTTATCCGGCAGGAAACGGTCGGAAATATAACGGTTGGAGAGCACGGCGGCGCTCACCAGGGCATTGTCCATGATCTTTACCCCGTGATAAACCTCATAGCGCTCTTTGAGTCCTCTCAAAATGGAAACCGTATCCTCCACCGCAGGCTCCTCCACCATCACCGGCTGGAACCGCCGCTCTAAGGCGGCGTCCTTCTCGATATACTGGCGGTATTCGTCCAGGGTGGTAGCCCCGATACAGTGGAGCTCGCCCCTTGCCAGCATGGGCTTTAACATATTTCCCGCATCCAGCGCGCCGTCCGTCTTGCCCGCCCCTACAATGGTGTGCAGCTCGTCGATAAAAAGAATGATCTGACCGTCGCTGTTTTTCACATCCTCCAACACGGCCTTCAGACGTTCTTCAAACTCTCCCCGGTACTTGGCTCCTGCCACCAGGGCCCCCATATCCAGGGCAAAAATCTTCTTATCCTTCAGGCCCTGGGGCACATCCCCCCGGACAATCCGCTGTGCCAGGCCTTCCACCACCGCCGTCTTGCCTACGCCGGGTTCCCCGATCAGCACCGGGTTGTTCTTGGTCTTGCGGGAAAGAATACGGATCACATTGCGGATCTCGGAGTCCCTGCCGATCACAGGGTCAAGCTTCTGCTCCCTGGCCTTTTCCACCAGCTCCTGGCCGTACTTGGCCAGGGTATCATAGGTTGCCTCCGGGTTATCGCTTGTCACTCTCTGGTTGCCCCTTACGGTAGAGAGCACCTGCAAAAAACGCTCCCTGGTAATGCCGAATTCCTTAAAGAGCTCCTTAATGGCCTTATTCGGGTGTCTGATCATGGCAAGGAATAAGTGCTCTACCGACACATATTCGTCGGAGAGCGCCCTGGCCTCCTCCTCTGCGGAAATCAATACCTTGTTTAGATCCTGGCCTACGTAGACCTTTCCTCCCTGTACCTTCACCCGCTTATTCACAGCTTCTTCTACCTTATTTAAAAAGTACTGGGTGTTGATCTCCATCTTTTCCACTAATTTTAAAATCAGGCTGTCGTCAATGGTCAGCAGGCTATAGAGCAGATGCTCCTGCTCGATCTCCTGGTTGCCGTATTCGTATGCCAGCTTCTCGCAGCCTTCCACTGCCTGCATGGATTTTTGGGTAAATTTTGATATATTCATAAGCACTCCTGCCTTTCTTCTTGTTCTAGTGAGAATATAACACTTATTGTTAGCCACGTCAAGGGGCGAGTGCTAAAATTGTATAAACAATTTCTAAAATAATGAAAAGGACTACCCAAGCACAATTTCCACAGAGAAAATCCGCCTCTAATTACGGAAATCGGTTTATTAATCTTCCATATTAGTTTACCAATTCCCGCATATTTTGTGTTATAATGTTTTATCCCACCTGCGGTAATCTTCGTATTTTTAAGGGTTATCGGGGATTTTAATAAACTGTAACAGTTAACAGCTCCCTTAAAAATCATCAAATCACAATCGTGATTTGTGGAGGTGATATATGGAAAAGAACATGGAGGCAAGCGGAAAAAGAGATTGTTCATACACCCGAAGAATATAATTTTCCTGATTCATTGTATCAGGAGCATTGGGAGCATGCACAAGCCTATGGGATTGTCAGTGAATGCGGAGATTTACTGGCCTGCATCGAGATATGTCCGGAGGAATGGTCAAACAGGCTTATGGTGACAGAATTATGGGTGTC
The DNA here is from genome assembly GCA_949949005.1 of uncultured Lachnospiraceae bacterium. Classification (GTDB taxonomy): domain Bacteria; phylum Bacillota; class Clostridia; order Lachnospirales; family Lachnospiraceae; genus Suilimivivens. Next base: position 75,974 of record CATLHM010000012.1, read on the forward strand.
CGATGAGCTTCGCCATCATGGAATCGGGAAGAGACTGATGGATAAAGCAAAAGAAATTGCTGTAAGCCAAAATCGGCGTGCCATTATTCTGGAAACGCAATCCTGCAATACAAACGCCATTGATTTCTATCTTCACGAGGGCTTTGAACTGATCGGTTTTGATACATGTTGTTACACAAATAATGATATTGGCAGGCGAGAGGTAAGGATCAATCTGGGGTACTTCTTTCATAAGGACACCCGGAAATGATAAATTCCGATTTGGAAAATAAGTCAATATGTTAGATGTATCGGGCAAAAGGAAATTTTTCACTGTCTGGTTCACATATGGATTTTCCCTTGTATGTATAGTATAATTTATTTGTACGCCCGCTGATGCGGGCAGATGGGAGTTAGTATGTTTGGAGATTGGGGATTTTCTTATATAGGATTACTCTTTTTATTGATGTTATTTATTCCCAACATCCTATGGGCAAAAGGAAAGCCGCAAGGGTATATATCTGAAAAAGAAAGCAAAATCCTGCTGTTCTTTGAAAGATTGGGAGAAATACTGACTTGCTGTTGTTCCTTGGTATTTTCCGATTTTAATATCCATAAATGGACGCGATGGTCTTTATGGCTGATTGCAGCTTTTATTTTAATGATAATGTATGAAGCATGGTGGGTGCGTTATTTTCGCAGTGAACGCAAATTATCAGACTTTTACAGCAGCTTTTTCGGTATCCCCCTTGCCGGGGCAACGCTGCCGGTTATTGCTTTTTTCATGTTGGGAATCTATGGAAAAGTTGTAGGTATGTTAATAGCAACGCTTATTTTAGGTATTGGTCATATAGGCATACACATTCAGCACAAAAAAAGTATTGATTCGGTTCGACAAAATGGAATGAAAATTGCAGAGAACACGGAGGAAAGCAGAAATGATTTTATTGGTTGATACAACAGCAACCCATATAGGAAAAGGAATCGCAGAGGAATTGCTTGGCAGGGGTGAAAATGCCGCCGGGTTTGAGGTGATTGACACCACCGGGATGCACATTTCTCACTGTGTCGGATGTAATTTCTGCTGGCTGAAAACGCCGGGAGTCTGTGCCATTTCGGATGATTATGAGCCGATTTTGAAAAAAATGAGCAGAGCTGACCAGGTCTGGCTGGTTTCGGATACGCACTTTGGATTTGTCTCCTGGCAGACCAAAAACATTGTAGACCGGATTATGCCGCTTGTCACCATGTATCTGAAATTCAAAGATGGGCAGATGCGTCATGTAATGCGCTATGACCACCAGCCGGATATTGGGGTCATCTATACCGGAGACGGCGACCAGGCTTACCTCGAACAGTGGTGTCAGCGTACTGCGCTAAATTTAGGGAGCCGCTGCCTGGGAGTCTTTTCGGAAAACAACAAAAAGGAGGCTATTTCATGCATGTTGTAATTATCAATGGAAGTCCGCGGGTACAGAAATACAGCAACACGGAGAAAATCATTGCAGCCTTTACAAAAGGGCTGTCAGAAAAAGGAAGCACCTTTGAAACCTATGCAATTTCCAACCGATCAACATGGGACAGTATTCGTGATGCTTATATAAAAAACAACGAAATCCTCATTGCGCTGCCACTATATGTAGAGTGCGTGCCCGGACTTCTCCTGGAATTTTTGGAAACGCTTCCCAGAAAGGATGCGCATACAAGGCTTTCCTTTCTTTTGCAAAGCGGCTTTGCGGAGGGGTGCCAGCTTCGCTGCGGCGAGGCATTTCTGGAAAAATTGCCGGAATATTTGGGGGTTCGTTATGGCGGCTGTCTGGTAAAAGGAAATAATTTCGGAATCCGGATTTTGGATGAAGAGAAACAGGCTCAGGTCACAAAACCCTATCAGGCGATGGGCGAACTGTTTACAGAGGGAGACGGCTTTTTTGGTGAGGAAGCCAAAAAATTTACCGGCCCGGAATATTATCCGCTTCCTGTGCGCCTGCTGATGGGATTGATATTCAAAACCCTTGCGAAAAAGATGTTTCAGAAGGCGGCAGCATCCTGGGGGTGCCGTGTGCCACTTGATGAAAAAGTCTGGGAAACAAACCGTAATGGGTAGTTGGAGGTTACGACAAATGCGGGATGAAAATGAAACGTAAGCGCTTAGTAATCCTACGAATGGACAAAATAAAGCAGCCCCTATAATAGAATGTAGGAGCTGCAAGTATTTTGCTCTATTCAGTCTTGCAAGACGCAAGCATTTTACTCTACATTGCACCGG
>CATLHM010000013.1 GCA_949949005.1 uncultured Lachnospiraceae bacterium
CATCAGACATGATAATTATTTAGGATAACATCTGATGAAGGAAGAACACCTTCTTTTGTTATCTGATTTATAGGAACTTATTAACCAAGTGGTCTTATTGACTACACCATTATTATACTAGGAGATGATGATATGGCAGGCGTTACTACAAATATCAGCATCTGCATGGATTATGTTTTATATTAAAGAGGTGTCATAATGATTTTAAGCGTAAGCAGGCGGACAGATATTCCAAACTACTACTCTGAATGGTTTATAAACAGACTCAGAGAAGGGTATTTATATGTCCGAAATCCAATGAACATCCATCAGATCAGTAAGATTGCCCTGTCTCCCCAAGTCGTAGACTGTATTGTGTTTTGGACCAAAAATCCCCTGCCCATGCTGGATAAACTGGAGGAATTGAAGGCTTATCATTATTACTTCCAGTTTACTTTGACAGGCTACGGAAGGGATATAGAACCAAAGCTGCCGGATAAGCGAACGCAGATGATCCCCATTTTCCGCAGTTTATCTTCTAAAACAGGGAAGGAAAGAGTGATTTGGAGGTATGACCCCATTTTTTTCACCCACAGATATACGGCGGAATACCATGTCAGGGCTTTTCGGGAAATTGCAGAAGCGCTGCAGGGGTATACGGACAAAGTGGTGATAAGCTTCATTGATATGTACGCAAAGACTAAAAAGAATATGAAGGGGATTCCCGTCCTGGATTTAGAGGAAAGTAAATTCTTTGAGTTTGTATCGGAGCTTTCTGCCATTGCAAAAGAGAATGGAATGAAAATAGCGACATGTGCGGAAGAGATCGATTTGGCTTTCTATGGGATTGAGCACAATTGCTGTATAGATCAGGAGCTGATCGAAAAAATAACCGGCTGTAAAATAAGCGCAAAAAAGGACAAAAACCAAAGGGCGGAGTGCGGGTGTGTGGAAAGCATAGATGCAGGTTCCTATAATACGTGCAGAAATGCCTGCAAATACTGTTATGCGAATGAGTCGGAGGAAAAAGTAAGACTGCGTTGTCAGAACTATGATCCTCATTCCCCTTTGCTGTGCGGAGTCATAACGCAGGAGGATAAAATTACAGAACGTAAGGTGAAATCTTTGATGGAAGAGCAAATCGGTATATTTGATTTTTGACGGTAAATAGCGGAGCTGTAAACTCCAATCTAAGCATTGAGCGCCTCCATTAATGAATCCACGCTATCAAAGGGCCCGTAAATATCCTCATTATTCTCTGCAGCGTCCATAGCAGCCAATGTTGTTGCATTGGGGACATTACGGCTAATTGTAAAAGGAATCTGTTGCTTCCGAACAGCCTGCCTTAAAAAAATATTGAGGGCAGTTGAAAGACTCATACCTAAATCAGCAAACAGTGAATCGGCCTGCGCTTTCAAAGTCTCATCGATACGAAAAGTTACATTTATATTTTTCATTCCATCACCTCCTATTAAAAGCATATGTGTTTAATTTAAAAAGTCAATACTTTTACTCCCTTTTCGGAAAAGTGTTCCCGATGTATAAATTTTGAAATATAAGTATATTTATACACAGATTACATAATCTTCAACAACTCAATGGTTCTATAAACTTGAATTTTCATATGATTAACAGAATGAATAAATGCAATCTTCTTGTCCTACAGTATAGGTACACTCGATTATTTCTGCTGGCTTCATATATTCTATATAAGTAAGCGTTCTAAATGCCATACCATGTCCTACAAATATGACTTTATCATAATCAGCATACTTGTCTGCCACTCTTCGTATTCTTTGTCTTACTTCAGCTAATGTTTCCCATTTCAGACACTGTTCTTTGGGATATACTCCTTTGTGAAGATTAAACTCTCGTGTTAACTCAAACGCTTCTTCTGAAGTAGTATATTGATTAGTTTTATCTGGTTCCCATTCGTGTAAATCAATATCAACACATATTTTCAGCCCAGTTTCTTTTGAAATTATCGCTGCTGTTTGTAAAGCTCTGGTATACGGAGACGAAACAATTAATTGTGCTGATTTTAGTCTTTCATCAATCGCAGCAGCTTCTACTTGACTTATTCCTTTTTGAGATAATGGTGCAAAAGAACGCCCAAAACCCCAAAAGCCTTTTTCCAGCATTTCACTATAATCAGCTTCTCCATGTCGAACAAGATAAAATATAGCCACTATCTATCACTCTCCTTATATAAATCCCAATTTATTTGATTATAAAATCTTTATCTGCCATTTGCAATGTATATTTATAAGCTATTTCTCAATGGGTACACAATTCCGAAAAGGGAGTACTTTTATGTGCATTTTAAGTGCAAAATAAATTCAATTGAGGTTTTTGACCTCCCTTTTCTCTTTCCCGTTTAGAAACGCTTTGAACAGTTCTCCTTTGCCAATATGATGAAATGGGCAGTGAGTCATTCCATATCACTGCCCGATAAATGACAGTTTGCCTTGTCAGAGCAAATACTCCTTAATATCCCCGACAAACTGGTTACCGCATCGGGTAAGTTCGCCAGGTACACGGTCAATACCTTGTTCGCTTTTATACCAATTATCCTTTGTAATATTGTAACAATGAATTGGGCAGACCTTTATTTCAACATCAGGAAAAGCCATTTGATATAGCATAAGACAACGCCGGGCAAAAAGATCGCATCAGCCTTTTGGGGAGCGTCAGAAACAAATATATAGTTTGAAATGTCAGTTATGATCCGACTGTTCATTTGCAAATACCTCCCTTATTTGTCGATTGTATTTTACAGGTGTTTGGTTGTGGATGCTATCCCGCCTGATATATTACGCCTTGTTCAGATTCAGGACGTCATCAAAAGACGGCAATTTCCTTTCCGAGAATTGATGGGATACCACAAGCAGCAGCTTTCCTTCAATGGAGAGCAGCAAATCCTCAATCATGCCCGCAGTGGCGTCATCGAGATTTGCCAGCGGCTCATCCAGAATCAATACATCCGTATCCCGCAGCAACGCACGGGCTAAACAGATGCGTTTCTTCTCCCCGCCGGAAAGGTTCGCGCCATTCTCGGCAACCATGGCGTCGAGGGCATCTTTTTTGGCAAATTGATTAAGGCCAAGGGTTTGAAGCGTCTCGACCAGCGTTTCATCGGGAATGTCCCGATACATGGTCAGGTTGTTTCTCAGAGAATCGTGGAACAACACTGCCTCCTGCCGAACAACCGTTATGCAGTCATAGGTGCTGGAATACTTGGAAAGAGGCACACCATCAATTTCAATACTGCCATCCGTTACATCATAGTAACGAAGCAGCAGATTGATGGCGGTGGTTTTCCCACATCCGCTGGGGCCTTTGATCAGATAGCGTCTGCCCTTTTGGGCTTGAAAGCTGAAGTTCTCAAGCACCGGCTTTTCGTCAGGATAAGCAAACGAGACGTTGCGATACCGAATCTCACGCACCAGTTCAATCAGCGGATTTCCCTGACCTGTGACATTTCCTTGTTCAATGAATTTCTCCATAGACCGACAGGAGGGCTTTATTGCCACAAGCTGACGGATAATTTCGGCAAGAGAAATCAGCGGATAAGAAAGCTGGTCGATCATGCCGATTGCAACAAAGAAAGTGCCTGCAGAGAAGTCCCCTTGCAGGACAAGCCACGTTGCGCAAATCAACACCACAAAGTAAGACAGATAGGAAATCAGCGTGGTGATAAGCTGTGAAACTGCTCCAAGCGTCAAATCTCTCAGCAGCTTGTCCATCGTTAGGTCGTTCGTATCGTCAAATTTTGAGAGAATCTTTCTTTCAATGGAAAAATTCTTGATGATCTCAAAGCCGCTGAGCCAATCGCCTACCTTTGCCAAATTTGCTTCAACCGCTTTCAGATACGCATTTTGTGCATTCTGCAGCCGCTTTTCTATGAGCTTGGGAATATAGAGCGGCGTGGTCAGAAGGACGATTGTAATCAGAGCAAGATGCCAGTCTAACCTAAATAAAGCCAGGCTTACAAAGATGATCTTGAAAAGAATCTCCCAGAACAGGGGAAGCAACTGAAAGCGGCGAGCCTTAATGGTATCCGCTTCGTTCGTGTATTTTGCGATGTACTCCCCTTGCGGTGTCGTTTTATAGTCCACGTAGCCGCGCCTTAAGATGCTCTCAAAGATGTCCCGTTTCAGGAGCTTTGTGCAGCCAACGACAAATCTTGTGCTGAACTGTCTGTATCCGAAGTAAAAGAGAATTTCACTCAGGATAAAGGCAGCCAAGAGAATTGCATACCGAAGCGTGGCCTGCGTATCTCCGGCGATGGCATAATCCAGCACATCCCCTTTGAAGAATTGTAAGACAACCGCAAACACGGTGCTGATGAGTATAAAAATCAAAGCCCCTATAAAATAGGTGCTGGCATGTTTTTGATATTTTTTCATGTTTACCTCCTATGCACTGACGCGATAGAAGGATTGAATGGATTTTCCTTCTATCGTTTAGAAGGAAAGACGATATTTCACCATGACAGAACACCTCCCTGTTTTTTTAAGAGCATATCATAAAAGCGCCGCGCTTTCAATGGTTGTAGGATTGACTCACAGGATAAACGGCACAATTTTTTTGACTTGCAAATTGAAGAAGAAAGGGCTTATGATAAAATAGATTCCAGGATTAATGATTCGGAGATGTAAGGTGAAACTTTTAAAAGCGAAAGAGGATTATTATGCAATATACAAATCATTTCAAATCGCCTCTCGGCGGGATTCTCATCGCCGCGGATGAAGCTGGGCTTACCGGCTTATGGTTCGACGGGGCCAAATACTATGCGGATTGTCTTGATCCGGAGCACGAGGAGAGGGACACGCCTGTCCTTGAACAGGCCAGGGAATGGTTGGACGTTTACTTTTCGGGAAGAGAGCCGGATTTTTTGCCGCCCATCCATATGGCGGGCACGCCTTTTCAGCTTGCCGTCTGGAAAATCCTGCAGGAGATCCCTTACGGAGAAACAACGACTTACGGGGAGATTGCAGGAAAGATCGCCAGGCAGAAGGGACTGGCCCGAATGTCCGCCCAGGCGGTAGGGGGTGCGGTGGGGCACAATAAAATTTCCATTATCGTTCCCTGCCACAGAGTGCTGGGAGCAGGTGGAAGCCTGACAGGGTATGCAGGGGGGATGGACAAAAAGGAAAAGCTGCTGGCTTTGGAAAGCCATCGCGGCCGCCTATGACAGGGAGCGGGCCCTGGGGATTTGGGGCGGCTTAAGAAGCTCTTGAAATATGGAAAAAGATGGACTATTATAATAGTGGGTATTAGCCCTGAAAATTTCCTGATGGAGGAGAAAGGTTTTATGCGTTTCATAGAAAATAGAAAGCTTGCCGTGCGGATCGGCATTATTACCACCTTTATCACGCTGGTGGGAATGACGCTGCTCTGGCTTTTTGTGTCCAATAATGCCGCATCGGTGGTCAGGAATGATATCACCAACCAGATGACTGATGCCGTGGAAGCCAGAGCCGCTATTATCGACGAGTATGTGCTCTCGGCAGAGAGATACACCACTGCCTTTGCCCTTGGCAGCGAGGTTCGCGCCCTTCTTTTAAGTCCGGATGACCCGGAGGTGCTAGCGCGGGCCCAGAAGTACACGGAGGATTTTGCCGCCGTCAAGGGGGTGTTTGAGGGATTGTATATCGCCACCCCACAGACCCATGTTCTGACCCATACTTCTCAGGGGGCCATCGGCATGACGACCCGGTCGGGGGATTCACTGAAGGAGTTTCAGGATACCATCTTGTCCCGGCACGAGCTGACGAATCTGGGAGTCATGAAGTCCCCCGGAACAGGCAGTATGATCCTTTCCATGTATTATCCTATGTTTGAAGGCCAGGAGTGTATTGGCTATGTGGGGGCTGGGGTTTATGCCAGCCATCTCATGGATGCGTTGCTGAATCTGGATATCAAGGGACTTCCCAACAGCGAGTACGTGTTTCTGAATGTGGATACGGGCGTCTATCTTTACCATGAGGATGAGGCGCTTTTAAATACCGAGACCACCGATGCCGGTTACCAGGAGATCATCCGGCGCATCCAGGCAGACGGGGGGACTGAGGCGAATACATATTCCTATAAGGATGAAAATGGAGTCAGCCAATTGGTGGTTTACAAGTACTTAAAGGACCGGGGCTGGGTGTTCATGGTTCGGGATAATGCCACGGAGGTCTTTTCCGCTGTGACAAAGGTGCGGGTTTTGGTGGGAGTTCTGTGTGGGGCTGTGGCCGTGGCTGTGATTCTGCTGACCCTGCTGATCCTGTGGCGTGAGGGCCGGGAGCTCATGGTGGTGGAGCGGGCCATCAGTCGTCTGGGGGATCTGAACCTTTCCGCTGACCAGGAGCTGGAGCCTTTTTATGGGAGAAAGGATGAGATCGGTCTGATTGCTCAGACTGCCCACCGGGTCTGCGGTTGTCTGCGGGAGACCATTGATGATGTGGGGCATATTTTGGGCGAGATGGCCAACGGCAATTTTGCCGTGAATGTCACAGAGAACGAGTCCTACTATATTGGCGATTTCAAGGTTCTCTCCGAGAGCCTGCAAACCATTCATGCCAATCTGGTGAACGTGATTCGCAATATTTCCCAGGTGGCAGGTCAGGTGGATATCAGCGCCCAGCGGGTATCCTCCGGGGCTCAGGAGCTGGCCCAGGGTACCACCCAGCAGGCTGACTCTGTGTCTGGGCTTATGGAGAATATGACATCCATCACCGCCCGGATTCAATCCAGCGCCCAGCGCTGCGGCAATGCCAGCGAGCTGGTGGATCGGGCCAACGGCTATGCGGCGGAAGCGGACGCAAAGATGGAACAGCTCACGGAGGCTACCAGAAACATCAACCAGTCCTCCGCCCAAATCGGCACGATCATCAAAACCATTGAGGATATCGCCTTCCAGACCAATCTTCTGGCTTTGAACGCTTCTGTGGAGGCCGCCCGCGCCGGAGAGGTGGGAAAAGGCTTCTCGGTGGTGGCGCAGGAGGTAGGGGAGCTGGCGGGGAAATCTGCAAAAGCCGCAAAGAATACCAACGAGCTCATCAGTCGTTCCATCCAAAGTGCCAAGACCGGGAAAGAGTCTACGGATCAGGCCGTCTCGGCCATGCAGGTCATTAATGACTGCATCCAGTCCATCAAGGCGCTGATGGATGAGATCGCCTCCGCCAGCGTCCAGCAGTCGGAGATGATCCTGCTGGTGGAAAACGGAATCAGGGAAATTTCCGCGGTGGTACAAGATAATTCTGCGGCTGCAGAAAAAAGCGCCTCCGTTTCCAGGGAACTGTCCCAGCAGGCGCGGACGCTCAGTGGCCTGATCAGCCGTTTTCATATCGAATAAATAAAGTCAGAACTTTTTTCAGCTATCGGCATGTATCTGAATCCCTTTCACCGTCTGGGAGATTCCCTTGACGCTGGAAGCGTATTCCAGCGGAGACATGCCGGTGGCTTTTTTAAATTGTCTGGAAAAGTATTGCAGGGAACTGTAGGAGAGGAAGGAGGAAACCTCGGTCATATTCAGGCTCCCGTCCCGAATAATCTCTTTGGCCCGCTCAATTTTCATTTGTTGGAAAAATTCCATAACCCCGCATCCCTTTTTTTCGTGAAAAAGTGCTTGCAGGGAGGAACGGCTCAGGGAAAAAGCGCTGCATATCCGATCCAGGGAAAGCTGTTCGCAGATATGGGCCTCCATATAGGAGAGGATATGATCCAGGCGGCTGCTTTTGGAGTACCTGCTGAAGGAAGAAGCAGCGCTGGGAATTTCATGCAAAACAGGGGAGCGCTCCTGCATAAGGGAGATCAAAAGCATTTCCAGATACATAAGAATCAATTGCCGGGAGCCAAAGGGAAGCTCCTTTTTTAGCGTGATCTGTTCCACGGAAGGGACGTGGAGAGGGGAGGCAAAGCATTGCCGGGCAAGGGCCAGCAGGTGGGAGACGATTTCTCGCTCCGTCAGGGATAAGGTGTCGATGCGGGACTCCAACTGCCTCATAGAGGGGGAGGATGAGAGAAAGGAAACTGCCACCAGGTTGGGGGCCTTTTTTCCGATGGAGCGGATGGCGTGAAATTCATTGGGCTTGTGAAAGATAATGTCCCCGGTACCCAGCTTGTAGTCCCGCTCCCCGGCGGTGACCACAACGGTTCCCTTGTCCACATAGAGAAATTCCCAGAAATCATGGGACTCCCCGGGAAAAACGAAATCGCGCATATATTCAAAGTAATGGATAGTGACCACTGCATCAATGACCAGCTCTCTCTCTAAATAGGTGGGGACGTAGGACATGACCGAAACCTCCGCATGGCTTAGACTTTCTTCTCTATTATTTCCCATAGTATCAAAAAAAGGATGATAAGACAAGATAATTAGACGATAAGACAAGAAAAGTACCCACAGAGATACTATAATAAACCATAGAGATGTCAGTCAGTGCCAGCCATCCTCATGTTTGACAACGGAGTGTACGCTTCGCAGACGAGGCTCACGTTGCAACACAGAGTTGCCAGGCTGCGCCAGATACTGTCAATAAAAAAGAACCGGGAAAAGAGGAAGAAAATGGAAATCAGAAACAACGAAACGAAAATTATCTTTGACGAAAAGAAGCTGTCCTTTGCCTTTCAAAAGGGAGAGGGATGCGTGTGGAAATGGGAGGAGAGCTATGCTCCCTGTCTGGAATGTGAAGAGGGAAACCTGTTTTTTGCAGACGCCAGGGAGATTCGCCACGAAGCGTATCACACCGGCACGGGGGACGGGATTTTGAGCACTTACCGCGGCTTTGCGGGCAAGGCGGGGGAGACTGGCTATGAATTTCAAACCCTTGTGTGGGTGGAGGCGGCAACCGGGGAGGTATACTGCGAGTGGATTCCGGTGAAGGAAGAAGGACTTACGGTAAAAAAGGTGTTCTGGCCGGGCCCCATGGAGTTCCGGGAAGAGAGAGAGGACTGGTACACCCTTTTAACCCAGCGTCAGGGAATGCTGATTCCCAACACCTGGCAAACTGCGTTAAAGCCCCTGGCCTTTGACGGGTTCTTCGGGACGGCGGGGGCTTATATGCCCTGGTTTGCTCAGGTGAAAGGCAGGGAGGGCTATCTTGCCATATGCACAACGCCCTGGAACGGGGGCTATCAGGCGCAGCATCCGGCGGGGGGAGGCTATACCAGCGTGTCCCTGCGCTTTGAGCCCAGCCTTGGAAGGATGGATTACCGCCGTATCGCCAAATATATCTTTTTGGATGACTGTGACTATAATGATATCTGCAAAGCCTACCGGGAGTATGTGGACGAACAGGGACGCCTGCGCACTTTGGAGGAAAAGGCTCTCCGTAATCCATCGGTCAACCGGCTCATCGGCTGCGCCTTTTTACATAAGGGAATCAAGACCTTTGTACAGCCGGATTCCGAGTTTTTTGACCCCGAGAATCCGGATAAGAACAACCATCTGACCACCTTTGCCGAGAGGGAAAGGGAAATTCGACAGTTCCATGAGCTGGGGGTGGAAAAGCTCTACCTGCATCTGGACGGCTGGGCGGAGCCGGGATATGATAACCGTCACCCGGATTACGGCCCTGCCTGCGAGGCGGCGGGAGGCTGGGAGGCAATGAAGTCTCTGGCTGATACCATGCACGAGTACGGGTATCTGTTCGGAATCCATGACCAGTACCGGGACTATTACCTCTCCGCCCCCAGCTTTGACGAGAATCTGGCCTGTCGCCTGCCGGACGGCAGCATTCCGGGGCACCGCAGATGGGCGGGAGGGCCTCAGTCCTACCTCTGCGCCACCCAGGCTCCCTATTTTGTAAAGCGAAACTTTGAAGAGCTGAAAAGGCAGGGGATTTCCTTAGACTGCGCCTATCTGGACGTGTTCACCTGCAATGAAGGGGACGAGTGTGACAATCCCATGCACCGTATGACCCGAAGGGACTGCTATGAGGAGCGGTGCCGCTGCTTTGAATATCTGCTGAAAAACGGGATTTTGCCGAGCTCCGAGGAGGTCAACGACTGGGCGGTTCCGAGCCAGGTATTCTGCCATTATGCGCCCCAGGAGTTCATGATGCATGAGCCGGGAACGCCGAAGCAGGGGCTGCCGGTGCCCCTTTATAACCTGGTCTACCATGACTGTGTGATTCAGCCCTGGATGATGGATAAGGTGAGCGAAAAGGAGGATTACATGCTCTATGCCCTGCTCAACGGAGGAGCCCCCTATCTGGTGCGGGACGCCGCATACCCTAACATCGACGGAGCCTTTGACACCGGCGTGGCAATGAGCCGGGAGGAGCAGATCGCCAGAACCAGGATTGTGTGCGCATTTCATGAGAAGGTGGGGAAATGCGAGATGGTGCGCCATGAATTTGTGGATGGCAATCCCAGGGTGCAAAAGACCACCTTTTCAAACGGAGATAGTGTGTGTGTGGATTTTGAGAAGTTGACCTATGAAATTATGGATGTGGAAGGGAAGTAGGAAGGATGGAAGAGAAGAAAACCCCGTTTACAGTAAGGACGGATGGCAGAAACATTGCACTTTTGGAATTTGAGAATGGAATGAAGGGCAGGCTTACCCTTCTGGAAGAGAATATTTTTCGGTATGACGCCAACTATGAGGGAAACTTTTTCAGCTATGCCAAACCCAGGGACCCGGAGCATAGGGCTCGGATCCAGCAATATCCCGACAGCGATGAGGCCTACACAAAACCGGAGATTTGTGTCAGGGAGATGGAAAAGACGGTAGAGATTCTCTGCAAAAGCGTTCGCCTTGTATGGGAAAAAGAAGGGGGACGGATGCAGGTATGGAAAGAAGGAGCTATCCTCATGGAGGAAGCGGAACCCCTTCTCATCACCCAGGAGAAAAGCGTTCAGAAGCTGCTTTTGCGGGAAGGGGAGAACTTTTTTGGCGGCGGAACCCAGAATGGGCGGTTTGTACATACCGGGGAGAAGATACAGATCGTGAATGAGAGTGCGTGGATGGATGGGGGAGTGGCCTCCCCCGCCCCCTTTTATTACACCACCTCCGGATATGGGGTGCTTCGCAACACTTTTTCCGAAGGGGAATACGATTTCGGGAAGGAAGAGGAAGGCAGGGGTAAGACGGTTCACAAAGAGGGGACATTTAGCGCCTACTATTTTCTCTCCGGCGAGAAAAATACGCGGGAGATCGTAAGGGATATTTTGCAGGGCTATTACCACGTCACCGGAAACCCGATTTTGCTGCCGGAATATGGATTTTATGAAGGCCATCTGAACTGCTACAACCGGGATGCCTGGTCTGATGAGAGCGGGGAGAAGGCCTGGACGGTAAAGGGCAGGGACAGCTTTGAGAGCGAAGGAAAAACCCGGTACGAGAGCGGTATGAGGACAGGCTACCGCCTTGGCGAAGGTATGCACAGCGAATCTCTGAACGGGGAGCGGCCCTGGGAGGCCGTTGAGAATTATCCGGACAGTGTGGATACGCCCTATGAGTATTCGGCCCGGTATGTGCTGGATCTGTATGGGGAGCAGGATATGCCTCTGGGGTATTTCCTTCCCAACGACGGATATGGAGGCGGCTACGGCCAGAATGGCTATTACAGGCAGGGAGGGGTTTTGGAGGACGGCTCCTGCTCCCCGGAGCGCAGGGCGGCGGTGGACGCAAACATCGCCAACGTGGAGAAATTTACCGAATACGCCAACAGCAAGGGGGTGGCCTCGGGCCTGTGGACGGAGAGCAACCTGACACCGGATTCTGACAGTGAGACCTATTGGCATCTGCTCCGGGATTTTCAAAAAGAGGTGAGTGTGGGAGGCATCACTACCCTGAAAACCGATGTGGCATGGGTGGGGCCCGGATATTCCTTTCAGTTGGGAGGGGTAAAGACGGCCTACGACATAGTGACCACACTGAAAAGCTTCCGCCCCAACCTGATCTCCCTGGACGGCTGGGCAGGCTCCCAGAGATTCAACAGTGTGTGGACGGGAGACCAGACCGGGGGAAACTGGGAGTATATCCGCTTCCACATCCCCACTTATATAGGAAGCTCCCTGGGCGGAAATCCCAATATCGGCAGCGATATGGACGGGATTTTCGGGGGAAAGGCGCTGATTCAGACCAGAGATTATCAGTGGAAATCCTTCACCCCCCAGATGCTGAATATGGATGGCTGGGGCAGCTATATGAAGGCTCCCTTTACCTTCGGCGATCCCTATACCGGGATAAACCGGATGTATATGAAAAGGAAGGCCAGGCTGATGCCCTACCTCTACACCTGCGCAGCCTCCGCCGCAAATATTGATACGGGAAACGGTGACACCGCCCTTCCCATGGTGCGGGCCATGTTTCTGGAATACCCCCAGGATGCGTATTGCTGCCATATCGGGGTACAGTATCAGTTTATGCTGGGAAGGGAACTTCTCATAGCACCGGTCTACCAGAATGTGGCGGCGGACGAGATGGGAAACGATGTGAGGAACAATATTTATCTTCCGGATAAGGAGCAGATATGGATTGATTATTTCACGGGAGAAAAATACCAGGGAGGCCAGGTTTTAAATAACTTTGAAGCGCCTCTCTGGAAGCTTCCTGTGTTTGTGAAAAGCGGGGCGATCCTTCCCATGTATGAGGAAAATAATACGCCGGATAAGGTGGATAGAACCAGGCGCTTTGTGGAATTCTGGCCTGAGGGGGAAAGCCAGTACACCGTCTATGAGGATGACGGGAAGTTCCTTTCCAACCAGACCAGGGAGGATGAGGACTATGGAGTGATCGACCATGTTTCTTATGGGGAATCTCTGCGTACCGTCTACCGCTGCCTGGTGGAAGGGGACAGGGCGGTGCTTCGGGCGGAAAAGTCGGAGGGAAGCTATCCGGGATATGAGCCGGAGCGAACCACCACATTTCTTGTCCATCTGACGGAGAGGCCTGCAAAGATCACGGCGAAAAACGGTTCTGACCTGCTGAAAATGTGCAAGGCACAAAGCCGGGAAGAGTTTCAGAAAGCGGTTCCCGGCAAGGGAGAGGCGGTCTGGTTCTACGATGAAAATCCGGAAATCGAGACCTACGCCTCGGCCAGAGAAGAAAAGCTGGCGAAGCTGGTGGAGCATGTGAAAGCCGCTCCTGTGCTCCTTGTGAGACTGGCTGTGGCTGATACCGGGAAAGTGAGCCAGAGCGTGGAGATTACAGGCTATGTGAATGCAAAGCCCAGGCAGGAAGAAAGGGAGAACCCTGCCCTTGCCGTTCCGACGCTCTCTGTGCCCGAGGAAAAGAAGACCTCCGACAGTATCTGGCTCACCTGGACAGAAACCGAAGGGGCGGAGCGCTATGAAATGCTGGTGGACGGAAGACTCTATGGAATGGGGCAGCGAAATTCCTATCTTCATGACGCCCTTTCCTATCACTCGCAGCACACCTATCAGGTGCGCGCAAGGAATAAAGAAGGCTACTCTCCATGGAGCCGGGAAGTGACCACCTGTTCCCTCCTTGACCCATGGCGCAATGAGATCGGAGCCCTTGGAAAGGTATTCTGGGAAGGGGGAGACGAGGCAGGGGCCTTGAAATACGCCACGGATCATAGCTACCGGGGACTGTTTTTTGCCGCCGCCGACGTGGTGAAGGACAAAATTCCTTTTATCTTTGATTTCGGGGCAGGCTACGACTTAGAACGTTTTGAGTACTATCCCAGGGACAGCTACGGAAGCGGCACGGTGCAGAGGATGAACCTCTCATCCAGTCTGGACGGAAAGCACTGGACCCTGGTATGGGACGGAGCCGCAGAAAAAGAGTGGCGCTATGATAAGGAGCTGGAGATGGAAGACAATGCCAAGAGAGTTCCGTTGGAGGGAGTCAGTGCAAGGTTCCTGAAGCTGGAAGTGGTAGAGTCCCTGAGAAATTATTTTGCCGCCCATGAGCTCTCGGTGTTCAAAAAGGATGGAAGTAGCCCCTTTGCGGTGGGAAGTACCAATAAAAATGAATGCGTTTCCGAGGGGGACTATGTGAACATGAAGAACTACCTGGGAACCTCCCTGAAGGATGGCGCCACCTTTGTGAACCAGATCCAGAAGCGAAACGGCGATATCAACGGAAACGGCGTCTATGACGTCTATGATTACGCCTACACCATGTTCCAGTTAGACGGCGGCACCAAACAGAAGGGCAAGGTGAGAGGAAGCGCCTGCCTTTGTTTTGAGAAGGAGAAGGTATCTGAGGGCGAGCTCTTCCAGGTGGCGGTGATGAGCAGGGAAGCCCAAAATGTAAACGCCTTCGGCAGGGTGATAGCCTACGATCCGTCACGGCTGGCATTCGTATCGGCAGAACAGAGCGGTGCGGTCAGCGGCATGGAAAACCTGACGGTAAACAAGAGCTACGCAGACGGCACGGCATACATCAATCTGGCGTTTGCAAACCGGGGAGACAGGGCGCTCTACAGCGGAAGCGGGGAGCTGGCCGTCATCACATGCAGGGCCCTTGCGGATATTAGACCTGCGGAAGAGTTAGACGGCATAAATGTCTGGCTCATTGGGCCGAAATATGATATCGTAGGGGAAGAATAACAGACAGACGGGTAATTCCTTACCGGCTGTAAGAGATATTAACTAACAAACAGTGAATTGCTATAACGGCAGATTGCCAGAGAAGCAAAAGCGACTGAAATCTACAAAGGAGATCCCAACAAGCCAAGTGCCTGTAAGCAGTCACCTGGCTTGTTGCTTATGGGAATAAAATATACAACGCCATGCTTTACGGCCAGCTTATTGTAAATAAAAAGGCAATTCCCGTATATTTTGTGTTATAATGTTTTATATGATTTTGTTTCCCTCATTTTTTTTACGATGTGCAGCTTCGTTTATCAGGGTTCGTAATGCCTTGTGGGAAGATATAACACAAGGAAAACTTTAAGGGAAAGTTCACCTGTGATAAACTTAGTGTTTTCAAGGGTTAGCGGAGATTTTTAATAAACAAATATAACAGCTAATGTTTCTCTTAAAAAATCATCAATTGAGAAGGTGCGGAATATGAAATATATCGGTGCATTTTTGCTATTTTCTATTGCTATAATTTTTTTGTGGATGGGATACATAATTTCGTCTGGTTTTGGTCTGTTAAGGTGGCCTGTTTTCATAATAGTCTGTCTGTTTTTGAGTGAAATTTACTATCGTATTTGTAAATGGATACGTTCATACTGCCCCAGATAACTTCCTGTTTATAGAACTGTTTGATTGTTGCCAATGATGTGATTTCTCAACGTATTCATTGAGTGGATATCCGGATATTTCCATAAGTCGAGGATTTATTTCTTTAAGATATGAGTATTCTTTAAGTAAAATGCAGAGCGAAAGTGCTAAAGATAGAAGCATGCAGGAACCTAATAATATATAAACATCAACAATTTATTTGATTACCAATAAGCATGTTTTAAATGGTAAGAATACGGTTTATATCAGATTTAATAGTATATCGGGAACTTTTGTTAAAGATTATGAGATTCAATTAATAGATGGTTTGGGAAGAAAAACATATACAGAACATCCGGATGCTGAAGTTGATATAATTGCGATACAATTGAATCCACAGTGTTTAATTAATGATAGTTCTATTTGGGGTGCAATAAATATTGAGACAGAATCGTTAGATGTATATACAATGAAAATGCAAGGAATAGATGAGGGCTGGCTGGTATATTCCCTATTTGAAAATTCAATGAAAAACTGTGTAATGTACTGAACTGAATATGGTAAGAAGAGTTGGAGGAGAATAGATGGATAGCAAAAATGAAATAATTGAAACGAATCAGTCTTTAGATATGTTGATAGAGGAGTCCATTGAACTAATCCAATATGCAAGGCAGATTACCGCAAAACAGATAAATTTGGTGCAATTAATGACTTATTACTCGTTGGGAAAATGGATTGTTGAGGAACAGCAAGAAGGAGAAGAACGGGCAAAATATGGAAAGCAGGTTTTGAAAAAATTATCAGAAAGTCTTACAAAAGAATTTGGCAGGGGATTTTCTGAGACAAACTTGGAATATGCCAGAAAATTTTATCTCACATATGCAGATCGAATTTCCCAGACACTGTTTGAGGAATTTGCAGTTAAAAAATCCCAAACAGTGATTGAGGAATTGAATGAGAAACAACCTTTTATTGTTTCATGGTCGCATTATCTGCAACTAATGCGAATTGAAAATGTGGATGAACGAAAATTTTATGAGATAGAGTCAGCAAAATCCGGTTGGGGAATACGTACATTGCAGAGGCAGTATAATTCAAGCCTATATGAAAGGTTGGCTTTGAGCCGGGACAAGGATGAAGTAATGAGACTGGCAAAAGAGGGCAATGTTATTGCAAAACCGCAGGACATTGTGAAACAGCAGTATCAGCTGTATTTGCCTGATAAGAAGGAACTTCAGAAAAAATTGAAAGAATGGATAGATGAAGGAACGGATTTGTAGATATTATTATTGTAGATACAATTTTTGGAACAGACTCAAAAAGTTGCTACACTGTCGCAACAATTACGACGAAAGGAAAATGTTCTTATATAGCGGTCTCAAAGGGTAGTAATAGGGTAAAGTTAATTTAGGGTAGTAATCGGAGGAACTACCATAAATTATCCAAAAGAAAGATAATATTGCCCCAAAAGAAGGACTATTGTAATAAGGATTTACAAGGAATTTGCATTTGAAATCTCAAACTGCGCTCAAAAAAATGATTGAAGTTTTGAACGGAGTTTACAAATATCCTTGGCTGCAAATTGGCTACAATAATTTTAAAACTACAGAGAAAATTAATATTTTCAGAAAATATGATAACAGAAAACCCTGAAAACACGCCATTTGCCACACAAAGATTTTCCAACCTAATCCGAATGGGGGGACGATTGTGGGGGCGTAGAGATTATCAGGGGGCGTCGCATTAATTAAAGGGGTATCCATGACTGTAAGGTTATGAAAACACGGATTCCAAGGGGGCTTTGAAAAGTGAAAGACAATGAATATCTTATTAGTTGAGGATGATAAAAAGATCCGTGAAATGGTATATGACTTTCTGATAAGTGAAAATTACACCGTTGAAACAGCCGTTGACGGAGAGGCGGCGATTTCCCTGTTCAAAGCTCATGCATTCGATATGGTGCTGCTCGATCTGATGCTGCCAAAGCACGGTGGTTTTGACGTCCTGAAATATATCAGAAGTGTCAGCGTGGTTCCCGTCATGATCGTAACCGCTAGGGAGAGTGACACCGATAAGATGATGGGGCTTAATCTTGGCGCGGACGATTATATCACAAAGCCATTCTCTCTTGTGGAACTACTGGCAAGAATCAAGGCAAATGTACGGCGCGCCACAGTGTACAGCAGCCTGGACAATTCCTGTGGTCAGGTGATTCAATATAAGGATTTGACAATCAATGGATCCAATTATACGGTAACTAAAAACGGTACTGATTTGAATTTAACCCATACGGAATTTGAGATCGTAAGGCTTCTCGCCGCCAATCAGGGACGGGCATTTTCAAAAGAACAGCTTTACCATGCCATCTGGAAGGAGCCTTACTACGGAAATGAAAATGTGCTGAACACCCATATCAACCGACTGAGAAATAAACTTTCTGGCGGCGGGGGCAAGAACAACTATATCAAGACCCTTTGGGGCATTGGCTATAAACTGGAGGAAGAGTAATGAAGGCGCTATTCCCGGTCATTGCCATTGTTCTGTTTGTTCTTTACTCCAAGGAATGCAGGAAAAATAAGAAAATGGTGCGTGACTATCAGTACATCAATGCAAGGCTTTTCGAGATAGCCAGTGAGGATGAAATCAACTATATCCTCGTACCCACGGATAGGAAAGCCGTAAAGGAAACTGCACAGGGGATCAATTACCTTCTGGAAAAATTTTACAAAAGGCAGATAGAATATAACCGAAGCCAGAAAGCGGTTTTGCAGATCGTTACGAATATATCCCACGACCTGAGAACGCCGATTACCGTTTTGAAGGGCTACATTGAAATGCTTTATCTGCAAAGCCAGAAGGAAGAACTCTCCCCTGCCATGCGTGGGACAATCGAAAAAATGCAGAGCAATTCACAGGAAATTGTCCGCTCCGTAAACAACCTGTTTGGCATGGCGAAAATTCAGTCCGGAGATTTAGTTTTAAATATTCAGAAAGTAAACCTGACCCAGGTTTGCCATGAAATCATTTTAGAGTTTTACGACCTTCTGGAAAGAGAAAGCTTTCATGTGGAGGTCAATAGGGAGGACAAACCTTTCTATGCAAATGTGGATCTGCAAGCCATAGAGCGTATCCTCAAAAATCTGATTGACAACGCAGTCAAATATGGCAAAGCTGGAAAATTCCTGGGGATTTCCTTGTATGAAAAGGACAGCCATGTTTGCATTTCGGTTGAGGATCACGGGACAGGCATTTTGGAAAAGGACAGGGAGCAAATCTTTACAAGAGCATATACGGCGGACAGAAAAAAAGGGAACGGGCTGGGACTGGCTATTGCCCAGGGGCTTGCAAATTCTATGGGCGGCTACATTTCTGTGAGCAGTATACCTGATGTAAAAACAGTATTTACAGTCAGACTATAGTAAGGAAATGTATCGAAATAACTTGCCGTTCCCAATACAAAGTTAGAAAAAAGTTAGAATCGAAAGAGAGAAAAGATAACTTTTTCCTGTATACTGTTTTTGCAGTGAAGGATCAATTCGTTTGTCGTTCACTGTGGAAAGGAGGCGGCGGGATGAACTATACCATAGAAACGCACCATCTGAAGAAGGTATACAAAGATAAAGCGGCAGTCGATGATGTAAGCATCCATGTAAAAAAGGGAGAAATCTACGGCTTTGTCGGCCCAAACGGAGCAGGAAAAAGTACTTTGATGAAAATGCTGCTGAACCTGGTTGAACCCGACTTGGGTGAAATTATCCTGTTTGGCAATAAGGTTACCCCTAATAACTTTGAAACGCTCAAAAAGATTGGCTCGATTATTGAAAACCCATACTTTTACGAAAAATTAACGGCAAGGCAAAACCTTGATTTGCATTGTGAATATATGGGGTATCATAACAAAAACCAGATTGGGGAGGCGCTTCACTACGTCGGTTTGGTTAAGGACGCTGACAAAAAGGTATCTCAATATTCTTTGGGAATGAAGCAACGCCTTGCCATCGCAAGGGCGATCCTGACGACGCCAAATTTATTGATACTTGATGAACCCATTAATGCGCTTGACCCGGAGGGAATACGGGAAATGAGAGAGTTATTTCGCAGACAAAGCACGGATTACGGAACAACCATTTTCATTTCCAGCCACATCCTTTCAGAAGTAGAACAGATCGCGGATACCATAGGCATCATACAAAACGGAAAGCTGCTCAGGGAGATTTCCATGTCTGATATACACAAATATCAGACGGACTATATAGAGGCAAAGGTGGATAACACAGAACTTGCAGGATATGTTCTTGAACAGGAACTGGAAATACATGATTTCAAAATCGTGTCAGATAACCGTATTGAAATTTACGATTTGAGAAGAAGCGTGAAAGAGATTTCCGCCGCCTTTATCTTCAATAATATTGGCATTGACGGTATCGGGCGCAGGCAAAATTCCCTGGAGGAATACTTTTTCCAGATGACAGGAGCAAAGGCGGTGGACAGTCTATGATGCATTTGATGAAACTGGAATTAAGAAAGGTCGGTTTGAAAAAGTATATCATGATCTCGGTAGCCGGGATTTTAATCAGCATGTATTTCCTGCTTGTGGGATTAAACGACAGTTCAACGGTCAGGGACAGTTACGAAACAGCATTTACAATGGTGGGAATGATATTCTGTTTTTACTATGTTACCCTGTTTTCTGTGCTGGTCTCGTCCTACATCGTGAATGAATACAATCATAAGACAATTTTGATTATGTTTTCGTACCCGATCGACCGTAAAAAGCTTATGGCTGCAAAATTGCTCCTAATCACATTGCTTGTGATGGTTTCAATGATGATTGGATATATTTGCTGTGGGCTGCTTATTATTATGGCAGATCAGTATTTCGGCCTTATAAAAGGCGAGTTTGAGACTTCCGTTCTGCATTACTGGATACCGACTGCTTTAAAAGCGATTATCACTTTCTGCGCATTAGGCATGGGAACATTTGTTGCAGGAATGATAAAAAAATCTGTGCCAATGACGATCGTAAGCGCAATGCTTTTCTGCTATATCAGGCAGTTTTATATAGCTGGCAGGAATTTACACGGTGAAGACTGGCTGTTTGTGATCGGCGTGGTGGCGGTAACCATGGCAGGTGTGTATTATACCCTTATCCATAAGATCGGGCAGGTTGATTAGATCAGGCAGGAGAAGGCGCTTCTTTAGGGCGTTTTTCAGACATGCTCTGGTGCATAAAAACAACACAGCAGCCCCCAGGCGGCAGAAGGGCGGTCAAAATGGCCTGTAAAATCGTGATTATTGAGGACGAAGCGATCATTAGAAGGGAACTTAAGATTCTTCTGGAAAACGCCCTGTATGAGGTGGCTGCCCCGGAGGATTTTCAGGATGTGGCGGGAGAGATTCTGCGCCTTGCGCCGGATCTGGTGCTTCTGGACGTCAATCTTCCCGGCGGCAGCGGTTTTGACGTGTGTACGCAGCTTCGGGAGCAGTCCCAGGTTCCGGTGATATTCCTCACCAGCCGGACAGATTCCATGGACGAGCTGACAGGGATGTTAAAGGGCGGGGACGACTATGTCATGAAGCCTTATCAGCCTCCGGTTCTTTTGGCGAGGATTGCGGCGGTGCTGAAACGGACAAAGGGAGCCTTTCCCAAAGGGAACTCTCCCAAAGGAAACTTTTTTGGGGAAACCCTGCTCTTTACCCATAAGGGAGTGGAACTGGATCTCTCCCGGTGCAGTCTGCATGTGGGGAAGGGGAGGGCGGAGCTGACCAAAAACGAGATGAAGATCCTGCACCGGCTGTTTTTGCAGCCGGGACAATATGTATCCCGCATGGATTTGATCGAATATCTCTGGGAAAATCAGATTTTTATTGACGATAACACATTGAGCGTCCATATGACCAGGATTCGGGAAAAGCTTCGAGCCTTGGGAGTGAGAGACTTTGTGGAGACGAAAAGGGGAGTCGGGTACAGAATATGAAGCCGTGGCCGTTTTTGAGGGATAAATTTTTATTGCTCCTGCTGCATCTGGTGTGCATGGGGCTTTTGAGCGCTTTCCTTCGGCTGACGGGGTATGGCGGTGAAAAGGCTTTGCTGCTCCTGATCTTCTGGTTTCTGATTCTTGCAGCCTGGCTGGCAGTGACCTATTTACAGCGGAAAAAATACTTTGACGAGGCCGAAAAGATTCTGTCAGGGATGGAAGAGAAATATCTTCTGGGAGAGCTTTTGCCCCCTTCCTTCCGGCTGGAGGACAAGCTTTACCGGCAGATGCTGCACCGCTCCAACAAATCCGTGATTGAGCGCATCCGTGCCCTGGAGGATGAAAAGCGGGAATATAAGGAATTCATTGAAAGCTGGGTGCATGAGATCAAGGCTCCCATTACAGGCATTGCTCTGTTGTGTGAGAACGGGCGGAAGAGGACTGAACCGGTTCCGGCCAAGGGAAATGAATGCGGAACCGTGAATCCGAGTTCGAACAGGGAGCTTTTGCGGGATGTTACTCTGGAAAACCAGAAGATCGAAAACCTGGTGGAGCAGGTGCTTTACTATGCCCGGATGGAAAAGGTTTATCAGGATTTTCTCATCCGGGAAACAAATTTGCAGGAAATCGCCCAGGAGGTTCTGCGAAAGAACCGCCTTCTTCTGATTGGAAAAAAGGTCAGGGCAGAGGTGGCATGTCCCCACAGGGTTTATACCGACGGAAAATGGATCGCCTTTATCCTGAATCAGATGATGCTCAACAGCGTGAAGTACTGTTGTGAACAGCCGGAGTTTTTGATCACCACTAAGCCTTCTGAAAAGGGGGTTTTGTTGATTTTTGAGGATAACGGTCGGGGAATTCCCGAAGAGGACTTGCCCCGGATTTTTGATAAAGGCTTTACGGGAAGTAATGGACGCGCGAAAGAGGGGGCTGTCGAGATAGGGACTGCCAGAGTAGAGACTGCCGGGATGGAAGCTACCGGAATGGGACTCTACCTTTGCCGCAGGCTCTGTGAAAAGCTGGGCGTAGGGCTTTGGGCGGAATCTGCGCCGGGCTGTGGCACAAGGATGATCATGGAATTTCCGGTGAGCAGATATATTATAAGAGAAGGAACAGAAAAGCATGGACGTTAAAGATTATATGAAATTGCCCTATACCAGATTAGTACAGGAAATGAACGATGAAGGCGGCCATTATTTTTATGGCAGAATTTTGGAGCTTGACGGATGCCAAAGTACCGGTGATACACTTGAAGAACTATATGAAAGCCTTAATGAAGCAATGGAGGGATATATCGAAATAAAACTGGAAAATAATCTCGCCATACCGATTCCTGAAATATCAAACAATTACAGCGGGAAATTTGTTGTAAGGCTTCCAAAATCCCTGCATCAAAGGTTAGCCATTGAAGCAGAAAAAGAGGGTGTAAGCCTTAATCAGTTGGTGTTATATAAGCTGGCATATTAATTATAGTAAATGTCAAGTAAATACAGGCACGTAACCAGACCGCTACCCGTTTGTTTTGGGTAACGGCCTTTTTGCTGTCTATATGCTGTGTAATCTTAAGAAAATGAAAGATTACTGTAATTTATTTTTATACCACAAAATCTTACATCTGGTAAAATAGAAAAAATGTAATTGCCTGGCGCCTTCGCAGTTACCAGGAAACCACATAACCAATCAATTGCGCCTGCGCCCCGGAGCGTGCCTGAAAATTCCTTTCCCATTCTGCACGCCGCATGCTCCAAGGCCATAGGCTGCAGAAAGGTATGGATTAAAAAATGACGGATTATCTGAGGGTAGACGATATCGAAAAGTACTACGGGAGCGGCACAAACGTCACCAAAGCCATAGACAGAGTCAGCTTCCGGGTGGAGAAAGGAGAGTTTGTGGGTGTTATGGGCGCTTCCGGTTCGGGAAAGACCACGCTTTTAAACCTCCTCGCCACCATAGATCAGGTGACGGCCGGGCACATTTATTACGAAGCCACGGATATCACAGAGCTCTCCGAGGAGGAATTGTCGGAGTTTCGCAAAGCTAATCTGGGCTTTGTGTTTCAGGAATATAATCTTCTGGACACTCTGACCATTGAGGAAAATATTCTGCTGGCGCTTACCCTCCAGGGAGGCAGGGGAGAGCAGATCGAAAAGGAGTGTACCCGGATGATCAAGCTTTTGGGGCTGGAGGAGATCAGGGATAAATTTCCCTATCAGGTATCGGGAGGACAAAAGCAGCGCTGCGCCTGCGCCAGGGCGCTGGTAAACCACCCACGACTTCTTCTGGCGGACGAGCCTACGGGAGCCTTGGATTCCCGTTCTGCCCAGACGCTTTTGGAGACCTTTGCTGGCCTAAACAAGTCCATGGGAGCCACCATCCTGATGGTGACCCACGACGCCTTTTCCGCCAGCTATTGCAGCCGGATTCTGTTTTTAAAGGACGGAAAGATTTTTTATGAGCTGATCCGGGGCGGAAAAAAGCGGGGGAGATTTTTGCAGGAAATTCTGGATGTGCTTTCCCTGACAGGAGGTGAAAAAGCCGATGCTGACGAAACTTAGCTTTCGCAATATGAAGCGCTCGCTCAGGGACTATCTGGTCTATGCACTGACCATGACCATGGTGACGGCGCTGATGTATGCCTTTAACAGCCTGATCTTTCAGAATGAGCTCACCGGCTACTATGAACTGGAAGGGCTGATGGAAATGATGATTTCCCTGGCAACCTTTTTTATCGTGCTGATCGTGGCATGGCTGATCAATTATATGGTGCGCTTTATGCTGGAAAAGCGCAGCACGGAATTTGCTATTTACTTGCTTTTGGGGATGAAAAAGAAGACCATAGCAAAGCTTTATATGAGGGAAAATCTGATGCTGGGAGGTGTGGCCCATCTGGCAGGCCTGGGGCTGGGAGTGCTGTTGCAGCAGGTGCTGATGGCGGTGATGTTCTCCATGGTGCGGATGGAGTACCACTTGAAAATAAGCTTTCATTTGGGAACTATTTTGACCACAGTGTTATGCTACGGCGGATGCTATCTTCTGGCCCTTTTTCGCAGTAAAAGAAAATTCCGGCGGATGAATATCCAGGGGCTGATGACCCTGCGGCGTCAGAATGAGGAGATAAAGGAAAAGCATGAGGAGGCCAAACGGATTCTTCTGCCCCTGTCCGTGGGTTTTTTGCTGCTGTTCTGGACATGGTTCGGGAGGCTTTCAAGCACCGGAGAAATCCTGGTATTTCTGATCGGACTGGTGCTCACTATTTATCTGTTTTATGTGGGGATTTCTGCCTGGATAATCTGCTATGTGCGGCACAGGAGAAAGGGGATTTACCGGGGACAGAATCTGTTTTTGCTGCGGCAGTTTGCGTCCAAAATCCGTACGATGCAGTTTACCATGGGGACTTTGACCAGTCTCTTTACCCTGGCGCTTATGGGAGCCTCTATTGCTCTGATGTTCAGCGAATATGAAAATACGGTGCTGGAGGGGAAGTTTCCCTTTGATGTGCAGCTTTTCAGTAAGGAGACCGCCCCGGATTTTTCCCAGGAAAAAAGGATGGTGGAGGAGGATGCCGGGGTGCAGGAATGGTATCAGTACCATATTTATACCGATGGGGAAAAACAGGTCAACACCTGGATGCTGACCCATCTGGATGAGTGGGGGACCATGTATCAGAAGGAAAACGGGGAGCCGGATGAGGAAAAGATCAGGGATATGCTGAAAAACGAGAATATTTATTACCCTTGCGATACCTATATGGGGCTTTCCGATTACAATCACCTGCGGGCCATGCTGGGCTATGAGCAAGTATCTCTTTCTGAGGATGAATACCTGGTGCATGTGAAAGACCGGCTGGCGAAACAGACGGAAGGAATTGGGGATGAGCTTCGGATAAAAGGTGCTTCTGGTCAGGGCGTACCACGGGAAGACGGAAGCGGACTGCTGGGCTGCGGAGGGATTTTTTCAGCCCCCTTTTCCCAGGACGGCCACAATGGGGCGGATATGATTCTGGTGGTGCCCGACGCCGTCCTGGAGCGGATGGAGCCCTACTATACGGAGCTGGTGGCAAAGCTGGCAGATAAACCCTCGCCGGATCTGCAGGTGAGGCTGGAGAGGCTAAACAAGGAAAATGATTTCTCATTCTGGGATGAGGACGGTCTGCGCTGTGGCTCGGATAACATTATCGTATTCGGGGAGCTGTGCCTTGTGAGGGATAATCTGATTCCTCAGGTGAAATATATGCTTGCCGCCCTGATCGTGCCTTTGTTTTATCTGGGGCTGGTGTTTGTGTGCGTGGCGGTGACGGTACTGAGCGTGCAGCTTCTGAGCGACTCTGCGAAATACAGGTTCCGCTATGACGTCCTTGGAAAGCTGGGCCTTGGACGCTCCCAGCTAAATGCTCTCATCCAGAAGCAGCTTGCCGCCTGGTATTTGTGCCCGGCCCTTTTGGCCGCCGTGATCAGCGGGAAGATGATTCTCTTTGCCGGCGAGCAGTTTGTGTTCATGACGGGGGTACCCGCTTTCGAGGGGGCGTTTTTCCTAAAGAGCCTTCTGCTGTTTCTGGGGATTTATCTGGTGTACTTTGTGGTGACGGATGTTACCTTTAAGAGGAATATTGAGCAGAAATAATTTTTGCTAAGGCTTACGGTTCTACAGGGACAGTATGCCCCATATATTATGCGGTACTGGCCGGGGGTCATGGAAGTATCCTTCAGGAGAACCCGGGACGATGGAAAATTCCACTTTGTGCTGCTATGCCAAATCTGGATTGAAACAGTTATGCTTTTATGAATAAATAATTCATATTGTTTATGTTAAAGTTAAATTCTCCTGCATCATCATCAAAAATTTTTCCGCAGGCTTGGAAAAGACCTGATATTTTTTCCAGATTATATACATCTCAATCTCAATGGACGGTGACAGGGGGCGAAACGTAAGTCCGCTGTCACCGGAAGTATTGATAATCCTGTCCAGGCAGATCGCGTACCCCAAACCCTCTTCCACAAGCAGGGAGGCATTGAACAGCAGATTATAAGTCATAATGATGTCCAGTTCCGAGAGACGGCGCTTCATCCACTGGGATATTCTGCCACCCTCGGTTTCCTGCTGTGATATCAGCAATGGCTTCTCCCACAGGTCTTCCGGAGAGATGGATTCTTTTTCTGCCAATGGCGAATCCTTCCGCATTAGGACACCCCAGATATCCTTTGACGGGAGCTTTAATACTTCATATTTCTTTGTATCCGGCGTTCCAAATATGATGCCGAAATCGATCAGTCCTTTATCCAGTTGTTCCCTGACAAAGGCGGCATTGCCGCTGGAAATGTGGTAATGGATTCCGGGATAAAGTTTTTTTAAACTTCCGGCTGCTCTTGCCAGCAGGCGCATACCGTCTGTCTCTCCGGCGCCAATATAGACATCCCCGACAACCACATTGTCGGAGCAGGTAATCTCATTTTCTGTTTTCTTTACCAGATCAAGAATTTCCTCAGCCCTTTTCCGGAGTATCATTCCCTCCTCCGTCAACGTAACCTTGCGGGAACCTTTTGTGCCGCGGACCAGGAGCTGTTTTCCCAATTCCTCTTCCAAGTTTTTAATCTGTGTGGAAAGAGTAGGCTGTGAGAGATGAAGGGACTCGGCAGCGCGTATGATGCTCTGTTCTCTTGCGATGGCAAGAAAGTATTGAAGTACCCGTATTTCCATAGTTTCGCTCCTTATTGCCCATTTTAGATAAAAACCTAAAAAAATCCTATCATAAATTTCAATAGGTTTCAACTATGAAAATAGATTATATATAAATATTTGTTATTTTCTTTGCGCGGATTTATAGTTAAATCAGAAACTCCACAGAAAGCTGTGCGGTTATCAAATACGTTAGGGGGCGCGGGAATGGCAGCTATAGGAAGCAGGGAATCCGTCATACAGAATCTGGAGGATGCCGGATGTGAAGCGGAAATGATACGGGATTTTCTGGAGTGGTTTGAGAAAGGACAGCAGGCAAAGCAGCTGGAACTGTTGGAACATCAGAGGGAATATCTGCTCGGCAGGGTACACATGGATGAAAGGAGGATTTCCTGTCTGGATTATCTGATCTATCAGATTCAGGGAAAGACGGTCGGAAAGAAAAAGGATAAAATCTAAGAGGAAGAGGGAAAGAAAATTGAGAAAAAAATATTAGTAATTTCGACCAGCCTGAGAGCAAACGGCAGTTCGGATATGTTGGCAGAGGCATTTATAGGCGGAGCCAGGGAAGCAGGGCAGGAGACGGAGATTACCTATCGGAACCTGACCATCCTGCCCAAGTCAAGGAGAGGTTGTTGTGGACTATCTGTATAGCTGAATAGATAAAAATATGCAGGCAGTCGCTATTGTCCCGAAGGATATAGTCGTTGCACCGTCTAACAATTACGCAGCTTTCCTTTTCCGTTCCTCCAATCTTTTTTTGTGTGTTCCTGCCTTCTCCATCTTCTTAACTTCTTTAAAGCAAAGGATCATACAGAGGATAAAGGCCAATACATCTGCGGTCGGCCCCGCCATAAGAATACCTGTCAGCCCCCAAATCCTCGATAAGATCAGCATTGCAGGGATATAGAACAACAACTGCTTTGAAAGGGATGCAACCGCAGCTTTGACCGGCTGGCCAATTGCCTGAAACAGCACACCTGCACACATCTGTACTCCATTTAAAAATGTCAGCAGAAGATAAATTCGGAAGCACTGTACAGCAAATTCCTCATACAGACTGGATTCTGTACCAAAAATCCGGATAAGCTGCAATGGGAAACACTGGAAGATCTGTTGATGTCAGGTTATTAAAACAGCTTGCAAATCCAAGACTTGCCATCCTGCAGGCGACAGACCAGTTCATAACCAAAGATGCCTTTCCAAACTGGATCGTTTTAAATTTAAACAGATAGGCAACATTACAAAGCAGGCCCACAAGCTGCGAAAGTACCGTGGCTGCAGCAGCGCCCTCAACTCCCCAATGAAATACAAAAATAAAAATCGGGTCAAGGATTGTATTGAGGATCGCACCGATCATCATAGCGAACATGGCATAACGAGGGCTTCCATCGGTACGGATTGCGGAATTGATAACCGTTGCCACAATCGCAAAAGGAAAACCGATCACAATAATACGGCCATATCCAACCGCATACGGCATCAGGCTGTCCGTTGCTCCAAAGATGCGGCACAGGGGACTTAAGAAAATAAAGGCGAACACCGCATAAAGTACACTGATAATGCCAGAAGCGATCACAGCAGTTCCCACGCCCTTTGCCGCCTTATCCGCATTGCCCTGCCCTAAATTCAGACTGAAAAATGCCGCAAGGCCATCACCAAATAGGGTAGCAACAGCAATCGCTATCGTGGCAATCGGAGCGATAATATTTGTCGCACCATTTCCAAGAAATCCTACGCCCTGACCAATAAAAATCTGGTCTACCATGTTGTAGAGTGAATTGATGATAAGAGAAATAATACTCGGTATCGCATAGCTCGCAAGCAGTCTGCCAATCCGCTCATAGCCAAGTGGATTCTCTGTTGTCTGTGTAGTGTTCATAATAAATGCTCCTCCTTTAATTAGAATTCTAACTAATAGAGCAAAAGAATACTTATTTCGTATTCTCCGTCATTTGCATAATGACCTTTTCAAAGATTTTTAAATCATCCTCGGAAATCCCAACAAAAATACTGTGCATATACTCCCCAATGCGTTCGGTTATATCATCCTGTATCGCAAGTGTCTGCTCCGTCAGTACAAGTTTTTTATACCGTCCGTCACTCGCCAGACTCTCCCGCCGCAAATACCCATTGCGCTCCAGATTGCTGATAAGGCTTGTAACTGAGGAACCCTTGATCTCCAAAAACTCCTCTAAATCCTTCGGAAAGATGTCTCTTTTTTCCGATTCAACAATCATATAGTGCAAAATAAGCGCCTGAATACTGGTGATTGGTGTATCCGTGAAAAAACTCGCAAAGTATCTTCGTATTCTCCGATTCAGCTTATCATATTTTTCCATCAGCTTTTGTTCGTCCATAATTAGTCCCTCATTATGTAATTAGAATTCTAAATAAACAAAGCTATGAGACACCCCGCCGATTTAAAAGTCAATAGCTAAAATGTCAGTTCACATTTTTTTCAGATTTAGCTAGTGTTTGGTGGGTGGGGCCACATTGGGACTGCGTTATGATCTTTGCATAGCGATTTCCTTGTCAGACAAATAAAGTATAAGTATTTGCTATCTACAAACAATCTTGTTAAGATAAATCCAGAAACATAAAACAAAAAGTAATTGAGAAATCCGCAAGAATTCACTTAGAAATTGTTTATCTTTCTGTCAGGTGGATGTTATCTGTGACAGAGGCAAAAGCAGGTGATGTGTTTTACCACGATGCGGAGATTTCGGCGGAATATACCAAGATTGGTATATTTGATGCCACAGAGGAGTTTGTGACTGCTGTTGAGGAAAACACCGTTGCTTGAAGAAATATCAATATCGTAAAGAAACCTATAAAATATATAAATCGAATGGAGGAAATCAAGATGAAAGTAATTGAAAATCAGACTTTTGACATGGAGCGTGCTCTTTATGGAAACGAGAATGTGTTGGTGCAAAACTGTTCTTTTGACGGGCCGGCAGACGGAGAGAGCGCCTTCAAAGAGGGAAGGAATATCGAAGCGGTACATTGCTTTTTCAATCTGCGCTACCCCTTCTGGCATGACCAGGGGCTTTCCGTCAAGGATTCGGAAATGACGCAAGCTTGCAGGGCAGCTCTCTGGTATTCCGACCATGTGGAGATCACGGATACGAAGCTGCATGGAATCAAGGCGCTCAGAGAGTGCAGCGATGTCGTAATCCGAAACTGTGACATTATTTCCCCGGAGTTCGGATGGTCCACAAGGGGAATCCGCATGGAAGATACCACGGCGGTCAGCGAGTATTTTATGATGCGGTCGGAAGATCTGATATTTTGTGGCGTGGAGTTTAAGGGAAAATACTCTTTCCAGTATGCCAAAAACGCCACCTTTGAAAACTGCGTATTTGATACGAAGGATGCGTTCTGGCATGGGGAAAACATAACCGTCAAAGACAGCGTGGTCAAAGGGGAATATCTGGCATGGTACTCGGACGGCCTGACACTGATCCGCTGTAAGATTATCGGGACCCAGCCTCTGTGTTACTGCAAGAACCTGAAACTGATCGATTGTGAAATGGTGGATACCGACCTCGCTTTCGAGAAATCGGAAGTGGATGCAGTCATTACAACAAAGGTTGACAGTATCAAAAATCCGCTGTCCGGCCGGATCTGTGTGCCGGAGGTGGGAGAAGTGATCATGGATGACGAGCATGCAAAAGGAGAGGTAATGATCGGCGGATTAAAAGAAGTAGAAACGACATATCCGATTTGAAATTATGTAAAAAAGTCGAAAAAGGAGCAGGCAAACGATGAGAAAATTTTATACAGTTATGTATCTGGCTATCATTCTGTCTTGGCTGTCAGCCTGTGGAAAGAATGATACACAGGCCCAGACATCCAGCCGCCAGGCAGAGCCTTCCACGATAGAGAGTGCCATTGTAGATGAATCTGGAAATGTGGCAGAATCGGTGGAGGCTGTAAATGAAGAAGCTGGAGCTATGCGGGAAACCGAGAGGAATGAAACAGATACGGCAGAAACAGATATTCAGAATAATACGGAGGAAAATAAAGTGGCAAATATGAATGTGCAGGTTGGCGATGTGGTATTTTCAGCGACACTGGAAGAGAATGAAGCCGTGTCTGTTCTGGTGGAAATGATGCGGGAGAGTCCTGTGGTGATCCAGATGAGTGACTATTCCGGCTTTGAAAAGGTAGGCCCTCTGGGAACAAGCCTTCCGGTAAACAACAGCCAGACCACGACACAGGCCGGGGATATTGTCTTATACAATGGGGATCAGATCGTTATTTTTTATGGTTCCAATTCCTGGAGCTATACGAGATTGGGGCATATTGATGATCTGACCGGTTGGGAAGATGCGCTTGGAAGCGGAGATTTTACTATGACTTTGTCTTTAGAATAAATCGATAGTACATGGTCGCCCTTGAAGAAGGAAAAAGTTGATACAAAAACTGTCAGGCGCAATGTAGCGCTTCCAGGCTGGCTCAATTATGAAGCGGAACATGCGGGTATCAATGTTTCAAGAGTGTTACAGGAAGCGTTGATGAGCGCGCTCAATGTAAATAGAAATTTATAGCCGCCTTACGGCGAAAGGTGTTTGCGGCATAGAAAAATGAAAGGGATGAAATCAAAACCCCTCCTTCTTCAAAGATGCCGCATATTCCTTCCCCTCCTGTACATAATGAAGGGCATTTTCCCTGTTGGCGGCGATTTCCCCGTCGGTTACGGCGCGTTTTACCCTGGCGGGGCTCCCGATTACCAGGGAGTTGTCCGGAATTACCGTGTTCTGGGTGATCAGGGCGCCTGCACCGATGATGCAGTTTTTCCCCACTACGGCTCCGTTTAAGAGGATGGCCCCCATACCCACCAGCGTATTGTCGCCGATTTTGCAGCCGTGTATCACGGCACTGTGGCCTACCGTAACAGAGCGGCCGATTTCTACCTGCTGACCGGGATCCACATGCACGACGCAGTTGTCCTGTATATTGCTTCCTTCTCCGATCTGAATGCCGGCCCTTTCGCCACGCACCGTGGCATGGAACCAGATGCTGCAGTCCTTTTCGATGGTCACATCACCGTAAACTGCGGCTCCCGGGGCGATGAAGGTATCCGGATGAATCTGTGGTTTTTTCATTTCAAATTATCCTTATTCTGTAAAACTCAAATTTTCTGTGATCTGTTAAAGATACAACAGAAATCCCGTTTTTTCAAGAAAAATTTTCTTGAAAATGTTAGAAAATAATCATACTATTGACTTTAACGGTTAAAAGTGCTAAAGTGTAAAGGTGGTTTTTCGGTAAGGCGCCTTTTCCATTCAGGAGAGGCTTGCCTGTGACGAACTTAGCAGCAGAAAGGAGTATTTTTATGTCAGCCTTAGAGGAGATCCGCCGCCGGTTTCAGGAGGATCATTTTGCCACGGACGCGGCGGGAGCCCAAATTGACTGCGCGGAGCCCGGAAGGGCGGTGTGCTCCCTGACACTGGAAGAGAAGCACATGAACGGGATAGGCGTCCCCATGGGAGGCGCTGTTTTTACGCTGGCGGATTTTGCCTGTGCGGTTGCCGCCAACGGGTACTGCGAGAAAGCGACGGTGAGCCAGAACGCTTCCATCACCTTTCTGGCCCCTGCCAAGGGAAAACGTCTGATCGCGGAGGCTTCCTGTCTGAGGTCGGGGCGTACCACTGCGCTTTATGCGGTGGACGTGAGGGACGAGCTGGGAACCTATGTGGCCCACGCCGCCATCAACAGCTATATCGTGCAATAAGCATAGAAAGAAGGATACAAAAAGGAGGAACCCTATCATGGTGATCACGGAGTTTTTGGAGCGGAACGCCCGGCTTTACGGGTCGGATACGGCGCTTGTGGAGCTCAATCCCTCCCAGGAGCGGGACAGCGCGGTGACCTGGCGGGAGGCAAGCCTGATCGAGAGCGCGGCAAACGGAGCCCCTTATCGCCGGGAGCTGAGCTGGACAGACTTTGACAGGCGGGCCAACCGTTTCGCAAATCTGCTCTTAAGCCGGGGGCTTAAGAGGGAGACAAAGGTGGGCATTTTGATGATGAATTGTCTGGAATGGCTGCCTATTTATTTTGGTATTTTGAAGGCAGGAGGGGTGGCAGTACCCTTAAATTTCCGCTATTCCGCAGAAGAGATCAAATACTGCCTGGAGCTTGCAGATGTGGAGGTGCTGATTTTCGGGCCAGAGTTTATCAGCCGTATGGACACGATTGTGGAGGAGCTGTCAGGGGTAAGAACCATGTTCTTTCCCGGGCCGGAGGGGCCCTCTTACACGGAGGACTTTCTTAAGCTTACCAGATTCTGTTCTTCCAGCGCGCCCCCTGTAGCTTTGGACGAGGAGGATATTGCGGCTATTTATTTTTCTTCCGGCACCACGGGATTTCCCAAGGCGATCCTGCACAACCACCGGGCCCTTCGTTCCTCCTGTGAGACGGAACAGAATCACCACGGGCAGACCAAAGAGGATGTGTTTCTCTGCATTCCACCTCTTTATCATACGGGGGCGAAGATGCACTGGTTCGGCTCTCTGATCACGGCCGGCAAGGCGGTGCTGCTTCGGGGCGTGAAGCCGGAGTGGATCCTGCGGGCGGTGACGGAAGAGAAGTGTACCATTGTATGGCTTTTGGTGCCCTGGGCCCAGGATCTTTTAGATGCCATCGAGGCCGGAAAGGTGGAAATGGGGCATTACCTGCTGGAGCAGTGGCGGCTGATGCATATCGGAGCCCAGCCTGTACCGCCCAGTCTGATTCAGCGTTGGAAAAAGCATTTCCCCCATCATCAGTACGACACGAATTATGGCCTGAGCGAGTCTATCGGCCCCGGCTGTGTCCATCTGGGAGTGGAAAACATACATAAGGTGGGAGCCATCGGGAAGCCGGGCTATCACTGGGAGGCAAAGATCGTGGACGAGCAGGGCAGGGAGACTGCCCAGGGCCAGGTGGGGGAACTGATCGTTCACGGCCCCGGAGTCATGCTCTGTTATTATAAGAATCCCGAGGCCACGGACGAGGTGTTAAAGGACGGCTGGCTCTACACGGGAGATATGGCCCGGATGGACGAGGACGGGTTTATCTATCTGGTAGACCGGAAAAAGGACGTGATCATTTCCGGAGGCGAAAACCTCTATCCGGTACAGATCGAGGATTTCCTGCGCCGAAACGAGAAGATCAAGGATGTGGCCGTGATCGGCCTGCCTGATGATCGGCTGGGCGAGATCGCTGCCGCGGTCATTGAGCTTAAGGAGGATGTATCCTGTACGGAAGAGGAGATTATGGCCTTTTGTAAAGAACTCCCCCGGTACAAGCGGCCCAGGAAGGTTATTTTTGAGGATGTCCCCAGGAACCCCACGGGCAAGATCGAGAAACCCCTGCTCAGGGAAAGATACTGCCACGGCAGTCTTGTGGAAGCGCAGATTAAAAAATAAAGAAAGAAAACAGTTTGTGTCTGCGTGGCATCCACAAACTTTACATGCGCAAAAATCGCGCAGAAAAGAGGTTAAGTGATGGATTTGTTTATTAAATTAATTATGTTGCTTGTGTTTTTCGGCGTCATGATCGGCATCGGGCTTTACTGCCGAAAGCACGCCACGGATGTGAACGGTTTCGTGCTGGGAGGAAGAAGCGTGGGGCCCTGGCTCACCGCCTTTGCCTATGGAACCAGCTATTTTTCGGCAGTGGTTTTCGTAGGGTATGCGGGGCAGTTCGGATGGAAATACGGAATTGCCGCCACCTGGGCGGGACTTGGGAACGCTTTTTTGGGCTCCCTTCTTGCCTGGGCGGTGTTAGGGCGCAGAACCCGTATTATGACCCAGCACTTAGACAGTGCCACCATGCCGGAGTTTTTCGGCCAGCGCTTCGGGAGCAAGCCCCTGAAGCTGGCGGCCTCAGCGATCATTTTTATCTTTTTGATTCCTTACACGGCTAGCCTTTACAACGGACTGAGCCGGCTCTTTGGCATGGCCTTTGACATTGATTACAGCGTCTGCGTGGTGGTTATGGCAGTGCTTACCGGGATTTATGTTATTGCGGGAGGCTA
This sequence comes from uncultured Lachnospiraceae bacterium, assembly GCA_949949005.1. Lineage (GTDB taxonomy): Bacteria > Bacillota > Clostridia > Lachnospirales > Lachnospiraceae > Suilimivivens. The sequence goes on from CATLHM010000013.1 coordinate 34,798, forward strand.
TATGGCTACTGCCATCAACGACTTTATCCAAGGTATCATCATGATTTTCGGTATCATTGCGGTGATCGTTGCGGTATTAAACAGCCAGGGGGGTTTTCTTGCGGCCTTAAATGCCCTTTCCCAGGTGAGCGACGAGAGCGTATCTTCCGCGCCGGGAGTATTTAATTCCTTTTTCGGGCCGGATCCTGCCAACCTTTTGGGCGTGGTGATTCTTACCAGCCTGGGAACCTGGGGCCTGCCCCAGATGGTACAGAAGTTTTATGCCATCAAGAGCGAGAGCGCCATCAACAAAGGAATGGTGATCTCCACCATCTTTGCCACCATCGTTGCCGGCGGCTGCTATTTTCTGGGCGGTTTCGGCCGTCTGTTCAGCGACAGGATCGACATTGCGGCGAACGGCTATGATTCGGTGGTGCCTGCCATGCTCTCCGGTCTTCCCACCATCCTGATCGCGGTGGTGGTTATTCTGGTGCTTTCCGCCTCCATGTCCACCCTTTCCTCCCTGGTATTGGCATCAAGCTCTACCTTGACGCTGGACTTTATTAAAGGTAATATAATAAAAGAGATGGATGAGAAAAAGCAGGTAAAATGGATGCGCGCCCTTCTGGTGGTGTTTATCGCCGTTTCAGTGGTGCTTGCGCTGATTCAATACCGTTCTAATGTCACCTTTATTGCGCAGCTTATGGGTGTGAGCTGGGGAGCCCTGGCAGGGGCATTTCTGGCGCCTTTCCTCTATGGTTTATATTGGAAGCGGACGACCAAGACGGCCTGTTGGGTGAGCTTTTTATTTTCTACAATCGTGATGCTCGCAAACATTTTCTTCCGCCCTGCCTTTCCGGCCTATTTGCAGTCGCCCATCAATGCAGGGGCCTTTTGTATGCTGGCAGGGCTGGTGATCGTGCCTGTGGTGAGCGCATTTACCAAAGCGCCCGCTCAGAAGGTATTGGAGGATATTTTCTCCTGCTATGAGAAGAAGGTGACGGTCTCTGTGAAGGATTCCATCGGGGAACAGAACTAAAGGAGGAAAAGGAACTATGAAAACACTGATGCTTGGCAACGAAGCGGTTGCCAGGGGCCTTTATGAGGCGGGGTGCAGCTTTGTGTCCAGCTATCCGGGGACGCCCAGCACGGAGATTACCGAGTGCGCCGCCAAATATGAGGAGCTCTACGCGGAATGGGCTCCCAATGAAAAGGTGGCTCTCGAGGCGGCTATGGGAGCCAGCCTGGCCGGGAAGAGGAGCTTCTGCGCCATGAAGCATGTGGGCCTGAACGTGGCGGCGGATCCCCTTTTTACCATTTCCTATACCGGAGTGAACGCAGGGCTTGTGATCGGCGTGGCCGACGATGCCGGGATGCATAGCTCCCAGAATGAGCAGGATTCCCGTCACTACGCGAGGGCGGCCAAGATTCCCATGTTGGAGCCCTCAGACTCTGCGGAGGCCCTGGCTTTTGCAAAGCTGGCCTATGCGCTTTCGGAAGAATATGACACGGCGGTTCTGATCAAGATGTGTACCCGTGTGAGCCACTCTCAGAGCGTGGTGGAGACGGGGGAGAGAATCCTTCCGGAGCCAAAGAAATACGAGAAGAACCCCGCCAAATATATCATGATGCCGGCTTATGCCAAACAAAAGCACCCTCAGGTGGAGGAGCGCACCAGGGCTCTTGCGGCCTGGGCGGAGAGTGCGGAGATTAACCGGGTGGAGGAAGGGCAGGATAAGTCCTGGGGGATCATCACCTCATCCACCTGTTACCAGTATGTGAAGGAAGCCCTGAAAGATACCTACCCTGTGCTGAAGCTGGGAATGATCTGGCCCATGCCTGAGCAGAAGATCAGGGACTTTGCAGCTTCGGTGGACAGACTTGTGGTGGTGGAGGAGCTGGACGGCTTTATCGAGGAGCACTGCAGGAATCTGGGCCTTAAGGTATCCGGCAAGGAGCTCTTTGGAGGTATCGGCGAGCTGAGCCAGAATTTGGTGAAGGAAAAGCTGGGAGGCAGGGTGGAGGCCTGCGCCGCTCTGGAAGAGAACATCCCGGCCAGACCGCCGGTGATGTGTGCGGGATGCCCTCACAGAAGTATCTTTTATGTGCTCAAAAAGCTAAAGCTTACGGTTTTGGGCGATATAGGGTGCTATACTCTGGGAGCCGTTGCGCCTCTTGGGGCCATTGACACCACCATATGTATGGGGGCTTCCGTTTCCGGGCTTCACGGCTTTGTGAAGGCGGGGGATGAGGAGAATGCCGGCAGGACGGTAGCGGTGATCGGCGATTCCACCTTTATCCATTCCGGCGTCACAGGCCTGATTAATATTGCTTATAATGAATCCAACTCCACCGTAATTATACTGGATAACTCGATCACAGGCATGACGGGCCATCAGCAGAATCCCACCACGGGATATAACCTGAAAGGGGATCCCTGTACCAAGATTGATTTGGAGAGCCTTTGCCGTGCCGTGGGAATCCGGAGGGTGAAGGTGGTTGACCCTTACGATATGGAAGCCACACAGAACGTGATCAAAGAAGAGCTCTCCGTAAAAGAACCTTCCGTTATCATTTCCAGACGCCCCTGCGCGCTGCTTAAGTATGTGAAACACCCGGGCCCCATCAGCTCCGATCCGGAAAAGTGCAAGGGCTGTAAGGCGTGTATGAATATCGGCTGTCCTGCCATCAGCATGGTGGACGGCAAGGCAAAGATCGACGCCACCCTCTGTGTGGGCTGCGGGGTATGTCAGCAGCTTTGCAAATTTGACGCGCTATGCTAATGCGCATGGAAATGAAGATATTTTACAAGACGCGGAGAAAGAGATAAGGTAAAATGGCTGTGTCAAAAGCACACAGGCCGGAATGGAGAGGAAAGATGGAGACGAAAAATATCATGATCGTGGGCGTAGGCGGTCAGGGAACCCTGCTTGCCAGCAAGCTTTTAGGCCGTCTGCTTCTGGGAAAGGGATTTGACGTGAAGGTCAGCGAGGTACATGGGATGAGCCAGCGGGGCGGAAGCGTGGTTACCTATGTCAGATGGGGAGAGCGGGTTTATTCTCCTATTATAGATAAGGGACAGGCGGACTGCATTCTTTCTTTTGAGCTTTTGGAGGCGGCCCGTTATACGGAGTATCTAAAGCCGGGGGGAAGGATTATTGTGAATAGCCAGCAGATTAATCCCATGCCTGTCATTGCAGGGGCGGCGGTTTATCCGGAAAAGCTGGAAGAGAAGATGAGCGCCCTTGGCGTTCATGTAGATGCCCTGGATGCCCTTGCCCTGGCGGAGCAGGCAGGCAGCAGCAAGGCTGTGAATCTGGTACTCATGGGAAGGCTTGCAAAGCATTTTGACTTTACCGAGGAGGAATGGATGGAGGCCATCGAACACAGTGTGCCGCCCAAATTCCTGGAACTGAACAAGAAAGCATTTGAGTTGGGCTTAAGTGCGTAAGAGGGAAGGAGAAAGAATCAAAAATGGAACGGTATTATCAAAAAGAAATTGAGACAGCCAGCAGAGAGCAGATCCTTGCATGGCAGAATGAGCGCCTGGTGAAGCAGGTGCATCATGTGTGGGATAACGTGCCCTACTACCGTGCAAAGATGGAGGAGAAAGGTCTTGTACCGGAGGATATTAAGGGGGTGGAGGATTTACATAAGCTTCCTTTTCTGACAAAGGACGATCTGCGGGAGGCTTATCCCTATGGCCTTTTGGCAAAGCCCCTCAAAGACTGTGTGCGTATCCAGTCCACCTCGGGAACCACAGGGCGGAGAGTGGTTGCCTTTTATACCCAGCATGACATTGACCTGTGGGAGGATTGCTGCGCCCGTGCCATTATGGCGGCAGGGGGCACCAGCGGGGATGTGTGCCATGTATGTTACGGCTACGGCCTTTTTACAGGGGGCCCCGGCCTGAACGGCGGAAGCCACAAGGTGGGATGCCTGACCCTTCCCATGTCCTCAGGAAATACGGACCGCCAATTGCAGTTTATGGTGGATCTGGAGGCTACCATTCTTTGCTGTACGCCTTCCTACGCCGCTTATCTGGCGGAGAGCATTCACGAGAGAGGGCTTCGGGACAAGATTAAACTGAAAGCGGGAATTTTTGGCGCGGAGGCATGGAGCGAGGAGATGCGTCAGGATATTCAGAATAAGCTGGGCATCAAGGCCTATGACATTTACGGGCTTACGGAGACCAGCGGCCCCGGTGTGGCTTTCGAGTGCAGCGAGCAGACCGGCATGCACATCAACGAGGATCACTTTATTGCCGAGATCATTGATCCTGATACGGGAGAGGTTCTCCCTGAGGGAAGCAAGGGAGAGCTGGTGTTCACCGCAATCACCAAGGAGGCATTTCCTCTTCTTCGCTACCGCACCAGAGACATCTGTATCCTCACCAGGGAGAAATGTTCCTGCGGCCGTACCCATGTGAAGATGAGCAAGCCCATGGGCAGAAGCGACGATATGCTGATCGTCAAGGGCGTCAATGTGTTCCCGTCCCAGATCGAGACCGTGCTTCTGGAACAGGGTTATCCTGCAAACTATCAGATTATTGTGGATCGTGTGAAAAATTCCGACACCATCGAGGTCATGGTGGAGATGACCGCCGAAAACTTCTCCGACAACCTGGGCAGGATCACGGAGATGGAGAAATCCCTGGTATCAGCCCTTAAGGCCATGCTGGGAATCTATGCCAAGGTGCGTCTGGTGGCCCCCAAGTCCATTACCAGGAGCGAGGGCAAGGCCGTGCGCGTCATCGACAAGCGGAAAATATAAAAGAGGATTAAAAAAGCTGATTCAATTAAGGGAGGAGAACAATATGACAATACCTCAAATTTCGGTATTCCTTGAAAACAAAGCGGGACAGCTTGCGGATATTACCGGTATTTTATCGGATAACCAGGTAAATATGCGGGCAATCAATATTGCAGAGACGGCGGATTACGGCGTTCTGCGTCTGATTGTGGATGATGCGTCGAAGGCTTCCTCCATTCTCTTAGAGCAGGGATTTATTCTGACCATGACACCTGTGGTAGGTGTGGCTGTTCCTGACACACCGGGAGGGCTCAGCAAGGTGCTTGGCGTGATTTCCCGGGAGGAGATTGATGTGGAGTATATGTACTCTGTGTTCGGACAGAAGGACGGGCAGGCCTGCATGATCTTCCGTGTGGCGGATACAGACGCGCTCACGGCTCTTCTGGAAAAGAATGGAATCGGAACCATTGCGGGAGCGGATCTGGGGATTCACTGATGGGTTAAAAATTAAGATACAGCAATCATGGATGCCAATCTATGTGGGGCATCCTGATATAAAGCTAATGGGCAGTCCACTTTTGCGGACTGCCCCTTAGCTTTGTCAGCTTTATGTAGGAAATTTCCTGACTAATTTTTATGTTTTTGCTCACTCGTCAGCAAGGGTGAACTGATCTACCAGTTGCTTCAGCCCTGTGGACTCGGTAGATAGCTGTTCGCTGGCGCTCGCTCCCTCCTGGGCCGTGGTGCTGTTGTTCTGGACTACGATAGATATCTGGTTGATTCCCTCGGAAACCTGCCAAACGGCATCGGACTGTTCACCGGCCACGGTGGCAATGCCGTCGATGGAATCCACTACGGACTGTATGCTGTCAACCACATTCAGCAGGATATCCGCCGTCTGGCCAGCGATTTCGGTTCCCATCTGTACGGCACCCGCAGAATGCGCAATGAGAGCGGAGGTGTCTTTTGCGGCGGATGCGGATTTGCCGGCCAGTTCCCGTACCTCCTGGGCTACCACCGCGAATCCCTTGCCTGCGCTGCCTGCCCTGGCGGCTTCTACAGCGGCATTCAAAGCCAGAATATTGGTCTGGAAGGCAATGTCGTCTATGGTCTTGATAATCTTTCCGATCTCGTTGGAGCTGGTCTGTATATCTTCCATGGCTTCCATGAGCTTTTGCATCTGCTGGTTGCAAAGGGCGATCTCCTCGCCGGAATCATGGGTCTGTTCTTTTACCTGGGTAGCGCTCTCGGCGGTACTTTTCGCCTGTCTGGAAATTTCGGTGATCTGGGAAGCCAACTGTTCTACCGCGCTGGCCTGTTCGATGGTTCCCTGACTTAAGGTCTGGGCACTTGAGGATAACAGGGCGCTGGTGGAAGATACCTCCTCCGCGGAATGATTGACCTGCCGCATGATGGCGTTTAACTGTACCTTCATATTGCGCACAGAAACCAGAATATCCTGAAAACTGCCTACATAGACTTCCTCGTGCTGGGTATCGATATCCAGATTCTGGTCTGCCAGGCTGGTGAGCAGGTAGCTGATATCATTGATGATAGTGCGCAGTCCCTCTACCAGAGAAGAGGTGGACGCTACCAAAATGGCAGTCTCATCACGGCTTTTTACCTTTGGCATAGGGGAATCCAGATCCCCATCTACCAGCAGTTTCATCCGCTGGGCGCAGGCTTTCATGGGCTTGCTGATACTGCCGGCAAGCCGTAAGGCGATCACAACTGAGATCAGAATGGAGATCACAATGACCACAATATTAAGGGCCATGCCTTTAAATGTAGTGGCAAGATAGTTGAGCCGGGGAGCGCTGACAGCAATACTCCAGCCGTCCGTATCGTTTACAGGGGCATAAGCCACAAACCGGCTCTCTTCCTCGTTCTGGAAGCTTCCAAAACCGTTTTCGCCCCGGCGCATGGCTTCGTGGATGGCCGCCAGATCTGCAAGAGAGGGATCGTCCTGGGCCTCGGCCTCAATATTTTGCACCGTAATGGTTTCAAGGGTAATATCGGCAATGGTGTCGCCGGATTTGTTGATCATATATGCTCTGCTGTTCTCCCCGATCTGGATGGAAGATACGATGTCGTTTAAGAAGGTTTCGGGGGGAACGAAATATACCACTCCCACAATGTCGGAACCATAGATTCCCCCGGAATAGAGAGGAGCGGCAACCATAATGGACAATTCGCCGGTGATCTTACTGATCAGAGGCTCCGATACATAGATATTGCCTTCCATTGCCTGTCTTACATATTCCCGGTCAGAATAGTCTTTTCCGTCAAAAATACTGATGCCGTCCACGCCGATAATGTTTCCCCGCTGGAAATTATGCATGGCTGCCCGCTCGTCGATAATGGATTTTTTGACATCTGTGGAAACCTCCATATCGGAAAGCTGCGGAATACAGCCCGTATCCATGGCGACATTTTTGTAGGCCATTAACTCCTGTTCCACGCGTTCTGCCGCTAACACTGCGGTTTCGCTCATCATATGTTCTACCGTGTCGATGGTGCTGGTGTAATTGGGTATGATGCTGGAAATGCCCACCGCAACCAAAGCCGCCAGAACAGTCAGAATGAGGCACAAAGTTATTTTTGCCCGAATACTTTTCATTTTTGCTACCCCCTGCTATCTAAATGTAATATTTTGGCTGCCAAATTCAGCCATTCTATATAAATATTATAGGGTTGCAAAACTGTACTGTCAATGGAAATTCCCAAGGCTGCACGGAAACTTTTAGGGCCCGGATTACCCTCTGGCCCGTGTGTTTTTCAGGGTTATTTTTAGTACATCCTTGTGGTCAGAGAGGGCAGGAAATGGAAATGTAAACTCAAAATAAAAACAGGTTGACAATTCAGATTCTTTTTGGTAATTTATACTACGGATATAACACTAAGAAGACCGAAAAAAGGAGAAAAAATGGAGCAGAAGAGCAGAATTCAAAAAATGGCGATGTGTAGTCTGTTTACGGCATTGACGGCGGTGGGAGCCTTTATCAAAATTCCCATCCCGGTGGTTCCCTTTACCCTACAGTTTCTTTTTACCATGCTGGCAGGGCTTTTTCTGGGAGGAAAGCTGGGAGCAATCAGCGTAGGGGCCTATGCGCTGCTGGGACTGGCAGGGCTTCCAGTCTTTGCGGAGGGAGGGGGCTTTTGGTACATAATAAAGCCAAGTTTTGGCTATATCATCGGATTTGTTTTGGGAAGCTACGTGACCGGAAAACTGACGGAAAAAAGAGAGGGCATGACCTATGGCAGGATTCTGGCGGCGAACTTTATCGGCCTTGGAATCGTCTATGGGGTTGGGATGGTCTACTATTATGTGATCTGTAATTTCGTGATCCATACTCCTATCGGCATAGGGCCTTTGTTTTTGTATTGCTTTCTGTTGGCGGTGCCGGGAGATATTGGCCTTTGCTTTGGGGCGGCGGCTCTGGCAAAGCGTGTCAGGCCCATGATAGAAAAAATTTAAGTGCAATATAACTTGCAAGTGGACGGGATAGGGTGCAGAATACTGTGTGAGGCAACGGTTTTCCGCTTCATGTAAGAGAAAGGGAGAGGATGGCAGGAAGATGAGCTTTGTGGATGAGATGAAGGAAAAAGTGTTGAGGGGCGAGCACATTCAGCGGCAGGAGGCTTTGCGCCTCTGGGAGGAGCCCCTGGAAGAACTGAAAAAGGCCGCAGACGAGATACGGGAAAAGGTCTGCGGAAACGGGTTTGATCTTTGCACGATCGTGAACGGAAAGTGCGGAAGGTGTTCTGAGGATTGTAAATACTGCGCCCAGAGCGTCCATTACCGGACGGCCTGTGAGGAAACCTATCCTCTGCTTTCCACAGAGGAATTGCTGGCAGGGGCAAAGCATAATGCAGGGCAGGGGGTGCTGCGTTATTCCATAGTGACCTCCGGCAAACGGCTTTCCCACCGGGAGGTGGATCAGGTTTGCGAGAGCATCAAAAGGATCAAAGCGGAAACCTCCATAGAGGTATGCGTCTCCTTCGGCCTGCTGGGGGAAGAGGAGTTTCGTAAAATCAGAAAGGCAGGCGCATCCAGGGTGCATTGTAATCTGGAATCCTCTGCCCGGTATTTTCCCATGGTTTGCACCACTCATACCTATGCGGAAAAAATCGAGACGCTCAAGGCCGCAAAGCGGGCGGGGCTCTCTATCTGTTCCGGCGGGATTCTGGGGCTGGGAGAGAGTGTGGAGGATCGGATAGATATGGTGCTGACCGCAAGAGAGCTTGGAGTAAAGTCCGTTCCGGTGAACATATTGAATCCCATTCCCGGCACTCCTTACGAAAAGAGAAAGCCTCTGGACAATGAGGAGGCCTGCCGGTGCGTGGCTCTTTTCCGGTTTCTGATTCCGGACGCTTCCATCAGGCTGGCAGGAGGAAGAGGGCTGGTGGGAGACAAGGGAAAGGCCTGCTTTATGAGCGGGGCCAACGCGGCAATTTCAGGGGATATGCTGACAACCGCAGGAATTACGGTGGAGACGGATATGGAACTTTTACATACTTTGGGATTCGAGGTGAAACGCTGCAATGGCTAAGAAAATCTTTATTACGGGGACAGGGACGGATGTAGGAAAAACCTTTGTCACCGGCCTGATCGTGAAAAAATTAAAGGAAAAGGGCTTAAACGCCGCCTATTATAAGGCCGCCATGAGCGGCAATGAGCGGACGGCCCAGGGGAAACTGATTCCGGGGGATGCGGTTTATGTAAAAGAGGTGTCGGGAATCACGCAGCCTCTCGAAGAGATGTGCCCCTATATCTATGAGACGGCGGTATCTCCCCATCTCGCCTCCCGGATCGAGGGAAATCCTGTGGACATGGATGTGGTGAAAAAGGGATTTGAGAAGGTCTGCGAAAAGTACGATTTTGTCACCATGGAGGGGAGCGGCGGAATCCTGTGTCCGGTCTGCTTTGATGAAAAGGAGATCTGGCTGGAGGATGTGATTCGGGAATTAGGGCTTTCCTGCCTGATTGTGGCGGATGCAGGGCTGGGAACCATCAACAGCGTAGTCCTCACCGCAGAGTATATGCGGGCGAAAAAGCTTCCGGTAAAGGGGATTGTGCTGAACCGCTTCCACCCCGGCGATCTCATGGAAGAGGACAATCGGCGGATGTGTGAGCACAGGACAGGGCTTCCGGTACTGGCCTGTGCAGAGGACGGCGTAGGGGAACTGGATATTGATCCCTCGCATCTGATTTCACTGTATGATTAGTTCCTTATAGGAGTTGATGTTCACGATAGATAAGCTGCACAGAAACGAGGTAAAGTAAAAATGATCTGGTATCCCTATCAGCAAATGAAAACCATGAAAGAGCCCTATAAGATCATAGACGCAGAGGGCGTCTGGCTAAAGACTCCGGAGGGGGAAATGATCGATTCCATTTCCTCCTGGTGGAGCGTAATCCACGGATATAAGCATCCGGTATTGACCCGGGCGATCAAAGACCAGGCCGACAATTTTTCCCACGTGATGCTGGGCGGGCTGACCCATGAACCGGTACAAAAGCTTTCCGATAAACTTCGGGAGTTTTTGCCGGGGGATCTGGATTACAGCTTTTTTTCAGATTCCGGAAGCGTTGCGGTGGAGGTTGCCCTGAAAATGGCCCTGCAGTACTATGTAAACAGGGGCGAAATGAAGCGCATTAAAGTGCTTTCTTTAACCCATGCCTATCACGGGGACACCTTCAAGACCATGGAGGTGGGGGATGATGAGGATTATCATTTTATCCTGGAGGCCTATGGCGAGAAGAAAAACGTGATCCATATCCCCACGGAAATTCCTGCCCTGGAGGAGGCCTTTGAGAAATATCATGAGGAGCTGAATTGCTTTATCGTAGAGCCTCTGCTGCAGGGGGCGGGCGGTATGCGGATGTATGATTTGTCCTTTCTGATCCGGGCAAGGCAGCTCTGCGATCAATATGGAGTCCTGCTGATTTTTGACGAGGTGGCTACGGGGTTCGGGCGTACCGGCAACCGTTTTGTGGCGGATCTGGTGCTGCCGGACATCCTTGTCCTTGGAAAAGCCCTGACAGGTGGATACATCGGCCATGCGGTCACCGTGGCAAATCATAAGGTATACGACGGTTTTTACAGCGACGACCCTGCCAAGGCCCTGATGCACGGCCCTACCTTTATGGGAAATGCCCTGGCCTGCAGCGTGGCGCTGAAATCCATTGAGCTCTTCGAGCAGGAGGACTACATGGCAAAAATCCGCCGGATCGAGGCGCTCACCAGACGGGAGATGGAGGGCTTTACGGCTCCCGGGGTGAAGGAAGTGAGGATCATGGGCGGATGTGTCTGCGTGGAGGTTAGGGATGCAGGCATTCTGGAAGGGTATCAGCAGTTTGCCCGTAAGCGCGGTGTGTTCAGCCGTCCCTTCTTAAACTGCATGTATGCCATGGTTCCCTATATTATATCCGAGGAAGAGTTGGTCAGGGTGCTTACTACAATGAAGGCGTGGTTTTCAGGGAGGGGTCAAGAGCCCTGATTTCCCCGCAGCCTATTTTGGCGCCTGCGTTTCCCGATGGCTGAGTGGTGAAGTCATCGGGATTTTCATGTATGATTACCGCTCTGCCTATGATTTCCCGAAGGGTGAATCTTTTGTCATAGAAAACGCTGTAAGCATATCCCTGGCTGCCCAGAAGCGGAGGCATGTCGCCGGCGTGATTCGGGTGGTCTGCGCCTTGGGGGTTGTAGTGCATTCCGGTGTGGTCAAAAGCATCGCTGCAGTCGCCGGATTCGTGGATATGCATGGCATAAAAGTTACTTGAACCGGGAAAATCAATATTGGGAAGCCCGAACAGCTCCGCCTCCACCAGCACGCCGCCGTAAATGGTGTGATAAAATTTGACCGTGCCGCTGAGCCTGGGATTTTGCGCATTTCCGTTGACCCATGCGGCGGCATCCGGGCGGTTGCGCGTAAGAAGCTCCGTGAAATCAAGCCTGGGTGTGATTTGATTATTTAACATAGGAAAACTCCTGTGGGGTTTGAGATTATTATATGTTGTTTGGAAAAAGTGGTGTAGACATTCTTTTCCCGACCCGAATATATTGTAAGAAACTTGTAAGAAACATCCCGGGAATTTTGTAATAAAACAATGATAAGCTGATGACAGCTCAAGGAGGAAGCAGGAAAGGAAGGCCTGGAACATGGGAGAGTGTGTACTGGTAGTGGATGACGACAGGGAGATCGTAAAGGCAATCGGTATCTTACTGGAGGGAGAGGGATATGAGGTGCTAAAGGCCTATGACGGGCTGCAGGCGCTGGACATCCTTTCTGCCCATCCGGTGAGGCTGGTGCTGATCGATGTGATGATGCCGAGGCTTGACGGACTTTCCGCGCTGATGCGCATCAGGGAAAAGCAGAATATCCCCATCATTGTTTTGAGCGCAAAGAGCGAGGACAGCGACAAGGTGCTGGGATTGTCCATGGGGGCGGACGACTATGTAGCCAAGCCCTACAATCCCCAGGAGCTGGCGGCCCGGGTGAGGAGCCATCTGCGCAGATATACCAGTCTGGGAGACATCCACAGCAGCGACCGGGCCGGTGAGATCGTAAACGGACGCCTCGTCTATAAGAGCGACGAGAGGGTGGTCTATGCGGACGGGGAGGCGGTCAGGCTTACCGCGACGGAGACAAAGATCGTGGATCTGTTCATGCGAAACCTGGGACGGGTGTTCCCGGCGGAGGAGATTTACCGCCGCGTGTGGGGGGAGGAGGCCTTTGCATCGGAAAATACGGTCATGGTTCACATCCGCCGCATCCGCGAAAAGCTGGAGCTGAATCCGAAGGAGCCAGAATATATAAAGGTGGTGTGGGGCATTGGATACAAAATGGAAAAACAGGAAAAATGCAATTAGTTTTATCGTCTTTCTTTTGGGGGTGAGCCTGACGTTGGGAGGCCTGGCAGGGATCCTCAGAGATAAGCCCGCAGGAGTACGGCTCTGGCAGACAGAGAGGCTTTTTGAGGGAGATTACCAGCTAAATTACAGATTCCAGGATTATATCACGGGACGCTTCTGGAGCTTTCTGACCATGGCTGTGGGCGGCGATCTGGAACGGTCGTGGAGCTATGACGGGGATGTATATTGGGATGGCTATTATTACGGCAGTTATGACGGCGGGCCATTGTCAGAGGGGGTATGGACTGACGACTGGCAGGCTTACCAGGACAATCTGGAGGCAATGAATGATACCTATGATGAAATGACGGATACCTATGAAGGGATGGAGCAGGAGTGGGAGAGGATTCGGGAAGAGAATGCCCGTGACGAGGCGGAGACTTACCGGCAGGGGATGGAGTCTTATCGGGAGGAGATGGAAGCCCTCCGGGAGGAGATCGAGGCGTATCAAAGTGAGATGGGAATTTCCCGGGGCTACGGAAGAAATGAGCCCTCCGATGAGGAAAAAAAGAAAACCGCCCAGAAGTACCATGACAGGTTAAAGGGGGATAAGAATCTGCTTTATACCATTTCCTATGACGGAGAGACGCTGTACGCCAATTCCCAGCTTCTGACCCCGGACGGCAAAATGACTGCGCCCAAGGGCTACAATTTCCTCCTGTATTTTGACGGGGAAAAGGTCAGGATTGTCAAGGACGGAAAAGAACTGGAGATTTACGGGGACGGCTATTACCGGGAAGAAAATTCATGGGAGAAGACAGGCGAAAGGGGGGACTGGTATGTTCCCGGCTACCTGAATATTCCGGTTGACGAGAGTATGAAGAAGGCCAGGGTATTGATTGCCGCCGCTCAGGATCCGGTGCTGTATGTGAAGGAAAACTATGGAAACGGCGGGGCTCTGCAGTATGATAATTCCCTGTACTGGATGAATTATAACTGTCAGGCAAACCAAAAACGTTTGGAGAAAGAGCTGGCCTGCCTTGTCGCGGGATTACTTCTGTTGTTCCTTGCGTTTTTGAACAGAAAAGGCAGGAGGGAGGCGGAAGCGGGAATCGCCCTTTTCCAGGCCGGAATCTGGGTGGAATGTAAGGCGCTTTTGGTTGCAGGGCTGGTGTGGTTTGTATTATTCATCATCAAACGGAGCAATCAGGACTGCGGCTTGTGGCAGGAACTGACTGAGGCCTGTTATTATGATTACGGCTCTGGGGGCCTGCTGATGTATGGCGGGGAGCTGTTGGAAAACACCCATCCTTTTGCCTGGGTTTTGCTGTTCTGGGGAATCTGGCTGATCTGGAATGACTTAAGGCACAACAAAAAGGTGTGGAGATGCAGCCTTGCAGGAAAGCTTTACCGGACATTTTCGGCCAAAAGCATAAGCTGGCCGCTGGCTAAGAAGATGGCCTGCCGAAACCGGGGGCTGTTTGCCGCCGTGGCGGTGTATGTCTTCGTGATGCTGTTGATGGCCATTCAGTGGACAAGCGGGTACAGAAGTACCATAGCCCTTGTATTTTTCGCATTTCTGTGTACCACGGGACTTCTTTTCCTGGCATATCTTACTGCCAGGAAAAATCTGGAGACCGCCAGGGATATGGAAACCGTTTCCGGCTGCATCAACGAAATCCGAAACGGCAATTACAGGGCTATGGAGGGGGATTTCGCAGGGCATGACCTGCAAAAGGTGATGGCTCAGCTTGAAGATATACGCCACGGTATGGAGACGGCGGTGGAGGAGCAGATGAGGAGCCAGAAAATGAAGGTGGAGCTGATCGCCAACGTGTCCCACGACATTAAAACCCCCCTTACCTCCATCATCAGCTATGTGCAGTTTTTAAAGCAGGAGGAAGATCTGCCGGAGCATGTAAAGGATTATGTGAAGATTCTGGATGAAAAATCCCAGAGACTGAAAAACATGGTGCAGGATGTCTTTGCGGTGAGCAAGGCGGCCAGCGGCGAGCTGCCCATGCATATGGAGGAGCTGGATTTCGGAAAGCTTCTGTGCCAGACCCTGGCGGATATGCAGGAGCAGATCGATGGCAGCGCGGTATCCTTCCGCACGGAGCTGCCCCAGGAGCCTGTGATGATCCTGGCTGACGGCCAGCGGATGTACCGGGTATTTCAGAACCTGTTCCAGAATGCCATCCAATATTCCCTGGCGGGTTCAAGGGTGTATGTGACGTTAAAGACAGACGGCACGATGGCGGTTGCCAGCGTGAAGAATGCTTCTCTGATGGAGCTGGATAAAAACAAAGATTTTGCGGAGCGGTTTGCCAGAGGAGACCAGAGCCGTACGGACGGCGGCAGCGGCCTTGGCCTGTCCATCGCCCAGAGCTTCACCGAGGCCTGTGGCGGGGAATTTTCCTGGGAGACAGATGCGGATCTGTTTGTGGTGAAGGTTTGCTTTCAAACCCTGAAGTAGGAAGCAACATAAAGTGTCCCTGCATCCTTTCATGGGTGCAGGGACAGAAACAGCTCTTATATGATATTTTTCAAACCTGAATAAACAGTATTAATTACACCGGTCGATATTCTTCCACCGCTTTGTCAAGCAATCGCCCAAGGATTGCAAGATAGTCTGCGCCCATGCTTTTTACCTTCTCAATGGTTGCGGAGGAAACATAAATCGTAAGAGGTTCTCCCTGATAGGGCCTGGCCTTTCGGGCTGCGGCAAAAGCTTTTTCCATATCATCCGTCAGTTCGGGAGAATCTTCATCATAAATAATGGGAAGCCGCCTGGCCTCTGCAAGCAGTTTTTTTTCTTTGTCGGTCAAAGTGGCAGTTCCATCCAAC
The DNA here is from genome assembly GCA_949949005.1 of uncultured Lachnospiraceae bacterium. Lineage (GTDB taxonomy): Bacteria > Bacillota > Clostridia > Lachnospirales > Lachnospiraceae > Suilimivivens. The sequence continues at coordinate 50,235 of CATLHM010000013.1, forward strand.
TCAAATGTTACCATAGTACAACTTCCTTTCTTTCGCTGTTGCAAGACGCGCCGAAATTAATCTGATTTTTGGATTTCGTTCTGTGTATACAACAAATAAAACGTCACCGGCCAAACCAATTGTAATATAGCGATCTTCTTCTATACTATGTGTTTGATCAAAAATCTCTATTCGATTTTTATCTAAGAAAACCTTTGCTGCTGTTTCAAATGGGATTCCATGCTTTTGAAGATTAAGTTTTGCTTTTTCTTTATCCCACTCAAATTTTAATTCCATAAATTACCTGCCATAGTAGAAAGAGATGAGTTATTTTGATTAAAGTATAGCATGGCATTATTATGAAAGCAACCGGCACTCTTCTAAATACGAAATTTTCGTATCAATAATTGGTAAAAACTAAAAAGTAGATAAAAAATTGGAATTTATCCTATAAAATCTCCTTAACCAAACGGTGAAGGAGATTTTATGATGGAACTGAAAATGACAGATTTAACCAAACAATACGGAAGGAAAATGGCGGTGAAGGGCATAAGTCTCACCCTGACCGGCGGCGTATACGGGCTGCTTGGGGCAAACGGAGCGGGAAAAACAACGCTTATGCGTCTGCTTTGTACGCTTCAGAAGCCAACCGGAGGAAAGATTCTGCTGGACGGAAAGGACGTGGAAGAGCTTGGGGAGGAATACAGGGGGCTTCTGGGGTATCTTCCACAGGACTTTAAGTACTATCCTGATTTTACGGCTCTTGATTTTCTTTTGTATCTTGCAGCGGTAAAGGGGTTGAAAGAAAAGACGGCGGGGAAAAGAGTGGCGGAGCTATTGGCGGCGGTCGGTCTTTGGGAGGAGAGCAGGCATAAGATTAAGACATTTTCCGGCGGCATGAAGCAGAGGCTGGGAATTGCCCAGGCCATGCTGGGGGATCCGAAAATCCTGATACTGGATGAGCCCACAACGGGCTTAGACCCCAAAGAAAGAGTGCGCTTCCGCAATCTCATCAGCGCCTTTTCCAAAAACCGGATCGTCATCCTCTCCACCCATATCGTATCGGATGTGGAGTTTATTGCAGAGAAGATTATGGTGATGAAATCGGGGCAGGTGATTCACTTTGGAAGCCCCTCTGAGATTACGGCAAAGATCAAAGGGCAGGTATGGGAGTGCAGGGTGCCCACGGAATATGCGGAAAAATATGCGGCGCGGCTGAATGTCAGCAACCTGCGCAATGAGGAGGACGGAAATACCCTGCTCCGGGTGATAGCAAAGGAAAGGCCCATGGAGGGCGCCGTTGCGGCAGAGCCCAAGCTGGAGGATTTGTATCTGTATTATTTCCGGGAGTAGAAGACGGATTGCATAGAGCAACAGGAAAGAGAGGAAAAGAAATTGAGAAAACTGATTTTTTTTGAACTGCGGAAAATTATGGCAAAGCGTCTTACCTGGGCGATGCTTCTGGTGGCGGTGCTTTTAACGGTTCTTTTGCATGTTTCGACTTATCAGAACAAGTTCGCCTTTGACGGGCAAAGACAGGAGACCGGGAAAGAGGCGGTGGCGCTGGATCAGGAGATTGCCGCCGGATATGAGGGAGAGCTGACGGATGAAAAGGTGCGGCAGATGTTGTCAGAGCTTATGCCTCAGTCCGGTCCCCAGGGGCTGAATGTGATTTATATTTATCAAAACGCCATGCAATCCGCGGTGGCAGCCCGATTTTCGGATATGGAGGGCAATTGGAACGGGTTAAGCGTTTCCGATGTGTTCGGGCAGGAAAAAATAAAGATTGGCTATGTGGATGGATGGCTGGGGGCAATTCAGGATATGACAAAGGTTTTTCTGTGCCTTTCCGTTGTGGTCATTGTCATGCTTACCCCGGTTTTTGGCGGCGAGTACGGCGGTGTGGAACAACTGATCCTTTCCGGCCGCTATGGCAGGACGAAATGTGCCGCCGCAAAGGCGATTGCAGGGCTTCTGGCAGCCTTTGGAACCACAGCGGCAATTGTGATTCTGAATGTGGCTCTGGCGTTTGTGATGTATGGAAAAATCGGGCTGGACTGCAGCATTCTCTTTGCGCCGCTTTCTTTTACCGAGGGCTATATCCCCTTCAATATCACCTGCGCCACGCTGCTGAAATACCGGATTCTTCTGGCTTTCACGGGAATCATGGGTGCGGCGGGCATTACCCTGATTCTATCCGCCCTGTGCAGAAATCAAATGACGGCGCTTCCGGCGGCCCTGGCAGTCTATGTGCTTCCGGCGCTGCTGCCCTTTGCCGAGACGAGCTCTTTTTTTAGGATACTGGCTCTTTCCCCGCTATATCAGATCCTGTTTGTGGCCCTGATGTCTGTCCGGCAGTTTGCCGGCAGCCTGCTCTATGCTATTTGGGCTTTACCTATTGCCATTCTCCTTATGGCGGCAGGAGGAATTATTTCGGGAAAAATCTTTGCAGGGCATCAGGTGAGCGCATAAAACGGGATTGCCACAGCCGTGCAGGGTGGTATATGATGGCATCAGGGATTTTTTATGGCTTTGCGGCAGAACCTAAAGGCCTGGGACGGACAATTATGAAAATTAGAAAAATGATCTCCTGACGGAAAAGGGAAAAGGAAAGGGACAGGATGGAAAATAAAATTTTGATTGCGGATGACGAACCGGATATTGTGATTATGCTTGCAGGATTTTTCAAAAGCAGGGGATACCAGGTGCTGACGGCCCCGAACGGCCGGGAGGCTCTGCGGCAGGTGGAGCGTTGTCCGGATATTATCCTGCTTGACATCAATATGCCCGATCTGGACGGCCTGGAGATCTGCCGGCGCATTCGGGAGCATGTGGCCTGCCCTATCCTGTTTCTCACCGCAAGGATTGAGGATACGGATAAGGTAAAGGGCTTTGCCGCAGGGGGAGACGACTATATCGTCAAGCCCTTTTCCCTGGCAGAGCTGGAGGCCAGAGTAGCCGCTCACCTGCGGCGGGAGGCGCGCCATGGCTTTGACGCCAGACTTAAATTTGCCCGGGATCTGACCATAGATTTTTCCCGGCGCTGTCTTTTTTATAAAGAAGAGGAAATACTTCTTACCAAAAAGGAATTTGACATTGTGGAGCTGCTTTCCCAGAATCCGGGACAGATTTTTGATAAGGAAAGAATTTATGAACGGATCTGGGGATATGACAGCGAGGGAGACAGTATGGTGGTAGCGGAGCATATCCGCAGGATACGCTCCAAAATCGCGGAGTACACGGACAGAGCCTATATTGAAACAGTCTGGGGGTGCGGTTATAAATGGATCAGATAAAAGGAAAGTCTGGGATTTTATCGCTGAGGAAAAGCCTGGCCCTGTACATTGCCCTGTTTGTGGTGGTCGCTCTGGTTTTGAGCGGAGTCACTGCCGCTTTTTGTAACGATGCGGCCAGGAAAATTTATGCGTCGTACCCTCCTTCCGGTGAAAAATATTATCTGACCAACGAAAAGGGGGAACAGTTGGGAGAGGGGGGCTATATCGGAACTGCCCCTTCTCCGCTCACGGAGAGAGACAGTCGTTTGGCAGGGCTGCTTGAACACATTCCCATAGTAATGGCTCCGGTTTATTCCGTCCTGTGCATTCTCGCGGCGGTTTTTCTGTTTTACCAAAACCGGTTGAAAGGCCCCATCGGGGAGTTAAAAAGAGCGTCGGAAAAGATTTCCCAAAATGATCTGGACTTTACCATTTCCTGGGACAGAGAGGATGAAATGGGAGAGCTCTGCGCCTCCTTTGAGAGAATGCGCTCCGCCCTTGCGGGCAACTTTTCCCGGATATGGAGGAGCATGGAGGAGAGGGGACGGCTGAACGCCGCCTTTGCCCATGATTTGCGCACGCCGCTGACGGTACTCAAGGGCTATGCCGAAATACTTGGCGCAGATAGCAGCGGACAGGTGCGGGAGACGGCGGCAACCATGAGCAGGCACCTTTCCCGCATGGAAAAATACGTGGAAAGTATGAGCAGCCTGCGGCGGCTGGAGGATGTGCGGCCCGAACCGAAGGAAATATCCCTGCAGCCTTTTTTGACGTCCTTATACGAAAGCGCAGAGATCCTGTGCCGGCAAAAGGGCAAACGGGCAAAGCTTTCGAATCGAACGTTTTCCCGTCAATTTTGGCTGGATACAGAGTTTTTGTCCCAGGTAAGCAGTAATCTGGTGTCCAATGCTGTCCGCTATGCAGAAAGCGAGGTGGAGATTTCGTTTGAGGAGATCTCCTCAGCCGAAACGGACAGGGGTATTTTACTGACTGTCACGGACGATGGCCCGGGATTTGAGAAAGAAATGCTGAGCCGGGCATTTTCTCCCTATGCCACGGGAGAGGGAGGAGTTTCCGGGCATTTTGGATTAGGGCTTTATATCTGCAAAATACTCTGTGAGCGCCACGGCGGATGGATTCAGGTGGAGAATATTTCTTCCGGGGCCAGGGTGAAGGCTTTTTTTGGAGGCGGGAGGGAAAAGGGCTGTTGATAGAACCTGCCGTATCCGATATAAGTGATATAGAAAGAAGGACACTGACATGGGAAAAAGAGCAGAGAGCGTTTCCATCATAGGCGGGGCAGACGGCCCCACAAGCATTTTTCTGATCGACAATAAAGGCAAGCGAAAGCTGGGAGAGCGGATCAGGGGATTTTTTTACGAAAAAAAGAGGCAGAGGGTCAAGAAGAAAATTACAGCCAATCCTCATACCCTGGAGGAATTGACGGATTATTTGAAAATGGAATACGGGGCTAGGGAGCTTTCAAAAAAATCCCGCTCTTATCAGGAACAGAGAAAATCCATGAAGGAAGCCCTGATTGTGCGTTACCGTCCGGAATTATTGGGTGATTTGGCGCAGATAAGATTTCCGAGGGAGGAATTTTCAGGGAAGGAAAATATCTCCAAAGAGTGCAAAAAAGCGCTGGAAGAAATGTGGAAAAAGTGTGAGCAGAGAAGCCGCAGGGCGGAGGAAATCCCGGAGGATGTTTTTCCCATGGATTTTCATATCTATGAAATCAGGGATTTAAGGGGCGGCAGGGTGCAGACAGGGATCGAAACCGTCTGGGAGCAGATGGGCGTTTCCTGGAGCGGGAATCCCAAAAGGAAGAGGCAGCTAAACAGGGTATCCAGAAATATCTATCTCTATTATGGGGTATCCGAGGAGGACATAAAGAATAAAACCGAGCGGTATGATTTACTTGTGACGGCGCTGAGTGGTTATTGAGCGGGCGGCTAGGCGTATCGTGTAAAAAATACTCCCTTGTGCTGGCTCAAACAGCAAAACCGCCATTTTTCGAAACTGCGAATTCAAAATAGCAAATTCAAACAAAAAGTTTTTGCAATAAAATGAAATTTATGTTATTATAATTTCAAACATATCTGGGAATCTGAAGTTCTGATCGATCACGTCTGTGTCAAATCATCTTTTCTCATCGGCTCCCTTATATGAAACCAAGAGGCGGCGTGTTGCGCCTGCTATTCACGCATCAAAAAATAAGGGAGGATCAGGAAATGGGAAAATCGGATGAATATCAGTTTGATTACCTGGAAGACAATTTCAGATTTGCAGATCAGGTAAACGGCGCTTTGTTTCAGGGAAAGCAGGTGGTAAAGCCAGACGAACTGTATCCTGCGGACAGTCAGGTTATCTATCTGGGAAAAGAGGCCGGAACACGAAAAAGTTTCAAAGCAGTCATTGACAAGTGCCGCATATGGCACGGAAAGCTGATCCATATATTGGCTGTGGAAAATCAGTCTTATGTGGATTATCATATGGTGCTGCGGAATATGCTGCTGGAGAGCCTGAGCTATCATAAGCAATGGAAGCAGAAAAAAGCAAGGCATGAAAGAGAACATGATTTAAAAGGCGGGACGGATGAATTTCTCTCCGGCATGACCAGAGACGAGAAATTTCTGCCGGTTATCAGCCTGGTGGTATACTACGGCCCGGAGCATCCATGGAATGGCGCAAGGTGCCTGCATGACCTGCTTGAGATGGATGATGATCTGAGCAGATTTGTCTCAAATTACAGGCTGAATCTGTACGACTGTCATGAGCATGATACTTTCGACGAGTATCGTACCGGACTGCGTCAGTTGTTTGAGGTGATACGTTACGGCAAAGACAAAGAAAAGCTGAGAAAAGTGATGGAAGAAAACAAAGAAGCCTACGGCAGAATGGACAGCGATACGAGAGAACTGCTGGAAGCAGTGGCAAAGGTCAGGATAAAGGAGGAGGATCTGGTGATGGAGAATGGGGAAAAGAAATATGATTTGTGCAAGGCATTTGTGGATATGAAATTAGAGGGAATACAGGAAGGAAAAATAGCGGGGAAAATAGAAGGAAGCCTGGAGAGGCTGGTAAAGGCCGTATGTATAAAGCTTTCCAAGAACAAGCCGGAAGCCGTGATTGCCGAGGAACTGGAAGAGGAAATCGAGGAGATCCGTAAGGTGATAGAGGCACAGCAAAAGGTCGGGAGCTATGATGTGGAACAGATCTGCAGGGCTCTTACGGATGCAGGATGAGCTTTGACCATAAGGAGTTCCCGGGGAGGATAAAACCATCGGTTGAACATAAGAGAAAGAACATCAACTTTTGGGTCACTGTAAGCGCCTTTGTATCAGAGCTATAATGTTGTTATAGACGAAAATGTATGCGCAGAATATCATCTGGCATCAGCAAGCTGATAACAGTGAAAGGAAGGTGTTTTTATGATTGGCCGTGAACAGATCGGTATCTGCATAGCGGCCCTGCGCAAAAAGGGCAATTTTTATTAAGACACACAGAAGGCAGTATGCTACAATATGTCAAAACAGAAAGGGGCATCAGCATATGAAGGATGTGTCAATAACAAAAAACGTACTTTTATACATAGAGAAGAATTTAAGCCAGGATTTGTCTTCAGGGAAAATAGCCAGGGAACTGAACTATTCAAAGTTTTACATGGCAAGGACATTTAAGTCGGATACCGGTGTGACCTTATATAAATATATCCAGGGCAGGCGTCTTGACGAGTCAGCCAGAAAACTGGCAGAAACAGACCAGCCCATCGCTGAGATTGCTTTTGAGGCGGGCTATGGTTCCCAGCAGGCCTTTACTCAGGCTTTTCGGTGCGCATTTTCCTGTACACCCCAGGAATACAGGCGGATCGGGATATTTACTCCGAAGCAGGACAGAATCTGTATGGAGACGGGAATGAAATGCGCTGCTTCTTCCTTGAGCGTGACGAAAGGAAGGATGGCGGCATGAGTTTCGTTCCTTATGTGGTTGAGCAGACAGGCGCGGGGGAGAGGAGCTATGACATTTATTCCAGGCTCCTTTCGGACAGGATCATATTTTTGGGGGAAGAAGTCAGTGACGAGTCGGCAAGGCTGATCATTGCGCAGATGCTTTTTTTGGAAGCGCAGGATCCGGAAAAGGACATCTGGTTTTATATCAACAGCCCGGGTGGCAGTATATCGGCGGGGCTTGCCGTTTATGATACCATGCAGTATATTAAATGCGACGTTTCCACCATATGTATGGGGTTGGCCGCAAGCTTTGGCGCATTCCTGCTTGCAGGAGGGGCGAAAGAAAAGCGCATGGCTTTACCGAATGCGGAAATTATGATCCACCAGCCGGCAATTCATGGAAACGGGGTCAGGGGGCAGGCCACAGATATTAAGATCCTGTCGGATCATATTCAGCAGAGCAAAAGGAGATTAAACCGGATACTGGCGGAAAACACGAAAAAGACGGTGGAGGAGATAGAGGCCGCCACAGAAAGGGATCATTATTTATCCGCAGAGGAAGCCCTGGAATTTGGGCTGATTGATAAGATTATAATAAATCGGTGAGAAGAGGGCATAGCTGCCAGGGGGTGAAAAATGTGATAAAAACATTTTTCACCCCCTTTGTTGACAGTGGCTCTTTCTTTTTGTATAATAGTTATTGACCCAAAGTCAATAACTGCAAAAGGGGGAAGCTAAGATTGGCAAGACCAGTGAAAAAAACACCGGAGCAATGGAAAAGAGAGATTTTAGAGGCTGCGAAGGAATTGTTCCTGTCGAAAGGTTATGAGGAAACTGCCGTCACGGATATTATGGAGCTGGCAGGCGGGGCGAAGGGGATGTTCTATCGTTTTTTTCAGAGTAAGGAGGAGGTTATGTACGCCCTGGGGGAGCAGATGTTTTTAGAGAAAAATCCCTTTGATGCAGTCAGGGGACGTTCTGACCTGAACGGGCTGCAAAAAATAAAAAAAGTGTTGGCTATCGACAGGGCCCAGGGAGAGCGGGAGGAGCTAAATACCCAGGCAGTACCGATTCTGATGGATTCCCGGATCCTGGCCGCTGCCATTGAGGCCAACCGGCGATTGTTGACTCCCCTGTGGTTTGAACTGATCGAGGAAGGCAGGCGGGATGGTTCTATCCGGACACAATATGCAAAGGAGCTTTCCGAACTGCTGCCTCTTGTGAACTTTTGGCTGATGCCCTCCGTATTTCCGGCAGATGCCGGAGAAATCCGGCATAAGTGCCGGTTTATTGAAAAGGTTCTTTCCGCAATGGGACTTCCGATCATAGAGGAAGAGATGTATGAGAGAACAGAGAGAATATTGGGAAGCTATGGGAAAGAGAGGGGAGAGTGAAGGATGGAGCAAAAATTAATCACAAAAAATTTTGTACTTCTTGTGCTGGGACAGGTAAGTTCTTTATTTGGCAATTATATTTTGCGGTTGGCATTGTCCATGTATGTGCTGGAAGTAACCGGTTCAGCCCTAGTATTTGCGGGGATTTTGTCTGCTGCCACGATTCCCACAATCCTTTTGTCACCTCTTGGAGGCATACTTGCCGACCGGATGGACAGGCAGAAGATCATGGTGGCGCTGGATGCTTTGACGGGGATAGCTGTTTTTGTTGCGGCAATCTTTTTATCCGCAGAGAATGCGCTGGTAATGATCAGTATCCTGCTCATAGCGCTTTCTGTTCTCGGGGCATTTGAGACGCCCACCGTGCAGGCGTGTATTCCGCAGATGCTCTCAGGCGATGCGATTGTTAAGGGAAATGCCGTTGTGAATCAGGCAGCGTCTCTTTCCTATCTGACAGCGCCTTTGCTTGGCGGTATTTTGTATGCGGCTTTTGGATTAAAGCCTGTGATGTATGCAAGTGTCCTGTGCTTTGCGGTTACGGCACTGTTTGAGTGCTTTATTAAATTGGGCTCCCATGCGAGAGGCTTTGGGGGAAAGCTCCTGCCAATGATAAAAGAAGATTTTGTCAGCAGTATCAGGTTCCTCACAAAAGAGCAGCCGGACATTCTAAAGTTGCTGCTTTTGGCGGCCCTTTCCCGTTTCTTTGTGATGGGAGTTACGCTGGTGGGTCTCCCCTTTATTGTGCGGAGGATTCTTGGGCTGGATGCAAGGTATTACGGTATAGCGGAAAGCATGCTGGCAGTAGCGACGATCGGGGGAAGTATAGGGGCGGGGCTGCTTACAGGAAAAATGAGATCAGGAAAGCTCTCCCTTGTGCTGGCAATGATTGGCGCCTGTCTGATTCCGGCCGGCCTGGTATTTCTGTTCCCGTCCGGTAATGTGGCCAGATATGCTGTGAATGTGGCTGCTTTCTGCGGTATGCAGATTGCGATCAGTATTTTTTCTATTTTTGCCGTGTCCATACTGCAACAGCGGACGCCGCAGCACCTGACCGGAAAGGTAATGGCTTATACCTCGGCAATTACCATGTGTACTCAGCCGATTGGACAGATGGTTTATGGCCTGCTGTTCGACGGGCTCAGCCGGGAGGTTTATCTTGTGCTGATTCCTACGGGGGCAGTGATATGTGCGGTAGGTCTGCTTGCCGCTGGCTTTTTTGGCAGACTGGAAAAGGCAGAATAAATTCGGGACTATAGATCCGGGTTTGTATGGAGCAGAAAGGTGCGCCTGGCGGCGCACCTTTCAAACCTGTAACACATATTTCCTGAATATTATTTGGGAATATTACAGTTCAAACCAATCCTTGTATCCAAGCTTAAAGAGATTATCACGGCTGATCTTCAAGCTCTCAAAAGGATCTCTTCCATAGGTATCATCCTGCTCGATCAGGAAGTACTCGCTGCCGCCTGCAAGACCGGCCTCGATACACTCCTTGATGGGAAGATTGCCTTCGCCCACCTCTGCAAATTCCACCAGGTTGAAGAAATTGCCAAAGAATTTCTTCATATCCTCGCCCTCCTTGGGCGCCTCAATATGGGCGATACGGTAATCCTTCAGGTGCAGAAGACGGATACGTCCGGCATACTGGTTGATGAAAGCAACCGGGTTTTCGCCGCCTCTGTGAATCCAGTGAATATCCAGCTCAAAGCCCATCTTTTTGGTATTGTCCTTGATGATGTCAAGCAGGTATTGTCCGTCATATTTTACGAACTCCACATGATGGTTGTGATAATACAAATCAATTCCGTGCTCCCCAAGGCGTTCTGCCATCTCGTCGGCTTTTTTGACAAAGTCCAGCGCTTTTTCGCGGCTTCCCATACAGGTGATGGGGAGCATGCCGATCCGAAGCATATCGGTGTTCAGCGCTTTACAATCCTCCACAATTTTATCGAAATGTGTTGTCAGGAATTCCCCCGGTGCTCCGGGAGCCGCAGGCTCTAAAGCGGCGGTGTTTGCCGCAATTTTAATTCCGAATTCGTCACAGGCTTTTCTCATGCCGGACACATTTTCCGGTGTCATGGGGATCTGGCTGACTTCCATACAGTGATACCCCATCTCAGCACAGGCCTTTAAGGTTTCATAAGCGCCTAATTCATCTACTTTTTTCTTGATGGTACTCATCTGAATACCGATTAATCCTTTTTTCATAGTATGTATCAAACCTTTCTGTTTTTTTGATGGTGCGCCGCAGCGGCGCATAAGTATGTTTTGTTGAAACATAAGGATGTCTGGCGAAACCTGGCATCCGCTGTTTTGGACTGCCACAGGGAGAAGCCTAAGGCGTTACAATCTCTCCGCTTTTGCCGGATTTTTGGATGGCATCAATTAGACGGATACTCATCAGCGCTTCATGCACATGTAGATAATTCTGGCTGTTTGTCTCCAATGCCTCATAAAAGAGATTGATTAATTTACTGTGGCTGGCTCCGTAGTAAAATTTTGTGCCCGGCAGCTTTGCGTCCTCGCACAGTACTGTTTTGGTTCCGTCTTCCTGAATGCGGAAAAGCGTATTGTCCATGATCAGGAAGGATGCCTTTTCAAGCTGGACAGAGAGCTGCACGCTTTCATTGGTATAATTGGCGATCGTGGCAAGGAACATTCCCCGGGCGCCGTTTGCAAAAGTCAGGGCTGCGGCTACCGTGTCCTCCACCTCAATGCCGTAGTCAAGAAGCTGTGCTACGGATGCCTTTAATTGCTTGATTTCTCCGCCTAAATGGTACATCAGATCCAGAGTATGTACTGCCTGGTTGATCATGCATCCGCCGCCGGCAGTGTCCCATTTGCCCCTCCAGGGCTGTACCTCATAATATTCTTTTTCGCGGTACCAGGGAACCGTCCCGCGGATGCCGGTAACGGCTCCAAACTCGCCGCCCTCGATCAGGGCCTTTAACATCTCTACGGACTCATTGAACCGGTTTTGGAGACAAATACCGATGTGGATATCCGGGTGGGCAGCTTCAAACTCTGCGAACTCTGCTCCCTCCGCAGCGTTTAAGGCCATTGGCTTCTCGCAGAACACATGGACGCCCATTCTGGCCGCTTCCTCGGCAACAGGCACATGGAGATAATGAGGCAGGCAGATGTGAACCACATCCGGCTTCGTCTCAAGGATCATGGTCTTGTAATCGGTATAAAAGGGGACTTTCTCAGGAGCTGCACTGCGCCTGCTCTCGTCCGTATCACAGACGGCCGCCAGAGTGATATTGGGATTGCTTTCGATGGCGGCAAGATGGATGGAGGAAATCACACCCATTCCTATAATAGCTGCTGTTTTCATATGGATTCCTTTCAAATGCTTTCGCTGACCGGGCGCGCGCCGCGCCCGGCAGCGAAATCTTCCTGATTATTACTTTATCTGGTAGGGAATTTCCCTTCCCCTGCAATCTTCTTATTCAGTTCTTTCAGATAGAGATCCTCATCCACCGGAAGCTCTACTTCCCTTCCCAGCCAGGAGGAGAGCAGAATGGCATTGGCAAGGTTGACGCCGTTGATGCCGTCGCTTCCGGGAGCCAAGAGGGGAGTTTTTTCCAGAATATGCTGGGCGAAATTCTCCATTACGGTGGTGTGCTGCTTGCCCCAGCCGTCGGTGTTTTCGAAGGATTCCACGGTGAAGAGCCCGCCTCCTGCGCTGTTGCCGGAAACCAGCTTGGAAACCTCCATCATGCTCATGGTGGCGTTCATCTCGTTCTCGGATTTGTTCAGACGGTAAACGGTAGCCTTTTTGCTGTCTTCCACAACGATTTTGCCGTTGTCTAAGTCGATTTCAAGACGGTCGGTTCCGATGGGATCATGGGTACAGGTAATGAAAGTTCCCGTAGCGCCGTTTGGATATTCCGTAACAACGGTAACATCATTTTCGACAACAATGTCTCTGTGGCAGCCGTAAAGGCATTTCGCATAAACTTTGTTGGGGATTCCGCAGATCCACTGCCACAGATCAAGCTGGTGGGGAGCCTGGTTTACCAGGACGCCGCCGCCTTCTCCGCCCCAGGTTGCCCGCCAGTCGCTCTGACGATAGTAGCTGTCGGGACGCCACCAGGAGTTGATGATCCAGCTTGTACGGCGAAGCTCTCCAAGTTCTCCGGATTCCACAAGAGCCTTTACCTTCTGATATAATACGTTGGTTCTCTGGTTGAACATGATTCCGAAAGCAACGTCGGGGTGGGCTGCGGCACACTCATTCATCCGACGGACTTCCTTGGCATAAACCCCCGCAGGTTTTTCTACCAGAACGGGCATACCGTGCTCTAAACAGTAAATGGCAATTTCCGTGTGAAAATAGTGGGGAACCGTAGTGATTACCGCATCTACGGTGCCGGAGGAGACCATTTCCTTCCAGTCGGTAAAGAAAGGATAGTCGGGATATTTTTCTTTGCACATTGCTTCTTTGGCAGGATCCGTGTCACAGAGCGCGCCCAGCGCACAGTGGGGAGGGCACTCCGGCGCAGGCATTCCGGGGAACCCGGCGCTCCCTGTCAAAAATCCGGCATAAGCGCCGCCCTGGGCGCCGATCCCGATGAGTCCGAAACGAATTTTATCAGCCATAATAATCCTCTTTTCTGCGCCTCTTATGTAAGAACCTGTCCGTCCTTTAAAATCCTGCCCGCAGCAACAGAGGGCGCGTAAGTCCCACAAAGGCCGCTGCTTTTGAGGCTTATTGTAAAAGTGCGGATTCCCAACCGGTGCAGGGCGCAGGCACTGGCCGGGAAAGCCCAGGTTTTTTCTGTTCACAGCCTCTAGGGGCCGCCCGGAGTGACATTAAATAGTTTCCAGAATATCACACAAGGCACGGTACTGCATGGTATATCCCTCCGCGCCATCCTTGGCCTTATTGGCCTTGATGATATTTTCGGCGGCAGTGGTCTCCAGGGAGGAGAGAGAGTCGAAGAGTACCAGGTGAGGCTCTAAGGTAAGGAAGCCCTCGTAGCCTTCGTCCCTGATGGCTCTTGTGAGCAGCTCTTTAATCTTTCCTTCCCCGGTTCCGCAGACCACGTTTTCGTTGTCCGTGGAGAGGGCATCCTTGATATGGATGTAGACCACATACTCATGCAAGAGCTCCCAGCATTTTTCCGTGTCCTCGCCGCACTGCACGAAGTTGGCAAAGTCAAAGGCGCTCTTAAAGCAGGGATCCTTCAGGCTCTCCATCAAATCCAGACAGCGCGATCCGATATCGCCGTAAATTTCCTTTTCATTTTCATGGATGAGAATGACATTGTACTTTTTAGCCACATTGATAAATTTTTGGAGCTTGTCTAAAACCGCATCCCGGCAGCTTCCCGGCTCTTTCCCCTCCGGGATAAAAAAGCTGAACATGCGGATGTAGCGGCAGTCAAGCACCTGGCAGATCTGGCAGAGTGTGTCTAACTGCGCAAGCTGTCTGGCAAATCCTTCCTCATCCTCGATTCCCACCTTCCCGATGGGGGAACCGATGGAAGAAACCTTCACACCGGCTTTTTCAAGTCTCGGCAGAATTGACTGCCGGATTTCCTCCACGGAATAATCCGCAATCCCTTTTCCGTCGGCAGAACGCAGAGAGATATAATGCATTCCCAGACCGGTCACCGTCTGTAGTTGGGCGTCGAAGTCGGAACTGATCTCGTCTGCAAACCCGGAAATCAAAATTTTGTCCTTCATAGTCTTAATCCTTTCCCAATACGATTAACAGGTTTTCCCCGTTTGCTATATCTTATAGCTTACCATATTGAAAGTAAATTTGCGAGGGGTATCTTTGGATTTTTATATAAATATTATAATTAGACCTTGCAGATTGGCCGCAACCATGTATTATTTGCATATAGCCGGAGGACATCAGACATTTGAGCATAGGTTGTTTTTATTGAAGGGTGCCACAGATTTGATAGCTCCCTTTCCCGATCTTTTTGACCATTCCCTGTTGTTCCAATTCGTTTAATAAACGTTGTAATTGCCTGGAACTGCAATGCAGGGCAAAGGCAGCCTTTTCCAGGCCGCGCAGAGTCTGGCCTTCACATTTAAATTGCATATAATTCATAATGCGCTCTGATAAAGTGGAAGTGGAAGCGTCCATGTTTGTAATGAGGGTGATTTTAGTGGCCATTACAGACGCTATAAGGCGCAGAAAGTGTATATTGTTTAATAATTGGCCTCTATATAAGCGGCTGTCTATCGCAATAGTCAAAAGATTGTCTAAAGCTTCGGCATACACGTTATCCCGGATTTGGGTAAATAAATTCATTTCGCCAATGATATAGTTTTCACCTCCGCTGGACAAGCTATAGCGGCTTCCGTCGTCCCTGATAAAATAGATGGACAGATTTCCCCTGGATACAATTTGAAAATAAGGCTGTTCCTGCCAGGGGGCGACAATGATTTCGCCGGGCTCATATTCAATTAAAAATAGGGGAACGTGAATAAAATCCAGCATTTCTTTATAAACACTTTGATCCAGTGCCTTTTTGATTTTGTTCTGATTATATATTTTTTTCATAAAACACCTTGTAACAGGACATATGTCTCATTTTTTGTGATGATTATATCGTATGATTTTGTCAATTACAAGAAAAAGGAGATAAAATATGGCAAATGTATTTGAAGAAAGGAATATACCAAGGGCAATTTTGAAAATCGGTATACCGGCAATGCTGGGACAGCTAACCACACTGATTTATAATCTGGCGGATACGTACTTTGTTGCGTTGACAAAAGTTCCGGCACAGATTGCCGCGGTGACGTTGTGTGTTCCGGCATTAATTATCATTATGTCGATTGCCTGTGTGTTTGGTATGGGGGCAAGTTCAGTAATCGCAAGGCAAATCGGAGAGGGTAAAAAAGAAGAATCTGCAAGATGCTTTAATTTCAGTACCTACGCGATGATATTCAGCGGTATTTTGGTACTGATAGCAGGACTTTTGTTTATCAGGCCAATTGCGTCTGTACTGGGCGCCGATGGGGAGAATATGGGCTATACCTGTGACTATCTGCGCTGGATCCTTATGGGAGCACCGGCAGTTATGCTGGCTAATGGCCTTGTCCATTCCTTCCGGTCGGTAGGCCTTATCAAGGAGGCAACGATTGGCCTGGCCCTTGGAAACGCAGTCAACATTGTACTGGATTGGGTGCTTATTGTCCTTATGAATATGGGAACCAAAGGTGCGGCCATGGCAACCTCCATTGGTTTCGTATGTGCAACGCTCTACTATATTGCCTGCCTTTGGATTCAGGAAAAAAGAAAGAATGAGCTGGTCTCCATCTCTCCAAAGAGGTTTAGGGCAGACTGGGATATGGCTAAAAAGGTGATTCAAATCGGAATCCCCGGCGCGCTTATCACGGTGTTTATGAGTATTGCCAATATTGTATTGAATAATTATATTGGAATTTATGGCTCTGATGCAGTCGCTTCCTATGGAATAGCTTATAAGATTGATATGTTTCCCATCATGCTTTCGGTAGGATTATCCCAGGGGACAGCGCCTCTTTTGGGGTATTACTTTGGAAAGGGTGATGCTAAAAATCTTACGAAAGCAATGGGAACCGCCGCCATTTATGGAATAATGCTGGGCGCGGTTTTTTTAGGCATTATATTTACAGGCAGCCATATATTGGCAGGCATATTCCTGAGCGATGAAGCGCTGATCGTACAGACTGGGTGGTTCTTGCGTCTTCTGTGCTTCCACTCGCCCCTTTTGGGTATTATTAATATGGTGACATCCTATTTTCAGGCCCTTGGAAAGGCAGTAAATTCCCTGGTTATTACCCTTCTGCGCAATGTAGTTTTGTTCATTCCGGGTGTAATTGTCATGAATACACTTTTCAAATTAAACGGGGTTATTTTAACGCAGTTGGTGGTGGAAATTTTCCTTACTGTAATATGTATTATAATGTACAGGATTTCTTCTCCCCGGAAACTGATGGACGTTTTGCCGATGAAACAGCACAAAAAGTGACATTTACTCTGATGAGGATATACCCCTTGGATAAGTTTTTCAGAAAGTCTATTCCCTCCACTAAAAGAATGCGGTATAATGATTAAAAACGGAGGGGAGGGCACATTTGGCTCTTTTGAGAAAGTCCCGATATGCCAAAATGTGCTGAATCAGATGGAACAGAAGAAAATAAAGCCGCCTGTTATCTATGCTATTCTTATTTTTATTGGGGTTCTGGTTTTATTCTTTGTTTATACAACACAGAACAAAGCGCGCATTCAGGAACAAAACAGAATCTATGCGGAGGACTGTGCCAGGCAGACAGCCATCCGCATTGAGAGTGAATTTAATAATGCCCGGCAGCGCATCTGCAGCAATGCCTATCTGGTCAGTACGAGCGGGAACGATTCGAAGATTGACGCCCAGATTCTTAAGGGAATGGAGGACAACACCAGTTTTGACGCCATCCGTTTTACCTCAGCGGACGGCATTAATCTTGCGTCCAACGGAGAAACCAACGACAGCTCTGACAGAGATTATTTTTCCCGCGGGATGAAGGGAGAGAGTGGGCTTGAAACCGTGGCAGAATCTAGGCTGACAGGCAAGCCGATGATGGTTTTTTACGCGCCGGTGTACCGTGAACAGAAAATAGTGGGGATGTTTCTGGGGCTGTACTTTGCAGAGGATTATCTTCGGGATATGCTTTCCGTCAGCTATTTTGGGGAAGCTGTAGACGTGTATCTCTGCGGGCTCGATGGCAGGGTGGTAGCCAGCTCAGGCGGCGAATCCTATGGCAGTGACTTATTTGAAATATTGCCCAAATCAGGCGTGATTGATACTGAAACGGCCCAAAAGGCGTCTGCTGCGTTTGCGGAAGGAACGGATGCGTCTCTTCTGTGTGGCGGGGACAGCAAAACAGACAATCTCTGCATTGTGCATCTGCCGGAATATGATTATGTCCTTGTACAGGCATTTCCCAAGAACATTACCAGGGCAATGGTAAATAGGGCCAATATGGCGGGAGTGAGGCTGGAAATTTGCCTGCTCACCCTGTTTGCGGTCTATATCGCTTTTCTGCTGATCCGTGCCAGAAAAAACAGAAGGCTTCTTGAGGCAGAGAATAAAATGATTAATGATGTTCTTCACGGCGCAAATATACTTTTTTCTTCGCGCTATCTCATAGTGGATTTGGAAAAAGACTTTTATTCCTATATGGCGGGAAACGGCCCTTTAAATACAAGTATTCCATTAGAGGGCGTGTATAGTGAATTTATAAAGTTCCACACCGCAGAAATTATCGGTGATGAAGGAAAGAAAGCGTTTACCCAGTTCTCCCAGATCAGTGCGCTCAGAAAGACCCTTGAAACAAAAGATTCGGCAGTACACGAGTGCCATGTTTCCCGGCAGGGAAAGGAGGAATGGGAGCACCTTATGGTGGCATGTATCGAGCGCAGGGATGGGGTGCCGGTGAGAATCCTATATACCCGTCAGAATATTACGGAATTGAAGCAGAAAGAGCTGCACGAGCTGCGGGAGAAGGCCGTATTAAACAGAAAAGACAGACAGTACCGAATTGCCATAATGTCAAATGCATTCAATACTTTTGAATGCAATCTGACAAGAGACCGGATAGAGCAGGATATTACCCGTATTCATGAAGGGAGAGAAGTCTCACTCTTAAAAAAGGTAGGCTTGTCGGCGCCCTGTAAAGTTTCCCTGTGTTTTGAAAGGTGGAGAGAGTTTGTACTGCCGGAATCCCAGGAAGATTATGCGGCAGCCGTAAATGTGGATTATCTGAAATCCCAGTATGAACAGGGGAACAGGGAGGTGGAGGTAGACTATTGGGGGAAATTAAATCAGGAAGAATCCCTGTGTGTCCGTCAGTCCTTCATTATGACCCGTGACGAGGATAACGGCGACCTGATCGCCATGGTAGTATCCAAAGACATTACGGAGCAGGTCAGGAAACAGAGGGAACAGACGCAGGCCCTACAGGATGCACTGATGCAGGCCCAGCATGCCAACCAGGCAAAAACCACTTTCCTGTCCAATATGAGCCATGATATACGCACGCCTATGAACGCCATCATCGGTTTTGCCACGATTGCCGCAAGCCATATGGAGCGGACAGAGCAGGTGAGGGACTGCCTGCAAAAAATTCTATCCTCCAGTAACCACCTGTTGGGGCTGATCAACGATATTTTGGATATGAGCCGTATTGAAAGCGGAAAATTACAGATACATTATCAGGAATGCAATATTCCGGAGATGATGCATAATCTGGTAAACATTATCCAGCCACAGGTAAAAGCCAAGCAGTTGGAGATGTTTATTGACACTTTTGAGGTAACCAACGAGGATGTTATTGCGGACCCGCTGAAGCTGAACCAGATATTTATTAATCTGATGGGGAATGCCGTTAAGTATACGCCTGCAGGCGGAACCGTAAGCTTCCGTATTATGCAGCATGCCGCTTTTAAACATGGGTGGGGCGAATATGTTTTTGTGGTCAGGGATAATGGAATTGGTATGTCGAAGGAGTTTGTAGAACATATTTTTGAGCCCTTTGAACGTGAAACGACCGCAACAAGAAGCGGTATTCAGGGAGCAGGGCTTGGCATGGCCATCACGAAGAACATTGTTGACATGATGGGAGGAGAGATTACGGTAGAAAGTGAAGTCGGAAAGGGCAGCACTTTCACAGTACGCCTTTCTCTGCAGTTCCAGGATATTGAAAAAAGCGCGGCAGAGATTAAAGAGCTGGAAGGGCTCCGCTCCTTAGTGGTGGACGATGACTTCAATGTCTGTGACAGCGTGAGTAAAATGTTAAAAAGTATTGGATTGCGCTCTGAATGGACGACCTCTGGCAGGGAGGCGGTATATCGCGCCAGCTCTGCGCATGAGGAGGGGGATCCTTACCATACTTATATTATTGACTGGCAGATGCCGGAGAGCAGCGGAATTGAGACTGCAAGAAAAATCCGCAATGTGGTAGGCAATGATGTGCCAATCATTATTCTGACAGCCTATGACTGGACAGATATTGAGGAGGAGGCAAAGGCAGCGGGCATTACCGCATTCTGCGCAAAACCGCTTTTTATGTCTGACTTGAAAGCGGCATTGCTGGCGGCGAACAATCTGGGCGGCCCTGCGTCGCAGGCACAGGCAATCTGGACACAGGCTGATTACACTGGCAAGCGGCTCCTTTTAGTGGAAGATAATGAATTGAACCGGGAAATTGCAATGGTTATTTTGGAGGAAGCCGGTTTCATGGTTGACTCGGCGCCAGACGGAACCGATGCAGTTTCCATGATAGAAAAGTCAGCCGAAGGCTACTATGATGCAGTGCTGATGGATGTACAGATGCCGATCATGAATGGGTACGAGGCTACGAAGGCAATCCGGATGATGCACCGTAACGATATAAGAAATTTGCCGATTATTGCCATGACTGCCAATGCGATGGATGATGATAAGGAGGCGGCTCTCAAAAGCGGTATGAATGCCCATATTTCCAAACCTCTGGACGTAGGGGTGCTTATGAGCGTTTTACAGCAGTTTATAAAATAGTAAGGAAAGGAATTGCACGTTCAGTGGTTGGGGAAGGGCCTGAAATCAGGGTCTATCAACTTTACACCACTTCTTTCAGGAAATGGTTTATCCTACAGGATAATGCAATTCAGATATCCGGCTTATTTAAAAATGCCTGAATATAGGGAAGGGCAGCGCCAATGGTGATGCTGTGCCGGGGCATTTTGCTGATCAGAAGAAAATCCTGTGGCTCGGCAAAGGGGGTTAGCTGTTGAATTCTTTCATAAAGGAAATCAAGATCCTCTGCACACAGATATGGGGCAATATATCCGCCAAGGATAAAATTTGTATCATAAATAAGGTGGAGCATATTGATAACATCGGCCAAATCCGTAAGGAAACGGTTCCAGCGGCCGGAAGCAGAGAAAGCCCCATTTCTCGCATTCCGGAAGAAATCGTCAAGGGTTTCATCCTCCTTCAGCAGGGATTCCAGGGAGAGCAGTGTCTCCATGCATCCCTGCCTGCCGCAGTAGCACTTAGCACCGCCGGGCCGCATCTGTATGTGCTCGATCGTAGAGTTATGGCCGTGCTTTCCGGACAGGATGATGCGTTTGGAGATAATGGCGGCCCCCAGATGCCTGCTCAGTGAGAGATAAAAGCCATCCGAAAGTTCCGGCGAAACCCACAATTCTGAGAGGGCCGCGCTGTCGGCATCATGAATGAACGCGCATGGATAGGGAAGATGGCGGGAAAATTCTGAAATGGACAGCCCGGTGCATGACAGGATTTTCCCATACAGTATCGTTTGCCCATCCGGGGCAGTTAGTCCCTGCATGGCAAAGCCGACGCCAAGAATCTGTTCATCCCTGATTCCAAGCGCGTTTTTAAATTCCAGTATTTTTCTGCATACAGTCTCAAAATAGGGTTCTTTACGTTCAAAGGCAATGTCAAACGTAGCGCGGTCAATTTTTTCTCCATAAAGGCTGACGGCTATTATCTTAATTTCGTTTTTTAAAATTTCCACGCCGATACTGATTCGATAATCCGGGACAATGGAGTATGCAGCGGCTTTCCGCCCCACAAATTCGGTATCGATCAGTCCATTTTTTATGACAAGTCCGTCCTTTTCCATGTCGGTCAGGTTGGCCGTGACAGTGGGACGGCTCAGACGCAGTTCGTAGGAGATTTCCTGCTGGGAGGTTTTCTTTTTTTTATAGATATAATGGTAGATTAGGTTGCGGTTGTTCTGTTTGATTTGGTTCGGTGTAATGCTCTTTGCCATAATATCTCCCTTTAATTTGTAAAATCATTTTGTAAAATAAAATTATATCAGAAAAGAAGAAAAGAAGCTATTGGATAATTTTAGTGACTTATTACATATTGACGAATTTTGATCCACCTGATATTATGCAATTGTAATTTGTTAAATGATTTTACAAAATAAATTTTAAGAAAAGGAGATCATCATGGGTATTATCGAAAAAATGAGACTGGACGGGAAAAAAGGGTTTGTGACAGGCGCGGCAAGGGGGATTGGAAAGAGCACGGCAAAGGCGTTTGCGGAGGCAGGCGCAGATGTGGCGATCGTGGATCTGGATTATGACGAAGCGCAAAAGACAGCGGCGGAACTGGCAGAAAAGACAGGCAGGAAGGTGATTGCCATCCGCACAGACTGCACCGACAAGAAGCAGGTGGATGAAATGGTGGCAGAGGTGGTAAGAGAGCTGGGAGGACTGGATTTTTGCCATAACAATGCCGGGATCTGCATCAATGCCCCTGCGGAGGAAATGACCTATGAACAGTGGAACAAAGTGATCAACATCAACCTGAACGGCATTTTCCTGACAGACATTGCGGCGGGAAAATACATGCTGGAACATGGGGGCGGCTCTATCATCAACACGGCATCCATGTCGGCGCATATTGTTAACGTGCCGCAGCCGCAGTGCGCATATAATGCATCAAAAGCGGGCGTGATTCAGCTCACGAAATCGCTGGCCATCGAGTGGGCAAAACGGGGCGTGCGTGTCAACAGCATCAGCCCGGGGTATATCGGGACGGAGCTGACGCTGAATTCCCCGACACTGGTTCCTCTGATTGAAAAATGGAATGCGATGGCGCCCCTTGGCAGGATGGGAACGCCGGAGGAACTGGAATCCATCTGCGTGTATCTGGCCGGTGATACGAGCACATTTACGACAGGTTCGGATTTCATTATTGACGGTGCTTTTACCTGTTTCTAAGCATAAGTAAATATTTTTCTTGAAAAAGATGTTAAAATGATGTAAAAATGATGCAAGAATGATGCATGGGTCATATAAAATAACAGTGTAAGAATGAGGTTATGGAAAAAGAAGTTTACTTAAAAGGAGGACGCAGGCCAAAGCGCCTGCAATGACGGAATATTATGAGTTTACAAAAGAAGAAAAGAAAGACGAAAGATATTTGGTCACAGGGCTCTGTACGGCTGGCTGCTTTTTTGTCTTTTTCCTGTTTTTACACGGAGATTGTTTTCAAGCTGTCAATCGAAACAATGCACACCGGAAGTTCATTTGTATTTCTGGCTTTATTTTCCCTCTGTGCGGGGCTGGTCGTTTCGGGCATTATTTCACTGTTGCCGAAGAGAGCAGCGCAGGTTCTGGCGCCCGTCTATCTGGGGCTTTTATTCCTCATTTTTATTGTGGAATTTCTGGTATACAGACAGTTTAAGGTGGCATATGACATAAATACCATATTGAATGCCGCAACTGACGCACTGGGCGGATTTGGAGCCGACATCAGGCGGCTGATCTTCTGCTTTGACGGGATCAGCCATATTACGCTTTTTTTGCTGCCGCTGATCTTGTGGTTTGTACTGAGGGAAAAGATCACAGGGCAGTTACCCGAAAAGGGCATTTGGCAAAGACGCACAGGGCGGGCTGTCTTTATTCCGCTGGCACATGTGGCCGGGGGAGCAGCCTGCTATGGGGCGGCTCTGTTCCTTATTTTATGCTGTGGCCTGCATAAGGGCATTTATACCAATCAATATCATTTTGAGTCGGCAGTAATGCAATTTGGGCTGGGGGAGGGGCTGTGTCTGGATATTCGGAATCTTGCTTCATTCAAAACCTCTGCTCCGGCCTTTGAAAGCATGGAGGCGCAATCCGTGCAGAGCACAGTCGGCACCTTTCAGGAGACTCCCCCTGTAAGCGGCAGGGAGGAAACCGTATCCGATGGTAAGGGAGTCGTACAGGCAAAGGAGGCTGCCAGCGCTCAGGAGGCCGCCCTGCTTCAGGAGGAGATTTCCTCCCAAAGCAGGGAAACAGAGCAGGAGAAGGAAGCGGAAACACCGGTTGTATACGGTCAGAGTGTGGGGGCTGTTGATTTTGCGGCGCTGGCTGCCGAAGGCGGGAACTGTGCCGATATTGATGCTTATGTCTCTTCGCTCACACCGTCAAGCCAAAATGCCTATACAGGCGCTTTTGCGGGAAAAAATCTGATTTTGATCTGTGCGGAAGCATTTTCAGGCTTTCTCATTGACCCGGAGCTCACACCGGCGCTCTATCGGCTTTCCACAAAGGGAATTAACTTAGGTGATTATTACCAGCAGTCAATTGCCGGGACAACCGGAGGCGAATATCAGCTTTTATTTGGTCTGATTCCCACTTCCGGCGGAAGCTCTATTAAGGAGATTACGGGAAGCGGAACGCATACCAATATGGGCGCGCTTTTAAATGATGAGGGATATTTCGGCATGGCTTTCCACAACAGCGACTACACTTATTACGACCGGCACAAGACGCATACAAAGCTGGGCTACAGCGGGGGATATATGGGAGTGGGGAATGGCCTTGAGGAGCTGATCAGCCCTGAATGGCCGGCAAGCGATTTGGAGTTGATGCAGGAAACCCTGCCGATGTACATTGACAAACAGCCTTTTAACGTTTATTACATGACGGTAAGCGGCCACAGTGTATACGCTTTTGGCAATAATGCCATGTCAAGGAAAAATAAAGATGCCGTAGACGCATGGTGCGCGAAGAAAAATATTTCCTTTTCGGAGCCTGTGCGTGCTTATATCGCGGCAAACTTAGAGCTTGAAAAGGCAGTGGATTACCTTGTGAAAACCCTTGAAGAAAAAGGGATTGCAAAGGACACGGTTATCTGCATCGCACCGGATCATTTTCCCTATGGGCTGGATTCGGACGCCTCTCTGGGAAAGATGCCGTATGTATCTGAATTATACGGTTATCCGGTGAACACCTATGAGGAGCGGGACAGAAGCCGCGCTATCATCTGGTGCGGGGCGCTGGAAGACCATGATCCGATTATGGTGGATACGCCTACCTCTTCTGTGGACATACTTCCGACCTTGTGCAATCTCTTTGGCGTGGAATGGGATTCCAGGCTTTATGTGGGAAGGGATGTGCTCTCGGATGCCCTCCCCCTTGTTTTCTTTGGAAATTATGACTGGAAGACGGACTTAGGGCATTACAGTGCAACCAGCAATAGCTTTACGCCGACCGATGAAAATGCCGTCATTCCGGAAGATTATGTAGAGCAGATCTCGGGTATAGTGAGAAATAAAATGACATTTTCAAAGTCTGTGCTCAGCCATGATTATTATACCCATGTTTATGATGCGGCGTCTGATTAACATGATTTGTGGTACTATTTTTTGAATCATATGTTCTGTGACGGGCAGTGAAGTGAATAACCTAAAAGGGAGCCACAGAGTGACTCCCCCAGTGCAGTCCTAAAACATACACCTCTTTCATGAACTATAATATACAATATAGGCGAAAAAACGCAATGAAAATTTGATTAAAACGATTATTGGAAGCGGTTATGAATTTCAAAGTGTATTGGTTAGGTTTTCTTTTGCCTATATTCATTTGGACTCATGAGATAATATTGTCTAAATTTTCTGCAAAAGTATCCGGAACTTGTAAACCCTGTTTCTTCCGCGATGGAAAAAACAGATTTTTGAGTAGCACAGAGCAGTTCAGCGGCCCGTGCCAGTCGGTACTGGATGAGATACGCGACTGGAGAAATGCTGATACCTGACTGGAAAATATGCAATGCCCCGCTCTTGCTGATAGATGCGGATGCTGCAATCATCTCAAGCGTAATCTGTTCCATATAATGGTCATGGATGTACTGCATCATAGTCTGCAGCCTTGCCAGTTTATGGTCTATGTACTGAAGTTTTTTTGAATCGGAATCCAGCCTTAAATGTTTTAACAATATATCCCATATTTGAAAAAGAAGCTGAATGGTACATAGTTCATTATTTTGCCCCGACTCCTGAAGGACGAAAATTTGTGACAATAATTGCAGGACATGATTCTGCCAGGATGTATGCGGATCAAAAATCTGGTATGGAACAGACGACTTGATAACGGGGCTGATGTATTTTTCATAAATAAGACTTTTTTCAGGCGCTAACAGGGTTGGTGAAAAAACAATATTAGGGGTGAATGTGTTACACTGTGCCTGAAAGCGGTGGAGAATTCCGCTGTTGATAAATATGCCATAGCCTTTATGAAGTTCTATTCTGTTTGTTCCTGCAAGACAGAGCGCAGCACCATCAGCGACAAACAGGAATTCCAGTTCACTGTGCCAGTGCCAGTCAATCCGATGGAAGTCAAACTGCCAGAGATTTTCGGGATAGTATGCAAAAGGATAACTGTTGTTTCCGTGCTGGATAGTTTCCCGCAGTGTTTCATCTGTAGTAATCTTATAAAATTCTATAGAGCATCTCCCTTCCTAAAGTAAAAATTAGATTTGTGATATTGTACCATAAGTGTGCGATTATGTGCAATGACTTGGCATGAATTGTGAGATATAATCTCATTTGTTTGGAGGTGTTGAAATGAAAAACCAATATAATAAAACAATCACAGCCTGCTTTGTGGGATATATCGTGCAGGCTGTAGTCAACAATTTTACGCCGTTGCTGTTTTTGTTTTTTCAAAAAAGCTATCATATTCCGCTTTCCCAGATTACGCTGTTGGTGACTTTTAATTTTGGAATACAGCTATTGGTTGATTTTCTTTCAGTCGGATTTATAGATAAGATAGGGTACCGTGCATCGATGGTTTTAGCAGGTATTATTTTTCCAGTGCTGTTACTAATGGGAATAATTCTCTGTAGTAAAATGAAAAGAGAGTTCTCGTAATGGAGGGGAAAATATCTATTGAAAAAGGCAAAGACGGATTTATCTTCATTGTATTTGCTGTAAAACAGAAGAATGATGTAAACGAACTGACGTTAGATATGATGGGGGTAGGATTAGAACCATTATATGAACCCAGAAACGTATCTGGACGATATGAGAGCTGTGTAATATGCAATGAAAAAATAGGCATTAAAATAATTGCCTATCAGGAATAAAAGAAAGCGAGGAGAAAAAGATGGATTTTTTGAAATGCAGTCCGAAATGGACACGCCAGCCCAAGCAGGTGCAGGTTGATGAAGACAAGGTTGTAATTATTACGGAAAGAGGAACTGATTTGTGGGCACGCACTTATTATGGTTTCCAGAATGATAATGCCCCGGTGTTTCAGATTGAAACGACAGATAAGTTTTTCTCCTTTATCGTGAAGACAGAGTTTGAGAGTACCTGTCGTTTTGACCAGTGCGGTGTGGCTATGTATTTAGACAGCGACAACTGGTTCAAGGCATCTATTGAGTATGAGGACGAAAAAATACAGCGGCTGGGAAGTGTCGTCACGAATCATGGATATTCTGACTGGGCCACGACAGATATATCTTCTGACATTAGAAGTATGTGGTATCGTTTTTCGCGCAGAAACAGCGACTACTGCATTGAATGTAGCGAGGACGGCATAAATTTCAGGCAGATGCGTATTTTCCATATGTGGGAAGGGGCAGAAAAGATTACATATGGCATATATGCTGGCAGTCCGACAAAAGGTTCGTACAAGGCGACATTTTCAGATATGCAGATTACGGAGTGCCAGTGGAAATCGGATGCAGAATGGCGCGACTGATAGGGGTATTTGTATGGAGTGTCCGACATTTTCTGATATATTATGAAAAATAGTATGCAAAGTTATTTATAAAATTTTTCTGAGCATCATTGACAGTGAGGTATATTTCCGTTAATATTAGCATATAAATAAGTCAGTGATATCACTGATTGGGCTGGTCGTGAGACCCTGGTCCACCGAACGGCGGGGAATTTCCCCGCTATTTTTGTTAGGAAATCTGAGAGGGATGAAGAAAATAATCTATGGCTGAAAAGATTTTAAGTGTTTTTATAGATGAATCGGGCGATTTTGGGCCATATGATTTTCATGCGCCATTTTATCTGGTTGCAATGGTTTTACATAATCAGGATGTGGATATTAGCAAAAATATTGAGGATTTGGAGAGTCATTTGACAAACATTGGATATAAGCAGCATGCCATCCATACGGGGCCTTACGTTAACGGCGAGAATATCAAAAGCGATTGCAGGAATACTTAAGGATCATCAAAATTTTTGGGAGCAGTTTAACCGCATTATAATCTATTATGACAATGGCCAGATTGAACTTACCAAAATTCTGACTTCTGTTTTTAATACGCTTTATTCCCATGTAGAGTTCCGCAAAGTGAAGCCGGTAGATTATAAATTGTTTCAGGCGGCTGACCTGATTTGTACGATAGAGTTACTTGCGGAAAAAGCAGAATCCAACTCATTTTCGAGGTCAGAGCAGGAATTCTTCTGCTCAGTACGTGACTTTAAAAAGAACTATCTTAAGCCGTTATTGAAGAAACATTTATAGGGCGTAG
>CATLHM010000014.1 GCA_949949005.1 uncultured Lachnospiraceae bacterium
AAATCTGAAGCACGCTGATGCGTGCGCAGGTCGTAAGGAATCCTCCCGTCTGACGACGGGTCCCTCCTTACGACATTAAATCTGAAGCACGCTGATGCGTGCGTAGGTCGTAAGGAATCCTCCCGTCTGCGACGGGTCCCTCCTTACGACATATATTAAATATTCGTCCGAACCAGCTTGGGGTTGTAGGCGTTCTGCTCTAGGGCGTGCATGATCTGGTTCTTATGCTCCGTTCCAAAGGCTTCTAAGGTGATACGCAGCTCCACGGCGGCATTTCTGTTGATCGACACAAACTGATTGTGCTCTAACTTGATCACGTTGCCGTTTTCTTTTGCAATCACATCCGCCACCCGTCTGAGCTCTCCCGGTTTGTCAGGAAGCTGTACCGAAAGGGTGAATATTCTGTCTCTCAGAATAAGCCCTTGCTGGACTACGGAGGACATGGTAATCACATCCATGTTTCCCCCGCTTAGAATGGCCACTACCTTTTTGTTTCTAAAGTCCATATGCTTTAAAGCCGCAGCCGCAAGCAGCCCGGAATTTTCCACCACAATCTTATGGTTTTCCACCATATCCAGGAAAGCCACCACAAGCTCCTCATCGGCCACCGTCACAATATCGTCAAGATTTTGGCACAGATAGGGGAAAATCTTCTCTCCCGGGGTCTTTACCGCAGTGCCGTCCGCTATGGTGCTTATCTTATCTAAGGTAACCACCTTGCCGGCCTTGATGGACGCTTTCAGACAGCTTGCCCCCTCGGGCTCCACACCAATGACTCTGATCTTGGGATTTAAGAGCTTGGCCAGGGTAGAAACGCCTGTGGCCAGGCCGCCTCCGCCAATGGGAACCAGAATATAATCCACCAGAGGCAGCTCCTTGAAAATTTCCATGGCAATGGTTCCCTGGCCGGTTGCCACCACCGGATCGTCAAAGGGATGAATGAAGGTATACCCCTTTTCCTCGGCCAATTCATAAGCACGGGCGCAGGCCTCATCATATACATCCCCGTGAAGGATCACCTCGGCCCCGTAATTCTTGGTTCTGTTTACTTTAATCAGAGGGGTACCCACTGGCATCACGATCACTGCCTTTGCTCCATAACACTTTGCGGCGTAAGCTACACCCTGGGCGTGATTTCCTGCGGAAGCCGTAATCAGTCCCTTTGCACGCTCCTCCTCGGACAGGGTGCTGATTTTATAATAAGCCCCTCTGAGCTTATATGCTCCTGTAAACTGCATATTTTCAGGCTTTAAATACACCTTGCCCCCTGTCTGGGCACTGTAAAAATCACTGTACACCAACTTGGTTTCCTGTGTGACCTTTCTGACGATCTCTGAAGCCTCCTCGAATTTTTCCAGCGTCAGCATTTTATCTTCCATGTCTTTGCTCCCATCTGCGCGCTTTTTGCACGCCCATCTCACAGAAAGCCAACGGCCTCCTGCCTTTTGATCCTTCCTTATTCGTCCACAGCCACTAGCCCAGGGCCAGTCGCTACTGTTCTTCCTCATTCTCATCCTGCTGCTCTTCCCGGTCAAAGAGCGCGTTTACAAATTGCTCCGAATCAAACTTCTGCAAATCGTCCAGCTTTTCCCCTACACCGATATATTTCACGGGAATGCTGAGCTCCGACTGGATGGCCACGGCAATGCCGCCCTTGGAGGTGCCGTCCATCTTGGTCAGGATAATTCCCGTAAGGTCGGCCACATCCCCAAATTCCCTCGCCTGGCTTAAGGCATTCTGTCCGGTGGTGCCGTCCAGCACGATCAGGTTTTCCCGGTGAATCTCCGGATATTCCCGGTCGATGATCCGGTTCATTTTCTTAAGCTCCTCCATCAAATTCTTTTTGTTGTGGAGTCTGCCTGCGGTATCGCACAAAAGCACATCCACCCGCCTGGCCTTAGCCGCATTTACCGCGTCGTAAATCACGCTGGAAGGGTCGGCCCCCTGAGCCCCGGTGATAATATCCACTCCCGCCCGTTTTGCCCATTCCGTTAACTGCTCGCAGGCCGCCGCCCGATAGGTATCGGCCGCTGCGATCAAAACCTTGCGTCCCTGGCTTTTTAACAGCCCGGCCAGCTTTCCCACCGAGGTGGTCTTCCCCACGCCGTTGACGCCAATGATCAGCACAATGGAAGGCTTATGCTCAAACTCGTAGGCGGTATCTGTCACCGCCATCTGCTCTCTGATGCTTTCAATCAAAAGCTCCTTGCATTGGGCAGGCTCCTTGATGTGTTTTTCCTTTACCTGGGTCCTGAGCCGCTCCAAGATATCGCCGGTGGCGTTCACCCCGATATCCCCCATGATTAGTATCTCTTCCAGCTCCTCATAAAAATCCTCGTCAATGGAAGAAAAACCGCTGAAAACAGAATCAATTCCGCGGACGATATTGTTTCTGGTCTTGCTCAGTCCCTCTTTTAATCTACTGAAAAATCCCGCCATCAGTCATCCAACTCCTTATCAATCAGATTTACGCTCACCAGCGTGGAAACTCCCTTTTCCTGCATGGTAATGCCGTAAAGCCTGTCGGCCTTTTCCATGGTTCCGCGCCTGTGGGTGATCACAATAAACTGTGTGTTTCTGGTAAGCTTATGTAAATAGGAAGCAAAACGGCTCACATTATTCTCATCCAACGCTGCCTCAATCTCATCCAGAAGACAGAAGGGCGACGGCTTCAAATTCTGGATGGCAAACAAGAGCGCAATCGCGGTCAGGGCTTTCTCCCCGCCGGAGAGCTGCATCATGTTTTGCAGCTTTTTGCCCGGGGGCTGGGCCACGATACGGATTCCCGCCTCCAGGATATCTTCGTCCTCCATCAGTTCCAGTGTTCCCTTTCCGCCTCCAAATAATTCCTTGAACACCTTGTCAAATTCCCTGACGATCTCCGCAAACTTCTCCGTAAACTGCTTGCGCATGGCGGCGTCAAGCTCCACGATAATTCCCTCCAGTGTCTTTTCCGCCTCCACCAGATCATCGTGCTGAGTTTTTAAAAACTGGTAACGCTCCATCAGGTTTTTATAATCCTCAATGGCGTTTACATTCACATCCCCCAGCTTCCTGATTTGATCCTTGATAGATGCAATCTCCTTCTTCATGGAAGGAAGATCTGTCATTTCCTCATTTTTCAGGGCAGCCGCATCGGAGAGGGTAATCTCGTACTCGTCCCACATGTAGTTGATCTGGCTTTCCAGATTTTCCTGTATTTTTTCTTTCTGGGAATTTAAGCGGTACACTTCTTTGTCCAGGCCTGTCATCTTCTCTGACAGCGCTTCCCGGTCTGCAAAGAAGTTTTTCTGTTTCAGGGTGAGTGCTTCCTTCTTCTCTGTATTCTCTTTCAGGCTTCTCTCCGTATCGCCTAAAGTGGTGTGGGAAGCGGCGATGGTCTCCTCAATGGAAGCGATATTCTTTTCTTTTTCGATGGTGTCCCTGCCATTTTGCGCGAGGCTTTCATTGATCTCCAAAAGCTCTGCCGAGAGACGGGCAATTTCACCGGCAATTCGGTCCACATTCTGCTGGTGGAAATTCTGTTGCTGGTGCATTTTTTCTACTTCCACATCCCACTCGGAAACCTGGGCGGACTGCTCGGATTCCTCCTTGCGCTTTCCATCCAGCTCCACCTGGAACTTCCGGATTTCCTGCTCAATCCGCTTCTCTGATAGCTCTGAATCCTCGAGCTCCTTCAAAATATTCTGTTTGCCCGCTTTGATCTCCGTGATCTGCTCCTCTATCTCCTTCTCTTCCGCTTTCAGCTCCAAAGAGCCTTCCGATGCCTCGTCCTTGCGTTCCTGGGCTTTGATCACGTTGAGGCGGGCTGTATTTTGTTCGATAAATTTTCTCTGAAGCTGGGCTTTGTCCTCCTCCAGACTCAGGCGCAGCTTATTCCTTCCATCCTTTATCTGTTCAATTTCATTTAAGAGGGCGTCGATTTCCACGAGAAATCCCTTGACTTTCCCTTCCAGCTCCTCCATCTCCCGGCGCCTTCCCAGGAGATTACTGCTATTTTTAAAAGCGCCGCCACTGATGGCTCCGCCAGGGGTGAGAAGCTCTCCTTCTAAGGTCACCATCCGGATACTGTAGTGATATTTCCTGGCAATCTGCACCGCATGATCCACATGGTCGATCACAAGGATCCTGCCCAGCAAATTTTTTGCCACATTTTTGTATCGGGCGTTCACCTGCACAAGCTCATCGGCAATACCGATCACACCCTTTTCCTTAAGGGCATCCTGATTTTTAAAGCTTTGGACGCCGCCAAGACTGGTAAGAGGCAAAAAAGTTGCCCGGCCGGATTTGGTCTGCTTTAAATGAGCGATCATCCTCTTGGCGGTCTCCTCATCCTCCGTGACGATATTCTGGATGCTTCCTCCGAGAGCGGTTTCGATGGCAGTCTCATATTTTTTGTCCACCTTGATGATATCTGCTACGACGCCGATGATTCCCTTCTCTTTGTCCTTGCACTCCATCACCTTTTTGACGCTGCCCCCATATCCTTCATAGCGCTCGGTAAGATTGGTGAGGGCCTCTAACTTTGACTTCTCCTGATGGTAGCTGACCTGGGTATCCCGGAGCTTCTGATCCTTCCCTGCCAGTTCCTCCCTGATTAGCACCAGCTTTTCCTCTTTTTGTTCCTGGGAATCGTTTAATGCCCTGATCTGTTCATTGATGCTCTCAAACTCCTTTTGAAGCTCCTCAATCACAGCCTCCTGCTGGGCCTCGTCGGATTTGATACGCAAAAGCCGGGAGGTCAGCTCTGCCCTGCGGATATTGATCTGCTCCATCATGGTATCGTAGCGCCCCAGCTTGGATTTGATGGTGGCCCGAAGGTTTAGCATATCTATAATGGAATTTTTACCGGTTTCGATTTCTCCGTTTAATTCCTCAATTCTGCCCTGAACCAACAGCAGCTTTTCCCTGGCTTCATTTCTCTGTTTTTCAATCTCTGCCACCTGCTCGTCGATGACCTGCTTGTCCGCCAGGATCCCCTCCTTGTTCAGGAGCTTGGCATCCATCTCACCGGTGAC
This sequence comes from uncultured Lachnospiraceae bacterium, assembly GCA_949949005.1. Lineage (GTDB taxonomy): Bacteria > Bacillota > Clostridia > Lachnospirales > Lachnospiraceae > Suilimivivens. Next base: position 5,019 of record CATLHM010000014.1, read on the forward strand.
AGCTTCTTTTCGGGAAAGGAAGTGTTCCTCATTGTTTTTGGCGGATTTGATCTGTTCCTTCAGAACATTGATCTCCCCTTCCAGTTTGCCCCGCAGCATGCTGGTATCGGTAAGGGAAGTTCTCTGAGCCTCTATAGTTCCGTCCAGCTCTTCGATCTGTGTCTGGATCTGTTCATACTCGATTTTGATTTTTTCGTACTGAGCGCTGGTCTGTTCCAAATCCCCGCTGGCAATCTCAAATTTCTGGGAAATGTCCCCAAGCTGCTCCTGCAAGCGCCTGTTTTCCAGAAGAAAAACATTCACGTCCAGGGCCTTTAATTCTTCCTTTTTCTTAAGGTAAATCCTTGCTTTCTCCGACTGCTTTTCCAGAGGGCCGATCTGCTTTTCCAGCTCCGACAAAATGTCGTTGACGCGGATCAGATTCTGCTTTTCATCCTCCAACTTTTTCTGGGCAGCCACCTTGCGCTTTTTGAATTTCACAATACCTGCAGCCTCATCAAAGAGCTCTCTTCGCTCCTCTGGCTTGCCGCTGAGGATCTTATCGATCTGTCCCTGCCCGATAATGGAATAGCCTTCTTTTCCGATTCCCGTATCGTAAAAAAGCTCGTTGACATCCTTTAACCTGCAAGGCGCGCCATTTAGGAGATATTCGCTCTCGCCGGAGCGGTATATCCTTCTGGCAACCGTCACTTCCTCAAAATCAATGGCAAGCTGATGATCTGAATTGTCCAGCGTGATGGCCACGAAAGCATATCCCAGGGGCTTTCGCATCTCCGTGCCGGAAAAAATCACATCCTGCATGGAAGCCCCCCGAAGCTGCTTGATCCTCTGCTCCCCAAGCACCCAGCGCACCGCGTCCGCCACATTGCTCTTTCCGCTTCCATTAGGGCCCACGATACCTGTAATTCCGTTATGAAACTGGAAAACCAGTTTATTTGCAAAGGACTTAAAGCCCTGGATCTCAATACTCTTTAAATACATGAAGCTTCCCCTGACAAACGTTGTTTTCTTGCAAGCAGCGCCTGATAAGCGGCCTGCTGCTGGGCGGATTTTTTGTTCCGTCCCTGGCCCTTTCCTGCCGTCTGGCCGTCGATCCTTACTTCCATCTCAAAAACCTTGTCATGGTCAGGGCCAATTTCACTTATGAGCTCATAGGTAAGGCTTTTCCCTTCCTTCTGCACTTCCTCCTGGAGAATCGTTTTGCTGTCATAAAAAAGCTGCTTGCTCTCCAAATCGGATAGGATATATTTCTTCACGAAAACATCCGCCACCGCAAGCCCCCCGTCAAGATAAAGAGCCCCGATCACCGCCTCCATCACATCGGATATGATAGAGTCCCGTGTCCGTCCGCCCGTGGCTTCCTCCCCTTTCCCCAGCAAGAGATAATCCCCCAGAGAAATGTCCCTGGCGCAATAGGCAAGGGCCAGCTCGCACACCATAGAAGAGCGGAGCTTGGTCATGTCTCCTTCCGGCATCTCCGGATAGGTCTCAAAAAAGAACTGGCTGGAGAGCAGCTCCAAAACCGCATCCCCCAAAAATTCCAGTCTTTCATAATTTTTATATTTATTGATTTTCTGCTCATTAGAAAAAGAGCTATGGGTCAAAGCCTGCCAGATCAGCTCCTTTTTTCTGAACTCATAGCCTATCTTTTCTTCCAGTTCCTTTATTTTTTCTTTTCTAAGCATAATTCACCTTTTACCGCCTGCCCTGCGCTCTCACTCAGCAGAGGGCCTCTACGCTCCACGCTCCGCCATATGTTAACAAAAAAGCCCGCTATGGGCTTTTTAATTAAGAAGCTGACTCATCAAGCGTAGCAGCGTTTAATTTACAGCATTTTTGATAAGATTAACTGCTTCCTCTACAGTTGTAATTTTTTCTGCATCTTCAGCCGGAATTTCAATATCAAATTCTTCCTCTATTCCCATAATAATCTGGAATACATCCAGGGAGTCCGCTCCCAGATCGTCCACGAAGGTGGTTTCCATTGTGATCTCCTCGGGATCAACATTGAGCACATCAGCAATCACTTTTTTCAGTTTTTCAAATTCCATTTTTGATTTTCCTTTCTCAGTTTTCTTCCATCGTTATTTTTTCTTTTATTTTTTGGTTGATATTCTGTTCTGTGAATGTGATACATTGCAGAATAGAATTTTTAATCTCAATTGCCGTGGAACTTCCGTGGGTCTTTACCACAAGCCCCTTAAGTCCCAGCATGGGGGCTCCCCCATATTGTTCCAGATCAAAGGCTTTTAATGTATCTTTGAGAGCAGGTTTTACCAAAAGTGCGCCTATTTTGCTGCGCAGAGAGGTCATCATACCCTCCTTCACCTTCTTGATCAGAGTGCCGCCTACGCCCTCGTACATCTTAAGGATCACATTTCCCACAAAAGCCTCGCAGACCACCACGTCAGCTTTCCCTGCGGGAATATCCCTTGCCTCGATACTGCCAATGAAATTGATATCCGGACAGTTTTTGAGAAGCGGGAAGGTCTCTTTCACCAGAGCATTTCCCTTCTCTTCCTCTGCACCAATATTTACAATGCCTATCTTCGGGTTTTTGACTCCCATAACGCTTTCCATATAGACGGAGCCCATCTTGGCAAACTGCACCAAATGCGAAGGCCTGGCATCCACATTCGCCCCGCAGTCGATCAAAAGCGCACAGCCCTTTTCCGTAGGGATCAAAGGCGCAAGGGGAGGCCTCTCCACACCCTTGATTCTTCCGACAATAATCTGTCCTCCTACCAGGGTGGCTCCGGTGCTTCCCGCGGAAACATAGGCATCGCACTGCCCGTCCTTCACCAGGGTAAGGGCTTTTACAATGGAAGAATCCTTCTTCTTGCGGATCGCCATTACCGGCGGCTCTGCCGTCTCGATGACCTCCGAGGCATTCACCACTTCCACCTGCTTTTCGTTGTATGTATACTGAGAAAGCTCACGGCGGATTACATCCTCCCGCCCGGTCAGAAATACCTTTACATGACTGCTCTCGTTCACTGCTTCCACAGCGCCCTTTATAATCTCTTTCGGCGCATGATCGCCGCCCATGGCATCCACTGCCACATTCACAAACTCTGCCATTTTTCCTCGCTTCTGCCGCCCCTGCCACGGCTACCCTCTATTATGGAAAAGAATGCTTTTCCGCAAATACATTTTTACTATACTAGACCGCATAATAAAAATCAAGAGTAAGTTGTGAAATCCTGCGGGGTGTTTTTGGGGATAGATGGGAGGCCGCGCGGCGACGTAGAAATTCACACCTGTCCAGGCGGCCTTCTATCCACCTACAAAAAGTACTCATAAAACCGCAAAAAAGCAACCCTTCCGGATTGCTTTGTTTCTGGCTGACATAAGAGTGCTTGCGGTACATACAGACCGTTGTTAGTCAGTCAACGCTGATGATTTCTTTCTTGTTGTAAGAACCGCATGCCTTACATACTCTGTGAGGCACCATCAAAGCGCCGCATTTGCTGCATTTCACCAATGTGGGAGCGCTCATCTTCCAGTTTGCTCTTCTTTTGTCTCTTCTGGCTTTTGAAGATTTATTCTTAGGACAAATAGACATCGTTACACCTCCTTATTTGCATTGAAGATATCTTTAATAGCCGCCATTCTGGGGTCGGGAACAAAGGTATCGCATCCGCATTCCCCATCATTTAAGTTGTGCCCGCACTTTTTGCAGATTCCCTTGCAATCCGGCCTGCACAACACCTTAACAGGCATATTAATCAGGATTTCATTCTTTACAAAAGCTTCCGCATCCAGTTCATATCCATGCACAAAGCTCTGTTCATCCGCTTCCTCCTGCCCTAACACCTCCGGTGAATAGAGCTCCTGTGAAAATTGAATCTCCAAAGGCTCCTCCACCGTCCGCAGACAGCGATCGCAGGGAATTTCCATCACCAGCCTTATGTGTCCCTCTAAGAGAACCTTTCCTTTGCCGATATTGGAAAACTCCATAACAAGCGGAGACTTCCCGCAAATCCGATAATTACTTCCCATGTAGGAAATTTCGTCCAGCTCTGCCTGCAAGCTTTCTCTTCTGTCTTTTCCCTCAGATGTAAACACATCTGTCAGATTGATCATCATTAAGACATCACCCCGCTGCGGCAGATGGCTTATCGCAATAAGCACCCGCTCTTTGATACATGACCTGAATCTATGCTTAACCGCACACTTTAACAAGTATAATCGCGCCTGTGCCTTTTGTCAATAGCTGTAGAAATTATTTTACATGCAAAATTTTATACCAGCGACTCACTGTGTTCCATTTGGCAAAGCACCCTTTTATAATATTGTTCCTGGTACAACAACCGCTCTGTGATCATTTGTCTGGCCGTCTCCGTACCGAATCTTCCACGCAGCTTTCCATGAATCCAGTCCAGCTTCTTTTCAAGCCATCTACGTTTTTCTTCTATTTTAAGCTCACGGAAATTTTCGTAAAACAATGTTTCATATATCCGGAAAGCATCAAAACGGTCGATATCGTCCGCCTCGCCAATGCTAAGGACAAAGGGGGTCTCTTCGCCATAAAAATCCGCTTTCCCATCCACATGAATTGCTATACCATAGCAAATCTCATCTACCTGACCGGTGGTCAGGTTCAACTGTTCCAGAAACGGCCGTGCCAGCCGTGCCGAAACGCGTCCGTGTTCTATCCAGTTGTCCTCCGGGCCAAGAATACTGTAGCCTAAATCATGGAGGAGCCCGCCGATGGTCAGCCCCTCCACGTCGAGCTTTTCCCGGCGGGCGATTTCCCGCGCCGCATTTGCCACCCGGTAAGAGTGTTGCAGACGGTATTCTCCCTCGGCGGGATGTTCCTTAAAATAACTGCATCCGGCAAAGGATTGTCTCAAAAAAACCTCTGTTTTCTGAATATTTGTCATGACTTTCCTCACGTTACAGATAGCCGCCCAGCCTAAACAAGGGCCGCCGTCTCCCTTGCAATGGCCAGCTCTTCATTGGTGGGGATCACCAGCACCTTTGTGCCGCTCTCAGGAGTGGATATGGCGATTTCCTCGCCTCTCTTGGCGTTGGCTTCCTCGTCCAGGGTAATTCCCAGATACCCCAGATAAGAAGCGATCATGGTACGGATAAAGGGACTGTTCTCACCGATTCCCGCAGTAAAGCAGATGGCATCTACCCCGTTCATAGCTGCGGTGTAGGCTCCGATGTATTTCGCCACCCGGTAGGCAAAGGTCTGCATGGTGCGGATGGCAAATGCCTCTCCTGCCCGGTAGGCTTTCTCCAAATCTCTAAAATCCGAGGAAAAACCGCCGGACATACCGAAAACGCCTGACTCCTTGTTGAGTACATTTAAGATTTCCTGTACGGACTTATTTTCTTTGTTACATAAAAATTCGATAATGGCAGGGTCGATATCGCCGGAGCGGGTTCCCATGATCAGCCCTTCTAAGGGGGTCAGCCCCATGGAGGTGTCCACGCACTTACCGTTTTTCACTGCGGAAACGCTGGCGCCGTTCCCCAGATGGCATACGATAATTTTCAGTTCGCCGTAATCCTTTCCAAGCACGTCCGCAGCCCGGCGGGACACATAGGAATGGCTGGTTCCGTGGAAGCCGTACCTGCGCACCTTGTAATCTTCATAATAGTGATAGGGAAGCCCGTAGAGGAATGCCTCCTGGGGCATGGTCTGATGAAATGCGGTGTCAAAAACCGCCACCATAGGGGTCTTGGGCATCAGCTCCTGACAGGCCCTGATCCCGATGAGATTGGCGGGATTATGCAAAGGCGCCAGATCGTTACACTCTTCGATAGCCTTTATCACCTCGTCTGTAATCAGAGTGGAAGATGCAAAATTCTCTCCTCCATGTACGATTCTGTGTCCTACCGCCCCGATCTCCTCCAGGCTCTTCACAACACCCTTATCCTTATCCACCAGCGCGTCCAGCACAAGACGGATGGCCGTTCTGTGATCCTCCATAGGGGTCTTTGTCTCATATTTTTCCCCTCCGGCAGGGGTATAAGTCATCTGACTTCCCTCGATTCCGATCCTTTCGCAGAGCCCTTTGGCGATCACTTCCTCAGAGGAAGAATTGATCAACTGGAACTTAAGGGAAGAACTGCCGCAGTTTATTACCAAAACATTGATATCCTTCATTTTGCTCATGGCCTCCAAATCTGTTTCTTCTTAACCTTTATTTCACTTCTCTTTGTTTGCTGCAATTTACTGCAACTGCGCCTGCACTGCCGTCAACGCAACCACGCCCACGATGTCCTGCCAGGAACAGCCTCTTGAAAGGTCGTTGACTGGCTTGGCAATTCCCTGAAGCATAGGGCCGTAGGCTTCCGCCTTTGCCAGCCTCTGCACCAGCTTATAACCGATATTACCGCAGTCCAGATTGGGGAAGATCAGCACATTTGCCTTGCCTGCCACCTCGCTGCCGGGAGATTTGGACTTGGCAACCGAAGGCACCAGGGCCGCGTCGAGCTGCAGCTCGCCGTCCAAAGTAAGGTGGGGATATTCCTCATGGGCAATCCTGGTAGCCTCCACCACCTTGTCCACCAGATCATGCTTGGCGCTTCCCTTGGTGGAATGGGAAAGCATGGCGATCACCGGCTTGGTGCCTACAAGGCTCTTAAAGCTCTTGGCGGAGGTATCCGCTATGGCTGCCAGTTCCTCTGCCGTAGGATCCTGATTCAATCCGCAGTCCGCAAAGAGGAAGGTTCCGTTATCACCGAACTCACAGTCCGGCACACACATCAGGAAAAAGCCGGACACCAGCTTCACGCCGGGAGCCGTCTTTAAAATCTGCAGCGCAGGGCGAAGGGTATCCGCCGTAGCATGGCAGGCACCTGCCACCATACCGTCCGCATCGTTGGCCTTTACCATGATAACGCCAAAGGTGAGATAATCGCTGAGCAGGATCTCCCTTGCCTTCTCCGGCGTCATGCCTTTATTCTTTCTGGTTTCGTAGAGCAGTTCCACATAATGATCCAGCTTATCGCAGTTTTCAGGATTGATAATCTGAACGCCCTCCAGCTCAATCTCCAGCCAGGTGGCTCCATCCATGATCTTCTCCTCGTTTCCGATCATGATGATATCCGCTATCCTTTCCTGCATGATGTTGGCCGCTGCAATCAGAGTCCTCTTATCCGTAGTTTCCGGCAGAACAATCGTCTTTCTGTCCGCCCTTGCCTTGTCCTTGATCACGTCAATATATGACATACCCCGTTCTCCTTTCATACCCCATGTTGTTTTTCAGAACATATTAAAAAAATTATAACGTATTTGGCTTTTTGCAACAAGTATATCCTGCCAAAAATTTGTACAAATTGGAATACAAATTTTACACATTTGCTTCATGAAAGGTTTTATGCTACATTGATAGTAGCCAGTGCCGACAATTGAAAGGATCTTTTTATGAAAACTGCTGCAATTATTGCCGAATACAATCCCTTCCACGAGGGCCACCGCTACCAGCTTGCGCAAACCTGTAAGCAAACCGGCGCGGACTTTTTTCTTGTAATCATGAGCGGAGATTTCGTCCAGCGGGGAGCCCCCGCCTTTGCCGACAAATATCTGCGAACCAGACTGGCTCTTCTCGGCGGCGCTCATGTGGTCATTGAGCTGCCCGCTCTCTATGCCACATCCAGCGCAGAATTTTTTGCCCAAGGGGCGGTGAGCCTGCTGGAACACCTTCATGTGGCGGATATTCTCTCCTTCGGAAGCGAGTCCGGGATTCTCTCTCCCTTTACCTTTTGCGCTGAGCTTCTCACCCAAAGGGCTCCCCAGGTGCAAAGCCTTACCCATACGTATCTCAAAGCAGGGCTTTCCTACCCGGCCGCCCGGGAAAGGGCCGTGTCAGAGCTTTTTGCCTCCGATAGCGCCCCCCGCAATATTTCCCCGGAAAGTATCTCCGGCCTTTTTTCTTCCCCCAACAATATTCTGGGGCTGGAATACTGTAAAGCCCTTTTGGCAGCTAAAAGCCAAATCCGCCCCTTTACCTTAAAGCGGGAAGGGATGGGCTACCACGATACCCTCTCCGCCGCTTCAAGAAGTGGCTATCTCTCCGCTTCCGCCCTCCGTGAATTACTGGCCGGGGATCCTTCCTCTGGTTTGGGGCACATGAGCGAGGTTTCCTGTGCGGTTCTCAGGGATGCCCTTTCCCTTTATTCCTTTGTTTCGGAGAACGCCTTTTCCCAAATGCTCCACTACAAGCTTCTCAGCCAGGGGGAAGAGGGCTTTTGCCAATACCTGGATTGCAGCCCCGCCCTGTCCCATAAAATCCGCAAAAACCTTCCTCTGTTTGAAAGCTTTACCGGTTTCTGCCATTTGCTGAAATCCAGAGAACTGACTTATGCCCGCATCAGCCGGGTGTTGACCCATATTCTGCTGAATATAAAAACGCCCGAGGCCTTCAGGAAGCCTTTTCCCGAAAGAACCCTTCCCGTTCCCTATGCCAGGCTTCTGGGCTTTCGGCGAAGTGCAGCTCCTCTCCTTTCGGCCATAAGTAAAAACAGCGCCATTCCCCTGATTTCCAAGCTGGCCGACGCCCGAAAGCTTCTGGATGACCAGGCGTTTGCCCTGCTTGGCCAGGATATCTTTTGTGCAAATATTTATGAGGCGGCCCGTCCTAAAGCCATTGGCGCAGCCCAGCAAAACGAGTGGAAGCGCTCCCCCGTTGTCATTGATGACAGTTCTTCTGACAGCAGCGATTTTTCTTGTCCGAAATGACGCCGGCCGCCACACATTTTCCCTCTTTTCCTTGTAATTTTGTCCATGATACTGTATAATTTTAATTAATTTTTGGTGGTATTTCTGCCGATTGCGGACGAAAGAAACTGCAAATATTACACAAATATAAGGAGGATTTAAAAATGAAAGCATTTATGGATAAGGATTTCCTTTTATCCACTCCCACCGCCCAAACCCTGTATCATGAGTATGCGGAAAAAACCCCCATTCTTGACTACCACTGCCATATCAACCCCAAAGAAATTGCCGAAGACCGCAAATTCGACAACATCACTCAGGTATGGCTCGGGGGAGACCACTATAAGTGGCGTTTTATGCGCTCCTGCGGCGTGGAAGAGCGCTATGTTACAGGAGATGCTTCTGATAAAGAAAAATTCCTAAAATGGGCTGAGGTGATCGGGAAAGCCATCGGAAATCCACTCTATCACTGGAGCCATTTAGAGCTGCAAAGATACTTTGGCTATACCGGAGCCCTGAGCAAAAAAACCGCCGAGGAGGTCTGGGAGCTGTGCAATGCCAAGCTGGCAGACCCTTCTATGAGCGCCCGCAATCTGATCCGTCAGTCCAACGTAACGCTTGTCTGCACCACGGATGACCCGGTGGACTCTTTGGAATGGCATGCTGCCCTGGCCGCTGATAAGAGCTTTGAGGTGCAGGTGCTTCCCGCATGGCGTCCCGACAAGGCCATGAACATAGAAAAACCGGATTATACGGACTATATCGCCAAACTGGCGGAAGTAAGTGGTATGGCGGTCAGCTCTTTTGCAGAGTTAAAAGCCGCCCTGGCTAAGAGAATGGATTTCTTTGCTTCCATGGGATGCAGCGTTTCCGATCACGGTCTTGAAGCTATGATGTATGCCCCTGCCTGTGACGATGAAGTAAACGCCATTTTCCAAAAGAGACTTTCCGGCTCCGCCCTCAGCCGTGAGGAAGAACTGAAATTCAAGACGGCTTTCCTGCTCTTCGTGGGAAGCGAATACCAGAAACGGAGCTGGGTAATGCAGTTCCACTATGGCTGCAAGCGGGACAACAACAAGCCAATGTACCGGAAACTGGGGCCTGATACCGGTTTTGACTGTATCAACAGCGATACCCCTTCCGCACCTCTGGCCGACTTTTTGAATGCGCTGGCAGAAGCAGGGGGACTTCCCAAGACCATTATTTACAGCTTAAATCCCAACGACAACGAGGCCATCGGCACCATTATCGGCTGTTTCCAGGATTCTGAGGCCGTAGGCAAAATCCAGCAGGGAAGCGCATGGTGGTTCAATGACCACAAGATCGGTATGCAGAACCAGATGCTCTCTCTGGCTAATCTGGGCAACCTTTCCGGGTTTGTGGGTATGCTCACCGACTCCCGCAGCTTTTTGTCCTACACCAGGCACGAGTATTTCCGCAGGATTTTGTGTAACCTTATCGGCGATCTTGTGGAGAACGGAGAGTTCCCGGCAGACATGGATATTTTATCTGAGATCGTGAAAGACATTTCTTATTATAATGCAGTGAGATATTTCGGATTTAATCTCTAAAAAGAAGAACTTCTGAGAAGAAAGGGCTGCCGCATTCAATTACGGATACGGCAGCCCTGTTTTTATCTGTTTTTATACATTTTTATCTATCTTTATCTGTTCTCATTCACATAAATCTGCACCCGGCTCTGGATAATGGAAGCCACTTCCGGCGCCTTTTTCTGACCTGCGAAAAATGGCCCTGCCTCCTCCCGGACAATATTGAGCAGCGTATCGTCCGCCCGGTAAAGCTGGGTGAAGCTGTAGAGCTGGGCAACGATCTCATCCGCTCTTTCCCTGGTTATGGGCGAAATCACCACCTCCACGCCATTGATATAGGCAGTCTCGTCGTACTCCACCTTGTTGTTTTTTTCATCCGTGTAGTAGGGCCTTTCCATTGCCCTCTCCACCTGCTCATTCAGGAATTTTATGCTCAGCGGGAAACCATATTCTAAATCCCCCTGATACTCATCCATCAGGAAGGTTCGCAAAAATTCCCATGCCCCCTCACTGTTCTTTGATTTCGCTGAGAGCGCAAACCGCAGGCTGGGCCAGATCACAGAACCATCCCCGTCAGAGGAGGGAAAGCCGATCATGGTGATCTCCTCCCCAAAGGTTCCCTTTTCTATACTGTTAAAGTTACGCAGATCGCCGATACTTGCATAATTGGCGATTACTCTGCCCTCCCTCCACATGGAATCGTAATTATCCCAGAAGTCACTGGGCATAGCGTCCCAGTTTACCTCCTCCGGGAAGGTGGCAATGAACTCCAGCATCTGAATAAATCCGTCGGAATTAAAATTACAGGTACCGCTGTCCCAGTCTATGAACTGACTGCCTGACATGGTAAAGCAATATTGCAGCATGGAGTCTCTGTCTATGTTGTTCAGGAACTGGGTACCTTCAGGCTTTGAGGCCAGAAGATCCTTCACATCCTGTACCGTCCATCCCCGCTCTTTCCCCACCTCCGAGGTCTTGGCTACAAGCGTGTCTATGGAATAAGAGGGAACAAGGCTGTAGAGCTTTCCGTCCACGCAGCAGGCTTCGATCACATTGGGCATAAAATCCTCAATGGAAAAAGCTTCGTCCTTTTCAATGAAAGGCTTTAAATCTGCAAAAAGCCCCTTGCTGATATAGCTGTCCACCGGCATGGAATTGTCCAGAAGCAGGATATCCGGTACCTTTCCAGAGACAATATCCGTATTCAGCCGGTTAATCCCTGCCCGCCAGTCATCATCCGTGCCATACAGGGCATCATAGTCCAGAATTGATATCCTGTATTCCTCGCTGTTTTTGTTAAAATCTATGGCAAGCCGTCTGATTCCCCAATCCGTATTGGTCATGGCAAGGGTAATCACCTGCTTATCCTTTACCTCCCCCGGATCTACCTTGGTAAACCTGGTAAGGGTATCTGACGTATCCCAATCGCTGGTAATCGCCAGAAATTCCTGATCGCTCAGACCTGTCACCTGATAAACGGAATAATAGGAAAGATCGGAATCCACAAAACTCATAATCGGCGTTTTGTCCTCATCTCCCAGATTATACCCATACACTCCATAGCTGCTTGTCAGATAAAGATCATAGTCAAACCCCGGATAGTAGGAATACTCATAAGACCTGCCGGGCAACGAATATTTCTCCCCAAGGGTTCCCGCCTCCAAATCCGCCAGGGCAAGAGACATACCGTTCTCCTCATAAATTATGGCCACCATCCGCCCATCGTCAAGAGTAATCAGAGTGGATACCTCCTCAAAGGGATTTTGCTGCCCTTCCTTTACCACACTTTTCACAAAATTTCCTTCCAGGTCAAATTGGAAGAACTGGTTATAGAGGTTGAAATACAGTGCCTTGCCCTGTTTCAGATACATATCTCCGATATAAAAATATCCGTTTTCTTCCCCCAGGGCCTTAAACTGAGGTACATCATTGAGTTTGACAGAGAAAATCTCCTCCCCCTCAAGAGTCATCTTCACCAGATAATAATCGTCAATAGACTCCCCTTCCTCAAAAATGGGTTCCTCGCTTGCCACTTCGCCGTATGACCCGCTCTCAGCCTCCGTATCGGCTTCCGGCCCATCCTCTGCCACAGTTTCATCCTCAGTTTCAGCTTCACCTTCTGCCTCCGCGCCCTCTTCTGCCCCTTCCTCTGCTGTATCTTCCTCATCCCTGGGTTGAGGCTCGCTTCCATCCTCCTGGGTATCCCCTGAAACAGGCTCCTCCGCGTCCAACACTGTGAGGGCCGAATTCCCCATAATATTCTCTGACGAGGGAGAATAGTATACATTTTTCACACAATACAGATTGGCTTCCTCGTCCATGAGAATTCTGTTAATGCTTGAATTTGGTTCATTGTGAATCTCATAAGTCTCGCCGATGGTTCCATCCTCGCCGATCTCATTGAAAATGAGGACATACTCCCCGCTATCCATCCAGCGGCTTCCATAGGCATAGAGCTTATCTCCTGCCCTGAAAATCTGGTTCACGCTCTGCTCGTCATCGTCCTTCAGCCCCAGGGCCGTCGCGCGGTATACATAATCCTTTGACACGGCAGTTGTCGCTGTGCCCCCATCTTTCTGCTCTTTCCCGCACCCGAAAAGCCCTGCGGTTACAAGCAGAGCTACCGCCCCTATAACCCACTTCTTTTTCGTCAACTTTTTCATACTAATAGCCCTACCCTCTCCGTGACCTGCAAACTTTCATACATGCTGTACGTGTATTGGCAGGCACAATGTTTGCAAAACGAACACGTTCGTTTTAACCTCTAAGCCACCGCCAGGCGGCTTTTTAAAAATGCTCCCACTTATTCTTCTCACCGCGAACCTTTTGCAGCGCCTTATCTTTAATATCAATGGCAAAATTTTTTACATCCCTAAACCCAAAGGTTCTGTTCTTCCATTTTATGATGAGGAATACTACAAATATCACTGCCGGAATCAGAAGAAACAGGCACCTGAAAATCAGTGCCAGAGCCGCTACATCCTCCCAGCCCCTTCCAATATTCTCCCAATAGGGAAACTTGATGGCGGCGTTTTGCATGGAACGGGTGCCGAAAGAGAGAATCACAGGAATCAACGCCTCCACGCCATAGCGGGCGGAATTTTCCAGCGCCAGCATATCTCTTTCCTCCACTCCCAGATTTTCCTTCACACAGTTAAGCAAAAAGCCCTTTACCGGATTGGGGGCCGTCACCTCATAGACGCTGATTCCCTGGGTTTCCCCGTAAGCGCGAAGGGATTCGCTGGAAACATATACCACAGTCTCGGACAGTCCCGCCCCTTCTGCAAAACGATCCTCCTGCCGTTTCACCACGCCGGATATATAATGGGGAACTCCGCCGATCAGCACACTCTTTCCGGCAATGTCACTGGAACCGAAAAGCTGCCACGCCGCGTCCTCATCCAGAACAACAAAATCTTTCATCAGATTATCCCCGGAAAAATAACTGCCTGACACTAGCTCAAGGGGATGAAAGAGGAAAAAGTCGCCCCCGATCCCCACCGCATTGGCTTCCAGATTTCCTTTATCGCTGACTACTTTAATTCTGCCAAGAGCGCTGTAGGCGTCAATAAACAACCGCTTATTCTCCTGCTGGTTTTCCCGCAGCTCAGAGCTGACCTCCAAAAGGCTTTGTTCCAGCTTCTGCTGAAAACTCTTGATCGTAAACTCGTCTATCTCCACCCCCTCTGCCAGAAAACAACTAACCTGGGCGCTGCCGCCCTCCTGATCCCAGCGTCTTGCGGCCTGCTGGTCAATGAGACTGCCTGTCTTGTGACGAATCCACAGAGACAAAATAAGATACAGGATAAGAGAGAGGAAAAATAGCAGGGAAAACACAATCTGTTTCAGAGTCAGACCCTGTAGAAATCTTTTTATTTTCATTGTGCTTCTCCCCTTTCTCCTATTCGTTAAACATCAAGATGTCTGGCAAAGCCTGCCATCTGTTTTTTACGATTCATTTAATCTGACCTGTTTGCCCGCCTCCACAGGCTTGGTGGAGGTGGTGATCACATACTCATACCCGTAAAGGGCCGCGGAAATCGCGGTGTTGGTATCGTCTGAAGCCAATACCTCCACATCCACTCTGGTTGCGATATACCGGTTGTTTAAGGGGCCACTTCTGGACTCCACAATCAGTATAAATTTCCCGTTATTATCCTCCCGGACAGCGCTGTTAGGCACCACAAATTCATATTCCGTGCTGCGCTGGCCCACGGAAACGCTCAGGGCCTGGCCAGCCTGGACGCTTTCCCCCGTCACATTAAACACCAAAAGCTTATTCTGGGAGGGATTATCCGGATCCGGCTTGATGGCCGTGAGGATCACCTGCACATCATCATAATACCAGGCATTTTGCAGCTCAGCGTTATCACCCACCTGCACCTTTTTCGCCTGCTCATTGGTAACGGAAATGGACATGGTATACCCCTTGCCCTCCACCTGAATCACAGCCGCAGCCTCCTCCGGTTTGGTGGTTTCTCCTGCCACATAGGCCAGATTCGTGACCGTTCCGGCCACCGGGGCATTGATGGTGGCCCCCGTGGAATTTTCTTTCAGCTTCTCAATTTCCGCCTTTTTCTCCGCAATGTCCTTGGTTGCCTTGGAGAGATCCAGCTCCGCATTGATATCGGCAGACAGCTCCGTCTGTTCTGTCTTAAGCAGCTCGTAAACGGCCTGGGCGTTTTTCAGGGCGGCTTCTGCGTTGGCAAGACGGTTCATTGCCTCTGCGGAGGCCAGCTTATTTGCACCTGTGATCTCTCTGATATTTCGCTGGGCCTGTTCCAGCCGGCTTTTGGCCTCCTGTACATCGCCATTAGAGTTGACCGTAACAGCGCTCACCTCGTCCCTGGCCCTTTGAAGATCCCTTAATTCTTCCTCGAGACTTTCCAGCCTGGATTGCTGGGAATTATCGCTTCCATACTCCCTTAAGGTTTCCGCCGTTGCATTCATGGAATCCACCGCAACACGGTACTCCCCGTAAGCTGCTTCATGTTTTTTTTGAATATCCGCTGCCAGATTTGCCCAAGGTAAATTGTTATACCAGTTTCGCACTGCATCTTCCCAGGGCCAGCCCTGCTGTGTTTTACTATTTGGTATGTTGCCTCCCAGGGCATTGATGACATTAATTTTTTCTTCAACCAGCGCTCTCTGCTGTTCAAATAAAGTTCCGCTGGCACTCGATACGGTGTCGCTTCTACTAGGGTTGTTGTTTCCGCCTCCTGTCCCGCTTCCTGTCCCTGTGCCGATACCTGCACTTCCCGTTGCCCCCTGGGCTTCACTGATCAGAAGCTTTAAATCATCGATCTGATATTGCTTTTCCTTTATATCACTGTCCAGCTCAGCTAACTTTTTACTCTTATATTCCTCAAAGGCCGCTGTCGCATTGGTAAGATCCGTATTTGCCGCCGCCTCTGCCATCTCGTCTACAACCGTACTTGCCCCGGCGTCATTGGTGCTGATGGTATTTTCCAGCGTAATGCTCTCCACCACCTTCTGGCATTCATTTACCCGGTCCTCCGCCGCCTGCAGCCGCTCCTGCATATCCGTCACCATTGACTTATAGGAAGAGAAAGAATCCGTATTGCCGCTCGCCACCTTGTTTATGACCTCCGGCGACACCGTGCTGCCGAAAAGCCCCTTCATGTAAGCCAGCTCCAAATCCGACAGCTCTTTTTCAGCCTGCTTAAGTTCATCACTTTCCTTATCCTCAAGATAATAAAGAACCTGATCCTTTTCCACCGTATCGCCCTGCTTGACGGCCACACTGGAAATCACCCGGGTGTCCTTTACCATCACGCTGTAAGGGTCTGTGGCCTCCACATTCCCTGTTCCCCGCACCTTAGCGGTAATGGAGCCGCTCTGCACATACTGGGTCGCCACCTCTGGCAGGGAATAATTCATAATCGTATTGGAAAAAAAGGTAAGGATCAACATGATCGTCAAAAAGATGATCGCCGCATTCTTTACCCATTCTCTTCTTTTCTTTCCTTCGTTCTCATTCATAGCCTTATCCCTTCCGTTCCTGTTTCTAATATATCTATCCTTTAATACCGCCCTGATAGGTGATTCCCTCTACCAAATAATCCTCTCCATACAAAAATACCAGAATGGGAGGAACCATATATATGGTAGCTACCGCAAAAGCCAGCCCGATCTCCCCTGCGTTAATCTTTGAGAGAAACACAGAAAGAGGATGCTTTTCCTGATCTGATAACAGAATCAGCGGCTGCTCCACCATATTCCAGTAGTCGATAAAAAGCAAAATTGCAATGGAGCACATGGCGCCCTTACATAATGGCATACAAATATGCCTGAAAATCTGCCACTCTCCGGCTCCGTCAATCTGCGCCGCTTCCATCATGGATACAGGAATTCTGCGCATATACTTGGTCAGGAGATATACCGCAAAAGGAGAAAAAATCCCGGGCAGCCAGATGGCCCAATTGGTATCCAGAAGATGAAGCCACTCTGACACCAGATAGTTGGGAACCAACGTTACCTGGTAGGGCATCAGCATCAGAATAATATATACAAAAAAGATGATTTCCTTGATCCTTCCCCGGTATCTGGTAAACCCGTAAGAAGCCCCTGCCGCCACCAAAAGCTGAAACGCCACAATGGGAACCACCAGAATTACGGAATTCCAAAACTTAAACAGATATTCCGGGCTCTTAAACAATACCGTAATATATTGGCTGAAGGATACCATGTCCGGAATAAATTTCAGATTCACTTTTTCCGCAATATATACTTTGCCACCGGTATCGGTGGTGGCAAAAACCTGCCCGTAATTGGATGAAATTTCTGAGGCAGACATAAAAGAGTTGGTAATCGTGAGCACAATCGGCATCAGGAAAAGTACCGCAAAACATGCCGCCACCGTTGTGGCAATACAGACCCGAACCAAGTGTCTGGCGTTTCTTATCTTCTTTTTCTTTTTTACTTCTTTATCCCATCGCTCCTGCGAAAGCTCTCCCAGATCTTTCTTTATTCTGATTTTCTTTTCGCTTTTCCCTGACGTTTGCTTTCTCATCCTTCCACATCCTTTCCGAAATAATTCTCGGTCAGGAACAAGATACCGATAATAATGACCATGACAATCGCCATCATGATGGCCGCCGCCGACATTTTCTGGTAATCCAGCCTGCTGAAGGTGTTGTTCATAAAATGCTGTAACATATACATGGTGTCATAGGGATAATCTCCCTTTAAGAGATAGATTTCCCTGAAAACCTTAAAAGAATTTATGAGGGACATGATTGTCACAAACAAAATCGTGGATGACATATAGCGCAGCTTAATATGCCAGAAAATCTGAAAAGGGGTTGCGCTCTCAAGCACCGCCACCTCAAGGATATCCTTGGGGATGCTGCTCAAAGCGGACATGAACAGAATCATGTTATAACCCAGATTTTTCCACAAAAAAAGAACGACAATCACCACCTGGGCAAAAGAAGAATTCAGCCAGTCCACCTTATCCCTCTGAAAAAGGGTAAGAACCTCATTCATCATCCCGTTATAGTGAAACAATACCTGCCAGATCAAAACCACTGAGGCTATGGGCACCATCATGGGGCTCAAAAAGAAAGTCCGAAACTGACTTCTGAAGGGAATTTTACTCTCAAGCATCATAGCCAGCATCAGGGACAATACTACCGCCAGGGGCACCGCCACCACCGAAAAAGTCATGGTGTTTCGGGCCGCCTGCTTAAAGGCATTATTCTGAAATACGGATACGAAATTGTCCAGGAACACAAATTGCCTGCTAATAGGGTTGTCCACCACGGAATAGAAAATCACGATCAGAAAGGGTAACACGAAAAACAGCAGTACTCCCAGAATGCTGGGAAACAAGTACCCAGCGGATACCAGCTTCCCCTTACGCGTTCTCGGACTGCTGCTTTTCTTGGACTTATTTTTTGTTATTTTTTTTCCTTTCCGCAGAAAATCCCACAGTAGATTCTGCGAAATTTTTCTGCGGAAACCTTCAGGAAAATGCATCCTACATCCCTCACAGTTTCTTAACTGTTTTCATTTACATATATCTGAATCCGGTTCTGAATAATTCCGGCCACATCCGCCGCCGTCTTCTGTCCCTTAAAGAAGGGTTCCGATTCCTCCGTAATAATACTCACAAGCTGTTGATCCACACTGCCGGATATCTTTTCCGCAGACTCGATCAGCTTCCTCACCGCATCTACCTCTTCCTGGGTAGCCGCCATGATCTCCATCTGGAAATCGTCCCATCCCCAGGTGGTCTTTGCCTGCTCCACCTTATTTCCGTTTTCATCCTCATAATAGTCAGGAGTCATATCCTTTTCAAATTGCTTTTCAAGGGAAGCTTTTCTTATAGGGAATCCATATCCGCCGCGGCTCTCAACAAGACTGTCCTGATATTCTGCCGAAAGCAGGATCTGCATAAATTCCCATGCTCCCTCCTTATTCTTTGACTTGGAGGCAAGCCCCATGCAGCCCGCCGCAGGCTGGATCAGATTTCCTTTTCGCTCACTGTTGGGGTAGCCAAGGAAAGCCACCTCCTCCCCAAACATACCCTTTAACATCTGATACTCCTGTACGGAGCTGACGCTGGTATCCATGAGCAGAATCTTGTCAGAACGGATCCTGGAAGATATTCCTTCCTCCTCCTGCTGATAATCATATTCCTCCGGGAAACCGGCGGCAAATTCCAGGGTTTTGATAAAGTCCTCCCCGTCAAAGGAGCACTTGCCGCTCTCCCAGTCGATAAATTCATCTATATTATTGTAAATACAGTAATAGAATATACTGCTTCTGCTTCCATAGGAAAACAGGCTCTGAGGATCCTTATCCTGGGCAAATTCCAGCATTTCCTTAAGGGTCCAGCCACTCTTATCTCCCACCTTGGATGCCTTGGCCAACGTAGTGCTTACATAGAAATTGGGGAAAATGCCATAGAGCTTACCATCCTCCTCATAGGCCTTAAAAATATTCTCAAGGTAATCCTCTTTCTTAACACCGCTTTTTTCCATATAAGGATACAAGTCCTCTAATACGCCCTTGCTCACATACATGTGAAAGTCCACATTGCTCAGACTGATGATGTCCGGACAGTTGGCCGTGGTTAAGTCCGCATTGAACTGTGTGTAGGCCGCCTGATAGTCTTCCACGTTCTCCCCATATTCCTTTACGGTAATACGGTATTTTTCGTTGGTCTTGTTGAAATCTATAATAGCCCTTTTGACATTACTGTCCACCCACATGGCTCCATAAGATATTTTTTCCTTTTGAGGAACCTCGGAGGCTTTCTTTTTGCTCAGAAGTATCAACTCACAGGAGGAAGGGCCATTCTCACTATACTCTCTTGTTACCGCCCACACACGGCCGTCGGAGAGCTCTCCCTTCTGGGAAACCGAATCACTGTTGATATCCGCGTCAATCCACTTAAAGAGCACCTCTTCCTCTCCTGTGGAAAGGTCAAAGGTGGAAACCTGGCTCCTGTTGTCAAAGAGAAAGCTTTTCGTGGCTCCGGTCATAAACTCTGAATTTCCATAGCCTCCGCCAAATCCTTCCATGGGCTCTCCCAGCTTTTTGGTCCCCAGATCCACTTTTCGCATCTCCAGTCCCTTTTCCCCATAAGTGGAGATATATACGTCCCCTTCCTTGGAGGCCGCCATGGAATTGATCCACCCCTCTATGTCGATATCGCAGACCTTATTTCCATTCTGATCCACTACGTGGATTCCGCTGTCGCCGTCGCTCAAATAGATATTTCCCTGGCCATCGGTGCAGAAATTCTGTACATAGGCGTTGTCCGGATCGCTGAAAACCTGGCTGAGATCCTTTTTTTCCTGGATAGAGCCGTCTTCCGCAGACACTACCCACAGCTCTTGTTTCGAGGAATAGTTTGTCGGTTCGCCGTTCTCATCCTCCTCATAGGAATAAGAATTCACCATCATAAGCAAACTTCCGTCCGCTCCTGCAGCCATGCCGTTGATATTGCTGTTCTCATCCAGTTCAAGAGAAAGGGACTCTCCCTTGTTTTCTGTCAAATCATATTTGTAAAGACTATTGCTGCTCTCCCCTGTCTCTTCGTCCCAGGAAACCGTGTTCAGATAGACGCAATCCTGCGCTGCCGTCACAGCACTGATATAATTACACTCAACATCCATCTCCACATACTCGGGTACATATACATAACCGCCAGTCTCTGTCCCGGAATCGCTGCCTTTCCCGCATCCCCAGAGCACTGCCAGAAAGGCAGTGAGGGCTATCGCTATCAGTTTTTTGTTTTTTTTCATAATCTACCTCTCATCTTGTATTTCTCTTCTCACCTATCTACAAACTATAGCACAATAGCCTTTAAGAAACAACGCGAATAATCTTAATTTTTTCCTAACCCACCTAATTTTTGAAGCTATGGATCGGCGCCGGAATCCTCCCCCCGCGGCTTACAAATTCCTCGCAGGAAAAAGAATTCACCGGCATAATTGGTGCATAACCCAAAAGGCCGCCAAATTCCACGGTTTCTCCCACGCCCTTTCCGATCACAGGAATGATGCGCACCGCCGTAGTCTTCTGGTTCACCATGCCGATTGCCATCTCGTCCGCAATAATGCCCGAGATAGTGGAGGCTTTGGTATCTCCTGGTATGGCGATCATGTCAAGGCCTACGGAACACACGCAGGTCATTGCCTCTAACTTTTCTAGGGAAAGAGCCCCGGCTTCCACCGCGTGGATCATTCCCTGATCCTCGCTGACCGGAATAAATGCCCCGCTTAAGCCTCCCACATAGGAGGAGGCCATCACGCCTCCCTTTTTTACCTGATCGTTTAAGAGCGCAAGGGCGGCTGTGCTTCCCGGCGCTCCCGCATATTCCAGCCCCATCTCACAGAGAATGTCCGCCACGCTGTCTCCGATGGCAGGTGTGGGGGCCAGGGACAGATCCACGATTCCAAAGGGCACGTCCAGGCGTCTGGACGCCTCCTGGGCCACGAGCTGTCCCACCCGGGTCACCTTAAAGGCTGTCTTTTTGATGGTCTCGCAGAGAACCTCGAAATTTTCTCCCCGAACCTTGCTGACGGCATTTTTTACCACCCCGGGCCCGCTGACTCCCACGTTAATCACCTTATCCGCCTCACTCACTCCGTGGAACGCGCCCGCCATGAAGGGATTGTCGTCCGGCGCATTGCAGAACACCACCAGCTTGGCGCAGCCCAGGGAGTCCTGTTCTTTGGTATACTCCGCCGTCTGCCTCACGATCTCGCCCATGAGCTTTACCCCGTCCATATTGATACCCGTCCGGGTGGAACCCAGATTCACTGAACTGCATACCCGCTCTGTCTGGGACAGCGCAAGGGGGATGGAGCGGATCAAAAGCTCATCCGCAGCCGTCATCCCTTTGGAAATCAGTGCCGAATACCCTCCGATAAAATTCACGCCCACAGCCTTGGCCACCTCATCCAGGGTTTTTGCAAGGGATGCAAAATCCTCCACCGTCTTGCAGGCAGTCCCCCCGATGAGTCCCATGGGCGTCACTGAAATTCTTTTATTGACAATCGGAATCCCAAATTCTCCGGCAATTTCCTCCCCGGTCTTTACCAGATCCTTTGCCGCGCCGTAAATCTTGTTATATATCTTCTCCTTAAGCTTAACCAGATCAGAATCCATACAATCCAGAAGGCTGATACCCAGCGTAATGGTGCGAACATCCAGATTTTCTCTGGTAATCATCTCGTTAGTTTCCACCACTTCAAACAAATTAATCATATCTATGCTCCTTATATTCTGTGCATCTTATCAAAAATCTCTTCTCTCTGACACTTGATATCCACTCCGATCTCTTCACCCAGAGCATGAAGCTCTTCCGACATCTGGCCGAATCCCTTGGTCATCATGCCTGTGTCCACGATCATCATCATATTGAAGAATCCCTGCACAATGGTCTGGGAAATATCCAGTATATTGATCTTATTGTCCGCAAGATAGGTACAAACCCTTGCAATGATTCCCACCGTGTCTTTTCCTACTACCGTAATCACTGTCCTGTCCATTTTTATATTCTTACTCCTTTCAGGTATTTATATCGCAGTACTTTTTAAAATTTCTATGTAGCAATGATATTTCTATGTAAATACAATCCAAAATTTTTACAGACAGATGGCCGAAGACGGCCTGCTTCTGGAAGCCACATACAGGGGAAAGTCGGAAAATCCAATGTCCGGCTGATGCTCTTTTTCCTTGCTTTTTGCACAGGCCATGGTCACCTCCACCCGCACCGCCTCATAGGCCAGCTCCGGCAGGTTATTTTCCTGGCTCAAATGGCCCAAGACCACAGCCTCAAGCCCTTCATGCAAAAGCTCACACAAAAGCTGCCCCGCCCTCTCGTTGGAAAGATGCCCCCGATCTCCCAGAATCCTTTGCTTCAAATAATAGGGATATCTCCCTACCTGTAACATATTCACATCATGATTAGCTTCCAGGAGAAGGGCATTCATCCCCCGCAGGGATTCCACCGTATAGTCATTATAGGTTCCGAGATCGGTAATGATCCCCACCTTTTTCTTTCCATGGGAAATCCGGTAGGCCACCGGCTCTGCCGCATCGTGGGATATGGCGATGGGATTACAGGTTAAGTCCTTGATGATCACCTTTTCATCCGCCCTTATCACATGGAAGAGCTCTTCCGGGAGTATCCCCACCGAAGAGCAGCTCTTGATTGCCTCAATCGTCCCCGCAGTGGCATAAACCGGGACGCCATACTTTCTGCCAAGAACGCCTAGTCCGGCAATGTGATCTGCATGTTCATGAGTGATCAGGATACCGTCAATATCTTTCATAGAGAGCTCTAAGTCCCTGAGCCCTTCCTCCGTTCTCTTTCCGCTGATTCCCACATCCACCAGAAGGTGTGTGGCTTCTGAGCCAACATAAATACAGTTTCCGCTGCTTCCGCTGGCAATACTGCAAATTCTCATCCCTGTAACCTTTCCTTTCAAGAGCAAAAACAAAGCCTCTCGTCAATCTGCCTGCAGGCGCTCTCCAGGCTTTCACTGTTATTGACCACAAACCCGCAATGCCGCCGAAACGCTTCCTCTGTGAGCTGAGAGCGAAAGATTGCCTCTATCTTTTGGTCGGAGTAGCCTCTTTTCTCTTTAAGCCTCCTGCGCCGCACCTGCTCATCCGCATAAATATACCACATCTCGTCCACGATTTCCAGATATCCCTCTTCGATCAGAAGGGCCGCCTCCAAAAACAGAAAGTCTGCCTTTCCCTCCGCTCTGGTCTTGGCAATCTCATTTAAAATAAAGGTTTTCACAGCCGGATGGATAATCTCGTTAACCCTTTTTAAAAGCTCCTGGGACTCAAAAATTCTCGCCGCCATTTTCCCCCTGTTAATCTGTAAATCTTCCTCCAAAATATCCGCAGACAAAAGCTCCACCAGCGCTTCATAGCAGCTCTGCCCCGGCTCCTTCACCTTGTGGGCCACCTCGTCTGCCAAAATCACCTTGCAATTATATTTTTCTTTTACATAGGAAAGCAACGCGGATTTTCCACAACCCACGCCGCCAGTAATTCCAATCACTTTCATTTCTAACCTCCATGCCGCGTTTTTTGCGGCAACGCAATGCGATACTGCCACCAATATCAAGTTTGGAAGCAGACTTCCAAACTTGCTTTCCTAACATTCAAGGTCTATTTTGCCTCATACCAGTCGCTTCCCTCATGGAGATCAATCTCAAGAGGCACGGAAAAGTCCGCTGCCCGGCTCATTTCCTCCTCCAATATAGTTCTCACCTGCTCTGCCTCTTCCCGGTAGGTCTCTATCAAGAGCTCATCGTGTACCTGAAGGATCAGTTTTGATTTCAGCCCTTCCTCCTTTAACCGCTGGTACACCCGCACCATGGCGATCTTGATCACGTCCGCCGCCGTTCCCTGTATGGGGGAATTCATGGCGACTCTCTCCCCGAAGGAGCGCTGCATGAAGTTAGAGGAGGATAGCTCAGGCACCGGCCTTCTTCTGCCGAACAGGGTAACCGCATAGCCTTTTTCCTTTGCCTCCTTTACCGCATTGTCCAAAAACCTTTTTACCCCCGGATAGGTGGTAAAATACTGCTCAATGTACTCCGCCGCCTCCTTCTTGGTAATGCTCAGGCCCTGGCTTAAGCCAAAGGAACTGATTCCATAGACAATTCCGAAGTTTACCGCCTTTGCGTTACGGCGCTGTAAGTCCGTCACCTCCTCGAAGGGAATGTGGAATACCTGAGAGGCCGTAGTTCTGTGAATGTCCGCATGCATTTTGTAGGCGTCAATAAGCTGCTCATCCCCGGACATATGGGCCAGAATCCGCAGCTCAATCTGAGAATAATCCGCATCCGTAAAGAGGCATCCCTCTTTCGGCACAAAAACCTTCCGGATTTTTCTTCCCAGCTCCATCCGCATAGGGATATTCTGCAAGTTAGGGTCTGTGGAGCTGATCCGCCCCGTAGCCGTGATGGTCTGGTTAAAGGTGGTGTGAATCCTCTTATCCTCTCCGATAAAGGCCGAGAGCCCCTCCGCATAGGTGGACTTTAGCTTGGCAAGTCCCCGGTATTCCAGCACATCCGCCACTATATGATGATCCCCGGCCAGCTTATCCAGCACATCCGCCGCTGTGGAATAACCCGTTTTGGTCTTTTTCCCGCCGGGAAGCTTTAGCCTTTCAAAAAGAATCTCTCCCAATTGTTTGGGGGAATTGATATTAAACTCCGTCCCTGCCTGCTCATAGATCTTTTGCTCCAGCTCGCCGATCCGGCCCGTCAGAGCGTCCCCATAGGCTTTGAGCTCCTGGGGCCTGACCAAAATCCCTTCCCTTTCCATATCATAGAGCACATAGGTGAGAGGCATTTCGATCTCTCTCATAAGAGAAGCCATACCGGCTTCTTCCAGCTTCCTTTGGAGCACCGGAGCTGCCGCCAGAGACACATGGGCCAGGAAACAGGCATACTCCGTAAAAGCCTTTGGCTCCTCCTCATAGGCCTGGGCCAGCTTCTTTTTCCCGAACCGCTGGCTTCGCTCCTGAATCATCAGCCCCAGATGTTCGTTTGCCACATCCGCAAGAGAATAGTCGTTTTTCAGGGGATTCAAAAGATAGGACGCCAGTATCACGTCAAAAAACCGCTCCGTCTCGTCGCACTGTAAGTACTCATAAGCGCTCTTGATATTTCCGCAGGCGATCTTACTGCTATGGGCAAGTACAGAAATTTTCCCTTGCAAATATCCTTCTGTGACCAGCCCCTGGAGCGGGATAAAAACGCACTCCCTGCCAAATGCCAGGGAAATTCCCGTAAGCTCCCCCTTTACCCCCGGCTCCTTAAGCACCCCAAGGCCCACTTCCTCCTGGCTCCTGGCCCTCTCAAAAAGGGCCTCCACCTCCGAAAGCTCTTCTGTCATGCAGAACCTAGCGGTAAGCTTTTCATTGCTCTCTCCCCCATTGACAGAGCCGTCAAAACGGGAGAGCATATTTTTAAATTCCAGCTTTTTAAAAAGTGCATAGGCTTCCTGAGTATAGAAGTTCCCCACTTCTGCCTCCTCAAACCGAAACTCCAGGGGACTCTCCACATTGATGGTAGCCAGAACCTTGCTTAAATCCGCCAGTTCCTTATTGGTCAACAGGGATTCCCTGACAGATTTTTTGGTCACCTCTTCCAGGTGGGCGTATATATTTTCCAGGGAGCCAAACTGCACCATCAGATCCGTAGCTGTCTTCTCCCCCACCTTGGGAACACCCGGAATATTATCCGCCGTATCGCCCATAAGCGCTTTCAGGTCAATAAACTGAATGGGATTTACCCGGTATTTGCTCTCCACATCGGCGGCATAGTAATCTTCGATCTCCGTCTTTCCTCCCTTGGTCTTGGGAATCCTGATTTTGATATGCTCCGTGGCCACCTGAAGCAAATCCCGATCGCCGGACACAAGGGAAACCTCCATCCCTTCCTTCTCTCCCCGCTTTGCCAGGGTGCCTAAAATATCGTCCGCCTCAAGCCCGGCCTGTTCAATGATCCGGATACCCATCGCCTTCAAGACCTCCTTGAGCACAGGCACCTGCTCCCGCAGCTCTTCCGGCATGGGCTTGCGGGTTCCTTTATATTCCTTATAGATTTCATGGCGGAAGGTAGGCGCATGTACATCAAAGGCCACTGTCAGATAATCCGGGCTCTCCTCCTCCAAAATCTTGAAGAGGATATTTAAAAACCCATACACCGCATTGGTGTGCAGCCCTTCGCTGTTGGTGAGATCGGGCACGCCATAAAAGGCCCGGTGCAAAATACTGTGTCCGTCTATCAGTACCAGTTTTTTCATAATAATCCTCCATTCTTTCCCGCTTCAAAGCTTTCTGCTGCACTGCACAAATATCTTCTCTTATCCTATAGCAGCGCAAACAGCAGTATGGCCAAAACCGTACCCGCCAGCGCCACAAGACCTTCCAGCAAATACAAAAAACGCTGCATGTTCTCCCGCCGCCACAGGGCATGTTCGGCCTCCTCCATCCGAAAATCCAGCTCGTTTTTCAGATCAAACACGTTGCCCGCCTCCAGCCTGGATAAGCCCTCCAGAACCAGAAACTGAATGGAAAGCTCCTCCATGCACTCATCGCATTCCTCTATATGCTCCAGAAATTCTCTCAGATCATCGGTGTCCAGATCGTCCTCGAGAAATAACGGAATTGTTTTCTCCACTTCTTTACATGTCATAGCAGTTCCTCACGGTGATGCGTTTACAGGAAACCACCCTGAAATACATTGTTCCGCTTTTCATTAACATAAGGATGCCTGGCGAAGCCTGGTATCCGTTGTTTTCTCAGTGGCCACTGTTTGCTCACTTACATAAATATACACTAAAACGGTGGTAAAGTAAACAATAGTATTTTCACCCAAATGGAGCGTAGGACGAAAAAAGGCCCTCACTCCTGTGATCTTTTAGTCATCAGTGCGACAGCCTCTTTATTCCCGCGAGCAATGAGCCAAGCGGCTGCGAAGCAGACATTTGGCGAATGCCGCGAGGGTGAAATCCCCCGCAGCTTGCTGCGGGGGATTTCACTGTCTGCTCTGCCTTTAATTATCTGTCAATGGCGGTTTCCCGATCAGAACCTTCTTCCCGCAGAAAGCAAACCCGTATTTTCGGATCCGTTCTTTCGGGATTCCCTTTGCCACAAGCGACGCCTGATAATCCTTCTCCTCAATCTGCCACAATGCCTCCTGCACCGTGTCCGCCAATTCCCTTTCCTCTTCCTCCTGCACTTTAAATTCTATAATTATTGCATCATTTGCTCCGGGGCCTGTTTCCCTGGGTTCCAGCATAATATCATACCGCCCAAACCCGCTTTCCCGATTTGACGTAATCACATAACGGTCAGAGAGTTCCACCATAAGCCCCAGCACAAAGCCATGATAAAAGCGTTCCGGCTCGTCCATGGAAGGCCTTTTCCCGGTGTCAAAATAGCTGAACATCTCCACGCTCACCCTGTTCATATAAGTGTTCATCGCCTTTAAATCCCCGATCAGCAAAGCTTTGATAAAATCATTGTACCCGGAGGATGCACCGGCAAACCATTTACGCACTATATACTTCTTCCTCCGTAAATCCATAACAATCTTCATATTTCTCCGTTGTCATTGTCACTACCCTTAGATTGTTCAAATCTGAAAAAATAGATTCTTTACTCACCCGTGTAATACCTGTCATAAGGGCGCGTTCCAGATAGGGATTCGTTTTGAAGGTGGCATTGAAAAGGTTTCTGGTAAAAGACACCATTTCCCTCCAATACCCATTCACATAGGCTTCCTGCATGGGCGTATCATACTCATCCAAAAGCAGGATCACCTTTTTCCCATAATACCTCATCAGATAATTCGACAGCACATTCAGGGCATCCACTGCAATATAATCCTCCATATCCACCGATACCCTGCCATAGAACTCCTTTTCTTTTTCATTCAATAGCCCACACTCAACCAGAAAATCGAATTTATTGTACAACTCGGTAATGATCTGGCAGATTCTTTTTTTGGCGCTTGGAAAAGAAGTCTCCTTCACCTTTGCAAAGCTGAGCGCAATCACGGGCCATGTTCCCTGCAGCTTACGGAATTTCTCATGCCGCCATATAAAAAGATCTTCAAAAAGCTCCCCTCTGCCTGCATATTCTATGGAAAAGAACTTCTCCAGCATGCTCATGTTCAATGTTTTTCCGAACCTTCTTGGCCTTGTGATCAGCGTCACGTCATCATCCGTTTCCCACCACTCTCTGATAAAGTGTGTTTTATCGATATAGAAATTGTGGTTGATTCTCACTTTTTCGAAATCCTGCTTGCCAATCCCTATGGTTCTGCTCATCGTTTGATCCTCCCGGCAATATCCCAGCCCTGTTTTTTGCTATTCATATTGTATCATAGAATGGAATAGTTATCTATCTGCAAATACCGGTATTCATTTAATTCGATGCTTTAAGGCTATTGACAGAGTTCTGTAAGATATATATAATGACTATATAAAGGAAATTGGTCAAATAGGAGGCAATAAAGTGCCAAAGAGTTATTCAGAGCAGGAGCGGGAATATATCAGAAAGCGGTTGAAAGAAGAAGCGGCTAAATGCCTTGCGAAGTATGGCGTCCGCCGCACCACGGTCGATGAAATCGTCAAAAGGGTTAAGATTCCGAAAGGAACTTTCTATCTCTTTTATAAGTCAAAGGAATTGCTTTTGTTTGAAGTCATTCAGGAACAGCAGGAAAATGTCAATCGCAAGCTGTATCAAGCCATTTCCGGCATTGCCAATACGGAGCTTTCGGCCAAAAAACTGACCGATGTGATATTCGAATTCTATAAAATGACAGAAAAAATGCTGATTCTGAAATTGATCGATGTAGATGAAGTGGAATTGCTTGTGCGTAAACTGCCAAGGGAAATTGTAGAGGAGCATTTTCAGGATGATACAGATACGATTGAAAAAATGCTTGCTCTGTTTCCTGTAAAAAAGGAAGCAGACGTAAAGGTTCTCAGTGCCGCATTCCACGCAATTTATTTTGCAACGCTGCATAAAGCAGAGATTGGCGAACAGTATGATGAAGCATTGTATTCCCTGATTTATGGTATTGTAACACAAATTATTTAAGGAGTCTGGCCGCCGGCCGGACTTAAAACAGCTTTTTATTTGACTATACAGATTAATCAGGTCAAATAGCACGGAGGCAGGTATGATAACAGTAGAAAATCTTTCATTTAGTTACTCGAAAAGCCCATTCATTTCCGGTATGAGTTTTTCCGTTTCGGAGGGTGAAATCTTTGGATTTCTGGGACCATCCGGAGCCGGTAAAAGCACATTACAGAAAATCTTGATTGGAATGTTGCGGACATATCAAGGTTCTTGTATCGTAAATGGCGTTGAGTGTAAAAACCGCACAAAGCATTTCTATGAGAATATAGGGGTTGATTTTGAATTTTCAACAATGTATGAAAAGCTGACGGCAAAAGAGAATTTGCAGTTTTTCTCATCACTATACAAAAAACAGCCTCGTCCGGTGGATGTTCTTTTGAAAATGGTGGGTTTGGAGCAGGATGCCGATAAGCGTGTAGCCGATTATTCAAAGGGAATGAAATCCCGCTTAAACTTTATAAAAGCATTGTTGCATGACCCACCCTTGCTCTGCCTTGACGAGCCGACCAGCGGGCTTGACCCCGCAAACAGCCGTATGATGAAAAATATGATTTTAGAGGAAAAGGCAAAAGGGAAAACCATTCTTTTGACCACGCATAATATGCAGGACGCCGCCGAGCTTTGTGACAGGGTAGCGTTTATTGTAAATGGTAAAATATGCGCCCTTGACAGCCCACATAATCTGATCATGTCAAAAGGTGCGGCGGCCGTAACCTATACATGGATTGAGAATGGGGAGCATAGCGCAAGCTGCTCTTTGGAACAAATATCTTCCGATGAGCGGCTGAAAAGCCTGATCGCTGAAAACCGGCTACAATCCATTCATAGCAGTGAACCAACCTTAAATGACATTTTTATGGATATTACGGGGAGGACGCTGTTATGAGGTTAAAAAGGTTGTTTTTAATGGATATGCGCTTTCAGGCAAAATATGGCTTCTATTTTTTATATGAAGCGCTGACCATAATTTATATAGCAGTTCTTTTTGCACTTCCCGAAAACTGGAAAGAAAAAGCTGCTGCGATTTTAATCTTTTCCGACCCTGCCTCAATGGGACTGTTCTTCATGGGGGCGATTGTCCTTTTGGAAAAGAGCCAGAATACAACCTGTGCATTGGCGGTTTCTCCTGTCCATGCAACGGAATATGTGATTGCTAAAGTCAGTTCATTATCCGCCATTTCCCTTGTCGTTGCAGCTATTTTAGCGTTAGCTGCGGGTGTGGATCATTTGTTCATTGTGCTGTTTGGTACGTTTCTATCCAGTGTGATTTTTACATTGTTTGGAATCATCGTTGCAACAAAAATTGCAAGTCTTAATCAATTTATATTATGGACTGTACCAATCGAAGCCATTTGCTTTGTTCCTGCAATTTTGCATTTATTTAGAATTACTCCTGCATGGTGGGGACATTATCCTGTCAATGTTTGTATGGATATGGTTTCAGGTCGTTCTCTGTCTGCAACAGGTTTTTTGGCCACAACAGCACTGACGGTAGTTTTATTTATGCTTTCGAGATTTTGCGTCTTGAAAATGTGGGATCGTATGGGAGGGGTGAAGTTATGAGAGCGATCAGATTAAGCTTTTTCCAAATGATAGCTGTTTTGCGTCGGGACATGATGCTGCTTGTATCCTGCCTTGCGCCAATTCTTGCAGGTTTTTTCTTTCGATTTGCCATCCCTTTATTAGAAACTGCTTTGACAGACAGTTTTCATATAACGTCAATCATCTCACCCTGTTACGAGTTGATTGATCTACTATTTGCAATGCTCCCGTCCACTATGTTCTGCTTTGTCTCAGCAATGGTTTCTTTAGAAGAAAGGGATGAAAAGACAGTCAGCTATTTATTCATTACGCCTTTAGGAAAAACAGGCTATCTATTTGCACGGTTTGGTATTCCTGCTGTTATTGCATTTTTTGCAACTGCTATTCTGTTATCTGTCTTTAAGCTGACGGCTCTTTCTCCACTTACCATTTTATTACTGGCGGCAGGAGGAACTTTGCAGGGCATGATTGTCGCATTGCTTGTTTTAACGTTTTCGTCAAACAAGCTGGAGGGTATGGCAGTGGCAAAGTTATCTACGCTGACCATTTTAGGCGCCGTTACCCCGTTTTTCATTCAATCAGACACCCAATACGTAACATCTCCACTGCCCTCTTTTTGGATTGGAAAAGCAATTCTAGAAGATGTACCACTTTATATGCTTCCCGCATTTGTTTTGTCTGCCATGTGGATTTACTTTTTGCTAAAACGATATTTGGGTAAAATCCAGGAAAAAATTAATTGAGGCTTCATTCTCCTACCCCTTCACCAACTCCCCCAGCGTCCCAAAGGAATACCCCATCTCCTCCCACCTGGTCAAAAGCTCATCCATTATCTCCCCGTTTGTCTGGGAGGTGTTATGCAGCAGCACAATTGCCCCTGGATGAATACGCTTTGTCAGCTTGTCTAAAGCCTCCTCATGGCTGGGCTGATCGTCGGTGATCCAGTCCACATGGGCCAGGCTCCAGAAGATTGTATAATAGCCAAGCTCCTGGGCCATCTCCAGATTCCTTGTATTGCACTTTCCCTGGGGCGGCCTGTAAAAAGGGGAAAGCTCCGTGCCGGTAATCTCCTGAAACAGATTCGCCACGTCATCTACTTCCTTCTGAAAGGAAGAAAGTTCGGAGATCGCCGACATATCCGGATGGTGGTAGGTATGATTCCCCACCGTGTGGCCCTCCTCCACCATGCGCTTTACCATATCCGGAGCCGTCTCCAGAAAATGTCCCACCACAAAGAAGGCTCCCGGCGCATTGTGCTTTTTCAGGGCGTCCAGAATAGGCGCCGTGTTTCCGTTTTCATAACCGCAGTCAAAGGTGAGATAGATCACCTTCTCGTCGCCGCCTCCCACAAAATAAGCGTCGTACCACAGGAGGTCTTCGGCGGAAGCGTTTCCCCTGGGGGCAGCGCCCTCCTCGCCAAAGGAAAGCCCCCAATCCTCGGAAGCCAGCGTAAGGGACCACCCCTTTGGCCTGTCTTTTACCTGGGCAGGCAGCACCTTGCCGGGCTCCTCTTCCGATGCCGCGCTGTCGTCCTTTTCCCTGCCTACCCTATTGTCTTCCCTATCCCCGGATGCCTGATCGGCCAGCATCTCATCGGCCGGTGCGCCCTTCGTTGCCCCGCCATCCTCCGCAGCCTCTTCCTCCAAAGGAATTTTTTCGACTTTCACCTCCGGCACTTCTTCTGCCGCTTCCCTCGAATTTCCGCATCCGGTCAGACAGGTTCCATATCCGGCCAGGCAAATCGCTAAAAACAAGAAAGGCAATAATCGTTTTGTTCTTTTTATCGGTTCTTTTCCACGTTTCATCCCATAATCCCCCGCGTCTTTTGTTACGGCAGGAAAGAGCGCCCCCAGCTTTCCTGCCTTTTTTTGTCGTTTTCTGTCGGTATGGATTCTATTATAAAACAGGGTTGCATCAAAGTTGCATCATGGTCTGAAAGTCTCCCGTTTTTACAAAATTTTATTTCGTCTTAGAGGAAACAAGTATATAATAACCGATAAATCCTACTCCATTTCAAACACGGGAATACTGTCAATGGGGGCCTGGGCGCAGATCACTCTCCCGCCCTCATAACTTTTGCCGTCCCGGAAATCCTTCCAGCTTCCCGCTGGCAGATAAACCTCCCTCTCCCGCTGTCCGGCATTTAAAATCGGGGCAACCAGATACTTAGAGCCGAACATATACTGATCGGACAGATTCCAGCATCTTTCATCCTCCGGGAATTCATAAAACATGGTACGCATCAGAGGCGTACCGTTTTCACTTGCCTCCTTCATCAGCGTCTCGATATAGGGCTTTAAGGCAAGTCTTTTTTCCAGCCATGTCTTCATGATGGCAAAGGCGTCCTCCCCATAACTCCACAGCTCGTTGGGCTGCCCGGTATAAAGACTTCCGCCCCCATACTCCTTGTCGGAAAGCGGCGGTATGTTGTGAGGCCCCCGGTCGCCGTGCATCCGCAGAACCGGGCTGAACACCGCGAACTCGAACCACCGCAGAAGAAGCTCCTTAAACTCCACACTGGCTGCGTCCGTGGTCATAAAGCCGCCAATATCCGTGGTCCACCAGGGAATCCCCGCAAGCCCCATATTCAGGCCAGCGCTGAGCTGATCCCTTAAAGATTCAAAGGTGCTGGGAACATCTCCGGACCAGATCAGCGCCCCATACTTCTGGCTTCCCACCCAGCCGCTCCGCACCAAATGAAGCATTTCCTCTTCTTTACCGTTTTCCCTGATCCCGTCATAAAAGGCCTGAGTGAACATTTTGGGATAAATATTGCTGACCTCCAGGGCACACCCCAGATCATAACGGTAGTTATCGAAATCATAAACCGCATAATCCGGCTCTGCGTTGTCCAGCCAGAACATATCGATGCCATAATCAAAATAATTCTTTTTACACTTTTCCCAGATAAATTCCCTGGCTTCTGGATTGGTCACATCAATTTCCAGACAGTCCCCCTGAAAATCATAGGTCTGAGTGCTGCCCCGCTCCGTACGGATCAAAAGGCCCCGGTCAAAAAGCTCCTTGAAGTGAATGCTTTTCTTATCCACAGAGGGCCATACGGACACCATCACTTTGGTTCCCATGGCATGGAGTTCCTGACACATAGCTTTGGGATCGGGCCAGTATTCGGGGTCAAACTGCCAGTCCCCCTGCCTGGTCCAGTGGAAAAAGTCGATCACAATCACATCCAGATGGATCCCCAGTTCCCGGTACTTCCTTGCCACCGAAAGCACTTCCTCCTGGGTGCGGTAGCGAAGCTTGCACTGCCAAAGCCCCAACAAATTTTCAGGCATCACAGGCGCACGACCTGTCACCGCCGTATAATTTTTGACAATGTCCTTGGGAGTATCGCCCACGGTGAGCCAATAGTCCATTTCCTTTGTGGCCTGCGCCTGCCACTGGGTATAGTTTTTCCCGAAGCTGGCGTGTCCTACGGCGGGATTGTTCCACAGAAAGCCATAGCCAAGGCTGGACACCGCAAAGGGGATGCTGATCTGGGAATTGCGCTGGGCAAGCTCCAACACACATCCCTTCAAGTCCAGATAAGGCTGCTGATACTGCCCCATCCCGTAAAATTTCTCTTTGTCGTTGCTCTCAAAGCGCACCGTAAGCCCGTAATCACCGCCTGTAATAGGTTTGTAATCCCGTCCCACAATCTTAAGGCAGCAGCTCTCTTTGCTTTCCGTGCCAAGATAATTCCGGTAATATTCACGCAAAAACAGCTTTCCGTCCCGGTAAAAAGAAATAACACCCGCTCCGTTTACCCTGATTTTCAGTCTGCCGTTTTGGATGGTAGCGTAACTTTGCATCTGAAGCGCCCCCGGGTCAGTGTCGGCCTCGGCACTGTCTGTTCCGGCGCCTTTCTTCCCGTCGGGCCGGCTGATAAAAATTTCCGCTTTCCTCTGTTCTTCCGGCACATCCTCTGTCAGCGCCCAGTTTCTTCCCGTAAACTCCCGATAACGCGACGCCCTTACCCGGAGAGAATCCGCGCCCCAAGCCTCAATCCTGAGCCTTTCTCCCTGGTGGGATACCAATAACACATGATTTTTTTCTTCAAACCTCATATCCTTAACCTCTTTTCCTCTCACTCCTGTGTATAGCGGCCTGTTACGGGACCAGTCCTTTGTATAGGCCCGTAACAGGCTATGGGATTATATCATCCCGGCCAGCTCTTTTAAGCTGTCGTTTTTGAGAAACACCGGGATCACTTCCAGGGGAGCCTTTACCCTGATGGTCTGCCCGCCCTCATATACGGTTTTGTCATGGGCGTCCGTCCACTTTGCCCCTTCCGGAAGATAAACCTCCCGCTCATAGCTGTCCTGGTACAAAACAGGGGCAACCAAGATCTCACTGCCGTACATATACTGCTCTTTCATATCCCAGCAGCAGGACTGCTCAGGGAATTCATAGAACATGGGCCGCATCACAGGACGCCCCAGAGTATGCGCTTCCTCCATAAGCCTTCTGGTGTAGGGACGCATGGCTTCCCGGAAACGGATATACTTCACCAGTGTGTCCGTATTTTCCTCCCCATAGCTCCATACCTCATTGTCGGCTCCGGTGGGATTCATCACTTCCCCGGCTTTGTTTACAATGGGAGTAGAGGGCACCCTGTCTCCGTGCAGACGCATCACAGGGCAAAAGGCGCCCCACTCAAACCAGCGAATAAAGAGTTGGCGGAAGGCTTCCTCTTTTGGATTTCCGCCGGTAAAGCCTCCGATGTCCGTAGTCCACCAGGGAATCCCTGCAATTCCCATATTCAGCCCCGCACACACCTGCCTGCGCAGAGTTTCCCAATTGGAATGGATGTCTCCGCTCCAAACAAGGGCCCCATAACGCTGGCTCCCTGCCCAGGCGCACCGGAGCAGGTTTACAATCTTCTCCTGTCCCTGAGCCTGCATTCCCTCATAAAAGGTGCGGGCATAGGCCTGGGGATAAATATTCCCCACCTGGGCCACGGAGCCCTGATAATAACGATAGTTATCAAAATCGTACCCGGTGTATTCCGGCTCCGCCTCGTCCAGCCAGAAGATTTTGATCCCCTTATCATAATAGTTCTTCTTACATTTTCCCCATACATAAGCTCTGGAGCGGGGATTGGTGGCGTCATAGAAAGTGCTGTTCCCGTTATAGAGCATGGCAATGTCCACGCCCTTATCCGCTTTGACTAAAAGCCCCTGCTGTTTCATCTCCTGGTAGTTTTCGCTCCTCACATCCACCTGGGGCCACACCGACACCATCAGCTCGATCCCCATTTCCGTAAGCTCCCGCACCATGGCATCCGGATCCGGGAAAAATTCCTCGTCGAAGCGGTAATCCCCCATCCTTGGCCAGTGGAAGAAATCGCAGACAATCACGTCAATGGGAATATTTCTCCTTTTATACTCCCTTGCCACGGAAAGAAGCTGTTCCTGATTCCAGTAACGCAGCTTGCATTGCCAGAAGCCCATGCCATACTCCGGCATCATGGGGGCTTTGCCGGTTGCGTCGGCATAGGAACCCTCGATCTCATCCGGCGTATCTCCCGCCGTGATCCAATAATCCATCTGCTTCGTGCTCTCCGCATACCACTCCGTGGTATTGCCCCCGAAACTCACCCGCCCTATGGCAGGATTATGCCACAAAAACCCGTATCCCAGACTGGAAAGCACAAAGGGTACGCTTGCCTGGGAATTTCTGTGGGCCAGCTCCAGATTGCAGTTCTTCACATTCAGCAGATCCTGCTGGTACTGCCCCATTCCATAAAGCTTTTCGGAAGGGTCGGAGGCAAAGGTTACCGTCAGCCTGAAATCCCCGCCGATGATAGGCTTAAAAAAGCGGTTCTTTTTGTTCAGCGCACCGCCGCTGCCTGCTTCTTTCAGGAGCAGCTCTCCCTTCTGGTTGTAAAAGGCAACATCGCACTCATGATTCCATGGATTCACCGTAAGAACCGCCGTAATCTTACCGTTTTCGATCCTTGCAGAATATTCCTCCACACCGATCTTTACTTCCTTCTGCGTTGTCCCATCCACAGGAAGCAACGCAAAGTCCGTATCCTCCACCTCGCCCAAAACAACGGCGCGCACCCGCAGGCTGTTCTCTCCCCAGGGCTCAATGCGAAGCGCCTCTCCGTCCCATCGATATACAAGGGCGTTTCCCTCTTGTTTCATTGTGTTCATTCTTGCCTCCGTTCCGCCGCCTGCCGACGGCTTTTTTTACAAAATGTTTTTTCAGATTTGTGGTTGTATCGAATCTCCGATTTGCTATAATAAAAATATAATGACTAAAAAAGGGATTTTCTTTAACTGAATTGATAATTATTAACACGATTTTGATGTTATTGGCTGAGAACGCCGGGAGGAACTATGGCGGACAAATTTCTGCAAAATTATGACCTTTTGAAAGAGCTGATGCCCCACGGAAATATGATGTTTCCCCTTACCGTCCATGAGGTAGAGACCGATGTTCGTTCTGCGGAGCGGGTAGGCTGCCACTGGCACGATGAATTTGAAATTCTGGCGGTAACCTCCGGCGCAGCGCAGATTCGTGTAGGTGAAAAAAGCTATGATGCGGAAAAGGGCGATATTGCCTTTGTTCCCGCAGACCACCTCCATATGGTGATTGCCCGGGAAGGCTCACCCTTTTCCTTTCTCGCAGTGGTTTTTCACCCCTCCTTTTTAAGCAGTTATTCCAACGACACCATCCAACAGCAATATCTGGACGGCGTATTGACCGGCAAAACCCTGTTTCCGGAGCTCCTTTCCTCAAAATCTCCCGCCGCCCGGCAGGTATTTGGACTGCTTGAGGAAATCAGCCGGGCTTTTTCCCATAGGGAGCCCGGTTTTGAACTGCTGGTCAAAGCCAGGCTTTTTGAAATCTGGTATCTTCTTTTTACCCATGCAGCACAAAAAGAGGATCGCACGGCCAAAAGCGATGACTACCGTACCATCCTCACAAAATCCATCATTGAATATATCAAAGAACACTATGAAACGGGGCTTTGCCTGTCGGAGCTGTCCCAAAGGTTCAATATCAGCGAAGGACATTTATGCCGATTTTTTAAATCCATGACCAAAATGTCCATCCTAGAGTACACCAATGCCTACCGCGTAAGCGTAAGCGCCAGCCTGCTTCGAGAAACCTCATTAGGTATCGGAACCGTGGCAGGCATGACCGGGTTTAATAACATTAGTTATTTCAACAAAATATTCCGCCGGTTCATGCATATGACGCCCTCTCAGTACAGACATTTATCCCTGCCTGAGGACACGCTTTTACAGTAAGCAAAATCATTTGCAGCAGGCAATGCCTGTCAAACCGCTTTATTTTTCCAGCTTCCTTTTTTGTAAAAGAAGAAAGTGATGACCGCGCCCATGAGCCAGGAAACCAGAAGGGAAATGAACACACTCTCCTGTCTGCCCCCCGGGAACTGCTCTGACCTGGTAAGAAACGCAAGGCCATAGGCAACCGGCACACGGATCAGTATGGTGGTTGCAATGGAGATCCACATAGGTGTCACCGTATCTCCCGCGCCGCGCATGACGCCGGAAAGTCCCTGGGTAACTGCCATGGCAATATAGCCCACCGCAAGAATGCCCATCATCTCACGGCTTAAATCCACCAGCTCCGGCGTCTTTGTAAAGATTCCCATCAGCGCCTTTCCAAAAATCAGAATCAGGGAGGTGAGTACAATGGACACGCCCATGGCAATAGCGGTACCCTGCCTGGCTCCCTTTTCCACTCTGTCATATCGTTTGGCCCCCACGTTCTGTCCGGCATAGGTGGTAAGAGCCGTACCAAAGGAAAAGTTGGGCATCATGGCAAAACCGTCCACACGCATGACAATGACGTTAGCGGCGATAAACATCTCCCCGAAACTGTTGGTCAGGGACTGCACCACGATCATTGCCATAGAGAATATGGCCTGGGTAACACCAGAAGGAAGCCCAAGCTGTACAATCTTGGAGGTATGTTTGCGCTTTAATTTAAGGTAGCAAAGTTTTAAATCAAAATGCTCTGTCATGCGCATCAGCCGAAGCAGGCACAAAAGGGCGGAAATCGCCTGCGCGATCACGGTAGCCAGGGCAACGCCGTTGACCCCCATTCCCAGCTTCGCCACAAACAGAAGATCCAGCACAATGTTGACCACGGTTGACACTAAAAGGTACAACAGAGCGGACATGGAATCTCCCAGCCCCCGCAGAATACCGCTTAAAATATTGTAAAACGCAAGCCCTGCAGAGCCCACAAACAAAATAATCAGGTAGGACTGGCACCAGTCAATGATAGACTCCGGCGTGTCCAAAAGCTCCAAAAGCGGCCTTGCCACCAGGGACGCCACCACCATCACAAACAGGGAGGCGATCAGCGTTAAGGTGATACAATTGCCAATGGTAAGGGAAAGCTCCTCCCTTTCCCTGGCGCCGTAATACTGGGACACCATGATGCCGGCCCCCACACTGATCCCCACAAACAAAACGATCAGCAGGTTTAAGATCGGGCCCGCGCTGCCTACTGCCGCAAGCGCATTATCCCCCACATAATTTCCCACTACCACACTATCCACCGTATTATAAAGCTGCTGGGCAATATTTCCTACCAGCATTGGGAGCGTAAACAATACGATTTTCTTCCACGGGGAACCCTCTGTCATGTCCACCGGCGCAAAAAGTCTCTTCACCAATTCCATAGCGTCACGTATCCTTTCTTCCATATGTATCAGAGTTTAAACAGGACAGCGCAAATGACGCGCTGTCCTCACAAATATCATTATACAACAAGTATTTTTGTTTGTCACCCCTCATTTCTCCGGAAACCTAATCAAAATACGCAGCACCGATTCCCTGTACTCGGCCCGGATTTCCCCGCCCATCTGCTCTGTAAGGCTCCTGGCAATGGACAGTCCCAGACCGGTGGCATTATGGGCGTTCTCAACAGTATAAAACCGGTTAAAAAGCCGGGCAGTCTGCACCTCGTCCAGACAAGCGGCATGATTCTCAAATGTGATCTCTCCGTTTTCCCTTAAAGTCACCCTGAAATCTCCGTCGCTGTATTTCAGGGCATTACTCAGTATATTTTCAAAAATCCGCGACAGGGCCCTGGGGTCAAGACAACGCACGATCTTTTGATTCGGCATGGAGATGCAGGGCTCGATGCGACGTTCCTTAAACAATCCGTAGCAGGCCGAAATACTCTCCTCCAGCACACTGTTTATGGAAACTTCCACGTACTCCCGGATCCGGGGCTCACTGGCAGCAATGGTATATTTGAAAAGCTCCTCGGTCAGCTCCTTCAGCTTTCCCGTGCGCTCGTCAATGATTGCCAGATAACGGCTCACCGCCTCGCTCTGCACATCCGGACATTGTTCCTCCTCCCTCAGCAGTTCCAGATAACCGCGGATGGCGGTCAGAGGCGTGCGCAGATCATGGGAAATATTTGTGATGGCCTCCTTCATCTCCAAATCCCCCTGCCTGAACCGATGCCTTTGACTGCGAAGGAGCCTGAGCTCTTCATTGAGTCTTTCGGCCAGCCTGCGCATGGATTTATCCCGGCTGGAAATAGCGATCAGATTGTTGGTTTCATGGGAAAGGCTGTAGGCAAGCTCCTCCCCGATCTCCCCGGCCGCCTTTTGAAGCAGCCGGATTTTGATCAGCAGCATGAAAATAATGAGTACCAAAATAATACAGACAAGCCAAAGTCCCGGCATAGCCATCCTGCCTCCCGCTTTTATTGAATATCCTTACTTATCTAATATCCTTACGTCCGAACAAATACAATCCGCCCCCTGTGACGACGACCACAATCATGGCCGAATAAAGCGGTATCTGCCATAAATCCTTTGGATGCTCCTCAAACATATCGGAAATCTGCAAAGCCTGGCCGAATGGGTTCAGGTCATAAAAAATTTCATAGAGCCGCCGTTTCTGCCCTTCCAAATAGGAAGGATTAGAGATCCGCTCTCTCTTCACAGGAATTTCCCCTGTATCCTGTGTGTAAAAGCCTTCGGTGGTAAGAACCAGGTATTCGCTCTCCTTCAAACGCGATTCCGTATTAAGCGCCGCATAAAACAGAAAGAAAGTCAGCAGAATACAGCTCACGGCCATCACTGCCTTGTTCTGAATCAGGTGCCCCGCCAAAGTAAAGATGGCAGAA
This sequence comes from uncultured Lachnospiraceae bacterium, assembly GCA_949949005.1. Taxonomy (GTDB): domain Bacteria; phylum Bacillota; class Clostridia; order Lachnospirales; family Lachnospiraceae; genus Suilimivivens. The sequence goes on from CATLHM010000014.1 coordinate 46,087, forward strand.
AAAGCCCCCAGAGTCAAAATGCTCTCCAACAGCAGAATCAAAGTGATCTGCCAGTCTGATTTCAGCCCTCCAAACAGTGGGATTCCTACCCCGCAGGCCACCGCCAGAAAAACCAGGCTCAAGATCAGCGCGGTTACAAAGACCGTCGCCAGATTCGCCAGATACACCGCGCGCCTGGTATGCCCTACGATCAGCTTATTGCGCAGAGTCCCCTCCGCATATTCCGTTCCCAGATACAGACCGCTTACCACCGGCAGCAAAAATCCCACCAGCATCGGGTAGCCAAAAAAGAAACCGTCCAGGATGGTTTTGCGGCCGGTCAGAAAATAGTGGTCGATGCAGACCAGAAGCACCAGTCCTGCCATGACAGCGTTTGCCAGCCAGAATACCCGACTCTTTTTCATCCGTTCCAGATTTGCTGATAACAGTTTTCTCATATGCACTCCTCTCCTTTCCCGTTTCCCACCAGATTCACATAGTAGCTCTCCAGGCTTTCCTCCCTCTCATTTGCAGAAAGCACTTCGCAGCCCTTTTCATGCAGGGACAGGACTACCGGAGAGAGTGCAAATTTTCCGAATACATCTGCCTGGTTATCGGAAAGAATCTTATATTCCATCCCCATCCCGTCCAGCACCCGGGCCAGAATTTTGGTATTAGTCACCTCCATGCGGACGCATTTCCTACAGGCTTTTTCCAGCTCGGCAGCGCTGATCTCTCTTATGATACGTCCGCTCTCAATAAATCCGTAATCCGTTGCCATTTTGGACAGTTCATCCAAAATATGGCTGGAAATCAGAAAGGTAATCTGATATTCCCGGTTGAGCTTTAAGATCAGCTCCCGCATCTCGATAATGCCCTGAGGGTCAAGGCCGTTGATGGGTTCGTCCAGAATCATAAAATCCGGATCCCCCACCAGAGAAACCCCGATTCCCAGTCTCTGCCTCATCCCTAAGGAAAAATCCCCGGCTTTCTTTTTTCCTGTCTCCTCAAGGCCCACCAGCTTTAGGATTTCCCGGCATCCGTTCTCAGAGGGAAGTCCCAGGATACGGTATTGCTGTCTTAAATTCTCCTCCGCGGTCAATCCGGAATAAATGGAGGGAGTCTCCACGATTGCCCCCATCCTTCTTCGGACTCTTGCAAGCTTCTGATCCGTGCTTTTTACCCCATATAGGGTGTAATCGCCGGATGTTGGATGCTGCAGACCGCAGATCAGACGAATCAGGGTGGTTTTCCCGGCTCCGTTTTTCCCCACAAAGCCGTAAATTCCCCCTTTGGGTACATGCATGGAAACTCCGTTTAATGCCTTAAAATTTTTATAATGCTTACAAAGAGCATTGGTTGTCAAAACATATTCCATCTCTCTGCCTCCTTTCAGCTCCCATTATAAAAAAATAAGGTTAAGAAAGCGGTTAAGGAAATCATTAAGAAAGGGTAAAGATTTTATTCTTTCATTTTGAAGCCAATGCCCCATACGGCTTCGATATAGTCTTTGCCGGACTTCTCCCGGAGCTTTCTTCTCAGATTGCTGATATGAACCTTTAAGGAGCTCTCCATACAGTCCGGCGTATCCTCACCGATTCTTTCAAGCAGTGCGGACTTGGTGATGACCTGGGCGGGATTTCCCATCAGAAGCTTTAGAATCGCGTATTCTGTCCTGGTAAGCCGGACCGCCTGCCCCGCTGCCGTCACCTCGTGAGACGTCGTTTCCAGAACAATATCCTGAAAAGTAAGCCTCTCCCCCTCCCGGCGGGCCAAAAGCTCCTTTTCCCGCAGCCGCACCGCGATCCTCGCTGTCAGCTCCCGTATCTCAAAGGGCTTGGTCAGATAATCGGAGGCTCCCCCGAGCAGCATTTCCACCTTATCGTCCATTGAGGCCTTTGCGCTGACCACGATCACGGGAATACCTTCTAAGCGGGGCAAAACCTCTTCCCCCCTAAGCCCCGGCAGCATCAGATCCAATAAGACCAGATCCGGCTTTCCTTTGGAGAGCATCAGCAGCGCTTCGGTTCCCGAATAAGCCCTGCGGGTCAGATAGCCTTCCTTTTGCAGCGCTTCTTCCAGCATATTTCCAATGGTGACATCATCGTCTATGATCAAGATTGTTTTCATAATTTCAGCTCAATTTCATCTGTGCGCCCCTGCGCATAAGAAAGCCGCCACACCAAAAGCATGACGGCCCTCAATCCTTTTTATTTTACAAGCAGCGACTTTCCTGTCATCTCCTCTGGCTGTTCCATTCCCATCAGTTCAATTAAGGTGGGAATAATATCGGCCAGGCATCCGCCCTCTCTCAAACGGTAAGCCGGGTCAGCGTTTACCAGGATAAAAGGAACCGGATTGGTGGTATGAGCGGTAAACGGCGCCCCTGTCTCATAGTCCACAAGCTGCTCTGCATTTCCGTGGTCGGCGCAGATAAAGAGCTGTCCGTCCACTTCCTTGATGGCGTCCACTGCCTTTCCGACACACTCGTCCACTGCCTCAACCGCCTTGATCGCAGCGGCTTCCACACCGGTATGTCCTACCATATCCGGGTTGGCAAAATTGATGATGATTACATCATATTTGCCGGATTTAATGGATTCCACCAGTCTGTCGCAGACTTCGTAAGCGCTCATCTGAGGCTTTAAGTCATAGGTTGCCACATCCTTGGGGGAATTCACTAAAATTCTATCCTCTCCCTCGTTGGGCTCTTCCACACCGCCGTTGAAGAAGAAGGTAACATGGGCATATTTCTCTGTCTCCGCGATCCTGGCCTGCTTCATATGGTTTGCGGCCAGCCATTCCCCAAAGGTGTTGGTAACGGAAATTTTGTGGAAAGCCACATCCTTGTTGGGGATGGTAGGATCATAGTCGGAGAAGCAGACATAAACCAGATCCAGCCTCTTTCCTCTCTCAAATCTGGAAAAATCGTCGTCACAGAAGCTGTGAGTGATCTCTCTTGCACGATCCGGGCGGAAGTTAAAGAAAATCACGGAATCCCCGTCCTTTATCGTGGCAACCGGCGCGCCCTCCTTTACGATAACGGTGGGTTTTACAAATTCGTCGGTCTCATCCCTGTCGTAGGAAGCCTGTATCCCTGCAGGGCCGCTTTCTGCCTTAAGCCCCTCGCCCTTAGTGAGGGCGTCATAAGCCAGCTTCACCCTGTCATAATTGTTATCTCTATCCATGGCGTAATAACGTCCCATCACAGTGGCGATCTCGCCTACGCCGATTTTTTGCATTTCCGCTTCCAAATCCTGCGCGTAGCCCTTCCCGCTGGCAGGAGGCGTATCACGGCCGTCCAGGAAGCAGTGTACATACACCTTGGAGAGCCCGTTTCTCTTTGCCAGCTCAAGCAGTCCGTACAGGTGGGTATTGTGGCTGTGAACGCCGCCGTCCGAAAGGAGCCCGAACATATGAAGGGCGGAATCTTTTTCCTTACAGTTCTCCACCGCTTTTAGCAAGGCAGGATTCTCAAAAAATGTACCGTCCTGAATTTCCTTGGTAATTCTTGTAAGCTCCTGATAAACGATCCGTCCGGCTCCCATATTCAGGTGCCCTACCTCGGAGTTTCCCATCTGTCCCTCGGGAAGCCCCACCGCCATACCGCTGGCATTTCCCTTGACAAAAGGATACTGAGCCATCAGGCCGTCCATCACAGGAGTTTTGGCTTCTGCCACCGCGTTGCCGTCCTTACGGTCATTTAAGCCATATCCGTCCAAAATCATCAATACTGTAGGTCTTTTCATCATCTTCTCCTCTTTCCTTTTATTCTCTATTCCGGTTGTCACAGACACTTTTTTCCATCTATAAATTATACACGCTTTTAGGGGCCCGCGCAATAGTTTTCGTTTTCATCTCAGGCGTAAGCTTTATCCACATCAATCACCGCAAAATAATTTCCCTCCAGCTCTCCGATTTTTTCTTCGATGTAGGAAACCACCTCGCCGTCCGAAAGGGGATAGTCGAAGGGCACCACCACATCAAAAATCAGGTTGGTGTGGGTGGGGCCGTGAACCATGCGAAAATCATGAAACGCCACTTTTCCATCCATCCCCCCGATAATATCCGCCACACGGCTCTTCATCTCGTTGGTCAGAGCATCATCCACGCATACCGGATCCATGTGGATCACGGCGCTGCAGCTCAATTCTCTTGCAAGTTTATGTTCGATCAGGTCGATCATATCATGGAGAGCCAGAATATCTCCTGAAGAAGGGACTTCCACATGAACGGAAAGCATCACTCTGCCGGGCCCGTAATTATGAACCACCAGATCGTGAAGCCCCAGGACTCCCTGCCCTTTATATTCCATAATGATTCTTTCCACCTTTTTTACAAATTCCGGCTCCGGCGGCTGTCCCAAAAGGGGGCTCACCGTATCTTTCATGGCGTCCACCCCTGTCCAGAACACGAAAAGGGCAACTAAAATGCCGCACCAGCCATCAATCTGGACATCGGCAAACACGGCAAGCAGGGTGGTCGCAAGCACCACTGTAGTCGAAATACTGTCGCTGATACTGTCCTTCGCCGTGGCCATCATGGCCGCACTGTCTATTTTTCGCGCCACCATCCGGTTATAAAAAAACATATAAAGCTTCACGCAGATAGAAATAAGCAAAACGGCAAGAGCCGCCCCGCCTGCTTTGACCGGAACGGGATTTATGATTTTGTCCAGGGAAGATTTAAACAGCTCCGCCCCCATAAGCAGGATGAGTACCGACACCAAAAGCCCTGCGATGTACTCGATCCTGCCGTGCCCAAAGGGATGGTCGCTGTCCGGCTTTTGTCCCGCCATCTTAAAGCCCACCAGCGTAATCACGGAAGACCCTGCATCCGAAAGGTTATTGAAAGCATCCGCCGTGATGGCTATGGAGCCGGAAATCTGGCCCATTACAAATTTAAGGAAGAACAAAAGAATATTGAAGCATATTCCTGCGCCGCCGCAGAGCATACCGTATGCCTGCCTTACCCTGGGCATCGAAGTGTCCTGATAATCCTTAATCAACCATTTTGCCAATACTGAAATCATATCTTTTCCTCTTTTTCTTTGAACTTTTCGGCCCGGTTTTACCACATAACCGGAAGCCATAATTATCATTCTATTTCATTTCCGCCCAAAATACAATTCCAAAATATATTAAAAATGTGGTTGACAAATCCATTGAAACAGCGTATGTTGGATTTGTATCTATTCACCGGCACACAAGAAAGGAGGGTATTATGATCACTGTACGTTTTAACTTAAATGCGATGAGCTCCAACTTTACAACGATTTCAACTTTCCCATTACCTGACTGCCTGTGCTGGTTTGACCCTTTTTGTCGGAAGCAAAGTATGACAAACTTCCTCCCCTCTTCCCAGGAGTAATTTTCATACCAAACAGAGTATGCAGCTTTCTACAGCCACGGTAATTGCCGTGGCTGTTTTTTTTAACATAAGGACAGTTCGCGAAGCGTACTGTCCGTTGTTTGCGCAGGCCCATGCACAAAGCGCTACAGCGCTTGGAAATATGCCGCAAAAGCGGCGCTCGAGTAAGGAGAAAATCAAGTAACTGACGCCCCAATTTACAGGCGTTGGCAAAATGGAGGATTATTATGAAAAAAGTATCAACTTACATCTGGGAGCACAAATTTGCTTATCTGCTGGCCTTTTTGTCGCTGGTCATCAGTGTGGCTCTGGATATGCTCTCTCCCCAGCTCACTCGTCTGATTGTGGACGACGTGATCTTGGGTGGAAAAACGGAAATCCTCACCCCCCTGCTGGCGGGAATCCTGCTGGTGGGCCTGGGCCGGTGCGTTTTTCAGTACATAAAGGAATTTACCTGCGACACGGCCGGCTCTAAAATCTCCGCCGATCTGCGCCGGGATCTGTTCCACCACGTCCAGTCCCTGAGCGCAGAGTTCTTTGACCGCACGGGCACCGGGGAATTGATGAGCCGGGTTAAGGACGACGTGGACAGGATCTGGGACGGCCTTACCTATGTGGGAATGCTGATCACGGAAGTGGTGGTACATACCTCCATCGTCCTCTTCTGCATGTACAGCTTAAACTGGCGGCTGGCAATTCTCCCCACGGCCTGCATGGCCATCGCCGCCGGCATCGCCATTTTCATGGAAAAAAAGCTGGATGAGGTTTATGAAGCCATCAGCGAGGAAAACGCAGCCCTGAACACCGTGGCAGAAGAAAATCTGGCGGGAGTTCGGACCGTGAAGGCCTTTGCTCGGGAAAAACACGAGATTTCCAAGTTCTTTTCCCACAACCAGCGCTACTACGACCTGAATATGAAACAGTCCAGGCTGTTTGTGAAATACCATCCCTACCTCTCCCTGATTACCAAGCTGCTTCCCCTTGCGGTTCTTTTGTCCGGAGGCTTTCTGGTAAGGGATGGAAAAATGACGCTGGGAGCCTTAAGCGCCTTTATCCAGTATTCCACCAATATTGTGTGGCCTATGGAAATGCTGGGCTGGCTCACCAACTCCCTCTCCTCGGCAGTGGCTTCCAACCGGCGGATCAAAAAACTCTACCAGGAAAAGCCGGCTATCCTGGAAACGGAAAAGCCCCAGAAGCTGCCCCGGATACAGGGAAAGGTCACCTTTTCCCATGTCTCCTTTCACAAGGCGGATCAGCACGAAATCCTCCACGATATTTCTTTTACCGTGGAACCGGGAAAAACCGTGGGAATTATGGGCGCCACCGGAGCGGGCAAGAGTTCGCTCATTTATCTGCTGCAACGCCTCTATGACGCAACAGAGGGCTCTATCTCTCTGGACGGCGTAAATGTAAAAGAGCTCACTCTGCAACAGCTTCGCAGCTCCATCTCCGTGGTTATGCAGGATGTTTTCCTGTTTTCGGATACCATTCTGGAAAACGTCAAGCTGGGGCAGAAAAACCGGATCAGTCCGGAGGCGGTTCGGGAAGCTGCCGCCCGGGCCCAGGCAAAGGGCTTTATCGAGAAAATGGATCAGCAATATGACACCGTCATCGGGGAGAGGGGCGTAGGCCTTTCCGGGGGACAGAAGCAGCGTCTGACCATTGCAAGGGCTCTGGCCAAAAAAATGCCGGTTCTGGTACTGGACGACTCCACCTCCGCCCTTGACATGGAAACGGAGCAATCCATTCATGAAACTTTAAAAAATTTACCGGACACAACCAAGATTATTATCGGGCACCGGATCAGCGCCGTATGCCATGCAGACGAGATTTTGATTCTCGAAAACGGCAGAATCGCTGAAAGGGGGACTCACGAAAGTCTGCTCTCCCAAAAGGGACTGTATTACCAGACCTATCTCTCCCAGTACGGTGCGCCCAAGGAGGAAATTTCAGCATGAGCATCAATTCCTATAAAGAAGACGAGCAGCTAAGCCAAAGCAGCAAGGGACGCACCCTGCTGCGTATGCTTTCCTATCTGCTTGCCTACAAAAAAGAAATCATTCTGGTACTGTTTATCATGGCTTTTTGTGTGGCAGTATCCCTTCTCAATCCGCTGATTATGGAGGAGGCCATCGACAATTATATTTCCCGGGGAGATATTCCCGGCCTTGTGCGGCTCATTGCCTTTGCGGCTGTGCTGAACCTTTTGATGGTGGGAGGAATCAAGCTCCGCATGTACACAATGGCAAAGGTATGCAACAGCATCCTGGTAACCATCCGACAGGAACTCTATACCCACATACAGACTTTGGATCTGCAGTTTTTTGACAGCCGACCTACGGGAAAAATTCTCGCCCGCATTATCGGCGACATCAATTCCTTAAAGGATGTGATGAACAACTTTGTAACTACCCTGATCCCGGAATTTATTACTGTAATTGCAGTGGCCGTGATTATGTTTCTCAAGAACCCGAGGCTGGCCGCGGCGTCTCTGTGCAGCCTTCCCTTCCTGATGATCTGCGTGTGGCTGATCGAGTACTACTCCCACAAAAAATGGCAGGATTTCCGCAAGAAATCCTCCAACCTGAACGCTTTTATTCACGAGGATATGTCGGGGATGCGGATTATCCAGAGCTTTTCCGCAGAGGAAGAAACCAGCCAGACCTTCGACGTGCTATTAGAGGAACACCGCCGCTCCTTTATCAGGGCGGTGAGGCTGTCAGACGGGATGGGTTCCGTCATTGATTTAAGCTGGGGCGTGGGAATCGCCGCCCTCTATTTTGTGGGAATTTGCATCATCGGGGCAGAAAATGTTTCCATCGGAACCTTCCTGGCCTTTGGCAGCTACATCGGAATGTTCTGGAACCCAATCCTGAACCTGAGCAACTTTTATAACCAGATCATTACTAATATCGCGGCGGCAGAACGTGTCTTTGAAATTCTGGACACCCCGGCCGGGATCACGGATGCCGAAAATGTCTCCCAGATCCCTCCGATCCGCGGACAGGTCAGCTTCTCTCACGTCAGCTTCGCCTATAAAAAGGACGTAAAGGTATTAAACGACGTGAGCTTTGACATAAAGCCCGGAGAGACCATCGCTTTGGTTGGGCCTACGGGAGCGGGCAAAACCACCATTGTCAATCTGATCAGCCGCTTTTATGACGTGCAGGAGGGCATCGTCAGTATCGACGGCTTTGACGTAAAAAAGGTGTCCATCGAAAGCCTGCGCCGTCAGATGGGGATCATGACCCAGGATAATTTCCTGTTTACAGGCACCATCCGGGACAATATCCGCTACGGCAAGCTGGATGCCACAGAGGATGAGATCATCGCGGCCGCCAAAGCGGTACACGCCCATGACTTTATTTCTCGGCTTCCAAAAGGGTACGACACCGAGCTATCGGAACGGGGCGGCGGGCTTTCCGTGGGCCAGAAACAGCTTCTTGCCTTTGCAAGAACCATGGTGTCCCAGCCCAATATCCTGATTCTGGACGAAGCCACCTCCAGCATTGATACCCAGACAGAGCTTCTGGTGCAGGAGGGAATCGACGCTCTCTTAAAGGGGCGTACCTCCTTTGTGATCGCCCACAGGCTCTCAACCATCCAAAAGGCCGACCGGATCTTTGTCATCGACAACGGCGGAATCGTGGAGGAAGGCACTGCGAAAGAGCTGATTGCAAAGAAGGGAGTTTACTACCGTCTGCACTGCGCACAGATGATGACAGGGACGGCTTAACTGCCGTCCCTGTAAAAACCTATTCCTATCTGCGCTTTCTTCTCCGCCCCGGCGGCGAAGCAGCTCTTTTCATTTTTTAATATTCCATCATCCACTCATGCTCTCCGCCCCAGTCTCCGACCAGCTCTGAGGTCATGCCCTCCGGCGTTACCACTCTGGTCTCAAACCGATAGTTCATCTGAGGCACATATTCGTTTCCGATTTTCACATTGCTGTAGAGATACACAAATTCATAAACCTTGTGGGGATAGTACTCCCCGTTTTCCGCTGCCGGCTCATAAGAAATGCAAAGCCGCTGTACCCCCGCGTCCTCCTGCTTGGCTCCCCACACATTGACCACGCCCTGGGTGGCGGGATATTCCTCATAATCGGCAAAGGAAAAGCTCCACTGCCCCTCCTCTGTGCGGGTCAGATGCATTTTTTCCCGGCTCACCGGAATATAGGTCTTTCCTTCCCAATATTCCATGCTGCCTGCAATAAACTGATCCCGGATGGAGACATAAGTTTCTGACTGCATAAAGTCCCTGATCTTCTCAAACTCCCCGGACTCAAAAATCTGAAAGGCCTCCGAAAATCTCTCCTGTACCCACATTGCCTTGACAAGACAGGCCTGCATCTGGGATAGCTCCTGACTCCCTCCCAGAGCCGCCACCTGCTCCAAAAGCTTCCGGTAATCTTCTATATGGCTCACCTCCAGCTCTAAGCTGCCGCTCTGGGGGATCGCAAATTTCAGGATTTCCTCCTTCAGTTCCTGAGCAGGCTGGGCGGCATAAACCGCAAGCATCCGTTCCATTTCCTGCCTGTACTGTTCAAAGAGACAGCTTCCTTCACTGTCGCAAAACAGGCGGCTCTCCGGGCCCAAAAGGCGCACATAACAGGCATCCAACAGCTTATAGGCATCCGGACTTTCCGTATCCTGCTCCAGGGCAGTGATGCTCTTTTCTAATGTGTCAAAGGTGCAATTCCCCTCGTTAATGTCCGCCACCGCATCATTTAAAAGATGCACACAATACTCCTGCAGAAGGCTCTCATCCTGGGTGGTTTCCCATCCCCGGTACAGAACCTGCTCCGCATTTGTCCGGTCATTCTGATCCAAATAGACTCCGGCCATGGCCCGGTAGGCGTCCACAGACATGGAATCAATCTCCAAAGCCTCCTCGCAGGAGGCAATAGCCTGCTCATAAGCCTTGGTCTCCACATAATCATTTGCCGCGTCAAGCTGCCTGGCCACACGAATCCCCGGCATAAAATGAAGGGTGAGGGCTATCCCGCCGCCAACTGCCAGCACAATACTAAGCCCCACTGCAATTCTTCCTATCAGAACCTGCCTTCTCCTCCGGCGCCTTCGTTGCTCTCTCTTCGCCGCCGGCATCTTTTTTCTTCTACTTTCTTTTTGCTGCATATCTGCTTCCTTACTCTGTCAATCTTTTATTTTCTTTTCGACAAGAGCCTTCCTAATGGCTTATCCTCCAGAATCCTCTTTCCGCCCTGACGGCTCTTCTTACCATAATCGGAGGCTTTGCCCTGCCTTTTTCCGCTCCGGCCACGCTCCAGGTATCGCTCTTCCCGTCTTCCTCCAAAGCGTTCGCCCCGTCCCTTCTCAATGTCTCTTCGTCCCAGATCTCTTCCGTCACGTCTTCTTCTCTCTGGGCCGGCTTCTTTTCGCCTTCTCTCGGGATAAGGCTTTTCTTCCTCGATTTCTTCAGGGATTTCCCCCATATTCATCTGCATAAAGGCCGCCGCAAGGTCAAGGACTGTAAAGCCCTTTTCCTCCGCTGCTTTTTCAATAGAAGCCTTTTCCTCCGATAAGTCTCTGCTGTCCATCACTTCCATGGCATTGGTAAAAAGCTTTTCGGATTTCACCCTCATAATATCCTCGGGCGTAGGCATCTTTCGTTCTCTGATGGTGGTGTGACAAACCTTTTCAATACTCCGTATCTTAAAAATCTCCCTTCCGGAAATGAGGGTAAAGGATCTTCCCTTTCTCCCTGCCCGTCCGGTTCGTCCTATCCGGTGTACATAATACTCAATATCCTCCGGCACATCATAGTTGAACACCGCGTCCACTCCACTGACGTCGATCCCCCTGGCCGCCACATCGGTGGCAATCAAAACCGCACACCTGCCGCCCCGGAAGAGGTTCATCACCGTATCTCTCTGGTTCTGGGACAAATCCCCGTGAAGCCCTTCTGCCTCATAGCCCTTATCCTTTAATTGCCCTGCAATCTCGTCCACCATACGCTTGGTGTTGCAGAAGATCAGGCTACGGGCGGGTTGATAGTAGTCCAGGAGCCTGCAAAGAGCCTTCACCTTGTCCTTTTTCGCCACCCGATAATAGGCCTGCTTGATGGCGGAAACCGTAAGCTCCTTTGGGGTTACCCTGATATACACCGCGCTGTTCTGATAAGCCCCTGCAATATCCAAAATCTCCTGGGGCATGGTGGCCGAAAACAGCGCCATCTGATGCTCTGCAGGCATGTCCGCCAGCACCGTCTCGATATCCTCCCGAAAGCCCATATCCAGCATTTCGTCCGCCTCATCCAATACGATCATCTTCACCTGAGCGGTCTTGATGGTATGGCGCCTCAAATGATCCATCACCCGTCCCGGGGTTCCCACAATGATCTGCACGCCCTGGCTAAGGGCCCTAATCTGCCTTCCGATATCCTGTCCCCCGTAAATAGGCAGTACCTTGATTCCGTGCATGTATTTCGATAATCTGCGTATTTCCTCCGCCGCCTGCATGGCCAGCTCCCTGGTGGGACAAAGGATAATCCCCTGTGGCTTTCTGATTGCCGGGTCAATGCTCTGGATCATGGGGATGGCAAAGGCCGCCGTCTTCCCGGTTCCGGTCTGGGCCTGGCCGATAATATCCTTTCCCTCCAAAAGTACTGGAATGGACTGCTCCTGGATGGGGGTCATATTTTCAAATCCCATCTCATGAACAGCCCTTAAAATGTCGGGATGAATTCCCGACTCACTAAATTTCAAAGCTTCTTTTAAAACTACGTTTTTTTCTTCCCACATTTCTTCCACGTTGTTACCATCCATTTCTTCATTCTTTTTCATTCAAAATCTCCTCAATAATAAACCGGGGCCGGGCCTTGGTTTCCAAATAGATCTTCCCGATGTATTCCCCCACCACTCCCAGGGAAAGCAGGATCAGGCCGCCAATCGCCCAGACGGAAACCATCAGCGTCGTCCATCCCACAATGGTAGCCCCTGTAAAGTGCCGCACAAGACTGTAGATCAGCATACCGATACTCACAATAAAGATCAAAAATCCAAGCCCTGTGATCATCCTGATAGGCTTTATGCTAAGAGAGGTAACCCCCTCTACGGCAAAGGACAACATCTTTCCCAGAGGATATTTGCTCTCACCGGCAAAGCGTTCCCCTCTCTCATAATATATGATATCGGAAGAATATCCTATCATCGGAACGATTCCACGCAAAAACAGATTGACCTCCCCGTACTGGGCCAGCCCATCCAGCACCCGCCTGCTCATAAGCCGGTAGTCCGCATGGTTAAAAACCGTGTTGGCTCCCATGGCATTCATAATCTTATAAAAACACTCTGCGGTAGCCTTCTTAAAAAAGGTGTCTGTCCTGCGGCTGCTACGCACACCATACACGATATCGGTTCCTTTCAGGTACTTTTCGATCATCCCGTCGATTGCGTCAATATCATCCTGTAAGTCCGCGTCCATGGAGATCACCATGTCCGCCCATTCTCTCACCGTCATAAGCCCTGCCAGCAATGCGTTCTGATGGCCTCTGTTCCTGCTCAGGTTAATGCCGCCGAACATTTTTTCCTTCTCATGAAGCGCTCTGATGATCTCCCAGGTTCTGTCCCTGGAGCCATCATTCACAAATATGACACGGCTTTTTTTGTCAATCTTATTCTGTCTCATAAGACTGTGCATTTTTTCCAGAAGACGGGACGCTGTCTCAGGCAATACCGCTTCCTCATTAAAACAAGGAATTACCAGATATAAGACATTCTCCATGTAGCACTCTCCATACCGCTGCATTGTATGCTGCTTTACACAAAATTGAGCAGCGGCTTTCATACCGCTGCTGTCTCCTATCATATACTATTACCAAAAAAGATACAATGACTTTTTGAAGAAAGATTTAAAAATATACCGCTAAACCGGCAGCATCCGAGCAACACAGGCCTTTTATTGCGCCCAGGAGAGGGCTTCCTTAAGCGAATCCGCCCCGAGGATATCAAGCATAAAGTCCGTATAATGGCTGGCTTCATCAGTATCAATATATTTAAATACGTCAAATATGTATTTAGGCGACTGATTCACGTCATAAATTCCAAAGGCAAGCCCCTGTTTAACCTCCTCTGCGGCATCCGTCTGCCGATTCATGATAAATGAATCTACATAAGGATTGGCATCCAAAATGTAATAACAATAGGCAAAGGCCGCTGCCTGTAGCTTTTCACCCGGAAGAGATGAAAATCCAAGCTCCGTAACTGTAATGCTCCGTACTTCTCCACTCCTGTCACGGAAATTATCCTGCTCCAACACATCTGTCAGAGTGCTTAAATTCATCATGGTAAGAATGGGCGCTTGCGGCGTCTTATCGTAAGTCTCCGTCCAGTAATCCACTCTGGTAAGCGGATCCGGGTAGGGATGGATTGCCAGTCCCCAGTCATAATTTCCTTTTTCCGTTACGATATTATTGATTGTTTCCAGAATTTCTTTTGCATTATAGTGATCCCCGTTATTTCCGCCGTTATTGTTCCAATCATGGTCGATACTAAAATAGACATTGGCATCCGCATAATTGCTCTTTGCCGCATTATAAAAAATGCGCATTGCTTTCTCAAACTCCCGTGAATAATATTCTATATCCTCCGTCTCCATATAATTCCACATCTTATATTGGTTAATCTCATTGGCAACTACCCAATTTGAGACCAGCCCATGCTCCTTTCTGGAATACCGCTGTGTCAAAAAGCTGGCAATCGCCTCCAAATATCTGCATCCTGCTTTTTCTGCGGTATTGATCGCGTAGTAATAGGCTTCTGATTCCTTATTTCTTGACATCGGATGAATCAGCTCCAGACAATTATCATTCCAGTCATTCAATATAATTGCCGTGGCGTTCATCCCCGTATCCGTAAGATATTTGAAAAGATCATCATAACCATTGATATTTGCGCCATTAAATTTGTAAGTCTCTCCCTTATATTCATACAAAATAGTGGGAATAGCCTCATTTGTGGTCTCCCCAACGATAAGGGAAAGAGGAATATTATAAATAGCATATTTTACGCCTAAGTCCGTCAACATGGGAGTTTTGAGCATCAGTGGGTCTAAAAGAAGCCCCTTCTTAGATTTCGGCTGTGGAGCTTTGACCGAATTGACTGCCAACAGCTCAGGATTCGTGATACATCCTCCGGGAGAAAGGGGAATATATTCTCCATCTTTTAACAATGCCGGGACAAATTTCTGAAAAAGCTGTCCACTCTCGAAATTCCATTTAAGCTCACATGTGGTCTTCTTCCTCGTACTTGTAACGGGCTCCCGGTCAAAATTCTCCGGAAACGCGCAGGTCTCATAGAGGTCAAAAGCAAAGAGATATAACATGGAATCATCGCTCTGCGGAATCTCCGGCAACTGATAGGTAAGACAGGCAGTTTTGTCATTCTTCAAAAGACAACTGACCATGCTGCCATAAAAAGTGGAATTTTCATCGGAAGAATCCTCAATCTCCGTGCCAGGCTCTGTTCCCCCGCCGGAGGTCTCCTGTTCGGACGAGTGGGAAAGAGTAGAAGCTGCCCCTCCGCATCCTGAAAAGGAAAAAATAATCACTAAAACTGAAAATAAAACTGCAAAAAAACGATGACAAACGATTGGGACATTTCCTGTATTCAAAGTCGGGGTTCCTCCTGCTGATTTTTCTTTTACTATACTATCACGAAAGCTTGGCGGATTCAAGGAAAACCCCGCTAGTGTTTCTCCAGTACCTTATTCCCCGGATAAAATTCCGGAAATCTTTTCAATCATTTCGTCCTCCTTCAGACGAAACTTGATCTCTACACGCCTGGAAGCAGCCATATCCACTTCTCCTGTACTGCCCCTTTTATAGACAGGATTACTCCAGGACTTACCGTTGACCGTGAGTAGCTGCTGGAGCTGTTCGATCTTTGCATCATCCAGCCCGTTCCTCTTGTCCAGGCAAAAGCCTGCCACAGCATCGGCCCTCTCATAGGACAGCTCCATATTACTGCGGTAGCCTCCATCCGTGTCCGTGTGTCCTTCGATAATGATCTCCGCAATATAATCCCGGAACTGATCCTGCAAAAGCACATCCAGATACATGGGAATGATCTCCTTCAGGGTTTCTCGGCTCTCCTTGGTCAGAGTGGCGCTGTTGTAGCGAAATAATACATCGGAGGAAAAGGTGATAGAACCGGTCTGGGCGTCTACCTTCATGCTGGAATTGTTAAAAGCGCTCTGAAGCGCGCCGATGATATCCGTGCGGACTCCCACAATATCCTGTAGCTCGTTTTTGGTAACCGTGAGCTCATTCCGGGCGTCCTCGATTTCCAGATATGCCTTATTCAGCTCTTCCTGAGTCAGGGCCGCCTGCTCATAGGCCTGCTGCAGCTCCGCCAAGGAGCTGGCCAGTTCCTCATTGGACTTTTCAATCTCCGCCTTGGATTTCTCAAGGTCATCCATCGTCAGGTCAAGCTGGGCCTGGGCCTTACCTAGCTCCAGCCGGGTCTTTTCAAGGGCCGTGGTCTTCTGTTTATAAATCGCCAGGGTTATAGCTATGATCAGAATAAAGATCAAAAGCAGCGCAGCCATCATATCTGAGTAGGATTGCCAATAGCTGTGCTCTGCAAAAGCCTCCCTGTTTTTCTGCCTATTCCTCATACAGCCCCCTCATCTTATCAAAAGCATACAACTGACTGGATATCTCGCTGCTCATCTCATCACAGGCAGTTTCCAGCTTTTCTCTCTGGTCTCTCAGTTCTCCTGCGAATGTTTCCTGCCTGTCCATCACCTTTGCAAGGGCAGACTGTATCTTCTGATTGCCCTCCACCAGAACCGTAAGGGCCTCCATCAGCTCCCGGGCATTGGCCGCACTGGCCACCTGGGCATCCCCTGCCCTTTTCAGCGTGCTGCCAAGCTTCTCAAAGTCCTCTCCCAGGGACATTTGCATTCGCTCAGTGAATTTATCCACAATACGCTCCAGCCCGGCAGTCTGCTCTCTGGCCTCCCCCTTCATCAGCTCCACCATCTGTTTCAGGGCGCTGAGCATTCCCGCCTGATATACCACCATAACCGCATTGTTCTCATCCTCCCGCATAGCCTGAGGCTGCGCTGTCTGACGGAAAACAAAGAGAAAATTTTCCAGCTTTTCATAGGCATCGGACATGATGCTTCGGTAAACCACGTTAAAAATCAGAGAGAAAAGAATGCCGTACACCGAAGTGTGGAAGGCCACCTTCATACCGGAGAGCAACGGACCCACATTGTCAGAGATGGTATAAATATCGTCTCCCTTAAAAGAGCCAAGTCCCATAGAAAGGCCAAGGAAGGTTCCCAGAATTCCCAGACCTGTGAGGGCACCGGAAACCCCGGAATTAAAATAAGTCATACCCACCTTGTCTAAGAGATCCTCATTGATGAACTCTTCAAGATCACAGGTCTTCACACTCCCCCGCTTACCGGTAAGGCTTTTGATCCGCAGGCAATACCTATTAAAAGCGCTTTGAAGCTCACTGCTCTCAAAAATATCCTTGTGATCCTGGTAGTTTTCCCAGAGGTTTTTTCCGTTTGCCTCCTTATACTCTTTCTGAAGCTGATATGTGAAATCCTGCAACTCATCAGTGACGAAATTCAGCCTGCTGAATTTTATGGCAGAGATCACAAATATCACGCCTATAATAATCAGAAAGCCCACATTAATGGCAAGATTGATCCCGGAGCCCTCCTCTGGTGTAAACACACCGTTCACATACAGGATAAAGGCCACCACAATGGCATAGACCGGAAATAGTATATAGTATAATCTGTTTTTCATCTGTACTCCTATCTAACATCCTTCTGGTAAGAAAAGGATGTTAGAGGAATTTTATTCCTTTAACATCCCTTTATACTTATAGTGAACGACAAAATAATTTGTCGTTCACTATATATCATATTGGTTTTTCACAAGATTCTTGGCTCATTTCCGAAAGGGATCAATAGTTGACGATCTTGCCAAAATCAGCTTTGAGAGAAGCGCCGCCTACCAAACCGCCGTCGATGTCGGGCTGTGCAAAGAGCTCTGCCGCATTGCCTGCGTTTACGGAGCCGCCGTACTGAATGCGGACTGCCTGCGCCGTAGCGTCATCATAAATCTCTGCGATACAGTCACGAACCGCCTTACATACCTCCTGGGCCTGCTCGGTGGTTGCGGTCTTGCCGGTTCCGATCGCCCAGATCGGCTCATAGGCAATTACCATGGAAGCAACCTGCTCTGCGCTCACGCCTACCAGATCGGATTTGATCTGCATACGAATCCAGTCAAGGGTAATCCCCATCTCTCTCTGTTCCAGTGTCTCGCCACAGCAGAGAATCGGAGTAAGTCCGGCCTCAAAAGCCTTCTTCACCTTTTTGTTCAACAAAGCGTCGTCTTCCTTGAAGTAATCGCGTCTCTCGGAATGGCCGATGATCACGTACTTAACGCCTGCGTCTACCAGCATGGAAGCGGAAATTTCTCCGGTGTAGGCTCCCTTTTCCTCAAAGTACATATTCTCTGCGCCTACGGCAACGTTACTGCCCTTAACGGCCTCCACTACAGGAACAATGTCCACTGCGGGTACACAGTAAACAACGTCTACCGTATCGGATTTCACCAAATCCTTCAATTCATTACACAGTGCCACGGCCTGGCTGGGAGTCATATTCATCTTCCAGTTACCGGCTACAATTTTTCTTCTTGCCATTTCAGTCCAATCCTTTCTTTTCTGAAAGGCATTTGGCCCGCAAAAATTTCTGCGCACCAAAAGCCTCAAACTTATTTCTCTGTCTATTTATCGTCTGCCGCAACAACGCCGGGCAGCTCCTTGCCTTCCAAAAATTCCAGGGAAGCGCCGCCGCCTGTGGAGATGTGGCTCATCTTATCCGCAAAGCCAAGCTGGTTCACTGCCGCTGCGGAATCACCGCCGCCGATGATGGTGGTTGCGTCTGTTTCAGCCAGAGCCTTGGCAACTGCAATGGTTCCCTTTGCAAGAATAGGGTTCTCAAATACGCCCATAGGTCCGTTCCAAACAACGGTCTTGGCGCTCTTCACAGCGTCCGCATAGAGGGCTGCCGTCTTCTCTCCAATGTCAAGGCCTTCCTTATCGGCAGGAATCTTGTCTGCATCCACAGTGGAAACCTCAATCTCAGCGTCGATGGGATTGGGGAAGCTGTCTGCAATTACAGTATCTACAGGAAGAAGGAGCTTCTTGCCAAGCTTTTCTGCCTTATCCATCATTTCCTTACAGTAATCAATCTTCTCCTCATCCACCAGAGATTTGCCGATCTCATAGCCTTTTGCTTTCAGGAAAGTAAATGCCATACCGCCGCCGATGATCAGGGTATCGCACTTCTCGAGAAGGTTGTTGATCACGTTCAGTTTATCCGCTACCTTAGCACCGCCAAGGATCGCCACAAAAGGCCTTACCGGGTTCTCAACAGCATTTCCAAGGAAGTCGATCTCCTTCTGCATCAGATAACCAACCGCGCACTCGCCGCCCTTAGCACGGATACAGTCAGTTACGCCTGCAACAGAAGCATGGGCCCTGTGGGAGGAACCAAAAGCGTCGCACACATAAACGTCTGCCAGATCAGCTAACTCCTTGCTGAACTCTTCGCCGTTCTTGGTCTCTTCCTTGCCGCGGAAACGGGTGTTCTGAAGAAGCACTACGTCTCCTTCCTTCATCGCTTCCACTGCCTTGGTGGCAGCCTCACCGGTTACGTTGTAATCAGATACAAAGTTTACTTCCTTGCCAAGCTTCTCGGAAAGTCTCTTAGCAACGGGAGCTAAGGATTCCCCCTCGTTGGGGCCGTTTTTCACTTTGCCAAGGTGAGAACAGAGGATGACCTTGCCGCCGTCCCCCAGAAGCTTCTCAATGGTAGGAAGAGCTGCTTTGATCCTTGTCTCGTCTGTGATCTCGCCGTTTTTAAGAGGTACGTTGAAGTCGCATCTTACCAGAACGCGCTTTCCGGCCACGTTAATATCGTCAACTGATTTCTTATTTAATCCCATGATTATTCCTCCAAATATAATTAAAATACATGAAACTGAATACTGAAAAGGTCCGGTCCATAAGACCGGACCCTTAAGGTCTTTTGCTTACCTGAATGCTTCGCTCAAAGCTTATGCTAACTCAGAGAAGTATTTGATTGTCCTTACCATCTGGCTGGTGTAAGAATTCTCGTTGTCATACCAGGA
Source organism: uncultured Lachnospiraceae bacterium (assembly GCA_949949005.1). Taxonomy (GTDB): domain Bacteria; phylum Bacillota; class Clostridia; order Lachnospirales; family Lachnospiraceae; genus Suilimivivens. Next base: position 65,629 of record CATLHM010000014.1, read on the forward strand.
AACAACCTGTACCTGGGTGTTGCCGTCTTCCATAGGAGCAACCATTGTCTGGGTAGCGTCAAAGATGGAACCAAAGGTGCTGCCGATTACATCAGAGGAAACGATCTCGTCTGTGTTGTAACCGAAGGACTCTGTGGAAGCTGCCTTCATAGCGTCGTTGATCTGCTCTTTGGTAACCTGACCCTTAACAACTGCAACCAGGATTGTGGTGGAGCCTGTAGGGGTGGGAACACGCTGTGCGGAACCGATCAGCTTGCCGTTCAGCTCAGGAATAACAAGGCCGATTGCCTTAGCTGCGCCTGTGGAGTTGGGAACGATATTCTGAGCGCCTGCGCGGCTTCTTCTCTTATCGCCTTTTCTCTGAGGGCCGTCAAGGATCATCTGATCGCCTGTGTAAGCGTGAACTGTGGTCATGATACCGCTCATAATCGGGCAAAGATCATTCAATGCCTTAGCCATAGGAGCTAAGCAGTTTGTTGTACAGGAAGCTGCGGAGATAACGGTATCTTCAGGCTTCAATGTTGTGTGGTTTACATTGTAAACGATGGTAGGAAGATCATTTCCGGCAGGTGCGGAAATAACTACCTTACGAGCGCCGGCTTCGATATGTGCGCTTGCTTTTGCCTTGGATGTATAGAAACCTGTACACTCAAGAACAACGTCTACCTTCAATTCTCCCCAAGGAAGATTCTTGGCATCCGCTTCTTTGTAGATTGTGATCTCCTTTCCGTTTACGGTAATGGAGCTCTCACCGTAGGATACGCTGTCCGCATATTTGTACTTGCCCTGTGCGGTATCATACTTAAGCAGGTGTGCAAGCATCTCAGGACTTGTCAGATCGTTGATAGCAACAACCTCGTAACCCTCTGCGTCAAACATCTGTCTGAAAGCGAGACGGCCGATACGGCCAAAACCATTAATTGCAACTCTTACTGCCATTTTAGATTCCTCCTAATAATTGAATAATTATTTTATATTATTTTGCAATCTATGGAATAGATTGACAAAATTTTATCAGCAAATTTATTTTACCCAATTTGTCCCAAAAGTGCAAGATGAATTTGATAAATAATTGCACTTTCTACAATTTGCAATAATCCTTTGTATTTTTTTGGATAATCTGTTAGACTAAAGACCGTTACATGGGCATTCCCAAACATTACAAATGCAAAAAACAGCAGAATGGAGGAAAAAATGGCTATTACAGCGGATTATCATTTACACAGCTCCTTTTCCGGAGATTCCCATACCCCCATGGAGGAAATGGTCTTAAAAGGAATTTCCCTTGGCCTTAACACTATGTGTTTTACGGAGCACATGGATCTGGATTATGTCTATTCCAATCCTGAGGACGAGGGCATTTTTGAGCTGAATACGGATTCCTATCTCTATGACTTTATTGGGTGCAAAGAAAAATATGCGGGAAAGATCAGACTCCTCTTCGGCGTGGAACTGGGCGTCCAGCCTCACCTGAAACGAAAGCTGGCCCTTTATGCCAAAAGCTACGATTTTGATTTTATTATCGCATCCTCCCATCTGTGTAATGGCAAAGACCCCTATTATCCTTCTTTTTTCGAGGGACGAAGCGACGAGGAGGCTTACAGGGAATACTTTTTATCCATCCTGGAAAATATAAAGGCCTTTCAGAATTTTGACGTCTACGGCCATCTGGACTATGTGGTGCGCTACGGAAAAACCAAAGATGCCGAGTACTGCTACGAAAAATATAAGGATATTCTCGATCCCATCCTGGAAGCCATTCTGGAAGCGGAAAAGGGCATCGAAATCAATACCGGCGCCATCAACTACGGCCTGCGGGATTTAAATCCCTGCTGTGATATTCTGAAAAGGTACCGGGAGCTCGGAGGCGAGATCATCACCGTAGGCTCCGACGCCCACAAGCCGGAGGCTCTGGCAAAGGGCTTTGAGCGGGCGGCGGAAATCTTAAAAAGCTGCGGCTTCAAATATTATACCGTTTTTGAAAAAAGGGTGCCGGAGTTTTGCCGCATATAAAAAATTGCAAGGTTCGTTACAGGTTTGTGTTGCGATCCAGGGAAGGGATGCACCTCTCTAAAAAACGGATGCCAGGCTTTTCCAGACATTCTTATGTTTCAACAATGGCGGCTACCGGATGGTGCCGCCTGCCATGATATATTCTCCCTCATAAAAAACCACGGCCTGTCCTGGGGTTATGGCCCTTACCGGCTCTTCAAAGACCGCATGGATCTCATCCTGTGCCCTGCGCTGTGCCATGCACCACTGCCCTTTATGGGCATATCTTACCTTGGCCCACAGCCTTCTGGGTTCTTTCAGATCTTCGGTTCCCATAAAATTGATCCGGTCACACACAAGCTCTCTGCCGAAGACATCCTGGCCGCTGATCACCACTTCATTGCTCTCAGGCCTTAACCGGGAAACAAAAACCGGGTGCCCCATGGAAAGTCCCAGCCCTTTGCGCTGTCCTATGGTATAGTGGGTGATTCCCCTGTGGGTTCCCAGAACCTTCCCCTCCTCTGTGACAAAATTCCCTGCTCCCGGCGCCTGTCCCGGCGCTGTTCTTTCGATGAATCCCGCATAGTCTCCATCCGGTACAAAGCAGATATCCTGGCTGTCCGGCTTGCCCGCCACGGGAAGATGCAGCTTTTGGGCTATTTCCCGAATCTCCTCTTTGGAATAATCCCCTACCGGCATCAGGGTGTGGGAGAGCTGGAACTGGGTCAGGTTGTAGAGGGCATAGGTCTGATCTTTCCTTGTGGCGACGCAGTCACGAACGGCAAATCTGCCATTTGAAAGCCTTTCTACTCTGGCATAGTGCCCTGTGGCGATATAGTCCGCCCCGATCTGCAGGCTTCTTTCCAGCAAGGCCTCCCACTTTACATATCTGTTACAGGCAATGCAGGGATTGGGGGTTCTTCCCTTTAAATACTCTGAGACAAAATAATCCACCACATTTTTTTGAAATTCTTTCCGGAAGTTCATCACATAGTGAGGGATTCCCAGAGCCTGGGCTACCCTCCTTGCATCCTCTGCCGCCTCTTCGCCACAGCAGGCGCCCTCTTCCCTGTCATTTATGGTATTTTCTTCCTGCCAGAGCTGCATGGTAACCCCTATCACCTCATAGCCCTGCTCTTTTAAAAGGTAAGCAGCCACAGAGGAATCCACGCCCCCCGACATGCCCACTACCACTTTTTTCTTCTTCAAATCAGTATTCTTCCTCCGGTTCATCCTCATGAATATCGCTTTTTGGCTTTTTCAGGCCCTTGATCTCAATGCCGTTTTTCTGGGCATAGTCCCAGAGGGCTGCATGAATGGCCTCCTCCGCCAAAAGGGAGCAGTGTACTTTCACCGCAGGCAGGCCGTCAAGGGCCTCCATGACTGCCTGATTCGTCACTTCCAGGGCCTGCTCTATGGTTTTTCCTTTTACCAGCTCGGTAGCCATGCTGCTGGTGGCAACCGCGGCCCCGCACCCAAAGGTCTTAAATTTGCAGTCGCGGATCACATGATTTTCATCAATATCCAGATAAATCCGCATAATGTCGCCGCACTTGGCGTTACCCACGGTTCCCACCCCGCTGGCATCCTCTATTTCTCCCATATTCCTGGGATTGGAAAAATGATCCATTACTTTTTCACTGTACATTGTTATACATACTCCTTTCAAACACACGCCAGGCTTTCCTGTCAGCGTCTTTCCCTCAATCCTGACCTTTCAGCTTTCAGCCTTTCACTTTTTGCTTTTTGATAAAATCCTCATAAAGCGGCGACATCTGCCTTAACCTGTCTACGATTTCCTTCAGCTTCTCCACCACATAATCGATCTCCTCCCGGGTATTTTCTTCGCTCAAAGTAAGGCGCAGGGAGCCGTGGGCAATTTCATGGGGAAGCCCGATTGCCAGAAGCACGTGGGAGGGATCCAGGGAGCCGGAAGTGCAGGCCGAACCGCTGGATGCGCAAATTCCATGCATATCCAGCATGATAAGCAGGGACTCCCCTTCTATGAACTGAAAACTGTAGTTCACATTGCCCGGCAGCCGCTTTGTCCTGTGTCCGTTCAGTCGGCAATAGGGAATTTCCTTTTCAATCCGCTCTGCCAGATAGTCCCGCAGTGCGCAAACCTTCGCCGTGCGCTCTTCCATATCTGTAAAAGCCCTTTTTACGGCCGCTCCCAGCCCTGCAACCGCGGGAACATTCTCGGTTCCGGCCCGCCGTCCCCTCTCCTGGGCTCCGCCGTGTATGAAAGAGCGGATTTTCACGCCCTGCCGGATATAGAGAAAGCCGATCCCCTTGGGGCCTCCCAGCTTATGGCCGCTGGCGCTGAGCATGTCAATATGAAGCGCTTCCACGTCGATAGGTACATGCCCATAGGCCTGTACCGCATCGGTATGGAACAGGATTCCCTTTTCCCTGGCAATGCTTCCGATCTCCTCTATGGGCTGAAGCGTCCCGATCTCATTGTTGGCAAACATAACGGTGATCAGGATGGTGTCCGGGCGGATGGCCTTTTTCAGATCCTCAATCTTAAGGATCCCTTGCTCATCCACATCCACAAAGGTAACCTCAAAGCCTCTCTTTTTCAGATATTCACAGGTATGAAGAATGGCATGGTGCTCGATTGCGGAGGTAATAATATGCCTGCCCTTGTCCCCATAGGCCTCTGCCGCAGCGATCAGCGCCCAGTTGTCCGCTTCGGACCCTCCTGCGGTAAAATAGATTTCCTGAGTCTTCGCCTTCAGAGATCCGGCTATCATTTCCCGGACATCGGTGATCTCCTTCTTACTCTCCGCTCCCAGACGGTAAATGCTGCTGGCATTCCCATATTGCACGGAAAACCAGGGAAGCATAGCCTCCACCGCCTCCGGCAGTGTCCTGGTAGTGGCGGCATTGTCCAAATATATGATTTTATCTGTCTTTTCCATATAAAAAATACACCTTTCCATATTCCTATCACTTTACTAGGTTTTGCAGTTCCTACTATAGCATTTCCCATTTGTTCTGTCAATGAAGGGAATTGCATATATTTATCAAAAGCTTCTGTTAAGCGGTACTCTATGATTCTTACCCGAAAAAGCAATCCTCTGATCACAGGAACCATTATCCTGACAGCCACCGGCTTTCTGAGCCGTTTTATCGGATTTTTTTACCGAATATTTTTATCCCGGATTTTTGGCGCGGAGGGTATGGGAATCTATCAGTTGATCTCCCCCGTCCTTGCCCTGTCCTTTTCCCTGACGGTGGCCGGAATCCAGACCGCCATCTCCAAATATGTGGCTGGGGAAGCCGCCACAAAAAATTACAGATGGTCGGTTTTACATTTAAGCGCCGGATTTGTCTTATCCATGACAGTTTCCGTTTTGTGTACGGTGGGTATCTACTGCTATGCCGACGAGATTGCCCTCTTTTTTCTTATGGAAAAAAGAACCGCCCCGCTGCTTCGGATTATCGCCCTGTCCATTCCCATGGCTACGGTTCATTCCTGTATCAACGGCTATTTCTACGGAATACGCAAGACCACTGTGCCCTCCCTTTGCCAGTTATCCGAGCAGATCGTGAGGGTGGGCAGCGTTTACCTGATTTACTATTTCTGCTTAAGCCGCGGCATGACTCCCACCATCAGCTTTGCCGTGGTAGGTCTTGTCATCGGGGAGAGCGCTTCCATGATCGTCTCCCTGATTGCGGTTCGGGCACATTTTTACCATGTGGTTCCCAAAAACTACGGCTTACTTTTTACCCGGAATCTGTCGGACCTTGTAAGCGCCTGCCAAAGGATTCTTCGGCTCGCCGTCCCTTTGTCCTTGAACCGGGTGATCATCAACTTTCTCCAGAGCGTGGAGGCCATTTTTATTCCCAACAGATTAATAGCCTACGGCTATGACAATGCCACCGCCCTAAGTGTTTACGGGATTCTCACCGGAATGAGCCTGCCTCTGATCCTCTTTCCCGGGGCCATCACCAATTCCATCTGCGTTCTTTTGCTGCCCATCGTCTCTGAGGCGGACGCCGCAGCCAATGTGAAAACCATCAAAAAAGCCGTCCACAAGTCTATCCGTTACGGCTTTCTTCTGGGGATTTTGTTTACGGGAATCTTTTTGTGCCTGGGTAAATTCCTGGGAAATCTCCTTTACCAAAGCAGCCTTGCCGGGAACTTCATCATCGTCCTCAGCTTCCTGTGCCCCCTTATGTACATTGCCAGCACCCTAAACAGCATTTTAAACGGTCTGGGAAAAACTGGGCTTACCTTTCTTTTCAGTATGCTAAGCCTCCTGGTTCGGCTGGGCTTTGTCTTTTTCGGGATTCCTGTTTGGGGGATTCATGGGTATCTGTGGGGGCTCTTGGCCAGCCAGGCTGTCCAGACACTGCTGTGTATGTTCGCGGTGCGGAAATACCGGTAAAAAACGAAAGATATCATTTTTTCTGTGCTTTTTCTCTGTCCTTTTTGGCACTTTGGAGCTATACTGTTTTTATAGTAAAGGGAAAAATTGGGGTTTTTATCGTTTCCTATCAGTGGTGAAGTGTAAAGATGTGAAAGGAGCACAGGAAAATGAAAATTCTTTTTATTGGCGGAACAGGCACCATCAGCATGGCAATCTCAAAACTGCTTTTATCCCAGGGACACACCTTGTATCTCATAAACAGGGGGAACCGGAAGCTTTCCCTTTCGGGAGATCTTGTGGAACTCAAAGCAGATATTAATGATGAGAATAGGGTCAGGGAATTAATCGGGGAACTCCATTTTGACGCGGTGGCAGATTTTATTGCTTTTGTGCCAGAGCAGCTTGAGCGGGATTACAGGCTTTTTAGGGATAAAACCAGCCAGTTTATCTATATCAGTTCCGCCTCTGCCTACCAAAAGCCTCTGTCCGATTACCGCATTAATGAGGGGACGCCTCTGGCAAATCCCTACTGGGAGTATTCCCGGAACAAAATTGCGGGGGAAGATTATCTGATGAAGCTCTACCGGGAAGAAGGCTTTCCTGTTACCATCATCCGCCCCAGCCATACCTATGACGAACGCTCCGTTCCCATGGGCGCCCACGGCGTAAACGGCAGCTATTCCATCATAAAGCGAATGCAGGAGGGGAAACCTGTGATTATCCACGGAGACGGCACCTCCCTCTGGACCCTCACCCATAATTCCGACTTTGCCGCTGCCTTTGCGGGCCTGGTCGGAAATATCCACGCCATTGGCGAAGCGGTTCAGATCACCTCCGACGAGTCGGTTACCTGGAACCAGATTTATCAAATAGTGGCAGACGCCCTTGGAGTCAAACTAAACGCAGTCCATGTGGCTTCTGAATTTCTGGATGCCTGCAGCGGATATGACTTCAGAGGGAGTCTGCTGGGAGATAAGGCCAACACGGTGGTTTTTGACAACAGCAAATTAAAACGGCTGGTTCCTGGCTTTAGCGCGAAGGTACGGGCCGACCAAGGCATCCGGAACAGCCTTTCCTATGTGCTCTCTCATCCGGAATGTCAGAAGGAAGACCCGGATTTCGATGCCTGGTGTGACCGGGTAGTAGGGGCCATAAATCTGGCGGCTGAAATGGTAAAAAGGGACGATCCCCTTATTTGATACTTCCGTCTCTTTGCAGCCTGCTCAAAAATCCCTCGCAGCCTTCTAAAATATCGTCATACGTCTCGTCAAAGTTTCCGGTGTACCAGGGATCCGCAATGTCCCTGGTACTGCCTGCAAACTCTAAAAGCTTACAGATTTTATGATCCGGGTCGCCTCCTGCGATCCGGATCATGTTTCTGATATTGGCGTCATCCATTCCGATCAGATAATCATACGAATCATAGTCCTGTTTTTTCATGCGGACTGCGGTTTTGCCCGCCACACTGATTCCATAGCCCGCCAGCTTGCGTCTGGTTCCGTAGTGGACAGGATTGCCGATTTCCTCCGTGCTGGTGGCGGCGGATGCAATGTGGAAGTGGGCGGATAGGTTTCTTTTTTTGACCATGTCCTTTAGTAGGAACTCGGCCATGGGGGAACGGCAGATGTTGCCGTGGCAGA
>CATLHM010000015.1 GCA_949949005.1 uncultured Lachnospiraceae bacterium
CCGCTACATATTTCTCAACCTGTAATTCGTCAAAACTGATATTTCCAGATTCAAGCATTCTTTCACACATGGTTTTTGCCTGATTTAAACCCTCTATTTGTGCCTGGATTGTTGTAGTTTGTTTTTTTATAATTTCTGCCAATGGCACTTTATCGGATATGATATTACGGATATCTTCAATGGAAATTTCCAGTGTCCGCAAATAAGCAATTTTTTTAATATTTTCAACATCTTTTTCAGAATAATCCCTATATCCGTTTTTATCATTTCGTGACGGTTCTATCAGTTTTTCTTTTTCATAAAAACGTATATTGGAACGTGTCAAACCTGTCCGTTCCTCAACCTCTTTTATTGTCATAACGCTTACCTCCTTATTCTGGTAATCTATTTAATTTCTTTTTTGCACATAACCATACATAATAAAACAATTTCTGACAAAAGGAATATTAGTCCTATAACAATAGCCCTTGCATATACTGATTTTGCAGAGTACATTCCAATTTGAAAGATATTGGAATCCAACATAAATTGATTTACATTGAAATGTGTAAACCGTTCAACAAGCACATACAAACCATTTAGAATTTTAAATGCTATTAAAAGTCCGGCTACCATGGTAAAAGTTGTACTACTGGTTAGTATATAAAAAAGCAACATTAAGCAACAAAACGCCCAATGCAAAATAAACTGTACAATCAGCAATTTTATTATAGCAAAAAAGGAAAAATCAATAAACGTATTTCCAAAGAAGATTGCCCCTGCGGTAATCGTACATATCGAATATACAAAAAAATACAAAGCACAAGCAACAAATGATACAATAATCTCTGGCAGAACTAACATTTCACGCCGTGGAAGTTGATTGGCAATATTTTTTATGAAACCGTTCTTATACTTGGCACTCACAAATATAATAACCGCTACTGCACATAGTATCATAAGCATACCGCCATTTATTTGTGCCGCCAGCAGTTCTCCAACATTAGAATAAATCTGAATTGATTTATTCGTTGAAACCAGCATAACACTTAAAAATGCAAGCATAATATCAGCAAATAGGATTGCCCATGTGGATGCAGAGCGAAAGAAACGATATAAATCCATTTTTATCATCTTAGTCATGAGATACACCTCCTGTTAAACTAAAAAAATATTCCTCTAAATCCTCTGTCAATTCTGTTTTTAAAATCTGCTTTTTCAATTCGCCTTTTTCAATAATTCCATAACTGGTGGCAATTTTAGATAGTTCTCTTAAAATATGGCTGGATATTATAAATGTTATTCCTCTTTCTCTGTTTAGCCTGCTAATCATTTCCCGAATTTCAGCCATGCCTTGTGGGTCAAGACCATTGATAGGTTCGTCCAAAAGAACCAGTTCCGGGCTTCCTACCAAAGCTAACGCAATACCTAAGCGTTGTTTCATTCCAACAGAAAAGTGTTTGACTTTTTTCTTGTCGGCAGTTGACAGCCCGACGCTTTCTAAAAGCTCTGTAATATAGCTTTTACTTGAAATGCCTTTTGCCAAACACTTTAGTCTTATATTCTCTTTTGCGTTCATATTCGGGTACACTCCCGGATTTTCAATCAGCACTCCCACACGATTCTGCGCATAAATCGTATCATGACCATTTTTCTCAAATAAACATACATTTCCTCCTGTGGGTTTTGCCAGTCCACTAATCAATCTCAAAACAGTGGTCTTTCCTGCCCCATTTCGCCCTATCAGTCCATAAATTTCGCCCTTTTTGACTGATAGATTCACACTGTTTACAACTTTATGCTTTCCATACCGTTTCGTAAGATTATTGGTTTGTACTAAAACCTCCATACCATATCCTCCTGTTACAAAACTATTATTTTCCTTGAAATATAAGGTATCAATAAGGTTTACAGTCAAGTTCTTTTTTCATTTTTTATAAAAAATTAATTGTTACAAATCATTCCATCCAAATACCTCAAACTTTTTTCAGTTTTTCCCGTCAATCTGGCAATTTCCGTAAAAATGCCGTATAATTCTTATATTCAATTACTTTAAGAGCCGCCTGGCGGCGGCAGAATGGAGGTAGCATGATCAATCATTTCTGTAAACATCCCCTATGGGAAGTCAGCGCCCAGCTATCGGCAGTGGCAGGAGGCGCCCGGCCGGCCGACCTGGTCATTGTCCATGCCAATCTGGTCAATGTCTGCACGAAGGAGATTTTGCCGGATGTATCTGTCGCTGTATCCGGAGGGCGTATCGCCCTGGTGGGCGACGCCGGGCATTGTATCGGCGAGTGTACACAGGTAGTCGATGCCGGCGGGCAATATCTTGCTCCCGGTTTTCTGGACGGCCATATCCACGTAGAATCTTCCATGATGGGCGTAGGCGAATACGCCAAAGCGGTCATCCCCCACGGAACTGTGGGTATCTACATGGATCCCCACGAGATCTGCAACGTGCTGGGACTTGAAGGCGTCCAGTGCATGATGGAGGACGCCGCCCGCACCCCGCTGAAAGCCATGCTGACCACACCCTCCTGCGTGCCCGCGGTTCCCGGCTTTGAGGATACCGGCTCCCACGTGGGCCCCCAGGACGTAGCCGAGACCATGGAGTGGGATACCTGCGTGGGCCTTGGGGAGATGATGAACTTCCCCGGCATCCTCTCCTCCAATGAGGAGACCCATGCCATCACCGGAAACACCCTGAAAGCTGGAAAGATCGTCACCGGCCACTACTCCATGCCCGAAAACGGAAAGGGGTTAAATGCCTACGCCGCTTCCGGTATCCGCTGCTGCCACGAATCCACCAGGGCAGAGGACGCCCTTGCCAAAATGCGTCTTGGCATGTACGCCATGTTCCGGGAGGGCTCCGCATGGCATGATTTGAAGGAGGTGTCCAGAAGCATCACGGAAAATAAAGTGGACACCCGCTTTGCATGTCTGATCTCCGACGACACCCATCCCCACACCCTCCTGTCGCAGGGACATCTGGACCATATTGTCCGCCGGGCGGTGGAAGAAGGCATCGACGTGCTCACCGCCATCCAAATGGTGACCATCAACTGCGCCCAGTGCTTCCAGATGGATCACGAGCTGGGGAGCATCGCCCCGGGAAAATGCGCAGATATGGTGCTGCTTGACAACCTGGATGACCTGAATGTAAAGAAAGTCTGGATTGACGGCGCTCTGGCCGCTGAGGATGGGACAATTGTGGGCGAATACGCTCCTTATACTTACCCGGAATGGGCCACCCGCTCCATCCACATCCGGGATGAAATCACACCCGAAACCTTCCGCGTTCCCGCCAAAGAAGCGTGTGTCAGCGCCCAGGGGACTGTAGAGGTGCGCGCCATCGAAGTGATCCCTGCAAGGGTAGGCGACTATGAGCGCCATGTCACCCTGCAGGTAAAGGACGGATTGCTTTTATCCGACGTGGAACAGGATGTACTCAAGACCGTGGTATTCGAGCGGCATCACGAAACCGGCAAAAAAGGCTTTGGTTTCGTGAAGGGCTTTGGAATCCGGTGCGGAGCCATGGCCTCCACCGTAGCCCACGACGCCCACAATCTGCTTGTGGTAGGCACCAACGACGAGGATATGGCTCTGGCCGCCAACACCCTGATCCAATGCGGCGGCGGCATGTGCGCCGTACAGAACGGGGAAGTGCTGGGACTGGTTCCTCTTCCCATTGCAGGACTGATGAGCGACAAGCCTGTGGAGGAAATCGGAAAAGTCGTAGCCTCCCTGGAGGAGGCCTGGAAAAAGATCGGCTGCTCCATGCCCTCCCCTTTCATGACCATGGCCCTGATTCCCTTAGCCTGCCTGCCGGAGCTTCGGCTCACCGACCGGGGGCTGGTGGACTGCAACCGGTTCTGCTTTGTGGATATTGAGGTTTAAAAATCCTTAGAACATGCGCCCGCCGGACGCACTGGCAAAGGGGCTGTCGCACTAGAATTTATTTCGTGACAGTTCCTTACCTGCGCCTGGCCATCTCTGCAATCCTTTGCAGCTCCCCCAGACTGTAATCCAAAAAACTCCGCATACCGCAGCTTCCGTCTCCGACCCCGCAGTAAACCTCCTTTTGCATCCGCTTACATCCGCCGCCGCACATCTTCTCATAAGGGCATTTTTCACAGATCGGGCTTCTTTCTCTGCTGCGCATTTCGGACTTCACTGACAGCAAAAACAACTCCTCCAGTGACTGCTCCCTGAAATTTCCCAGAAGATATTCATCCAAGCAATAAAAATCACAGGGAAATACGCTTCCGTCCGCCTCCACAATGAGCTGGGGCTGGCACTTCCCGTTGATTCCACAGGAAGTAGGAATCTGATAGGCCAGATAATTTACAATGTCGTCGATCAGCTTGATGCTGCGGTAGGCTCCCTTATGGAAATCATCCAGCCAGCAGGAAAACAACTGGATATAAAAGGAAGCAAAATCCTGGGGCGTTAAGGCGTAAGAGTTGTCCTCCTCTCCTGCAAGCTCCCCCAGGCAGGGGGTAAACTGCACCCACTTAAAATCCTGCTTCGTGATAGCCTTCCATATCTTTTGGGGATACTTTGCAGCCTCCCTGGTCAAAGTACAAAGCACGTTATACTCCACCCCGTGCTGCTCCATCAGCCGCACCGCATCCATCACCCTTTGATAGGTTCCCTGCCCTTTCTCATCTTTTCTCGCCTCGTCATGGCAGGCGGGCAGTATATCCAGGGAAATCCCTACAAGAAAGTGATGCCGGGCCAGAAATCCGCACCACTGCTCATCCAGGGATAAGCCGTTTGTCTGAAGGGCATAGTTCACCTTAATTGATTTGTCCCAGCCCTCCACCAGCTTTACAAAATGTCTGTAAAAATCCAGCCCTGCCAGAGCCGGCTCGCCTCCCTGAAAGGCAAAATTGATCTGATCCCTCCGCTGTAAACCGGACCGGATGTTCTCCAGGATTTTTTCTGTGGTTTCCCGGCTCATAATCCCGTAGGAGCGCACCTGCCTTAAATTGGTTATATCCGCATAAAAACAATATCGGCACCGCAGATTACACAGCGAGGATGCCGGCTTTATCATAATTGAGATATTTTTCACACAAACTCCTGTCTGCCCGCCTGGGCGGGCGTAAAATTGGTTACACTTATCATAGTCGATGTTTCCCGTGTAAACAACCGGAAGCAAAACTCTCTGTTTCCCCCACTCTGATCTCTGACTTTGACCCGAAGCTCCCTCTCCCCCTTTTCAAAGGCAACCTCCAGCACGGAAGCTTCCCCGGGATCGTCCGCTGCGCGGGAAGCTATCACATGAGCAAATACCGCTTCCCCTCCAAACCGCCGCTCAATCAGATAAGAAAGTTCTGACACAGACGGATTGTCAGGGCCTTTGGCCGTAACCAGCTCCTGTCCCTGTGCCATGCCGTATACGGAAGTGGTCACGCCCTCATCCTCATAATCAATCCGGTAGGTTCCGTTCTCCGGCAGCCTTCCCCTGCGCACCCCATGCAGATATTTGTAAGGCTTCTTTTGGGACAGTGCCTCCCTCTCTTCTCCCTCAGGCCTCTCCTGCATCTCTCCGGAAAAATGCATGATCCAGTCAACAGGCAGCTCCTTGTCCGCTCCCCTCACGATAAACACCTCCGCGAAATATTCCTGTGTCCAGGCAATTTTTCGCTCCATCTTTACATTTTTATAATTTTCCTCGCTCCAGGCCACAATAGTAAAGCTGTCCGGCATTTGATAGGGCGCTCCCCAGTCCGCCTGCGCCTCCACATAAGTGACCCCGTCCCGCACCTCATACCGGGTAAGCCGCCCGCTCACCGGAGCCTGGTTTTCTTCCCCGATCATGACGGTATTGTGGCTTCCCGTGTTTTTGTAATAATCATAATGGAGCAGGGCGCCGTATCCCGTGGTTCCCAGATCGGGGGCAATGCGTCTTCCCAGAGCCTGATAACTGATGGAAAGACGGTCATAGTGGTCGTGCTCCCCTCCGTAGGCGTCATGCTTAAAAAGCAGATAACGTCCGCCCTTCCCCCTTAAAATACTGCAGCCGAACTCCCCCTCCGGCACATGGTAATCACCCAATGCCGGGGCGCACTCCGGCAGTTCATCCACCCCGTAGAAAAAGGCCTCCGGATTATTCCTCTCCTTTTTCCGGTAGAGCTGGTTCAGTATGTAAAGCAGCTTTTCCCCGCCCATTTCCCTGTAAGCAAATTCATAAATCCACAGATCAGAGGTATGGTCCCCACTGCTTGTATCGTTGAGCATGGGAAGCGAAAAACCCGGCTCCAAGTAACAAAAAGGCAATTCCATCATTGCTCTGTAATTGGGGTGGCTGATATGGCTGTGTTTCGTGTGGAGCGCGAATTTTTCAAAGGTAAAAAAACTTGCCAGTGCATAAAAATGGTATCCAAAGGATCCCTCAAACCACATGTGGTCAGGCAGCATTCCATGTTCGAGCTGGTACAAAATGCCATACTCCCCATAGACAGCCTCCCTTATGTAATCCTCCCTGTCAAAAAGCAGGCCGATAATCCCGATTGCGGAATTGATGATCACCTCATGATTATGGATCTGCCTGTGCCGGTGTTTTCTCAAAAACTCCGCTCCCGGAAGCAGCATCCCGTCCCTTACCCCATCCTTCTGTTCCCTTGTCATGGCCCCTTCCAGCAAATCGTATGCGATTGCAAAGCTCCGCAAAAAGTTCGCCTCATCCAGGGTCTGGGCGGCCACCTTGCCGGGGCCGTTATAGGGAATATCCCCGTGAACTTCATAGTCCCTGTAATACCTTGCATATTCCGTCATTATGGCAATGGCCCTGCGGGCATAGTTTTGCTCTCCGGTAGCCAGATACAAAAGCCCCATCTGGCAGACAGCGGCATAATTCTCCATGCTCACAAGCCACCACCAGGAGCTGTCATAAGGCTCTCCTTCAAAAACACGGCCACAGCTCGGACATTTGTGGCGGCTGCCGTCATTCCTGTCAAAAACAAGCTTCACCGAACAGTCCGGACAAAAATAATAGTGATACCAGTTGCCTATCCCTGTTTTCGGCACAAGGACGGGCTGCTCCAGCACCTCTTGTACATCTTTTTTTAATTGCTCTAAGGCCTTTGGAAACGTCCTGGCCTTTTTCTTAATATGGGAGATTTCCCCCTCTGTGAACTGCAGCATTGCCCAACCCCCGTCTGCCCGCTTCCTGTCAGGCCGACTCTTAATCATCCTTTAAACGAAACACTTTACATAATCCCTTTGATAAAAATTTCCAGACCAATGACAATCAAAATCACTCCGCCCAAAATCTGCGCCCGGTCAGAAAGCCTTGTCCCAAATTTCTTCCCGATCATCAGCCCGGCCATGCAGATAATAAAAGTTACGCCGGCAATGATCAAAGCAGAGGACAGGGCCATAATCCATCCGTATCCCGCAATCGTAAAACCCACTGATAAAGCGTCGATGGAAGTGGCAACTCCCTGAAGAAACAAAGCCCCTGCCCCGAGTCCCTCTTCCTTTTCCTCAGAATCTTTTTTGCGGATCCCGTCGGTCAGCATCTTTCCGCCAATATAAACGAGGAGCACCAGAGCAAGCCACGGAATAAACTTTTCAAACATAACAAAATACTGGACAACCGTACGGACGCAGATCCATCCCAGCATAGGCATCAATGCCTGGAATCCCGCGAACACTCCCGCAATCCCGCACATACGGCCCCTTTTCATATCCGGTTCGTTCAGCCCATTGGTCAATGACACGGAAAAGGCATCCATGGCCAGCCCTACTCCAAGGAGTACACTGTTAAAAATAAACAAAAATCCCCATTCCATTGCGCTTATTCCTGCTCCATGTAGTCCATCAGGCGCTGGGCAGTGGTAAAGGCAAGGCCGGTAACCGTATCCGCGCAGCCATAATAAATGGCAATTCTCCCTGTCGCCGCATCTGTCAGCGCCGCACAGGGAAATACCACATTGGGCACATCTCCCACACACTCATAAAGCTCGTGAGGTCCTAAAATATAGTTCTTCGTCCGCCTTATCACCTTCCATGGCTCCTCCAGGTCAAGCAGCGCACATCCCATCCGGTACACAAAACCGTTACAGGTATTGATCACCCCGTGGTAAATCAAAAGCCATCCCTCATCCGTTTCAATCGGAACGCTTCCGGCGCCGATCTTGGTACACTGCCATGCGGAGGCGTCTCCCTGTATGGTTCCCATCACATGCCTGTGGCATCCCCAGTATTTCAGATCGGGGCTTTCGCTTAAGAAAATATCTCCAAAAGGGGTATGTCCATTGTCGCTGGGCCGGCTCAGCATATAATAGTTGCCGTTAATTTTGCGCGGAAATAATACACCGTTACGGTTAAACGGCAAAAAGGCGTTTTCCATCTGATAAAAGGTCTTAAAGTCAAAGGTATATCCAATCCCAATGGTAGGATACCCATGGTATCCGTTGCACCAGGTAACATAATATCTGTCCTCTATGAAACAAACCCTGGGATCATAACGGTAATCCCTTTTGGCCACCTCCGGATGCGCCCCCTGGAAGCAGACGGGCTCGTCGGAAATCTCCCAGTGGATGCCGTCCCTGCTGAACCCGGGAAAAATATCCATGCTGATGGACTTACTGTCACACCGGAACACTCCCGCAAAACCCTCCCCGAAGGGAACCACTGCGCTGTTAAAGATACTGTTTGAATTTTTGGTGGCAAACCGCTCAATAATCGGGTTTGCATCATAGCGCCATACCGGCAGATGTTCTCTGCCAGTTGGCTCCTGCCATGGGATATTTGGTAAATTCTCTCCTGTAATTTTAATCATTCCTGCTGCTCCTTTTCTTTCTTTTGTGATAAGCTTATATTACAAGTTCCTGTACTTTCGTCTATTTTATCATTTACCGGTATGACAGTCCAGCGCTATATCAAAGAAAGGTCTGGTCTGCCCAGACGGCCCCCAAAGACCGACGCCGGCCCCGGGCTGCCCTTCAAAGGTATGCCTTAAATTCTTTTATGACAAAAGAAAACAAGCAATGTCGGGACAAGACAGCCCTTCCCGGTTATACTTATAGCAAACAACAAAATAATTTGTCGTTTGCTATACGCAGGGGGATGCGTTCATAAAGGAGGTACAAAATCATGGAATGGGCAGAGGCCATCAGCGAAGCAGTCAGGTATATAGAAAATCATATCACAGAAGATATCACAATGTATGAAGTGGCAAATCATGTCAATATCTCGCCGTTTTATTTTCACAAGGGCTTTGCCCTGCTGTGTGGATATTCTATCACGGAGTATATCCGAAACCGCAGAATGGCCCTGGCTGGGGAAGAGCTGATCACCAGCGACATTACGGTTATGGAGCTTGCCATGAAATACGGCTATGATTCCCCTGACAGCTTTACTAAGGCCTTTTCCCGCTTTCACGGGAACACTCCCTTGCATGTGCGGAGGAACAAAACAATGCTCAAGACCTTCGCCCCCCTGAAGCTCACAATTTCATTGAAAGGTGGTTACATTATGGATTACAGAATTGTCAAAAAGGAAACCTTCTCCGTCTTATGTTCATCAAAAGAATTTACCTATGAAAATGCAAAGCGGGAAATCCCCTTATTCTGGCAGGAGCATTATTCTTCGGGAAAGGGCGAATACGTCTGCGGAATGTTTGGCATCAACATGGATCCCCAGATGGGGAACGAACAGTTTGAATATCTGATTGCCGATATCTACAATCCCTCCGCAGATATTCCCGAAGGATTGACTGTCAGGACGATTCCCGCATTTACGTGGGCGGTCTTTCCCTGCAAAGGGGCGCTTCCTTATTCCTTGCAGGATGTGAATACCAAGATCTTCTCCGAGTGGCTTCCCGCGTTGCAGGATTTTGAGTTTGCGGCGGGATATTGCGTTGAAATGTACGATGCCCCCAACAAATACCCCAAGGGGACAAACGACGAAAATTACTATACGGAGATATGGATTCCTATAAGGAAGAAATAGAGATGCCCCCGGCAATAATTTTTATATCTCAGCCTCTTTTAAAGAGATACAGGACGTCACTGTTAAAATCATGTACCGATAGGATTGTCTTCCCGTCCTTCTCATGATATATGGGGACTCCCACATTATGATCCTCCAAAATAATCATCCTGCCGCGCCACTTGCTGATGTCTCTGTTCACAACCACCGGGCTGTTATGGGGCAGGTAAATTGCAAGCTTGTCCTCCGCCTCAGAGCAATAACAGCCCGGAATAGGATTTTCCAACAGTTCCTGCGCCGGTTCAATGTCATAAAGCCCGGCTGCCGCAAAAACTGAGCGGAAAACTTTTCCGGGTTATCCTGCCTGAAAGAAAGTCATTTACATAATTCCACACAGTGTCTTTTGCCGTTGGCCCATGAAAAATTTTTTGTATCCCTTGTCTTGCACGCCTTCCACTGCCGCATACTGAGTACTTACAGACTCTGAATTAAAACTGAAACCGTCCAGCACTCTATTTTTCTGCCCTCTCCAATAGACTGCGGATCGTATCAATATCCTCCTCCAACTCCTGCGCGATCTCCTCAGGGCTTTTTCCTCTGGAAAGCTTCTTCCGTATCTGTTCAAGCAGTTTTTCATTCCGGCCTTTTTCCATCCCCTCTGCCAGACCTTCTTCCCTGCCCTCCTCAAAGGTATGCCGTAAATGCTTTTTCTCGTCATATTCCGTCAAAAAGATCATATGTAGCACCTCACTTTTCTCTGTCCTTAATATATCCGTCAAAATCCCCCGCTCAATACAGCAGTCTATGGCTGACTGGATGGCCTCGTCCCGTCCAAGCCCTTTCCTTATGTTCAACTCGATCTCCGACACAAACTCCGAATACTCCCACAGCCTGTGGCACTTGTCCATCAGTTCCCTGTTATGCCCGCGCCTGACATTGATCACCTGGCAGGTGCATTCTAAAGCCCCGCTCCCCCGTCCCATGGAAAAGGAATCCGACAGGTAAAGGGTTCTCCTATCCTCTTTCATACCGCCTCCGTTATAAAACATAATATACTCAGGCGTCGGAAGCGGTACTGTTTTTTGGAAATAAAATTCCGACTTACGGATCGATACCTGTTGCCATGTGTGGGATAGCTGACAACAGCCTTAAGATTTGGGGGATTCCCCGTTAAAAGAAATTCATATCTGAATAAATTCATATCTGAATTATAGTATAAGCGTATTCTGGCGGTTTGTAAAGGGAAAATAATCCAGTCATCCTCATGCTCGCGGGAACAAAAGACCGTCTGATATACTCAGGCGGCCCCATGTCTCGTTTCAGCTTAAAGCTTCAATATGATATTACTGCTTGCTTGCAACAAACTCCTCTATCTGCTTATTGATCTCTGCAAGAATATCCTGCATCCCTGCGGCATCCATGGCTGCCCGGAACTGTTCAAGGGAAGCGTCTACATCATCCACCAGACCATTAATCAGCGGATTAAAGTAAGTTCCCATCGCCGCATCCACAGCCGCATACTGTGTGCTGACAGCCTCCGAATTAAAGCTGAATCCGTCAAGGATATGATCCTCACGGGCATTGCTCATAATATATTCTTCCATCTCTTTGAGCTTAACATCTACTGCTGTGGGGTTCTCGTTATATTCGGTTCTCATAATGTCCATATTTCTCCATCCCCAGTAGTTGCTCCCATCGTAAACAGCGCCCTCAATCTTCTTGTATTCTTTATCTCCAACTGCCTCCCAGTTGACTCCCTCAATACCAAGCTGTGCCAGATCCTGTATTTCCTGATTTGTGGCAAACTCATTCCATACCATAATCGCCCGCTCTGGATGCTGGCTGGCTACATTGATTCCAATACCTCCGTTAATATAGGGGGTTGCACCATACTTGATCTCTGGCATAATGTTATAAACGTTACATTCCCAATCCGGATGTTCAGCGTTGGCCTGATTTGCATAAGTCGCGCAACTACCCGGCTTCCAGACCATGCTTGCCCCCCTTCCGCTTAAAAGCCCGTCCTGCCGGTCCTGGGTAGAACTAAGAACGTCGGAAGGCCAGCAACCCAAATCTGCCAGTTCCTTTACCTCGTGGCAGTATTCGGCGAACTTATCCCATTCCAGGATACATTGGGTGGAGACATCATCAGGATCCTGGCAGTTATAAAGAACAATTTGCCCTGAACCAGGAGTTCCCCCCAAATCTTCATAGCCGTTTTCTGCAAACCACAGCCAGTAAAGGCTGGCAGCGCCGACTGCATTTCCGTACACACCGTCCTGCGCACAGGCCTTATAAAACGAAATAAGATCATCCCAGTTTGCAATATCCTCATACCCATACTTCTTTACCAGATCGCCGCGGATTGCCAGGACGTCCGGCGTTACCTGTACAAAGTTTCCAGGGAGCATATAGATAGAACCATTGACAGTGGCCTGCGTCCAGGCCATCTCAGGCCATGTGGCCCAAGCATCGGGGGCATAGGTCTTAATCGTTTCCTCGTCCAGAGCCATAAAGCCTCCCAAGCCCACCGTCTGCTCAAAATGTCCCCAGCTCGTAGCGGTAAAAATCATGTCAAAGGGCTCTCCTGATGAAAACAGCAGCGAATACTTCGTATCATGCTCCGCCCATGAAAGCCAGTCGATGGACACGGAACAGTTCAGTTTTTCCTCCAGAATCTCATTGATCTTCGCATACACATCATCAATTCCCGCAGGCTCATCCCCAATCAGATACATCTTAAGATCCACATGCTCCGAAATATCAATATCACCGGATGTCTCGCCGCCGGACGTCTCCTGCTGTGTCCCGCTTTCCGCACTGTCCTTCTGCGCAGACTCATCGGCTGACTGTCCGCCTCCGTTAGAGCCGCATCCCGCCAGCATACCTACTGTCATCACTGTCCCCAGCAATAATGCCAGAACTTTTTTCATTCTCTTTCCCATAAGTTACCTCCTTATTGTTCGATTTGTTGTTATAAATACATTCCTATCATAGCGATCGGAGTATATTTCCATGCTTTTGCCCTTCACAGGCTATTTAGCCTTTTACAGCGCCAATAGTAACACCCTGTACGAAGTATTTCTGTACAAAGGGGAATGCCAGGATGATCGGCCCGGTCACCACAATGGTCAACGCCATCTTAAGCGTTTCTGTGGGAAGCGACAGGGCGCTTACCATATCGCTGGATACTGAATTGTTGGCAATCAATCTCTTATATGCTTCGATGTTGTTTACCCTTTCATACAGGAAATACTGAAGGGGATACTTAAAGTCATCCTTGATATACAGCATTGCATTGTACCAGTCATTCCAGTAGGCCAGGGCAATAAAGAGCCCCACCGTTGCCAATGCCGGCTTGATCAGGGGCATGATCACCTGGAAAAGGATCCTTACCTCCCCGCAGCCATCGATCTTGGCCGCATCAATCAGGGATTCCGGCACTGCCGAGATATAGCTTTTCATGATCAGCAGATTGTAGACCGAAAACAGCATGGGAAGCAGAAGCGCCAGATAGCTATCCTGTAAATCCAGCGTCCTCGTGTACAAAACATAGGTGGGGACAAGCCCGCCTGAAAACAATGTTGTAAAGTAATAAAAGAAAGAAAAATATCCTCTCCATTCAAACTCCCTGCGGGAGAGCACGTAGGCTGTCATGGTCTGGAACAGAAGCCCCAGCGCCGTCCCCACCAGTGTCAGGGTAATTGTGGTAGCATAAGCACGTACTACCATCATGGGATCTTTAAACACCGTCTTATATGCCTCAGTTGAAAAATCCTGAGGCAGGAGTGAAAAGCCATTCATCGAAATTGCCGCCTCTGAGGAAAAGGAACCCGACACCACCATGATAAACGGAATCAAACAAAGCAGCGCCACGATGGAACAAAAGCCATAGGCGACGATATTCAGCGCAAACACATCTCCGCCCCTTTTTACTTTTCCCAAATGATTTACTTCCTTCATAGTCTCCTCCTTTCTCAGAACAGCGTATAATCTTTGTCATAGACGCTGACCAGCTTATTGGCTGCTATTACAGTAATAAAGCAAAGCACCGACTGAAACAGTCCCACTGCCGCTGACATACCAAAATCATTGCTGGTAATCAATGCCCGGAATGCCAGAGTATCGATTACATCCGTGTATCCGTAAAGAAGCCCGTTATTTCCAACCAGATTATAGAACATATCAAAGTTTCCCTTAAAAAT
Organism: uncultured Lachnospiraceae bacterium; assembly: GCA_949949005.1. Classification (GTDB taxonomy): domain Bacteria; phylum Bacillota; class Clostridia; order Lachnospirales; family Lachnospiraceae; genus Suilimivivens. The sequence continues at coordinate 14,130 of CATLHM010000015.1, forward strand.
ACCGCCGATACTGAGAAGGAACAGGATGACAACCGTAGGCATGATCGCCGGGATCGTTACCTTCATAATCCTCTGGAACACATTAGCCCCGTCTATGGCAGCCGCCTCATAAATGGAGGTATCTATTCCCATAATTGCCGCCAGATACATGACCGACCCATATCCTACTCCTTTCCAAATATTAAAAAACAGGAGGATAAACGGCCATGCCGCCGGTTTTGTGTAAAACGGAAATTTTTCTTTTCCAAGTGCTGTCAGCACCCGGTTCACAATTCCAAAATCAGAGCTGAATATATTAAATGCCATCACCCCAACGATGACCCATGAGATAAAATATGGGAGAAACATCATTGACTGGCTGATCTTACGGAATTTTTTGTTATGGATTTCTGTGAGAAAAACTGCTACTGCAATCTGCGTGATTGTCCCCACTACGATAAACAGAATATTGTACAATACCGTGTTGCGGATTACTGTTCCTGCCTGCCCCGATTTGAAGAAAAACTTAAAATTTTCCAGTCCGTTCCAGGGGCTTCCCCAGATGCCTCCCGCATAGTTGTATTTTTTAAATGCCATCACGATCCCTGTCATTGGATAATAGCTAAACAAAAGAACATAAATGACAGATGGCAATAACATCAGCAAAAACACCCTATACTTATACAGCTTTTTTAAAAAGCTGTTCTTGCCCTTTTTCCCCATTTCCTTCTCCTTTCTTAGTAGCCTGCATAATTTATTTGGTTACATTCTCAGCGCGCCTTCCGATAAATACTATACTTCATTAAGGACAGAGCAACAATTATTAAAGTTGCGTTCTTATTGAGAAATATTGCTGATAGACTTCTCTTCTCCCCTGCCCTTTTCCTATTCCTCCCGTCCAATCAAATTCCCGTAAATGCCGGGAAAGGAATCCGCGATCTCTACGGCATTGGCGCTTTTGGAATAAAACGGCGCGTTTTTTTCGGCGCACCAGCCGATAATGGCATAGGCATAGCCTTTTTCCCGCATGGCGTACAGCGCGCAAAGCAAAAGTTCCCTTCCGATCCCTTTCCCCCGAGATTTATCCAGAACGCCGACAGGTCCGAAGAAATTGATATAACTGGCATCGTAGCAGGAAAACCCCAGGATTTCCCGCCCGTCCTTCACTGCAACAAAGCATGATACAGGCTGATTGCTCATGGCCTTTTCAAATTCATTTGCCCAAATACTGCTGAAATGGATACGGATAAAATCCGTGATTTTTTGTTTATCTGCGGCCATCGGCCGATGGAACCTGATATTTTCCTCCGCAAAAGCCGGAGCAATGATATGATTTTCAGGAAGCGCATACAGTTTTACAAGCATGTCAAAATTACGCATGGTTTTCCATTCCTTTCTTAATTTATGCTTTCATTTGGATTTAACGTAAAAAGGAGTCCGGCAGGACTCCTTTTTAATTCTCTGTCACAGAATCATGTTTCAAACCAGCCTCTCATACACCCGACACATCATATGGGAAGGCTCCACGGCCAAAGCCTCCTTCAAAAACCTTTCCGCCTTATCCTTCCTTCCAAGACCGATATTCCCCAGAGCCATCAGATAATAGCAATGGGCCTTATTCCGAAGCGTGTAGTCCTCGTCAAAGATCAGAAACTCCGGCAATGACACCGCAAAATACTCGATCTTCACCTCGTCCCGCAGGTGCTGCTCCCCATAGTCGATCAGCCGGTAAAACCTGGCTCTGGCCTCCCTCACCTTTCCAAGCTTCTGATAGGACAACCCCTGATACAGAATCATATCGGCAGGCTGGTCGTTGTAATACATGGCTCCGGCAGGCTCATCCGTACCTTCCGTTGCCCTTGTAAAGCATTCCTGTGCCTCCTGCGTCTGTCCAAGCCCTTCCAGGGCAAGCCCCAGATGATAATAAACATGGTTATCCTTTGTCCCTTCCAGCTTTCCTTCTCCCAGATTTTCGGGATAAACCAGAGCCTTCTCCAAAAGCGCCCTGGCCTCCTCATAACGGCCATCTGCCAAAGCCTTTCTCCCCATCTCCAGCAGCGCCAGGGTGTACTGGGTGGTAATCTTCCCCTCGCCCCCTTCCCATGGATGGAAGTGGTGTCCCATAATGTACTCATAAGCCCGCTCATGGTCTCCGGTGAGATTGACCAGGGTGATATATTCAATATAAAGGTCATCCCGTTCCTTAATCAGATCTTTGTGTTCCTCGTATCTTTCCAGCCTCTGCTCAAAACTCCATCCCAGCTTTTTGTAAAGCTGATCCAGTTCCAGAAAAATACGCACGTCCTTTTCATTCAGGTCAAAGGCTGTCTCCAGCTCCCATTGGGCTTTCTGTGCATCCCCGCACTTATTGTAATAAGCCAGGGAAAGATTACGGTGTACCGTGGGAAAGCGATCGTCCGTCCGGGCCGAAAGCTCCCAGAGCCTTACGGCTTCCTGCCAGTTCAATTTATCATAAAACAGGTTGCCAAGATAGTAGGGCGCCTTTGCATGGCAGCCGTTCGCTATGGCGAAGCGCAGCACCCCAATATCCTCTGGCTTGTTGGGGAAGCAATAGTCTGAAGGAGCCTTCTCGGCTCTGGCAAGCAGCTCTGCCGCCGTCCCGTAAGTTTTCTCCTCCATCCTGCTCTGGTAAAAAGCAGCATAGTAATACAGCATGGGATATTCTTTGGCGCAGGCCGCAAGCATCTCCACCGCTTCCTGGTACGCCCCGAACTCACCGTAATCTCTGGCGGTCATCAGATAGTTCTCCTGGAAGTCCCGCATCTTTTCATTTAATGCCGCCCTGCCGCTGCTTTCTTTTCCATCAGGTAAAATCCCCTCGTTTCCGTCAAGCAGAACCCTCTCATTCCCGGAGACGAAATCAAAGGGATCCAGGGCAAGATTATCCTCAATCTGCCTGCGGGCCTGTTTTTCCCTCCCCAGCTTTCTGAGCAGATAAGCCTTTAAGCCTCTTGCCTTAACGTTGTGGGCATTTTTCACCAGCCCCTTCTCCACATGGTCAAGAGCCTTTGCATATCTTCCGGCCCTTGCGTCAATGGCTGCCAGATAATAAAATGCCATCTCCTGCTGCTCGTTGCTCCAGGTTGCCTTGTAAAAGGCGTCGTAGCTCTCTTCGTATCTCTCCTGATAAAAATACGTCAGTCCAAGCAGGTAGAAGGTCTCCCCATTATAAGGATTGGGGTTTCTCTCTGTCAGGCGCTCCAAAGCTTTTGTGAAATATTTCTCCGCCCCCTGAAAATCCCCCCTGCGCATGAGGAGAGAGCCGTAGGCATTGTTGAGCCGGATGTCCCCCGGGTCTCTTTTCAGCCCCTCCAGATAGTAGGGATCGGGAAGATAGGTGGCATGGCGGTACTGCTCGATATGCTGCCCGGTGAGATACAGTTCCTCGTTTGTCATAATCTCCTCCGGCGCCTTTGCCGCCCTGGCAGGCTCGGGAAGCTCCGGGATTTCTGCTGCCCCGCCCTGGTATTCCACCAAGAGATTCTCCTGGGCGTCACAGACTCGGATCCGCAAATCTTCCTCCTTCTTTCCTGCAACCTTTACGTTTTCCTTATAAATATCTGTGGGGGAAAGCCTTACCCTCTCATCCAGAACCGTCTCGCCGCAGGCTGTCAGCTCCACTCTGGCCGACTCATATACTCCCGTGGCATAGACGATCACGTGGGCTGTATCCCCTTCCATGGAAAGATGGACGGCGGCCTGGGTGGTGGCATTTTTTACCTGTCCCACCGCTTTATAGGGCATGAAATACTGGGTAAAGGTTTTTTCCTCAAAGGGTTTCAGCCAGGTGAAATCCGGCTGGTTATCCGTGTATACCCCTGTCATCAGCTCCACATAAGGGCCGTCCTCGTCGGTCAGGTTCCGGTCCCAGGCCCTGCCGAAATCGCCGCAGCCCCAGGTCCACTGCTTCTTGCCGGGAGAAATATGATGATCCGCCACGTGCAGGATCCCGGCCTCTTTTCCATAGTCATATCCCCCCACAAAGTCGTATTTGGATTTCTCCGCCATGTAAGAGGTGGGAACCGGGATGTTTTTGTAGCGGGAAATATCTACGCCCTCGCTGTAATCCTTCTTATAATATACCCCCGTCGCAATGGGGAACCTGGAAACGTCCCTTTTGCCGTGATCCATCACCGCATGGACGTCCGGCGGAAAAACGGACTGGGTATTGTCATTTACCGGAACCGCCGGGTTCGCCCACCAGAGGAAGGTCTGAGGCATGGAAGTGCGGTTGTAAAGCTGCCCTTTGATCTCAATATACGCCTTCCCCGGATACAGGGTAATCCGGGCAATCCCCTTGGTGCCGTACATCTGATCCACATCATGGAGCAGGACGGAAACGTTGCCGTCCTCCCCTTCCTCCATCACATAGTCCACCGGAAGGAAGGTGGTGGGCCTGTGGTGCTGGGGCCAGTTGAACTCGATCCCCCCGGAGATCCAGGGCCCTGTCAGCCCCACCAGCGCAGGCTTGATCACATGGTTGTAATATACGAAGTCATAATCGTTGGTCTTGTCATAGGCCCTCTGAATCCTGCCCCCCAGTTCGGGCAGCACCATCACCCGCAGGTATTCGTTTTCCAGCCACACGGCTGTATATTCCTTATCCCTTTTCTCCTCGCTGATCTTCTCCACGGTGGGGTAAGGGTAAACCTTCCCGCTGCTGCCCTGATACACCCGCTTATCCAGAAAAATGGGGTTCTTCTCCGCCTCCCCGATCTCATAGGTGGGGATCACAATCTTCCCCTCCCAGATGGCTGCTTTCTGATTCATTTTCTGCCTCCTTTTCTTGTACGATTTGTAATCGTATTTTACTCAATCCCTTTTCCGAAAGCATTACTCTGATTTGCTGTTTCGTTTATATTTATTGCTATTGCTTTTCAGGAACAGTTTCTCTATAATAACCATATAACAACCGACAAAAATCCTTTTATTTCGCGTTTCTCGCATATCAGCCAAGGAGGTATTCTATGAAATCCCATGAAAAAAATGTGGCTCCCGTCTCCGATTATTTTATCTATTCTCCCAGCAAAACCGCTCTCGAAACCTTCCTTTATCCCATGCAGTGCGGTCTCTTCTCCTATATGCCTGGCTACCGCCTGGTACGGGAATCCTTTGACAGCTTTCTGCTCATGTATATCCAGAAAGGAGAGCTGGACTTATCCTTCGAGGGCAAACAGACACACATCACTTCCGGCCGCTTTATCCTCCTTGACTGTTACAAAAAGCACGGCTACTCCTCAGACAGTGGCTGCGAATGTCTGTGGTGCCATTTTGACGGCCCTGTTGCAAGGGCTTATTATACCTCCATCACCTCCCGCATCGGCAATGTTTTTTCCCTGCCGGATCCTTATCCTGTTCTGCGGAAAATGACCGGAATCCTTAAAATCTTTTACAACGGCAGTATCGTAAAGGAACCTCTTATGGCGAAATATCTGACCGACATATTGACGGAATTTCTGCTCTTTACCCCACAAAAAAGCCACGCCCGCGATTATGCAGACATGGCTGAAAAAATCATCACTTATATCAACGAACATTTTACGCAGGACATCTCCACCGAAACTCTGGCGGAGCGCTCCGGCTTAAGCCAGTACCATTTCATACGCACCTTCAAAAAGGAGACCGGTTTTACTCCCCACGAATACCTGATCAATACCCGCATGGCAACCGCCAGATACCTGCTGAAAACCACAGAGCTTTCCGTGAAGGACATCTGCTTTAACACCGGGTTTTCCTGCGAAAGCGTATTCTGCAACGCCTTTAAGAAGCATCATCATATGACGCCTGCCCAGTACAGAAGTTCCTCGCAGAATGATGAGGCGTCTGAGCTTTTTCTGTCGTGAGCGGTTTATTCAGGAAACACCTTGCTCAGTTCAATGAAGCACCCGTCGAGCACATCCACCTTTGCCACCTGTGTGTGTCCGTATTCCTCACAGATGCGCAGTGCTGCGCCGCCATCCCGCCGAAACACCTGTACGGCTCTGTTCTGGGGATCCACGATCCAGTATTCCAAGACCCCGGCCTGTTCATACAGGTTCAACTTCACAAGCCGGTCATGCCGAAGAGTGGAAGGGGACAGGATTTCAATCACCATCTCCGGCGCTCCCTTGCACCCGTACTGATCCAGCTTGCCCTTATCGCATACCACCGAAATGTCCGGCTCCACCAGCGTATCCACATCCTCCGGCCCCTCCCCGTCACGCGCAAACAGACGGACGCCAAAAGGAGCGGGATAAACCCTGCACTGCTTCCCTTCTAAGAAATTGGCAAGCTGCCGGAATAACTCCCCGCTGATTTCCTGGTGGATTCTGGAAGGCGTAGCCATCATAAACGCCTCGCCGTCTATAATTTCAATCCGTTCATCTTCATCCCATGAGAGAACATCCGCAAAGGTATATCGGGTCTTTTCTGCAGGCAGTGCCATGTGCCATTCCTCCTATCCGCTATTGCTCCCAACCATGCTTCCATGGCTTTGCAATCCGTATTATAACATGAGTTCGGGGCTCGTTCAACCGATCCTGCGCTTTACTGCGTCTTTCCTTCCGTAAACAGCTCCCTGACCGGCTCTATCCCCAGACTTTCCAGGTTCCTGTATGACCTTTCCACTGCCTCATCCCACAAAAAACCAGGGCCGTGGCAATCCGAGCCCACCATCACCCGGACGGGAGCCCCCGCCGCCATTTTCCAGAAACCATCATAGGGATAAGGATGGCGTATCCCTTCCGGATAACTCTGCTTTTCCCAGCGGAAACCGTTGGCGTTATATTCCAGAATCGTGTCGGTGGCAACCGCAGTGTCAAGAATCAGGTCTGCGGCCCTCTTGCAGTTCTCATCCCACGCAAAATGATTCAGCATATAAAGATCCGGGTGGGCCACTGCCCGAAACAGCCCTGTCCTCATACCCTCCGCCAGGGTTTTAGCATACGCCAGATATTCCTGCGTGGATGTGGAAACCTCATAAATATTGGCCGTATTTCCTTCCGAATCCACATAAAAATGGGCTCCCAAAAGCAGGTAATCCAACTTCCATTTGGTAAACAGCTCTTCATAATAATCCCTGTATTGGGGCAGATACTCTACTTCCAGCCCTTTCCATATGGTCAGCCTTCCCCGATACTTCTCTTTGAGCCTGTCCAGGGTTTCCAGATAATCCCCCAATTCCCCATACGGCATCCTTCTCCCAAAAGGATCGCCCGGATAAGGCCCGTGGTCGGAAAAGCCCAATTGAGAAAGCCCCTTCAAAAGGGCTTCCTCAATATAGTCTTCCTCACTTCCCTGGGCGTGCCTGCACCGCTGTACATGGGTATGGAAATTGTTTCTTATTTTTGGTGTTTTTTCAAGCTTGCTCATCTTCCTAATGCCTTTCCTGCACCTGTTTTCCTAAAACATGTTAAAAAATTCATTCCAGCCTGATCTCATACACCGGCTGCAGCGTCGCTTCCTTCAGTTCCGCCACATAAGCCTGCACTTCCTCCCTGCGGGCCGCCATGGCAGACTCCACATTGACGTTCACGCCCTCCTTCAAAGGCGTAATATAGATTACCATGCTTTCCTTTGAAAGTTTCTGTGCGAAATCCTTGAGCCCGATCTCCCACACTGCGCCGTTGGAGAAATTGTCGTCGATCATGCGGTTTCCCAAAAAGGCATGGCCAATATCCCCGCTGTAGGTAAGCTGCAGCCTTGCATCCTTTAATCCTTCCATCAGGTTTTCCGGAAAAGTAAGGGTATATCTTCCCTCGGCCACCTTCTGAACCTTTACCTGCGACCTGCGCTCCGCCGTCTCCGCCAGATAGCTTCCCAGTATCTGGATGTTAGCAATACTTCCTGTCTCCCGCACGCCTGCCTTTCCCTTGAGCGAATCCACCGGATAGGTTCTGAGCAGGTTTACGGCTTTCTCTGTCTCCAAACGGATTCCGCCCTGATCCTCCAGAATGGCTCCCTCTGAAAATACCAGTCCGCCGTTTGCCAGCAGGAACATCTGATTTGCCAGCTTTCTGCTCACTACAAGAACACTCAGCTTCCTTCCCTCTTTTTCCACCTCAAAAAGCTCCGTGTCCACCCCGTCCCCGCACTGACGGCATTGGTTGCATTGATAGCTGTCCGTCTGCTTTCCGTTTATAGCAACGCCCTCTTCAAACAAAAACTCCGCCCGCATCCCATCCGGGACAAAAAATACATAAGTGGTTTTCCCTCCGACATCGGTTTTCAGAACAGGCTGAGCCGTCGCCCGGATCAGATCAATGCCGTCCAAGTCAAAATGGAAGGGCAGGATGGCGTTTTCTTCTGCGGCAATGCTGATCTTCCAGGTGATCTCCTCCCCCTTAAGCCGCAGGGTCACTTCCTCATCCTTTTTGTCCGACATAGCCGCATGATCCTGATAATTATTTACAAACAGAAACCCTCTCTTTCCGTCCGTGCGCACCGCAAAGCGCAGGGTCTTATGATCCCTGGGGTCAATATCCGAGGCCCCCTCCGGAAGCGCCGTCTTAAGTCCGCAAAGCCTCTCCCCAAAGCAGTTCACAAAATAGTGGATGCTTTTAAGCCGCAAGTAGGATTCCCTCACCTGCCCGAACTCCCCGAGGGCTGCCTGATAGTCGTAAGAGATCTTGGGAACCTGTCCCTCATTCATGAATGTGCCATACTTTCCAATGGGGTTACTGCCTCCCTGGAACATATAGTAGCCAAGAAAATTGCAGCCTGATGCAATCTTGATGTTTGCCATGGCATCCACGCTCTTGTAGGGGAATTGGAACCGGTAATAATAACAGCAGGTCATACCGCCGCCCATCTCACAGCAGGCATAGGGACGCTCTTCCGGTTTGTAAGCAGGCTGGAAATCATTGGTACACGTGACCTCATTGTTATGGAAATCCTGGTACACATACTCCTCCGTAGCCGGGTGCTCCCCCTTGTGGGAATAAAAAATCCATGGCCGGAAGGCATAGCCGCCCCACAGAGGCATCATGCTCTTTGGCGTAGCCGCTCCGCCCCAGCCTGTACAGGTATAAAAGGCAGGGGTAAGGCCGCACTCCGCCGCCAAATCCTTAAGACGCAGCATATAGGCATCCCCCTCGTCCCCTCCAAACACCCACTCATTGGAGATTCCCGTGGTGATCTCCCAGGGAGCGGAGGAGTGCATATATTCATTGTCGATCTGGACGCCGATGATCGGGCCGTTGTCCTTGAAGAACAGCCCGGATACCTGCTCTGCAATCTTCGTGTACAGCCGTCTTGTGTAAAAAAGAAATCCCTCGCTCAGCTTCCTCACCTCAAAGGGCTTTCCGTACATCCAGTCCGGTATGCCGCCGTTGCGCACCTCCCCGTGGTCAAAAGGGCCCACCCGCAGAATCACATATAGCCCATGCTTGTGGCACAGCTCAACAAATTTACGCAGATTCCTGCAGCCCGTAAAATCAAAGACCCCTTCCTCCTCCTCGTGATGAATCCAGAAAAGGTAGGTGGCAACCACGCTGATGCCTCCTATCTTCATCTTAATCAGCTCGTCCTCCCAGCGTGTGTCCGACATACGGCTGAAATGAAATTCCCCGCTCACCCCAAAGAAGGGCTTCCCGTTCTTCATCATGTAATAGTTGGTGAAAGAGATTTCCTCCCCTCCTGCGCTTGTCCCCTTAAAGTCTTCGCCCAGGGGGCGGATTTCCTTTTCCTTCAAATTTTCCAAATTGAGTTTATAAGCCATTTTGTCCCTCTTTTCTTTCCTGCTTTCTGCACTTTTCAGGTTTGTGATTTTGGTTTCACTATACCCCAAACCATGCCGGAGCGCATTGCTTATATTTGCTCAATGATTTACTTATTTTGCTCTTCCAGGTTCTGCCCCGTCGCACCCTTTCCAGACTGATCACAACTCCTCCAGACTAAGTGTCAGCTCAAACTCTGTCTCTTCTCCGCTCCCAAGCACCGGAAGGGTCTTTAATGTCCTTGCCCTGGAAACTTTGTCATAAAAACCGCTGGACGGCTCCAAAGCGCAATTATAATCCCCCTGAAAGCCTCCCGCCGTGATCCAGACCCCCAGATAGGGAAGCTTTGCCGCATCATATTGCATCATACAACGCAATTTTTGAGAGGGGTATAAAAATCCGCATTGTCCGTTTTCAACCCGCTCCTCCACATAATATTTCACCATGCTGTGGGAATATGCTTTCGGTACGGCTGTAAAATCATATAGCGGATTTTCCATGGGATAAACTTCCTCCGCTTTCCCCAATATGCCGCCGGGCATCACATTCCTGCAGTGCTTTATTTCCTCCGGCAAAAGGATTCGCATATCCTCTTCATACCGCATCAGCCCATGCCAGGTCCAGATACAGGGAATTTCCTCCCTGCCCGGATTGCAGATTCTGTACCGAATCCGAAGCTTTTCCCCTTCCAGCGAAAAGCTTTTTTCATACAGGTAAGAAAAGGCTTCGCTCTGCCAACTCAGCTTTGCCGAAAGTTCCCCCTGCTCCAGCACTTGAAAGGCATGGTTCCAGATCTCGCCATGATCCGGATACCGGAGCCGTCTGTCGTTCCACAGAATTTCTTCTGCGTCTATGTTAGGAAAGGCATCATCCATTCCAAAGGCATAATCGGAAAACCTCTCCGCCCCCGATAAAGTAAGCCCGTCGCCCCTGCTTTTCTGCGCCGCAAGTTCAAATTCCTTATCTTTCCTGTAAAAGGAAAGGATCTTTCCTCCGAGTTCTGGCAAAATTTTCATTCTCACTATGCTGTTTTCCAAAATAATCATTTTCTGTCTCCATTCTCTGTCACATTTATTTTTCATCCCCAGGCCTTTACTCATATCTCAAATATAACATTTTCCGTTCTTCTTTCAACTGTAAAAATTTCCGCTCCTGTCCAAAAGCAATTTATATATACATCATCGCAATTTCCGTCAATGCACCGGAGTTTTTTTCCTCTATAATATTTACAAAAGCACACTCTGAGGAGGGGGAACAAATGACAAAAGACACGACTTTTTCCATATTAGGAGACTCTTTTTCCACCTATAAGGGCTGGATTCCGGACGGATATGAAACATGGTACGGTGCAGGTGATACCAACATTAGCGGCGTGGCGGAAACCTGGTGGCATCTTTTAAAAACCAACTATGATATGACCTTATTGTGCAACTGCAGTTATTCCGGAAGTACCGTATGCACCACCGGTTATGAGGGAATGGATGACTCGCAGCCCTTTATCCTGCGGATGAAGGACTATTTCGGAGAAAAAACCTCCTCCGGGCTTCGCCCCGACATTATTTTTGTAGAGGGCGGTATTAACGATACCTATGCCAGCCCTGTCGGGAAGCTTCAATACGAGGGCTGGACAAAAGAAGACTTAAAAAATTCCCTGCCCGCCTACTGTTATATGCTGGACTATTTAAAACGGCACAATCCCCGCTCAAGAATGATATGCATGATCAGTGACATTATATCTCCCACATTGCAAAAGGGATTTGTGGAAGCCTGCAGGCACTACAAGGTTGAGCATCTGTTTTTCCCGCCGGAAGAATCCGATACCGAACTGCTGAAAAACGGCCACCCCACAGCCAAAGGCCATAGGGCGATTTATGATGCTGTGCGAAAGATATTAGATTAACGGAAAGCAAAGACAACAAATACACTGATACCCCCTGTTTTTGGCCTCCTTCAGTAATTCAGGCTGAATCAAAGGATAGGTCCAGTTATCGACTAAATGATCCGTAATCAAAATACTTTCTATCTCACTATGCAATTCTTCAAAGGAAAATATATCCGCGACAAAAAGCATTCCGAATGTTTCATCCTCATCGCTTTGGTTTATTTCTGTTTTTCCTTTTACAGAATATACGCATACCGGCCTGATCACAAAATCCACTGCGCTTGTTTCCTCTCTCAACTCCCGCCTGGCGGTGGGCAAAATGTCTTCGCCGCTTTCTCTGTGTCCGCCAGGCACACATCACTTCCGGCAGCTTTATTCTCCTTGACTGCTACAAAAAGCACGGCTACTCCTCAGACAGTGGCTGCGAATGTCTATGGTGCCATTTTGACGGAGTTTCTGCTTTTTACCCCGCAAAAAAGCCATGCCCGCGATTATGCAGACATGGCTGAAAGAATCATCACTTATATCAATGAACATTTTACAGAGAATCTGTCCACCGAAACTCTGGCAGAGCGCTCCGGCTTAAGCCAGTACCATTTCATACGCACCTTCAAAAAGGAGACCGGCTTTACCCCGCACGAATATCTGATCAATACCCGCATGGCCACTGCCAGATACCTGCTGAAAACCACAGAACTTTCCGTGAAAGACATCTGCTTCAACACCGGCTTTTCCTGCGAGAGCGTATTCTGCAATGCCTTCAAAAAGCATCATCATATGACCCCCGCCCAGTATCGAAGCTCTTCGCAGAATGATGAGGCGCCCCGGCTTTTTCTGTCGTGAGCGGTTTATTCGGGAAACACCTTGCTCAGTTCAAGGAAGCACCCGTCGAGCACACCCACCTTTGCCACCTGTGTGTGTCCGTATTCCTCACAGATGCGCAGGGCTGCGCCGCTATTGTTTCAGATTTTTAGCAGTTCTTTACTACCGTTTCTTTTCCCGCCTCAAGCCTAAAGGCTTTTCCTTGCACCCACAGTGTGCCGCCGGGAATATCCGAACATACCCGGATCTCCTTTTCATTTACGCAGACCCTCACCGCGCCTCCGGGAACCGGAACCTTTCCGTCAAAAGATTTCAAATCTCCTGGATTAGGGCGCACGTCAAAAGTCTCATATGCCACACCTGTGTTCTGCACTCCCAGCCGGAAAGCCCCCAGCAGGTAAATAGGGCTGGCACTCCACGCATGGCACAGCGATTTCTCATAGGGATTTCCATACATAGCATAATGCTCCACTCCCGTCATGGAAGGGTCATATTCCTCATACAGGGTGGTGGCTCCGGTTTCCAGCATACTTCCGTAATAGCTTCGGATTGATTCCTCGAGGAGCTCTGCGTTACCCTCCAGGCAATGGACCTGATTTTCATAAAACTTAAAGTATGGCGTGGTAATCTGCCTTACTTCTTCATTCAAGATAACCTTCTCATAGATATCCTTCTTCTGCTTTTCACTGCAAGGCAGAAACAGATAGGCCAGAATATTGCTGTGACGGGTCACATTGCGCCTGCCGGATTCATAGCTGTCAATAAAAACCTCTTTTTCCTTATCGTAAAACCTTTCCTGGATCAATTCATAGAGCCTGCGCGCCTTCTGCCTGTATACTTTGGCAATCTTTATTCCCATCCCAGCATCCATTGCCATATCCGTATCCATTGCCATGGCAGTTTCTGCCGTCTGCTCCGGCACTGCCTCTCGAGGCTGCATCTCTCCAGGCTGCGTCCCTTCTTCCGAAAGCGCCATTTCCCACAAATCGCCATAACATTCCAACGCTCTTGCATACAAAATCTGCTCTCCGCACAACGCACCTTCCTTGTCCATAGGCGCCCAGTCAATAAAGATCCAGTCTCCCGGCTTTTCCCGCATGAATCCATCGGCGCTTTCTCTGCTCTCACAAAAGGCCATGACCTCCTTCATTTGGGGCAGCATCTGACGGACAAATTTTCGATCCCCATAAGTCCGATAATATTCCATTATTCCCATAATCCAGAAAAACGTATAATCCATAATGGTATTAATATGGCGCTTAAACGGTGCTTTGCCTCCTAAAGCGATCAGCGTGCGCTTCTCGATCTCCGGATCAAAGAACAGATACCGGTTCACAAACAGGCTCTGATAAGCATCCGCAGACCACACCCACCGATCGCGCTTGATCCCATCCAGAAAAAATTCACGGCTGTTCAAATGGAAGGTATAAGCCGCCACACTCCACACCCGATTGACCAGCTCGTCCTCACACCTAAAACTTCCTTTGTACTCTAAGGGAAGATATTCATACTGCGCCTCCACCTCTGCACTCTCATCGCTCACATAAAGATAGCGGAAAGCGCAGGGCGCATAGGACAGTTCCCCCTCCTTTGGCTCGCGCACAAAATGGATCACACTCCATTCATCATCCAGAGCCTCCTGCCTGGATTCGCCAAAATTGACGCGCACTGTCTTGCCCGTCAGATGAAAAAGCCTGACTGCTGCAAAGGTCTCCTTCCCATAATCAAACAGGACTCCTTTTTCCAGTTTTTCTTTTTTGATATAAGAAATAGGTTGATAGGAAAACGGAAAAAGCTCGGGCGTTTTTTCTTTGTCCGTAAACAGGCTGCTGACCCCTACCGGTGCAAAATTCATGGACAGATCATCCGCTTCCCAGCTCTCATCGCTCTCTATGATACCGTCCACATAAAGGCAAGGGAAGGTTTTCAGATTGGATACCCGGATCTGCACTGTAGCTGTGCCTGCCTCCAACAGAATCTCTGTCCTTCCTCCGTACTTCTTTACCTCCCATGGCGCCTGCCCTGTCTGAACTGTAGTTGATATATGCCCGCAGGCACGGATATGAAAGACGCCTCCCTCAGTTGTTACTTTTTTCTGAAAAACCACCACCGGTTCCGGTGCGTACATTTTCCACACCACCGGCTCCGGATAGCCGTACTGCTGACGTCTATCATGCAGCATCAGGCTGTGATAAATCTCACATTCTCCAAATTTCCAGATCCATTTTGCCATTTTTATACCCCCACATACCGCAAGCTGTGCTTGCGGTACTGCCACTAATAGAAAGTTTGGAAGTTTACTTCCAAACTTATCCTCCTGTCCAGTCTCTTCTTAATTTTTATAAAGTAAACTTACATGCGCCGCTGGCGCGGCGCACCACCAAGGCATGAAAGCCGATTGCTCCGCACTTTGTGCTCCCGCAATCGCCGCCGGTATTCGTATTCCGGGCTATTGCCCTACATACTCATACCGGCTTGCCCATCCAATGTCTGTATGGCTGTGCGTGCAAGCATGCCCATCCACACAACCGCTGTCTGGGGCTTTCAAAATAAATTCATAAATACATTTTTCAGACTCGCCGCTTTCACGCATGTCATTTTCCTCCGGAAGTTCTGCGATTTCCAGCAATTTACCACCTGCATATTCACAGGTTCTTCTCGATGCATGGTTATCCGGATTACAGGTGATATATAAATGTTCCATATGATGCTTTCGGGCCAGCTCAAACAATAACCGGCAGGCCTTACCTGCATAATGGTTTCCTCTATATTCCGGAAAAATCCTGTATCCAATGTGTCCACCATAATAGAGGTTGTCGTTATAACCAATTCTCAGATCACACACACCTATCCTGGTTCCATCCGGATCGAGGATGGAAAAATGATAGGCGGGAACCCAATTTCTCTCTATATCCCCGTCTACTGTCTTTTCCAATAGCAATTGTATTTCATCATTTTTTAGAAAATCCGTATCCATAAACATAGGTCTACCGCCTTTTTCTTTTTGCCATAAGCTTTCCTCCATTGTAATGTTTTTTTGTGATTCAATCAATCGTTTTTGGAAATAATTCCGACTTACGGATCGATTTCTGCCGCATCATCCGAAACGGATGATGGCAGCCTCCTGTAAAAAGAAAACCTTCCAATATCATCATCTCTTGACACACCAATAACTCTGTTTTATAATCACTGGTACTACCAGTTGGAGGAAAAATGCACATGAAATTTTTACGTCAGTTTTGTATTATTCTGTTTTTCTCGTTTCTCGGAGAAATACTGCATCTGATCATACCGCTCCCCGTTCCGGCCAGCGTCTACGGGCTGATCCTTATGCTTACGGCTCTTTGCACCGGCATCCTTAAGCTGGCACAGGTAAAGGATACGGCCGACTTCCTGATCGAAATCATGCCGGTCATGTTTATCCCGGCGGCGGCCGGGCTTTTGGACGCCTGGCCCTCTCTTGCCCCTGTCTGGCTTCCGGTGATCCTGATCACCGTCCTTACCACTGTCATTGTCATGGCCGTTACCGGCCGGGTAACCCAGCATCTGCTCCGCAAAAGCGGAAAAAAGGAGCGATCATGAAAGAATTTTTGGTAGATTCCGTTTTTTTCGGCGCCGTAATCAGTCTGATTGCCTATGAGATCGGTCTGCTTTTAAAGAAAAGATTCCGGCTGGCCCTGTTAAATCCCCTGCTGATCGGAACTGTCTGCGTGATGGCCATATTAGTTCTCTTTCGCGTGGAGTACAGGCATTATAACGAAAGCGCAAAGTACCTCAGTTATCTGCTGACCCCGGCTACCGTATGCCTGGCAGTTCCCCTTTATCAGCAGATCGAGCTGCTTAAGAAAAATTTAAAAGCCGTAGCCTGCGGCATCACGGCCGGAGTGTTGGCAAGCCTATTCAGCGTACTGCTTCTGTCCAGGCTCTTTGCCCTAAACCACGAACAGTATGTGACTCTGCTGCCTAAGTCCATCACTACCGCTATCGGAATGGGTATCTCCCAGGAATTGGGCGGCATAGAAACCATCACCGTAGCTGTAATCATTCTCACCGGCATTCTGGGAAATGTAATCGCAGAATTTGTCTGTAAACTGTTTCGGATTGAAGAACCTATTGCCAAAGGGCTGGCCATCGGCACCGCTTCCCACGCCATCGGTACCGCTAAGGCCATGGAAATAGGCGAGATTGAGGGCGCCATGAGCAGCCTTGCCATTGCGGTCGCCGGGCTTATCACCGTTCTGGGCGCTTCCCTGTTCGCGAATCTGATGTAATAACAGATCAAAAAGGAGCTTCTATGGATCACTCACACGGTAAAAAGGCATATTTCCTGGTAATTGAACATATCAAGACCCTGTTCCAAAAAGGAGACCTCTCCTTCGGAGAAAAGCTCCCCTCCGAAAGGCAGTTGATGACTACCCTGGGACTTAGCAGGAATTCTGTCCGGGAAGCTTTAAGGAGCCTGGAAAATATGGGAATCCTGGAAAGCCGTCAGGGACAGGGCAATTTCCTTGTAAACCACATGGGAAACAGCTTAGGCAGCATATTCTCCCTGCTGCTTTTTATGGAGGAATGCAGCTATCCCGAGATCAGCCAGCTCAGGCGGAGCATCGAAATCGGGGCTTACCTGCTTGCCATAAAAAATGCCCGGGGTCCGGAGCTTCAACCTCTTACCCAGGCTCTTCATGAGCTGCAAAACAGCAGCAGCCCGGAACGCGCCCGGGCTGACAAAAAATTTCATGATGTCTTAGTGCAACTCTCAGGGAACCGCCTGCTGATGCTGCTGAACGAAACCCTGTCCCAACTCTTTGAAAGCGCTGTCGTAAAAACCGTGGATCACATCTCGCCAGAGGAGTGGGAAACCCTGATGGAATACCATGTCCTGATATACCAATGCCTGGCTGAACAAAGGGAAGCTGATGGCGTCGCCGCGATCAATGCGCATTATGATTGGATTGAGGAAGAATAGTTTATGTGTATGGCTTCTAATGCAAAACCTGTAAATATGCACGGCACTTATCAAAATGTATACCGGAACAATTATTTTCATATGCAATAACGGCGCCCACTTCCTCCATTTTAAACCATCTAATATCATCCACCTCGTCAGAAATTATAAAATCAGATTTATTGACATATGCAAGAAATCCAATCATAATAAGCTGCTTTGATGCAAAATAATAGCTGGATATATACTGGCATTTGATAACGTCCTGTCCGGTCTCTTCCCTGACTTCCCTGGAAACGGCCTCTTCTATTGTTTCTCCATCTGTCATATATCCCGAAACCACCGTCCACTTTTCTGTAGATATGTAGTTTTGTCTTAATAACAATATTTCGTTATCTTCATTCATAACCAGAACTTCCACCACCGGAAAGGGAGTGCTTCCGTAGATTTTTCCGCATGAGGGGCATATTTTACAATCATCGTCACCACATTTTATATTCTCTAAATGCTGACCGCATTTGGGGCAATACTCAAACTGCATATGGTTATCTCCTTAAATATAAATACAAATTTACAGATGTCCCCTCCGTTTGGCCTCCCCCAGCAATCGGGGCTGAATCAGGGGATATGTCCAGTTTTCAACCAAACGCTCTGTAATCAGAAAGTTTTCTATCTCACTGTGCAATTCTTCAGTAACTTTTGGATTGTGTCAATATCCTCTTCCAGCTCCTGCGCGATCTCTTCAGGGCTTTTCCCCCTGGCTTGTTTTTTCTGAATCAGTTCCAGTAACTTTTCATCCCGGCCTTTTTCTATTCCTTCAGCCATGCCCTCTTCCCTTCCCGCCTCAAAGGTATGCCGTAAATGCTTTTTCTCGTCATATTCTGTCAAAAAGATCATGTGTAGCACCTCGCTTTTCTCTGTCCTTAATATATCTGTCAGAATCCCCCGCTCAATACAGCAGTCTATAGCTGACTGGATGGCCTCGTCCCGTCCAAGCCCTTTCTTTATGTTCGCCTCAATCTCCGACACAAACTCCGAATATTCCCACAGCCTGCGGCATTTGTCCATAAGCTCCCTGTTGTGCCCGCGCCTTACATTGATCACCTGGCAGATGCATTCCAGAGCCCCGCTTCCTCGTCCCATGGAAAAGGAATCCGACAGGTAAAGGGTTCTCCTGTCCTCCTTCATGCCGCTTCCGTTATAAAACATAATATACTCAGGCGTCGGAAGCGGCACCCGCTTTTCCCCGTACACATCCGCACCTTCCGCCCCGAGCAGCCCCTCATACTGCTGGGAAAAATAGAACAGACCCCGCAGGGGCATATTAGGATTCCAGGTGCTCTGGTGTTCATAGAGATTTAAACGGTTGTCAATGATAAAGGACAGGTCATTCTTCATCTTCATGAAAATCACGTCCTCCATGGTGACTACCTCCAACTCCTCTGGGTTGGTGTAATTGCTATCATGCAGGGCATTGTACAACTCCAGCAGGTATTTCTTATCCTGGAAAAGATAGCGGAACAGCCTGTCCTTGTGCTTGCGGTTTTGCCGGATTTTATTCCACCAAACGCCACGCTTAAACCATTGCCTCTTTTTTCTTTTTGCCATAAGCTTTCCTCCATTGTAATGTTTTTTTGTGTTACAATCAATCGTTTTTGGAAATAATTCCGACTTACGGATCGATTTCCGCCGCTTCATCCGAAACAGATGATGGTAGAAAACGCGATCCTCCACGGTTTTTGCCAAACAAAAAAGGATGGTATGCTTACCATCCTTATCTCCCGGCGGGAGGAACAAATTCTCTTCGGAATTTTTACTGTTTTTCCAGAAACCAGGTAGTCATTTCCGTGACTCCTCTGTTGGCCCACGCAAAATAGGGAATCAGCTTCAGGCAAAACTCCTCGTCTAAGACAGGCTCCTGAGTATAAAGGGCCTCCATGGGTTTTCTGCAAAAGGCCTCCATGGAAAGCACGGGAAGCGAAAAGCCGCCAAGCTTCTGTGTAGAAACCGTTACGGCGCTGCCTGCCACAATCCGGACAGCCTTGAGGGGTCTGTTATCATTATCCACACCCTCCGCGCAGTAAACAAAGGGGCCTCTCATCACCGCCACTCTGCCACAGGCCTCAATCACCTGGGGATTGGCCCGGATCCATTTTACTTCCATAGGAAGGTCAAGGAGCACCTGATCCCCATTTTTCCAGTTTCTCTGAAGAAAAGCGAAACCCTTTATTTTCTCAAAGGCATACTCCTGCCCGTTTACACTGATTTTAGCGCCCCTGCACCAGCCGGGAATCCGCAGCGCCAGAGTAAAGTCTCCCTCCCCCTTTACCGTGATCAGGATCTTTCCCTCCAGAGGATAAGCGCTCTGCTGGGACAGTCCCACCTTTTTCTCCCCCAGAGAAACTTCTGACTCCGACTCCATATAGCAGTGGGCATAAATTGTCCGGTCAGACACAGAGTACAAAAAGTCTCCGATGCTCCCCACGATTCTCAGAAGATTGGGAGGACAGCAGGAACAGTCAAACACCTTTACCCTCTTCAAAATAGGCAGATGCTCCTTAAGCCCCGCAGGCCTTGAATCGTTGAAGGCATTCCTCCTGGGGTCTGCCGACATGGGATTCTCATAATAAAATTCATTCCCGGAAAGTGAAACGCCGCTTAACACCGTGTTGTAAATCGCCTGCTCCGCCACGTCCCCATAACGCCCGTCCGCATCCATCAGCCACATCCTGCGGCAGAAAAGAGCAAGGGCAATGGAAGCGCAGGTCTCGTTGTAAGCCGTATATTCAGGCAGATCGTAATCAAAGGTAAAGGATTCCCCCCGGCAGGTAGAGCCCACACCGCCTGTGAGGTACATTCTCTTTTGCACGATATTGTCAAAAAGCCTTTTACAGGATAAAAACATCTCTTCTTCCCCTGTCTCCATGGCCAAATCCGCCATGCCGCTGTACAGATAAAGGGCCCTCACACTGTGCCCCTCCGCCGTTTTCTGTTCACGCACCGGCAGGTGGGACTGCATATACTCCTGATCCGCAAAGTCATAGGTCTCATCCCGGCTGCTCTTTCCTCTGGTGTCCACAAAGTACTGAGCCAGCTTCAAATAACGCTCCTCTCCCGTATAATGATAAAGCTTCACAAGGGCAAGCTCAATCTCCTCATGCCCCGGCGTGTCAAAGGACGCGCTGTGCTCTGTTCTGAACATGCGGTCGATCAGATCCGCATACCGGATGGCAACCCTGAGCATGTTTTCTTTGCCGGTGGCCTTCGCATAGGCAATAGCTCCCTCGATCAGATGCCCTGCGCAGTAAAGCTCATGATCCGTCCGCCTGGTAAACCTGGCCTTTGGCTCCACCACCGTGAAATAGGCATTGAGATAACCATCCTCCCCCTGGGTGCGCTCCATCCTCGCTACCAGCTCATCGATCCGCTCCTCCAGCTTCGGATCCCTTTGCTCCTGCAAAAAGTACGCCGCTCCCTCAATCCACTTCGTCACATCCGACTCCCAGAAAATGTGGGGCTTACCAGGCATCCCTTCTTTCCAGTTAAACTTCAGCGCCTCAAACCGTCCCGTCTCCTCGAAACGGTCGTACACCGCGCCAACGGTCACTCTGCGGAACAGCTCCTGATACTCTTTCCAGAAGCCTCCGGTAATCCGGCTTTTCTCAAAGCCTCTAGGTGTTAATTTTTCCATTTGTAATTGACTCCTTACTTTTCTCTCTATCCAGCAGCCTGCGGATCGTACCAATATCCTCCTCCAGCTCCTGCGCGATCTCCTCCGGGCTCTTTCCCCTGGCAACCTTTTTCTGAATCAGTTCCAGCAGCATTTCTTCACGCCCTTCCCGTTTTCCTTCTGCTATGCCTTTTTCTATGCCTTCTGCTATCCCCTCTTCCCTGCCTTCCTCAAAGGTATGTCGTAAATGCTTTTTCTCGTCATACTCTGTCAAAAAGATCATATGCAGCACCTCGCTTTTCTCTGTCTTTAAAATATCTGTCAGAATCCCTCGCTCTATACAGCGGTCTATAGCCGACTGAATGGCCTCGTCGCGTCCAAGCCCTTTCTTTATGTTTGCCTCGATCTCCGATACAAACTCCGAATACTCCCACAGCCTGCGGCACTTGTCCATAAGTTCCCTGTTATGCCCCCGCCCTACATTAATCACCTGACAGGTACACTCCAATGCTCCGCTTCCCCGTCCCATGGAAAAGGAATCCGACAAATAAAGAGCCCTTCTGTCTTCTTCCATACCGCTTCCGTTATAAAACATAATATACTCCGGTGTCGGAAGCGGTACTCTTTTCGTCCCGTATACATCCGCATCTTCCGCGCCAAGCAGCCCCTCATACTGCCGGGAAAAATAAAACAGTCCACGTAAGGGCATGTTAGGATTCCAGGTACTTTGGTGTTCGTAAAGATTTAAGCGGCTGTCAATGATAAAGGAGAGGTCATTTTTCATCTTCATGAAGATCACGTCTTCCATAGTGACTACCTCTAACTCCTCCGGGTTTGTGTAATTACTGTCATGCAAAGCATTATACAACTCTAACAGGTTTCTCTTGTCCTGAAACAGGTATCGGAACAGCCTGTCCTTGTGCTCGCGGTTTTGCCGGATTTTTTTCCACCAAACGCCCCTCTTAAACCACTGTCTCTTTTTTCTTTTTGCCATAAGCGTACCTCCATTGTAATGTTTTTTTGTGTTACAATCAATCGTTTTTGGAAACAATTCCGACTACGGATGAATTTCTGCCACCGCATTTGAACCGAATGACAGCAGTTCCAAGAACACTGTTTCGAAAACACTGTTTTCAAAACAGGGGGAATTCCCCTTGAAAGAATTGAAAAGATCAATTAGATTAGGATTTCAGTATAAACGTATTGTAGAAAATTGTAAAGAGAATATTGATTAGTGGAGGGAGCGCATGGCGGCGAGGAACTGCCCTTTCATCCGGGCGTGTTCCTCTTGTGCAGGTATTAGAAACAGCGGCTAAAGTAACAGCTATTATTCATTCTAACATCCGCCCGCCACACCGCCTCATAACCAGCTTCTAATCGCATCCTCTATGGCAGGCAGATACCACCTCTCGTACCCGGCCGGATTCAAATGTGTCCCGTTGCCGTCTGTAAGCCTTTCTGCCGTATCGTAGGAGTACGCCTTGCGCATTCCCTCCACACAGGTATTGATCTGCCCTCTGCGGAATATGTCCACGCAGGGAATACTCCACTTCTCGCAGACCTGCCGTGCCGCCTTCTGCATCATCTCCTGGGCCTCCATATCCCTGGTGGGCATTTTGTGGACACACACATAAAAGATATGGCTGTCTCTGTATTTTTCCCGAAGCAGGAAGCAGATCCTCTCAAAGGCTCCATAAAAGGTCGCGGTATCATAGTCTCCTTCATAGGAGTCTGTGATGGCGCCCAAATGATTCCTGGCTATGCCGTGATAAACATCATTCGTCAGTCCGTCAAAGCAGATAAAATCCGGCACTTCTTCGGAGGCGGCCTCAATCTGGGCAGCCACATCGGGAACAGAGCTGCCCTCCAGATCCTCCCCGCCGGGAATCTGCCCGCGGGGAATCACCGTAGCCCCGTTTATGGCGTACTTACGGTAAATCATTCCATATTTTTCTGCCAGAGCATCCAGCATCCCGCAGTGGAGGCAGTGCCCGTCCACTAGGGAATCTCCAAATCCATATATCATCTTCCGTTCCATAGCCATCCTCCTTATTCTGACCACTCCACATCCCCGGGCGGCAGTTCCCCACCCCTTGTTAAGTAAAACCGATCGTAACGCATCCCCGACGCCAGGGCATACACAGAGAGCACGTGCTCCCTTGCTTCCAGCCTCAAAAGGCATATCGGCACCCAGCGGTAAATCTGCTCCGCTTCATACCGCCACAGGCTTCCCCTCTCGTACAAACGCTCCTCTGGCAGAATTTCCCCGTCTATTCCCACTCCAAAAAAACATTCCTCGATCACATTAAATTTTGACAGCATCCACAGCCTGTAGTCCCCGCCTGTGCAGTGGATGCGGTAATACAGCCCGGGAGCCTCCTTTGCCTGCCAGCGAAGCCCCGGCTCCCTTATGTACATGGCAAGTCCGCTGCGTCCATAGGATTCGCTGCTGCAGTGCCTCCAAAGCCCGCTCTTCTTTGTACTTCCGTCCTCCATCCAGGCAAATTTGCTCCGGGCCAGGACGGACGCCGCATCAATCCGGATCTTTCCGTCCTTTCCCATAAAACAGCCTTGCCCCTGGTTCAGATAAAAGGCAGGCTCCACCCTTGCTCCAAAACGCTCCGCCAATGTCTCCCGGCAGGCCACGTCAAGGCAATCCGATCCCTCCTCCGGCCCGGCATAAAATACCGGTCTTGGCTTCAGGTCATAATCCCCGTAAAATTCCCTGCACCACTGGGTGATCTCCCATTCCGAGGGCAGCGCCTGCTCTCCCCGGATCCCCGCCAGGTTATTTTCTTTCCGGGGTTTCGTGTAGATCACCAGCCTGGAAAAGGCAAAATACCGATCTACCGCCCACAGGTACAGACGGTGTCTGCCCGGCGATACAGCAGGTAAATTCAGATACAGACGGTCTACATTATTCAGTACGTTCTTCTTCCAGTTTCCCCGCCATTCGTCATTGGATTTGGACTCTGCAATCTGCACCGGGCCATCATCCAGCGAGACACCGATGCGGATCCTTCCCACGGAATTCAGGGATGGGAAACGGTGTATCTCCAAAAGAAATTCTCCCTGGCTGAGGGTAATAAAATCAAAACACAGCGCTCCCCCATCCGTGATTTCCTCCGGCTCTCTCTGTACACAGGCCTCCGCCACATTCCCCTGCATCCGTCCCAGCCTGGGAATCATCCGAAAGCCTGCGGATTCTAATTCTTCGCAGCCGCCTGAAGCCGGGCAGGACTCTCCCCGGCTGAAATCTCCTGACTGCAGCGCTGCGGCCCCGGCTGCTTCCGCCTCCAGTACCGCCAGGCCGTCCTCCTCCACGGCACACCTGCCCTCCTTTAGAGCGCATCTCTTCTTTTCCGGGACACTTCCGTCTTCCCTCTCCTGCATTCCTTCCGTTTTCACCGTTCTGACCGGAATCCTCCAAAAGCTCCCATCACTCAGATTTTCCACCAGAATCTCTCCCTGGCGTTCCCGGGAAACGTCCTCCACTCTGACGAGTATTCTCTTTTCCTCACTGACCACCCCATGATTTTCGGAAAGCTCTGCCCAGGCAGGAGCGCTCAGGCGCACTTCAAACCTGCCTTTTCCCTGATTGCCGATCTCAATCCACTTCTCCCCCGGCGTGGCAAAACAGATTTCCTTTTCCTCATTCCACACATCCACCCGCATGGCAGGTTCTCCTTCTATCTTCAGCGGCGGCGTGCATACCGGCATCATGGCCGCCCGTGGAGGCGGGAATCCCTCCGGGTTTAAAATTCCCTTCCATTTTCCGCCGCACATCACATGGTTATAATAATGCAGCATCCGGGTGCGGGCATCCTGCGCCTCTCCGGATCTTTTTGTATACAGAGCCGCCCCCTGCATATTGCCCCGGTCATACATCAAAGTGCTTCTGTCCCCGTAATAGTAGGCAAGGTTGGTGAAATAGGCCGCGTGGATCCGCATCAGCACCAGTTGGAAAAAGGCGTCCTTTTCCTCATCAGGAAGCCTTTCATATAAGGCGCTTCCCTTGACAAACAGCTCCTCATACCGGTGGATACGCACTGCCGCCTCATCCCCGTAGGCCGTCTGGGAAAAAGCGTCATAATCCATATTTTCGATCTTCCTCACATTGGTAAGCTGGGAAAAATCATTTAAAAGAGAGGATACCTTCTTTCCGATCCCTCCGCTAAAAGTATGATTGATCCATTCCTCCACAAAGGCCTCCACATTCTCTGTAAGAGCCCCCGGCTTGCCGATCTCCCAGGCAAGCCTCAGGAAAAAGGTGATCTCCTGCTCCAAAGGCTTCATGGCGCCGCTGTTTAACACCCAAAGCTTGCGTATTCCCTCGTTCCACGCCTTCTGCAGCTCGTTTCTGGTGTGGGCAAGAGGGATGGAACAGAGGAACACATAGGACATACTTGGAGGCGACCAGTAGGAATTGTGGTAGTAAATACCGTTGCCGCCCCTGCGCTTTTTCTCCGCCTCGGACGGGTAGCGGCGGATATAGCCATAATTGTCATTGGCCCATACAAGAGTCATATCCTCCGGCACCTTCAGCCCGTTGTCATAGAGCTCCAACACCTCCTTGTAGGGGATAAAAGTGGTCATAGTCTCACGTCCCAGGGTACTTTTCAGAATTTCCCTCTGGTCTGTGATAATTGTTTCCAAAAGGGAAATCTTCGCATTCCTGATTTCCTCCTCTGTCTTTCCTTCCAGGTTCCTTGTCTCAAAGCCGGAGTCGTGAATCCCCCGCATTCCCAGGGTATAGCAGACCTCATAATCCTGATTCTGCTCCACGCTCTCCCGCCAGTATTCCTTTAAGATGTCCCGGTTCCTGCCCTCTATGGAATAATCATAAACCGCATCCCTATACCCTTTCTTTTGAATCCAGGGCTTCCACTCCCTGTTGTTGGAGCGCATCAGCATATCGCAGTGGGAGGTGCCCACCACGATTCCCATCCTCTCCGCCAGTGCCCCGTTCTCCGGCGTCAGGTTAAAGGAATTCACATGCATGGCAGGCCAGATATAGTTGGCCTTAAGGCGCAGCAAAAGCTCGAATATCTTCTCATAGCTTTTTACCCCGATGGTGGCCTCGCCCATGTAATTCTTTACCCAGGCCTCCAGCTCCTCCTCGTCATTGATGAAGATTCCCCGGTACTCCACCGAGGGCCAGTCCCTGCGGCAGTAGCCCTCCTCCAGCGCCATCTCCTCCCGCTGCCTTACCGGCACATCCGCGAAGAAATACCAGGGAGAAACGCCCATCTGCTCACAGAAAGTGTAGATGCCATAGATGGTGCCCCGCCGGTCCGCGCCTGTGATGTACAGCACCCCTTTTTTCACCTTGAGCTGATAAGTTTCCTTATGTAAAACGCCCTCCTCATCCTCCAGCTCCCTGTAGTCTTTCTCCGACACTGAAAAACTCTCCAGTTCCTTAAAAGCCTCCGGCGCTGAGCCCGCACAGCCAGGCCTGCACCGGGATGCAACCGTCCTGATCACAATCACAGCGTCCTGCCCTGCTTCCTCCTGTTCCTTCCGATCCCCATCTTCTTTCGGCTCCGTATCCTCTTTCCACTCCGAGTCCTCTTTCGGCTCCGTATCCTCTTTCCGCTCCGTACCCTCTTTCCGATCCGCATCCTCTTTCCAGGCGAAGTCCTGCTTTGCCCTCACGACTTCCACTCCCGGAAAAACTTTCTTCAAATCCTGTTCCAGATTCCCGATGGCAGTCTTTACCGCCTCCGTCTCCGCCCTGTCATAACACAGCCTTACGTTCTGTCCTTTTCTGATACAAAAACTCATTCTCTCTCCCTTCCATCTTCAATGCTCTGGTTCAATATCTCCTGCACCCTTTCCCGAAACTCCCCTGCCGCCTCCCCGGCACTGATTAAGTCATAAAAATATGCCGTTGCGGTATCCGAAAAGGCCTGGTTTATCCCCTCGATTCCCGCCGGTTCCGGCGGCGGCATCTCTCCGCACAAGCACTTCATCTCATCCACAAACTGAAACATTTCCCGCTCCTTTTGTGAAAGCGTATCATCCCCAAGAAGGCTCTCCCTTATCTTTTTCGATATGGGGACTCCCCGCTCCCCTTTCAGAATCCTGTTTGCTTCCTCCGAATTCAGCAGCCAGTCGATGAGCTGCGCACATTCCCTTTTTACCTCAGAAGTCTCGGCTATGGACAGAAACATTCCCGGTTTCATCCACAGCCCTGTTCCTGTACCCTCCTCTGAAAGAGGTGTTGCCACCAGTCTTAAATGATCATTCACATGGCTCATTTTCACGGAAAAATTATTCCACTCCTGCATCAGTCCCCCTTCCCCAATCACCACCGGGTACTGTTCCTCCCCTCTGGCATTGATGGCCGCCCAGTCCTCGGGTGTGGGAGCTGCCCCTGCATCCATCAGCTCCTTGAACAGACTCACATACCCGATATAAACATTGTCATCCTCATATCCCAGCGAACGCTGATCTGCTGAAAAGAGTTCACTCCCCTGCTGCCTCACCCAATAGCGGAACAGATTTACATCCAAAACCGGCGTCATGGCCACCCCGTATTTCCCGGTTTTTTCCTTAATCTGTTTGCAACAGTCTGCAAAATCCTCCCAGGTCCAGCCATTTTCCGGATACGCAAGCCCTGCCTCCTCAAAAACCCGGGGATTATAGATCATGGAAAGCACTGATGTCCCTGTGGCAATCCCCCTGAGGGCGCCGTCAATCTCTCCGCCGCGCAGAATATCACTGTCCATATCCTGTATCCGGATGGTTCCATCCTCCACAAAGGGCGTCAGGTCAGAGAGGGAACCATTTTCCGAATAGGTGGTAATATACTGGTAATCCATCTGTACCAGATCCGGCATGTTTCCCCTTGCCGTCTCTAAGGAAAGCGTCTCGAAATAGTCATTCCAGGAAAAGGTCAGCATCTCAAAGGTTACCTCCGGATGCATATCGGAATAAAGCTCCAGCGCCTCTCTGGTCAGCTTATGCCGTTCCTCCCCGCCCCACCAGGCAACCCGGATCGTTACCTGCTGCCCGGATTTATCCTTTAACTCCTCATGCACCGACACCTTCCCGCATCCCTGCAAGCACAAAAGCAGCAGGAACAGAACTAACGCCGACGCCTGACTTACTCTCCTATTCTGCATACTCATCCCCCTGCTCCCTGCCTTGAACCTTCTCCCGGTACTCACTGGGCGTCATCCCCGTGCTTTTCTTAAATATCCTGGAAAAATACTGCCCGTCCGCGGCATAACCTGTCATTTCCGATACGGCATAGACCATAATATCCGGCTCTAACCGCATGAGCTCCTCCGCCGCTGATACCCTGGCATCCAACAGGAATCTGGTAAATCGCTTCCCGCTCCTTTTCTGAAAAAATCTGCCGAAATAATCCTCGTTTACATAGAGGATTTCCGTAGCAAGATAATGGAGGCTCAGATTTTGATCCTGGAAATGGCGGTAAATTTCCTCCAAAACCGTCATAAAACGCAGGTTTTCTCCCCCCTGCTTCTCTTCCTGCACCGCTTCTGTATCCAAATGCCTCCAAATCTGCCTAGCTGCCAGAATCATCAGATCCTGCCCCTTTTCCTCCCCGATACCGTCCCCTTCCGTCTCCATCCCCTCCCCATACAAAAGCCGCATGACCCAGTCCATACACCTTCTTTTTTCCTGAAAAGAAAACCCTCTTTTCTGCATCCTGAGAAAGGTAAGCTGCAGAGACTGCAGCAGCTCGGCATAGTCCAGGGTTTTTCCCACAACAGTGAAATCCACCAAAAACTCCATATCCTGCTTCTTCCCCTCAAACATCCCATAGTGCAGAAGGGTTTCATTCTTAAAATCCTCCCCCATCCGAAAAAGCTCCTCGGTCTGCCTGTACAGCTTCGCCAAATCCATCACCGTCCCGCTGCCGGAAATCGCTGCCCTGAGGGGTTCCTTGCGGATCCTCAAAAACTCCCTCCTGATTCTGCGCACAATAGGGAGAAGGGTTTGGGGATTGGTTTCAGAGATCAAAAGCACGGTATCGTTTCTTACCACCGTGGATAAAAAGGCTTTCAGCTTCTGATTTTCCAGCAGCTCCGATGCAATATTGCCAAGAACAAATTCCTCCAGCCCGTCAAAGGACTCTTTCCCCCGAAAGCTCAAAAGCTGTACCTTTCCCGGAGGCATTTCCTTTGCCTGCAGGCGGAAAAGAATATTTACATTTACTTCCTCCCGGTCAAGCAAAAGGTCTCTGAAAAGCTGTTTTCCGGCCTGGGGCGCCATGCGGCTGAAATACTCTTCTCTGCGTCTTTTCTCCTGTCTTGCCTCCACATCCCTCTTGACCCTGCCCACCACCTCCGTAATCCTGCTCTCATCACAGGGCTTTAAAATGTAATGCTTCACCCCCTGCTCCATGGCTTTTGAAGTAAATTCATACTCCCCATAGCCGGAGAGAACCGCGAACTCAATGTCAGGATACGCTTTGCGCACCTCCTGTATCAATTCAATGCCGTCCATCACCGGCATTTTGATGTCTGTCAGTATAATATCCGGGCGAAGCTGCCGGGTCTTTTCAAGGCCTTCCACTCCATTCCAGGCTGTTCCCACCATCTCAATATCATACTGCTTCCAGTCGATGAGCTGGGCCATCCCCTCCCGCTCGAATTCTTCATCATCAACGATCAGGAGCTTCAACATCCTGCTCCACCTCCCTTTTCGGTATCCGTATCCGCACTCTTGTCCCACTGCCCGGGGCACTGTCTATCTCAAACACACTGTCCTCAAAGAGAAGCCTTAATCTCTCCCTGATATTGGCAAGGCCGATTCCGTTTCCCTTTGACTTTATGGTTCCGTTCCTGGCCGCCTGCAGCGTCTCTTCATCCATCCCCGGACCGGTATCGGATACCTCATAACAAATGAAATCCTCTCTCTCCCGGACGGCCACACGCACCGTACATTTTTCCAGAGATTCCTCAATCCCATAGTAAATTGCATTTTCCACCAACGGCTGCAGGATCATCCTCGGCGTCTGATACTGCTCCAGATCCCCTGATTTCTCCACCACAAAGTCTGCCCTGCTTTTGTAGCGGTAAGTCTGGATCGCCATATAGCCTTCCACGGACTTCACTTCCTCCGCCACGCTGGCAAAAGGATCAGCAGCAAAGGAGGAACGCAGAAGGTTCCCGAATTCCACAATCAGCCTGCTAACTTCCTCATTTTTCTTCCACTTTACCATCCAGTTGATGGTATTTAAGGTATTGTAGATAAAATGGGGATTAATCTGAGCACGAAGCATTCGGTAGCTGGTATCCTTAAGCAGAAGCTGCTTTTCATAGTTTTCCCGTATCAGCTCATTGATCCGCCCCAGCATCGTGTCAAATTCCCGCTGCAGCAGCCCGGTCTCATCCCCCCGCTTTTCCAACGTCAGATATTGCCTGGCTCCCTCAAAATCCCCGGTCTCCACAACCTTCATGGATCTGGTCAGCTCATGCAAAGGCCTGGTGATGGTTTGGGTGAACCTTTTCATGCCAAAAGCAAACACCAGTGCAAGGAGCACAATAACTGCCATCAGCATCATTCTTGCCGACTGAGTCTGCCCGTAGATTTCCGTGTAGGGAAACACATTGGCATACATCCAGCCTGTTTTGCGGGAATAGAGATAACACATAAAATACCGCTGCCGCCCTGCCTGAATAACCTCATACCCCTTGCCTTCCCGGTACCGGGGCAGGGGAAATCCTTCTGTCTCCTCATCCTGATAGATCATCCGGCGCTCATTATAGACATAAAGGCTGGCATGTTCCGCCTCCAGGCTGCCTACGTTTTTTCTGATCAGCCCTTCCACATCGCAGCTCAGGATCAGGGTTCCAAAATAGGTAAGCCGCGCATTCTCCTTCTCCAGAATATTTCTCCCCGCGGTAAAAAGGGGCCAGTCCCCATCCGGATCCCGCATCACGCATCCGCCCCTGGCTTTCAGAAGAGGATCCCTGAATTCTTCCCTGACCTGCCCTGGCAGACTCTCCGCTCTGACTCCCATCGTTATATCCGCCATGTTTCCGTCATAAAAGGCAGCGCTTCTGACATTGTGGTTGGTATTGATTTTGGAGGTGATCAGGCGGCGCAGGTTCAAAAGCCCCAGCGCGTAAGAAGCTTCTGACTCTTTCCCGGACTCCAACGCCGCAAGCTGTTTCTGGACATCATCATCCATGGCAATATCCGCGCTGAGCGACTCAATTTCATCCAGGGCACGGTTCACCTCCTGGGTAAAGTAGTCCAGCTCCTGCAGAGATTTCTCATAGAGCTTTTCATCATAAACCCTAAGACAAAGCTGTAGAAATGCCTGGGAAACCACGCAGAAGATTACCAGAAATATGAGAAACACCAGCATCACCTTTCCCGCCAGCGCCATATCATAATATCTCTGCTTTAGCTTTTCCCACATGACATCCACTCCTTTATCACCGGTTCATCAAAAACTCCTGTCCGCTTTGTCGCCACTTCTTCGGAAAGTATATCATATCTGCCTTTTCTGCGCCATAGAGCGAAAAATGAGCGCCCCAAAAATTCCCTTGTCAAGTCCCAAAAGGCTGCCGTAAACAGGGCAGCCTTTTGGGTTTTCACGCAGCCAAAACTTTTGCGTGGGAAACATCATAAGAAAATGCTTGTGACGTCTCCTATAAAATTTACTCCATCTCCATAGAATCGATCGCGGTCTGGTATACGCTCACATAATCCGCCACATTCATTCCGTCGAACAGGGACACGAACGCATTCCAGCTCTCATCCGTCACACCATCGGTAATAAATGTCGCCATGTTTTCCTTCACGGCATTGTCAATATCCGTCTCCACCAGCGCGTTTGCCTGGAGCTGCTCGGAGGTAAGAGGCGCCATGTCGATGTAATCGTTGGAATAGGTCTGCAGAATCCCCGCATCGTCATAGATCTGGCAGTACTGGGTCTTTTCCACTCTCTGCTCCGGCCATTCAAAAACAGAGTCAATATATTTACCGGGGCCAAAGAACGGAGCATTGCAGTCCAGGAAGTTCTTAATATCAATATCGCCCATCATCAGGGTTCTCACCTTGCCCTCGTCATTGTACTCCCAGCCGGTTCCGTCGGTAGCATCCTTCTCTCCATAGTACAGGGAATACATGGTTTCTGTCTCCATCATGGCGTCAATCAGACGCAGAGTCTGAGGCACATACTGGTTGGTGGCAGTGAGAAATACGCCGGGTTTTGCCTTTTCAATGGAACGGTACATACAAACCCCTTCATCCTGGGGCGTGTAAAGAGTACAGGTCTTAGCCACACCATCGTCATAACCCATGGCCTTAAGTCTCCATACGGTGAAAAATCCGGAAAGATCTTCTTTCAGCTTGGTGTCTGCTGTGTTGGAATCCTGGGAAATCACCTCCGGATCCAAAAGTTCTTCTTCATAGCAGGTGTGGAGCCATTCCATACAATTGCGGAAGCCTTCCTGTACCGGTGTAAACTGAACCTTCTTATCATTGTCAAGATGGATCCATTTGCCGGGTGAAGCGGGAACCCCAAACATGGGAAGCATGTAACGTACACTGGTATATCCGTCATTGAGAGTCATTTCCAGGGGTACCTCGTCGGAAGCATCTCCGTTTCCGTTGGCATCCTGAGCCTTGAACTGGCGCAGTACCTCGGTAAGCTCCTCCACATTCTTCGGCGTCTCAAGGCTTAAATTGTCCAGCCATGCCTGATTGATAAAGAAATGTGCGGGCGTATTGATGTACTGTCCAACCATATACCCGATAGAGTACTTATTGCCGTCGGAAGCTGCCAGAGCCGCACAGGGGTCTGAGTCCTCCGCTTCTCTCCGCTCCGTATAGTTAGGCATATATTTGCTGGTTAGATCATCATTTAAGGGAATCAGAAGCTGCTGGGATTCCCCGTATTCCTCCTGGTCTACCTCGGTGTTGGGGGTGATGATCACATCCGGATATTCTCCTGAGGCAAACATCAGATTCAGCTTGGTAGGCCAGTCAGCGCCCTTCACCACTTCCCACTCCAGCTTGATACCGGTCTCTTCCTCCAGACGCTGGATGGCAGGCATCTCGGAAGGGTCGGTCAGCGAATCCACATCACGGATCCCCTGCATGACCTTTAATGTAATCGGCTCGTTTACGATAGGGAATCCTGTCTCGTTGAAATTCTCTACCGCTCCCCCGCTCTCCCCTGCGTCGGTCTGGGCCTGCCCGCCTTCGGTCTGCGCTCCGGCCTCACCGGCGGAACTATCCTGCGCTGCTCCGGGATCCGTCGCACCGCCGCCGCTTCCATTTCCGCATCCGGCCAGGGTCGAGGCGGCCAGCATAGCGGCTAACATCATTGCTACAACTTTCTTTTTCATGTGCTTCCTCCTATTTAAATTCTTTTTATGTATTGACAGCCAAACCGTTCCCTCGGTTTTGCTGTTGCTACCCTTTCAGGGAACCGATCATAACGCCCTTCTCAAAGTACTTCTGCATGAATGCGTACAAAACAACCACCGGCCCTGTAGCCACAACGATGATACAGTACTTCGCCACCTGGGCAACCTTTATGGCCTCCGACATGGACGACATATCATCCGCCATGGTCATCATATAATCTCCTGACTTGTCCACCTGCAGGGTGGCCAGGATCTCCCGAAGGACGGTCTGCAGAGGGAAAAGATCCCGGTCCCGCAGATAAACCAGGCCCGTAAAGTAATCATTCCACTTGGCAACCCCATAATATACCGCCAGCACCGCAATGATAGTCTTGCTAAGGGGCAGCACCACCCGGCCGAAATAATCAAAATGGGTGGCTCCGTCAATCATGGACGCCTCGTAGAGTTCGTGAGGGATACTGGTCTGGATAAAGGTTCTGGCCACCATCAGGTTCCAGACGCTCACGCTTCCCATCAGTATGATCACCAGGGGAGAATTGTAAAGCCCCAGATCCCGCATGGTCAGGAAGGTCGGGATCAGGCCGCCTCCGAAAAACATGGTGAAAACAAAAAACATATTGAATATTGCTTTTCCCTTAAATTTAGGCCGTGAGAGCACATAAGCCCCCAGCAGCGTAACCATAATGCTCAGCGCAACGCTGGAAAACGTGTAAATCAGGGAATTACCATAGGAACGGATCAGCTCCCTGTATTTAAAAACCGCCTCATAGCCACGCATAGATATGTCTACCGGATGCCATACCACCTCGCCCCGAATGATGGCATCGGGATCGGAAATGGATGCGATCACCACCAGGTAGAGGGGATAAAGGATTGCAAACATAATAATCACCCAGAAAATAGTGTTTACGATCCTGAAAATCTGATTGCTTCTGCTGAGCTTTCTTTTGCCGGTCGCCAAGGCCGGCGCCGTAGCAGTCTTCGCCATAATGCTTCCTCCTTCTCCCCTTCCTAAAATAGCCCTACTTCCGTGGTCTTACGGGAAATCTTGTTGACAGTAATAATCAGTATAAAGTTAATGATGTTGATAAACAGCCCGATAGCCGCCGTGTAGGAAAACTGTCCGCTTCCAAGACCCACGTTGTAAACATACACGCCGATAATATCCGATGTGGGAATATTGCCCGCCGTCTGCATCACCAGCGCCTTTTCCGTGTTGCTCCCCAGCAGCTTTCCGCAGTCCAGTACCAGCACCATCATGATGGTTGGAAGAAGGCTGGGGAAGTCGATGTACCGGATCTTCTGCCAGATGCTTGCCCCGTCGATCTCCGCCGCCTCATAAAGGGACTGATCCACTCCGGCCAGAGCCGCGATAAAGAGGATGGTGCTGTAGCCCGCCCCCTGCCAGATACTGGAAATAATATAGATGGGCCGGAACGCCGATGCGCTGGACATATAATCCACTGCCTTTAACCCCATCCATCCCCGAACCGTATTGAAGATGCCGCTGGTGGGAGATAGAAAGATGTAAAGCATACCTGCAAGCACTACCGTTGAAATAAAGTACGGCACATAAATGGTTGTCTGGATTCCCCTCTTGAGCTTGTCATTGCGTATCTGGTTGAGCATGATCGCCATGATGATCGGAATCGGGAAGCTGAAAATCAGATTCTCCACATTCAGGATCAGCGTATTCGCCAGGAGCCTGACAAAATAGTAAGCATTGAAAAATGTGGTGAAATGCTTGAAGCCTACCCACGGGCTTCCGTTAATCCCCAGCACCGCCTTGTAATCCTTAAAGGCGATCTGGATTCCATACATAGGCAGATAGTTGAAGATCAGAAAATAGATCACTGCCGGCAGTATCATCACATAGAGCTGCCAGTTATTTTTCATATAACTGCCGAAGCTCTGCTTGTTTGAGCCCTTGCCCTTTTCCTTTAAGGGCTTCTTTGCGTCCTTCATAAATTTACCTTACCCCCTTCTCATTTTATCGTTGAATTGTATCCTATGTACTATTATAAAAAACCGACTTTTCTCCGCCATGGAATTATCCGTGGAGCGACCTGTAAAAAACCGACTTAAGCCCTCGGTAAATTACATCCGAGAGCTTCGAAGTTTTTGGCAACACCATGCGCACTCCCATAAGGCCTGCCCATAGCAGCGGATGCCAGGCTTCGCCTGGCATCCTTATATCTAAAAAACGTCCGAACAGACACTCTCCATTCGGACGCATAAGAAACGATATTTTGTCAGATTTCGGCCTTTACCTTAGCAGCCGCCAAATTGTTTCTCCATAGCTTTTCATAGATTCGCTCAAAGTCATAGTCAGGCGCTGAATCTTCTGCTGCACGGCAAATCTCTGCCACAGTCTCCTCATTTTCCTCCAGTTCCGCTGCAATGGCTTCTGCCGCTTTGCCCTTGGCACGTTTTTTACAGACCTGTTTGATTAGATGTACTGTCTCTCCCTCTTCCCTGGCATATGCCAGTTCTTCCCACTTCTGCATATACTTCACTCCCATCTTTTCAGACTTCTTAACCTTCTTTACATTCTCATGGATCAGCTTAAGCCTCTTACTCTCTGAGGATTTCGACACCGCATCCGTAGATGCCGTGACATATTTCATTAAATCCAGAAATTCCTGCGAAAATTCCTCACCATTCGTTCCTTCCGTGTTAATAAAAACTCTGATTGCGCCGTCGTTTATCCTAAGTTCCGGGCACTCCCGGCAGGTTCCTTCAAAAGTATAACGGTAAAGTCCCTTTCCGAAAATATCAAAAGGCGCTATCAATATAAAGCAGCTGTCGTTCAGCAGGTTAAAGTTGGTGGTTCCCGGTCCCAACAGGGAAACATCCAGCTGTGCCTGATATAAACGGCTGCGCTTCCTCAGATTTCCGGTATCCGTCTTCTGCATCTCCGTGTAGTAGACTTTTTTGCTCTGATCCATGCTCACCACATCCAGCCGCACCTGGCGAAGCTGGGGGGAGACGCGCAGTTCCTTCTCGGTCTCCGGGTCGGTGAGCAGGTGGATTTCATTTTCCAGGAGGATACTGATCAAAGCCTCGTAGGCTCCCATATCCTCCATGACCTCGTCAAAAAGGAACTTGTCCACCAGATTTAAATCTTCGAGTTTCGTAACCACATTGTTTGCCATACATTTTCCTCCTTTGCCGCAGGAAATTTCCCTCAGAATTTTTCTATGGGAAAATGCAGGGACAAACTGTCACCGTCTCTCTATAATGAACCTTGCCTGTCCATCTGCTTTCCTGCTGAATTTAAGTTGTTTGGATTTAAAAGCAGGATTTCAGAAATAGAGAACAGACTGTTCTTTCAGACGCGGCAGACGTGTGGTTACTGCCGGAAGAAATCTTTTGCTTTGCAAAGCATTGTACCATAGTATGGTTGGTATTTCAATCATTATTTTGTTATTCACCCGCTATTTTCCCAGTATTCCTATGAAGGAAAAAAGGATTGTCCAATGCAACATTTAAATTTCCCAAAATAAGCAGGACAGCAGAGTCATTTAGGTGTATACTGTTACCGTATTGAGGAAACATATCAAAAATAAATCCTCTATAGGAAAATTTCCGATCAAACAGGGGGATAAAGAGTAAAAGATTTTCAATCTTTCACTCACAAGTTTGTATCTGCGCTGCATCCACAAACTTGTTTGAGGGCAAAAAGCAGCGCAGAAATGGGGAGGGCCATGTACAAAGAAACCATTGCGAAAAACCAGAACAAGACAATTGATTTGTTCCTGTTTATGGGACAGTCCAACATGGCCGGTCGCGGTATTGTGACAAAAGAGCACGGCGAAGGGGTTCCCGGCCTTATACAGGGCGCAGGATATGAGTACCGTGCCGTGTCCGCCCCCGACAGGCTCTGTCCCATATCCGAGCCCTTTGGCCGCATTGAGAACCGCAAGGGCGGCATTGATGACGGCAATATGAAAACAGGCTCCATGGTAACGGCCTTTGCCAATGCCTATTACCAAAAGACAGGCATTCCCATTGTAGGCGTTTCGGCCTCCAAAGGCGGAAGCCGGATCGACCAGTGGCAGCCGGGGGGAGAGTTTTTGAATGACACCCTGTCGAGAATGAAAGCCGCATCTGAATTCCTTGGTGCAAATCACTATTCGATCCGGCACCAGTTTATGCTTTGGTGCCAGGGGGAATCGGACGGCGACATCGCCAAACCCGGCGCACTGTACCGCAAAGAGTTTGAACGTATGCTCGATACCATGCTGATGGCAGGCATTGAAAAATGCTTTCTGGTCAGGATCGGCCACTACAACGGCTCCGGCAGGCAGGATTACAGCGAAATCATGAGGGTGCAGGATACCATCGCCCAGACGAATGAAACTGTGGTTATGGTTTCCAGAGCCTTTGCCGGGATGAAAGAACGCGGGTTAATGAAAGACGATTTTCATTATTTTCAGGAGGCTTATAATATCGTAGGGCGGGAGGCCGGGGAGAATACGGCGAATGATGTTCTTTCCCGGGTCCAGTCATAAAAACCACACAGAAACGGAAGGAGCAGAAAACCATGATTATTCTGATAGCAGGAGCATCCCATACCGGGAAAACCACGCTTGCACAAAAGCTTCTCGAAAAATACAAATACCCCTACCTCTCCATCGATCACCTGAAAATGGGGCTCATCCGCAGCGGCTATACCGATCTTACACCGGAAAGCGATGACAGCGCATTGACCGGTTACTTATGGCCCGTGGTGCGTGAGATAATTAAGACTGCCATTGAAAACAGCCAAAATCTTATTGCGGAGGGCTGTTACATCCCCTATGACTGGGCAAAGGATTTTGAACCGGAATACTTAGTCCATATCAAGTACTGCTGTCTGGTCATGAGCAGTCATTATATTAAAACGCATTTCTCGGATATTCGGAAATACGCAAGCATTACCGAGGAGCGCGGTGAGGACGATGCATGCACTCCCGAATCCTTAATCAAAGATAACGAAGAAGTGTTAAGACAGTGCCAGGCCCATCATGTCAATTATATTTACATTGATAAGGAGTATCGGATTGATTTGGAAATCTGATCCTATCTTCCTAAAGGCATAGGCCGACGAGCAAACGGCAAGAACGCCCGAACGGATGAATTCCGTTCGGGCGTAAAATTACGATGTTTTTTCAAATTCCGGTTTCTGCATCAGCAGTTGCAAAACTGCTTCCCCATAGATTCTCATAGATTCGGTTAAAATCATAATCCGGCGCAGAATCTTCTGCCACACGGCAAATATCTGCGACAGTTCCCTCATCCTCCTCCAATTCCGCTGCAATGGTTTCCGCCGCTTTACCCCTGGCAAGCTTTTTGCAGACCAGTTTAATTAAATGTATTTTCTCGCCCTTTGTCTCGCCTATTGCTTCGCCCTCTTCTCTGGCGTATGCCAGCTCTTCCCATTTCTGCATATACTTCACTCCCATCTTCTCTGACAACTTAATCTTCCTTACGCTCTTATGGATTTGCTTGAGCCTCCTGCTGTCCGAGGATTCCGCCACCCTGTCCGTAGTTACGGTAATATACTCCATAAGATCTAAGAACTCCTGCGAAAATTCTTCCCTGTTGGTTCCCTGTGTGTTGATAAAAACCCTCATCGCACCGTCACCCAACCTCAGCTCCGGACACTCCCGGCAGGTTCCTTCAAAGGTATAACGGTAGAGTCCCTTTTCGAAAATATCAAAGGGCGCTATCAATATGAAGCAGCTGTTGTTCAGCAGGTTAAAGTTGGTGGTTCCCGGTTCCAGCAGGGAAACATCCAGCTGTGCCTGATATAAACGGCTGCGCTTCCTCAAGTTTCCGGTATCCGTCTTCTGCATTTCGGTATAGTAGACTTTTTTGCTCCGGTCCATGCTCACCACATCCAGCCGCACCTGGCGCAGTTGTGGGGAGACGCGCAGTTCTTTCTCAGTCTCCGGCCTGGTGAGCAGGTGGATCTCATTTTCCAAAAGGATACTGATCAGAGCCTCATAGGACTCCATGTCCTCCATGACCTCATCAAAAAGAAACTTGTCCACCAGATTTAAGTCCTGGAGCTTTGTAACCACATTGTTATCCATACATTTTCCTCCTTTGCACGCAGGAAATTTCCTTATCCGAAGAAAAATTCTAAAAGGAAATGCACAGACAAACGATCAACCGCCGCTTCTTGGCGAACCATGCCTGCTCGTCTGTTATCCTGCTGTATTTTGATTATTTGGGTTTAAAAGCAGGATTTCAGGAAATAGAGAACAGACTGTTCTTTCAGACGCGGCAGATACGTGATTACTGCCGGAAGAAATCTTTTGCTTTATATGGTATTGTATCACAGTATAATTGATATTACAACAACTATTTTGTGAATCCGTAAAAATTCTCTGAGGTTAATTGCTGACAATAAGACCCACTGCAGACGCCGCATCCGGATTCCTTTCTATTGCTCCTTTTCTACTCTTATCTGCCATGCCACTTTCCGCGTTTCACGCCGGAGCATCAAAATACCAAACACGAATAATAAAATCCCGATTCCAATCGGTGCAAAAGCAAAGCTGCCCTCGAAATCCCACAGCTTATTCAAAACAGCTCCATTGAAAAGTGAAAAAGCATTATTCACAACATGGATCACCACCCCGATATAGACATTGTCGGTCAAAATAACGGCGTACCCGATGATCACGCCCATAAACAAAGCTGAAATAAACTGGACGCCGTTTAAATGCCAGATTGCAAACAGGAAACTTGAAATAAGGACTGCATAGAGGTTGCCCCGTCTCTGCCTTGCGACGTGAAAAATAACCCCACGGTAAAATATATCCTCCGTCGCAGGCCCAAGCAAAGCCGTATACAGGATTCCCGGTAATGTATTTACAAATACCGCATTGTTCGATATCGATACTTCCCCGATATCCCTTAAACTTTTTTCTACGAAATCCAGAAAAAACAGTAACAAGGCTCTGTGCCCAAGGCATATCCCAACCCCTATGACGGCTGCCCAAACGCAATATTTCAATTCTTTCCTTCCCAATGAACACAGAGCAGGCTCTTTGCATAAATAACTCC
Organism: uncultured Lachnospiraceae bacterium; assembly: GCA_949949005.1. Classification (GTDB taxonomy): domain Bacteria; phylum Bacillota; class Clostridia; order Lachnospirales; family Lachnospiraceae; genus Suilimivivens. The sequence goes on from CATLHM010000015.1 coordinate 54,562, forward strand.
GGAAAATGTAAATAGAAATCAAAGTAATAAACACCTGGCTGTATGCGCTTAACGTCCATCCCCACACAGGGTCTGCTACCGGTATCATACTCATCAATAAATGTGCCAGCACACATATTGTCTCAAATATTACCCAAATCACCAATTCCACTTAACTTCATCCCCCTCTGCGGCTTCCATATCTGTTCAGAAAGATCCCCTTCACAATTTCGTATCAAGCATAGCACCCTATTTCATAGTATTGTAACATGGCGTGATTGATATTTCAATCAACGACCCCGGTGCTTCCCCTCACAAAAAGCATTGGCTCTACCATCTGCAGCTTTTCCACCGGCATACCATGAATCCGCCCAATGGCAGCCTTTACCAGCAGAGAGCCATACTCTTCATAATCATAATCGACACTGGTTAGGCAGGGCATGGCGGTCTCCGCTATGTAGGTATTGTCAAAGCTGGCCACCGCTATATCCTCCGGAATCTTTCCTCCGTGCTCACGGATGCTCTGCATGACCCCAAGGGCCCCATAGTCGTTGATTGCAATCACCGCCGTAGGCATGGCAGACAGGTCTTTTTTCTGATACAGCTCATTCATCTGGGTATAGCCGGAACGGATGTCATAACCGCCGCCTTGCCCGATCAGGTCCGGGTCAAAGGACAGCCCGCTGCTCTTCAAAATCTGTTTGTAACGCATCACCTTCTCGTAGGTGGACAGCACGTCCATTTTTCCGCCGAGTACGGCGATTCTTTCGTGACCGAGAGAGAGCAGATGCCCCATCAGAAGATCCTTGGACTTCATATGGTCGATCCTCACCATATCGCACCCTGTTCCGTCCAGCTTCCCGGTCAGGATGACAGGAATCTGCTCCATGATAGTATTGATCCGCTCCGCGTACTCTATATTGGTAACCAGCTCGTCTGCGTGTCCGCCCAAAAGAATGATGGCATCCACCCTCTGCTCTTTAAGCTTTCCCAGCAATTGCTCTTCCAGCTTCATATCCCTTAAAAAGTTGTATACGGATACACTGTAATTTTCCTTTCTGGCCGCCTGCTCGCAGGCCGCGAACATGGAAGCATAATAGGGATTTCTGATGTCGGCCATCAAAAGTCCGATCATACGGCTTCTGGCGTCAGCAAGCCCCTTTGCCAGGGCGTTGGGGGTAAAGCTGTATTTCTCCACCGCCGCCAGAACCCTTTCCTTTTTGGCCGCATTGACCCTTGCGCTGCCTGTCAGAACTCTGGAAACGGTGGAGGCCGACACCCCTGCCTCCGCCGCTATATCATAAATTGTAATTTTCCTGTTGTCGCCTGTTATCGAGGGACGCATTTCTGTTCCTCCTGATTATCATTATTCTGCTACAGTAAACCACCATATCGGCATACAGATACCACCATGAATGAAAGGGGTTTACTTTGGCCCTCCGGCGGATGCACACAAAATGCCAAAAGCAGACATTTTGGCGCTGTACGGTCAGCGCAGCAAGTGCGCAGACCTACCGTAAGTGTTCGATACTTTCAAAATAAAAGCCAAAAATTTTTGTCTTGGCTTCCACTCTATTTTACTACACTGCCAGGTTCTTTTTCCGCTGCTTTTCACGAACTGCATCGTGGGGACACGAATTGCTGACGCGGAGGGCTTTCCGGCGGTAAATACGCCAAGTTATTTTGTCGTGCGCCAAATTCGGGAGCCGTAGCCGCCATCGTCTCCCGAATTTGACAGACCAGGTGGTCTTAATATCACGCAAAGTGGGGGATACAGATGGCGGGAATGAATTTTCAAACACGCTCTGGCCGCCAGCAATTTTCAACCACTCTCTACGAACTCGCGCTGTTATAATGCCTTACGCCGCCCTTCCACACAAGGACAGTCAGGATCGTAAATACTGCCGTTACCGCCGCTCCCTGCAGCGCCAGCCGGATCCCCATTTCCCCGCTCATGCTCTGTACCGGCAGGGTGGCCATGATTCCATAGGGCAGGAAAAAGCAGAAAATCACCCGCCAGATTCCATAAAAGGCAATGCCGGGCAGCTTCATGCACAGCTCCAGCGCCGCATCCTCAAGCTGTTCCATCCGGGCGTTGGTCACCAGATAAAAGCAGACACACCGGATCAGCACCATCATGTCATAGTGCAGCAAAGTCATCATAATCACCCAGCCCAGATAGGCCAATACCTTCCCTGCGCCTGGTGTGATCCCCATCTTAGATACCCCGTAGCCAATGATACACAGGCTCATAAACACCAGCGGAATGGAGCCGGGATTGATCTTCTCAAAAGTAAGCCGAAGCAAAGGGCTCACCGGTTTGGTCAGGTAGAGGTCCAGCTCTCCCTTTTTGATTTTTTCCGGAAGCTGCCGGATTCCAAAAAAATAAACCACCATGCCCACTGCATTGATCAGGGAAAAGGTTCCTATAAACAAAATCATTTCCCCCTCTCCCCAACTGCCGATCCTCTCCACATTGGAATAAACGATCCGAAAAACCATGAGCTGTACGACAAACAAGCTGCCGTCCACAAAAAACGGCCCGAAAAATCCCAGCTGGAACATCATCAGCCCCTGAAACCGGATACGCATCAGTTCTCTCAATACTCTGAAATTCTTTTTCCATCTTTTTCTCATATTCCCACCCCGTCATACTTCCTTCTGTAGCTGTTCCAGGTAACTGTAATCACAACCTGCAAAAACGCACACCAGCCTGCCAGGATCAGGATCCCCGACAGCGCCTCCTGCCTGCACCGTCCCGTCAGCAGCATGGACGGCAGATAGGTCACATAGTAAAAAGGCAGATACCTCATCAGCCTGACGATCCCCTCCGGAAACAGCGCCAATGGTACAATAGTTCCTGTCACCAGAGAAATCAAATTGTTTTTAATCATCAAAAAGGTGCTGATCTCCTGGTACTTCAACGTCAAAATCCCCAGGTAATAGTTAAGCTCTACCATAAACAAAAGGCCCAGCAAAACCATAACCACTGCGCAGATCAGTATCAGCGGCTCCCCGGTAAACACAAACCGGATCCGAAACAGAAAAATCCATATTACCGCTGCCAGAAAGTCAAAGGCAAGGTAAAAAAGCACCACCCCTGCCTCCATGGCGATAAAATATCCCTCTGTGTTGATCGGCAGCACCACATAGTTCGTAAAAGTGCCATTGCGGATCCGCCAGAATATTTCCTCGCTGATACCTCCCGACATTTCAAGCTGGGACAAAAAGGAACTGATGATGTAATAGGACAGCATCCCATGAAAAGTGAATCCGGCGACCACTTCCTTCTGCTGAAATATAATTCCCCAGAGCAAAAAGGCAAAAAGGATTTTTGAGATGGTAAAAAGCATATTAAAAATCACATCTGCCCGCCATGCAAGCTGGGCTTTCAGATTCAAATAGGCGGCTTCCGCATATTTTCGGTATCCTGACCAGGGTTTAATCTTCATATCTGCTGCCCTCCTGATAAATCCTCTCCACCACGGTTCCAATCTCATCCTCCTCCACGGAAATGTCCGCCGGATTCCATGGCATAACGGCGGCAAGAGCCGCGCCGGACTCCTCCCTGGGCACCATAAATACCAGCTTATGGGGCGTCCTTTCCAGTATCCGGGCCATCGGCAGGCTTATCTCCCAGGGCAGTTCCTCCGAAAAACAGGCTGTAATCTTTTTGTTCTTCTGGTATTTTGCAAACAGTTCCTCTGTCTTTCCGTCATAAACCTTGCAGCCGTGATGAATAACCACCGAGCGCTGGCACAGCGTGGAAATATCCTCCATATAATGGGAGGTGAGAATAATGGATGTCCCTTTTTCCTGATTCACCTGCTTTAAAAATTTCCGTATCTGATTCGAGGCAATGGCATCCAGACCGATTGAGGGCTCATCCAGGAACAAGACCCGCGGCCCGTGCAAAAGCGCCACCATCAGCTCCATCTTCATCCGCTCCCCAAGGGAGAGGGTGCGCACCTGTACATCCAACAGCTCCCTCACATCAAACAGCTCCGCAAAATACTCCTTTGTCTCCTGAAACTGCTTTTCATCCAGTTCATAGATCTCCTTAAACAGGCGCATGGTATCGTTGGTGGTCAATTCAAAAAATAACTGGCTCTTTTGTCCCATCACCACTGCATACTGCCGCTTAAATTCATTTTTCAGATCATTCGGATAAAATCCCATGACACTGATCCTGCCCGAGGTAGGCGCAATAATGCCGGTGAGCATCTTCGTAAGCGTAGTCTTCCCTGCGCCGTTGGGCCCGATCAGCCCGATAAACTCTCCTTCCTCCAGAGTAAAATCGAAATTCCTGACAGCGGATTTCTCTTCATATTCCCGCCTCCAAAGACTCCTGATACTGCCGGATAATCCCTCCGGCTTCACAAACCTGCGGTAAGTCTTCGTGAGATTTTCTGTTTCAATAATATTCATTTTTATCCTCCTGCATACCGCAAGCTATGCTTGCGGTACTGCCACCAATAAGAAGTTTAGGAAGTCTACTTCCAAACTTTCCTCCATGCCGTGTTTTCCCGAAAGCGCAATGCCCTGCACATATCGGGATTTCACCGAATACAACAGCTCCCCCTCTTTTAGGGACATGTTTATACATAACAAAAGCCAGCCACTGCTCGTTCTGCCTGTGTAAAAGGCATACTACTTCCGTGGCTGGCTTTAGCGGCATATTTCCTTATGCGGGCCTGCAATTGAGCAGGGGAGATTTTCTCCCTGCTCGCCGCGCGGGGCGCGTGTTGCCTCGGCAACTATTTTCCTTACGCGCCCCTGTGCAATCGAGTAGGGGAACGCTCTTCTCCCCTGCTCGCCGCGCGGGGCGCACGTTGCGTTAGCAACAATTTCATCTGTGCGCCCCTGTGCATAAAAAAGCACAGCCCGGTATAAGGCTATGCTCTCCATTTTATTCCAGTATTATTTCCTTAGAGAAGTATATGATAAGCATTTACAAGGCAAAAAAGGACATAGCTGTACTTTCAAAACGCCGTCTTCCCCTGTGGAGCCGGTTTATCACCAATAAATTCCCAGCTATTTCCTCCAACTGTTTAGTTGTCTGATTGCTCCCTGTCCACCAAGCTTAACATACATTCTCTCCTTTTTTTATTCTGAATATCAGTATAATCTGGAGCGAAAAATCTGTCAATAGGAATTTTTTAGTGATTTTTTTCTTCTAAGCCAGCCACTTCCCGGAACGGCTGTTTCCTACACGGTGAATTTTTCCGCTTTTCTGCAATTGAACCGTCATACGCTTTATTGTCCTAAGTGGCAGTCCGGTTTTCTGGCTCATTTGTTTCTGTGTGATCTCACCATTCCCACGGATCAAAGAGATTAATTTTTCTTCGTCTGTCAAAATCTCGCTGGCAATGACGCCATCGGTGCCAACTTTGGTGCCATCGGTGCCAACTTTGGTGCCATCGGTGCCAACTTTGGTGCCAGCCTTGGCGTCATAAAATATCTCACGCTCGCTTACATATTTTGGCTCAACTACTCCATAGGAGTCAACCACCGGCCTTTTGCGATACAAATTAATCCGAAAGTCGCTCCCCATGTCCACAAGTTCCGGTTTCTGCAGACCATAATCGTGTGCTTCCTCAAACATTTTCGGAATACCGGTTCCCCATGCTTCCACCATGTTCATATAAGCAAAAATCTTTGCAATTACTCCATTTCGGATTTTTGAAATTCCCGCTTTCATTTTTTCAATCGTCAAATCCTTATCCAGCATTCCCGGAGAAGTAACTTCAAGCCGGTCATCAAAAAGTGCCACCTGCACCTTTCCCGGGCAAAGATAGGAACGATGACATACGGCGTTTGTGATAATTTCACGTATCGTGCGAATTGGCAGTTCATAAATATCCTGCCGGGCAAGGCCATCAATGCGGGCCCCCAAATCTATATGCTCAAGCACAAAAGCATATGCCGATTCCACCTCTTCATCAATGCAGCCGGAGAATTCCTTACGGGTTATAAAAATATTGCGGGTCATTCCCTTAAATACCGCGCACTGAATCGCCGCATCCGGATATTCCTCCAATCTGCCATCCAGCAGTTGATAGCCGTTAGTCGCATAATATTTTCCTTTTTCCGAAAGAACCACCTTAAATGAGAGAAGCTGGCTGATTCCTATCCTTCTTAAGGCAGCCCCCGCTTCCTCGTTTGCACACAGCTCCTTTGCATGCTGATAAAGTCTGTCACAAAACCTGCTCATTTCGTCCTCGGATAACTCACGTTCCACCTTTTCCGAATCAAAGCTTCGGTTTCTGGCCGATAACGTCATCTCCTGAATCTGATAGATTGCCGCTTTCCTTGTTGTACCGGACACGCGCAGATATACTCCTTCAATAATTCCCTGACTTTTAATACAATAAGGGCGCTGCATACCGGCCGGAATGTCCACAACGATAATATACTTTCCGTCAAATTCCTGTATCCCTGCACTGGGAGTAATTTTAGGCTCACAACTGTCATAAATTGCATTGGTGACCGCATCCATTTTCTCAAAAACTTCCTCTCTGGAAAATCCTGCGATCTGCCAGGTCTTATCCTCCACGCCAAAAACCAGACGCCCTCCATTTGCATTCGCAAAAGCCACGACTGTCCGCATATATTTTTCGCTTTTTGGGGGAATATCTGCCTTGTATTCGATCTCCTCCTTTTCGCCGGTCAGGATTTCTTCAATTATCATAGGATGGTCACCTCCTTGGCCTTACATTTTGCATAATGCTCATATAAAGAATCATATCCTGTTTCTATGTTTTTATCAACCAGATTTGGACACAAAATCGTACTCTTAGAAGCAACGCTGTACCGCAGAGCAATTGAAAATAATTATGTGGAAGCAGGCATGGCGGCTACGGAATATATCCGCACAAAAAGGAGGAAGCAGGCTATCGGATAACCTTCTACAACTGTGGATACAGCTCCTCAAAAATGGCGTCCATCAAAGGTTTCCCGTCCCGGCATTCTGCTACAGTGGAAATCACCGCATTTTTTGACCGCAGAATAATCGAGAGCTGAAGATACTTACCGTCCGCCCGGAAAGAGCCGTGGGGGCCTCCCCAGAATAAATATCCGTAGCCGTAATCCTCCTCTTCTCCGGTCATCACCTGAACCCGGGTGCTTTCCTCCACCCAGTCCGCGGGAATAAGCTGTTTTCCCTCCCATACTCCGTTTTGCAGATATAACAGACCCAGCTTATGCAGCTCCGATAAGGTCAGGAACAGGCCTCCCGCCCCAAAGGTATTCCCCATAGGGTCACATTCCCACATTGGCCGCCTGATACCCAGGGGTTTAAAGAGTCGGGGCATCAGGTAAGAGACAAGATCGCACCCCGCCCTGCGCTGTACCAGTATCCCGGCAAGGTACGGCCCCACGTTATTGTAAACAAACTTCTCTCCGGGCCGGACTGTGAAAGGGAAAGACAGCGCCATCCTGACCCAGTCTTCCTCCTCATATTGGGGGCGTTGGGCTCCCATCAGCTCCGGCTTTTCCTGGCCAAGACACATAGTAAGCAAGTCCCTCACCGTGGCCTGTCCGAGATATTCTCCCGGCTCCGTCGGCAGATCCTCTGCAAAGGCATCCACCAGCTTTTCCTCCAGGGTAAGCAGCCCTTCCCTTACGGCGATCCCAACCGCCGCGGAAGTGAAGCTCTTGCTCGCGGAATAGACATTCCGGCGGCATTCTTCATCCCAGAGATGCTTTCCTAAATCCTCGCCGTTTTGTGTGATCTTTACCCCTAAAATCCCTGTGGGTGTGGCGCGCTCGATAAATTTCTGCAGATCCATAATTTTGTTCTCCTTTCTTTTTCCTCAACTACATTTGCAACTGTCTCCCTGTCCATGTTTCAGGCAGAACCCAAAAGATGCTCCGGATACCTGCCGGCGTCTGAATAACCACCTTTCAAATATGATTCGAAAACGAACAATTCTCCACCCTCACACCTCCCTCGGAGGCAAAGATCCCCAGCCCGTCTCCGGGCCTGGTATAAAGCCTGGCGCTCAAAGCCACCCCGTCCACATAAATTACCGCGATGGTATCGTCCACAATCATTCGAATATGATACCTTCTCCCCGCTGTCAGCTCCAGCGGCCTCTCCGTTCCCTGGCCCATGTAGGCAAACCAGGGCCAGTTGGGATTTTTCTCACACAGATACCGGTTTTCATGGCAAAGGAAAATAAACTGATAGGCCTCCTGGGCTTCCTCATTATCATAGCATCGGATTCCAAAGGATCTGGTTCCCTCCGTAAAGGTAATGTCCGCTTCAAAGCTGTAAAGATCCCCGCAGTGCTCCTTAATCACCTTTTCCGTCCGCATTCCAATGCTCTCTATTGCAAAATCTTCTATCCGCTCCCTGTCCTTAAAGGCCTCCCATATGGTGTCCGGAACCTTCATCCCAAGTGTGCCGTCCCCTCTCTGATAAACCTCATGAGGCACAAAAGTTCCCGCCCACTCATAACTCTTCTTATCGTCACAATCCTCTTTGGTGGCCACCCAGCCAAACATGATTCTCTTTCCGTTAAGGGCAAAGGTTCTGCCCGCATAGTAGGCCCTTCCGTCAAAGGCGTCATCCCAGGGTGCAATCCAGGGTCCCTCCAGACTTTTGCTCATGCGGTAAATCATCTTGCTTCGGTCGCTGTATTCCGTTATGATGTGATACCACCAGTCTCCCATTTTGAACAAATCCGGCATTTCATGCATGACAAACAGATTGGGTGCCCAGAAGTCCCCCTGGAATTTCCACTCCTTTAAGTCCGTGGAGGTAAACTTCACCGTCCGCCCTGACTGCCGGGTTTTAGCATCTTTTTTCCTTGCACCGAGAAGCATCAGATACTGACCTTTCCCTTCCTCCCACATCACAAAAGGATCCCGCCAGTCATCCGGGTCGTACCCCTGCGCCGGCGCAAGCTGTAGCCCGGCTCCGTCCCGGGCATTAGCTTTGCCAGCCTGCCCCGCCTTCGTCCAATGAATCAGATCGTCGCTGACCGCATGCATCAGCACCTGGGACGGCTTTCCAAGCTTTGGGTAATCCCTGTTGTAGCCCGTATAAAAAGCATGATACCGGCCCTCTCCTTCTAAAATGCTTCCTGAGAAGAGAAACTGATCCTGTTCCTCGTCTCCTCCCCTGGGAATGACCGTCCCCATATCCCTGTAATTCACAAAATCAGAAGTGATAACTAGATCCCAGCCGAAAGGTTCCCCGAAGGGGCAGGGATTTCGGTTGTCCTTCAGATAAAATAAATAAAATTCTCCGTCCTTGCCAAAAGGCATACAATCCCCAAACCATGTGCCCGGCAGTTGATAATATAATTTGTTCATAATCCTCCTTTCTCACCATTTAACAGGGTTTCCCTCTACATCCAAATATGTCCAGCCTACCTGATTCCCCAAACTATCATACTCATAGTCCAACTGAGCATAGCCCAAATCCCGGCGCAGCATCAGCTTCCCATCGGTTCCTATGTACCGCACCGATATCTGATTTCCCCTTTCGTCATACGCATATTCAAATCCTGCACAATGATATTCGGGGCTGATGATCAGTTCCGGTTCCTCTCCAGAACCATAACAATACCAGGACACTCTCTGGCCATATTCATCATAGGCATTTCTTACAACAGCATAACCTGTATCCTTCCTCAGTACAGGTTTTCCGTCTTTATTATAATACCGCCCTTCTACCCAGTTGCCTCTATCATCATAACTGTTCTCACATCGCGAATACCCGCCTTCCTTCCAAGTGGCCGGGCTGCCCTCTACATTCAGATAAGCGGTTACGATTCGGTTTCCCACATTGTCATACTCACAGCTCTCCTGGGCATAACCTAAATCCCCGCGCATTATCACCTCCCCATCGGTGCCTATGTACTGTTCAAGTATCTTATTGCCCTTCTCATCATATTCATATCTGGTTCCAGCACAGTGATACCCAGAGCAGACGATCAGCTCCGGTTCTTCTTCACGGCCATAACTGTACCAGGCTATCTTCTGGTTGTACTCATCATATTCATTTTTGAAAACCGCATAGCCCGTATCCTTCCTCAGAACCAGATTCCCATCCTTGTCATAATATCTCCCTTCCACCCAATTTCCTCTGGCATCATAGCTGTTCTCGCATCGCGAATATCCGCCTTCTATCCATACAGCCGGGTTGCCCTCTGCATCCAGATAAGCCGTTGCGATTTGATTTCCCATACTGTCATACTCATATATCTCCTGCGCGTAGCCCAGTTCCTGGCGCATCACTGGCATACCATCGACCCCTAAATACTGCACAGATATCTGGTTTCCCTTCTCGTCATATTCATAATGCTGTTGTGCATAACCAAGATCCTCCCTCACCATCGGCATACCATCAAGTCCAATATACTTTACAGATATCTGGTTTCCCTTTTCGTCGTACTCATATTCAAATCCGGCGAGGTGATATTCAGTGCTGATAACCGGCTCTCCCCCGGGAGCAAAGTAGTATTGGGAAATCCTCCGTCCATATATGTCATATTCATTCCTGACCACGGCATATCCCTTGTCCCTGCTCACTACTGGGTTTCCCTGTTCATCATAATATCTTCCTTCCAGCCAGTTTCCCCTGGCATCATAACTGCTCGTGTAAGTCGCATAACCGCCTTCCTTCCCTATCGCCGGATTACCTTCCGCATCAAAGTAGGATGTCACGATCTGATTTCCCATACCGTCATATTCATAGTGGGCCTGCGCATAGCCCAGATCCTGGCGCACCATTGGATTCCCATCAGTTCCTAAATACTGCAAGTCAGTCCTGTTTCCTTTTTTGTCGTACTCGCATCGCTCCTGGGCATAGCCTAAATCCCGCCGCACCATCGGATTTCCATCAAGCCCTATATACTTCATACTTAGCTGGTTGCCATTGGCGTCGTACTCATATTCATACCCGGCGCAGTGATATTTCGTACTGATCACCGCTTCCTCCTGGGTTCCATAGTAATATTGGAAGGACATCCTCCCATAATCGTCATATCCATTCTTTACAATAGCATACCCCAGGTCTTTCCTCAATATCAGATTTCCCTCATCATCATAATACCTTCCCTCCTGCCAGTTTCCCCTGGCGTCATAATCGTTTTCGCAGGCCGCATAACCTCTCTCCTTCCATATGGCCGGATTACCTTCCAAATCCAGATAGTCCACCCTTATCTGGTTTCCCGCATTGTCATACGCATAGCGCTCCTGGGCATAACCGAGGTCACGGCGCACCATCCCCCCTCCATCAGTTCCTATATATTCTGTTGTTATTTTATTTCCCTTCTCATTATACGCATACCGAAAACCGGCACAATGATATTTGGTACTGATGATGGGCTTCCGTTCCTGATCATAGAAATACTCAGTTATTCTCTGGCCATACGCATCATATTCATTTCCGATCACCGCATAGCCTGTATCATTACTCAGCACCGGATTCCTCTGACCATCATAATACCGGTCTTCCAGCCAGTTCCCTCTGGCATCATAGCTGCTTTCACAGATTGCGAAACCACCCTCTTTACATGTAATCGGATCACCTTCCGCATCCAGATAGTCCATCACGATTCTATTTCCCACATTATCATACTTGTAACGCTCCTGGGCATAGCCTAAATCCTGACGCACCATCAGCTTACCATCCGGATCTGTGAATTGCGTCAACGTTTTGTTTCCCCTCTCATCATACATATATCGAAAACCGGCACAATAATATTTGTTGCTGATAATTGGATTCTGCTCCTGATCAGAACCATAGTAATGCTCAGAAATCTTCTGGCCATACGCATCATATTCATTCCTGACAACAGCATAGCCCTTATCCTTCCTCAGTACCGGATTTTCCTGCGCGTCATTATACCGTTCTTCCACCAGCCTTCCTTTGGTATCATAGCCATACTCACAGACTGCATAACCACCGTCCTTCCACACAGCCAGATATCCTTCCTCATCCAGATAGGATTCCTTAATCTTGTTCCCTACATCGTCATACTCATAACAGACCTGGGCATAACCAAGATCCTGACGCATTATTGGTTCCCCATCGAGCCCTATATATTTCATAACTGTCCGGTTACCCTTCTCATCATAGCCATATTCATATCCGGCGAGGTGATACTCGGTGCTGATGACCGCTCTATACTCAGTGTCATAGTAATATTGGGAAACCCACTGTCCATACTGGTCATATTCATTCCTGACGGCAGCATACCCCCTATCTTTCCTTAGTACCAACTTTCCCTGATCGTCATAAAAGCATTCTTCCAGCAAGTTCCCTTTAGCATCATAACTGCTTTTGCAAGCCGCATAGCCGCCTTCCTTCCATATAATGGGTTCCCCCTCCAAATCCAAATAAGTTTTCACTATTTGATTTCCCACGCTGTCATACTCATAAGCTGTCTGCGCATAGCCCAGATCATGGCGTATCATCAAATTTCCGTCCAGACCTATATACTGATCCAGAATCCTGTTTCCCCGCTCATCATACGCAAACCGATATCCGGCACAATGGTATTCTGTACTGATCACCGGTTCTCCTTCAGTGCCAAAATAGGATCGAGATACCCTCTGGCCATATTCATCATATTCATTTTTAGCTATGGCATAACCCTCATCTTTTCTCAGTACCAGATTCCGCTCCCCATCATAATACCGGCTTTCCTTCCAATTTCCCTGGGGATCATAATCGCTTTCGCAGACAGAGTATCCCCCTTCTTTCCATATAGCAGGTTGTCCTGCCACATCCAAATAGGCTGTCACTGTCTTGTTTCCCACATCGTCATATTCATAGTGCTCCTGGGCATAGCCCAGGTCACGGCGTACCATCAGCTCTCCGTCTGTACCTAAATACCATACGGATATCTCGTTCCCCTTCTCATCATACCCAAATCCAGTTCCGGCACAGTGATACTTGGTGCTGATAATCGGTTTCTTCCCAGAATCATAATAATGCTGGGAAACCGTTTGACCATACGCATCATATTCATTCCTGATAAGTGCATAACCCGTATCTTTCCTCAGTACCAAGCTTCCCTGACTGTCATAATACCTTCCTTCCAGCCAGTTTCCACAGGTATCATAGCTGTTTTCGCAGATTGCATAGCCTCCCTCCGTCCACACTGCCGTTTTCCCGTCCACATCCAGATAAGTTGTCCTGATTTTCACTCCTGCACCGTTATACGCATAGTGCTCCTGGGCATAACCAAGGTCACGGCGTACCATGAGCTTTCCATCCACCCCCAGGTATTGGGTCGATGTCTTGTTGCCCCTTTCGTCATACTCATATCTTAACTCAGCACAATGGCACTTTGGGCTGATAACCGGTTCCTCTTCAAGTCCATAGTGGGATTGGGAAACCATCCGGCCGTATTCGTCATATTCATTTCTTATAATAGCGGAGCCTGTATCCTTTCTCAGTACCAGCTTCCTACCCTCATCGTAATACCTGCTTTCCCGCCAGTTTCCTCTGGCATCATAACTGCTTTCATAGATGGAATAGCCGCCCTCCTTCGATATCACAGGCTTCCCTTCTGTATCCAGAAAAGACGTCTGAATCCGGTTGCCGGCACTGTCATATTGATACTCTTCCTGGGCGTAGCCCAGGTCACTGCGCGCCATCGGCTCTCCATCCGTCCCTATATATTGTACCGATGTCCGGTTACCTCTCTCATCATATGCATATTGAAATCCGGCGCAATGATATTTGGTGCTGATGACCAGCTCTTCTCCGGTTCCATAATAATGCTGGGAAATCAGTTGCCCTGAATCATCATATTCATTTCTTATACTTGCATAACCAGTATCCTTCCTCAGCACCAGATTATGGCCCTTATCGTAATACTTTCCTTCCAGCCAATTTCCATTGGCGTCATAAATGTCCTCATAAGACGCATATCCCCTTTCCTTCCATATGGCAGGTTTTCCTTCCACATCCAAATAGGCAGTTCCTTTTTTGTTCCCATCCTTGTCATAGTCATAGCTCTCCTGGGCATACCCCAAATCCCGGCGCACTATCAGCTTCCCATCAAGGCCGACAAAGCTCATCGTCTTCTCGTTTCCCCGGGAATCATACTGATATTTATAACCGGCGCAATGATACTTTGAACTGATAATGGGCTGCCCGTCCGTCCCATAATAGTAGATTGCTTCCCTCTGCCCCTGTTTATCATACTGATATTTGACACTGGCATAGCCTGTGTCCTTCCTGAGGATTAGCTGATCATCCACCCCATAAAAATATGCGGTATTCAGCCTGCCTCTGTTACTGTATTCATACACCGCTTTGGCACACCCGGTATCACTGCGCAATGCAGAATTCCCGGCGGTATCAAAATAACGCTCCTCCAGTTTCATTCCTTTATCATAGACATACGCAATCCCGGCCACGCCCGTGGTTTTGCTGGGAACCGGGCTTAAGGTGTGATTTTCATAATAGCATCTCTTCAACATACCGGCCTCAAACTCCTGATACATAACGGCATATCCGGTATCAAAACGGTTGGCGAGATTTCCATTTTCATCCTTGTAGCATTCGCTGATTAAGTTTCCATCATCTGCATATTCATACAGGATTTGCGCCACCCGGTAGTCGCTCCGGCAGACAGGCTTGTCCTCCTCATCCAAATAAGATTCCTGAACCAAAAACCCCCTTTTGTCATAAATTTGCTCTATTACCGCGCATCCCTGATCAGAGATCCGCACAGGTTTTCCATCCGGATCCAAAAACCTCTTTATAATTTTCTTTTGAGCCTTCTCTTGCTCTTCTTCATCAGGATACTCATAATCCACCGCAGCATATCCCAATTCCCTGTTATATGTTAAATCTCCTTCCGCATCCAGATATTCCACCCTTTTTATCTTATCGCCAAAACTATCCTCATAAATCCGTCTCACGGATGCATATCCGCCTTTGCTCTGGCAAGGCTCATTTTTAATGTTAAAATAGATCTCCTTCTCTTCTTTGTTATTTTGAGAATATTGGATCTTTGCCACGGCATACCCCTGCTCTCCCGTCACCAGTTGTCCTTCCTTCCCATGATAGCTGATCCGGGAAATAAGATTATCGTGACCAAGCATAAAATGGACAGACTGATATCTCTTGGAGATTCTCGCAGTATCCTCCATGCTTTCCTTAAGAGGCTGCGGCCTATTTACAGAGACTGCCTGTATATCCTGCTCATCTGCCGAATAAGCAAGGAATGACAGTCCCATCAATATATCTTTTCCGGATACTGTCTGCTCGCCTAAAACCTCCGCTTCCTCCCCGGTAATTCCAATTGTATCAAAAGATATGCCGATTTCTTTTCCCCCCACAACCCGCTTGATCTCAAACTCCACAGAATGGTTGTGTAAATGGTTATCCCGGGTAGTTCCCCTGTCAAAGCCCAGAAACTCCTCTCCTGCCAACCGGTTTTTCTCATAGTGATACCGATAGATACACACACCATTCTTGTCATACCACAAACTTTCATTGTGTTCCAGTTGATGGCGCTCTGTCAGATTTCCATTATCATCATATACGAATTTTTCACAGAAAACACCGTGATACCCTTCTGTCTTTTCCTTTCCTTCTGCATCGCTGAAATAGCAAATGCTGTGTAGATTCCCGTTTTCTTCATATTGAAAAGAAATCTTCATAATTCCCTGCTTATTACAGACAGGTTCCCCTCTGACATCCAGATAATACAATGCCTCCAACCGCCTGTTTTTGTCATAGACATACCGCTCCCCATTTACGCCGTACAGATTATTAATGCCGGAAGTCAACCTGCGTACCTGGGGCAGTCCATTCGAATGATACGTAGTTTCCATCTGCAAAGATTCCACCCCGTTTTCAAGTGTCTGCCCATCCGGCACGCGAAGCAGGGTAGAATCAAAAAGCTGAGGCTTATCCTCTGCCGAGTAAAATGTAATCTCAAACTGATCAAACTCATTCCTCTCCTGTTTTAGGATCACTTCATCACTGTCATTATAGTAGGTGATCTCCAGCGGAACCAGAAATCCCTTTTTCTTGGCGGCAGCATAGGTGTCAAAATCATAAGAACGATATTTATTCTTATCTTTGGTATAGCTGACCTCCATATAAGAACAGGGCTGAAAAAATTCCATGGCATATAAAGTGGAGTATTCCCTCATAAGCTTCAGGTTCCCATAGGGCTCCACATAAGTCATCCGCATACGCCTGAGGATAGGATAATTTTCTATTTTCCAATATCCCGCACGCTTTTTGCGCTCCTTAAGGGACAAAGGCTCCCCTACCCCCTGCGGTATTCCATAATTTTCTACCACCGAGGTATAATAAGATGTTTTGGGAATGAAGATAAAGGACAGAACAAACACTGCTGCCACAGCAATGGCAAAAGCCGCAGATTCCCGTTTATGTCCATGAATAAAAACAGGAATCTTCTTAGCGGCCAGAGCTACCTTATCTGCCAAAAATACCAGCGCTATCACTACAAGCGCTGCCAGGCATCCCATCCATGGCCATCTTTTGCAAAAGATGCATATTTTCTTAGAACAGTCGAAAACCCAGTCTCTAAAGCGTCCCCATCGCTCATACCCGATCAGGCAGATAAGCTGCCAGACTGCAACGACAGCAATAAAGACGATTGCGACAAGTGATATTTGGCGGATCGTCTGCGTCCCTTCATATTCTGCCAGAATAGGGCTAATAGTACAGTATGCCGCAAACACCATAATATTGGTGATCAGCTCTGTCAGGTTCAGCAGGTAGTTTTCCTCATGTCTCTTTTTAATTGCCTCTCTGACAAACCCCGCCGTTTTTCCCAACCACTTCCAGTTTTTGATTTTCTTTAACATTTCCCTTGCCTTTTGCAGGGAGTCCTCGTACCTTTGGTTTAATGCTTCCCTACATGAAACACTTTTCTCTTTCCTCTCTTGCATTATCCCTTTTCTCCTATATGCGCACAGGTTTTGTACAGTATTGATATCCTTCCTTTATAATTTTGACATTTTTTTACAATTTTTACCAAGCGCTATAGTTCGTTACATAGATACTTATAATGCATATTTTGTCGAACCAGTCTCTGCTATCTTTTCTCATTTCACACCCCCGCCAGCTCGTCAAAGGTTCCGGCGATGTCCAGTGTGCCATACCCCGCGTATGTCAAGTTAATGTCACAAACTTTTTTCACTTTTTTTGAGCGAAAATCGCTGAAACCCGCATAACTTCGTGGGGCGTATGGTTCGCTAATGCTAAGTCAGGGCAAAATTGACGGTGAATTAGTGTCAAGTTGAAATACCCGAAACAATCTCCATTATTTCCTCCGCGATCTCCACCATGTTCCTGTCCGGCGCATAAACTTCCGTTCCTGAATCCTTTAGCTGTCTGA
>CATLHM010000016.1 GCA_949949005.1 uncultured Lachnospiraceae bacterium
GTCTACTAGGCATGCCCAAATGTGTCTGCGACCGTCAACATTAGCCTATGGGGAAGCCGGACATCCTGCTTTTTTCATTTTTCCCATAGTAAGCCTTGTGTTGCTGGTACTAACTTAATGACATTGCTTCATTCCTCAATACCTTAAGCAGCATGATATGATATTCCTCATCCTGGATAATCCTTGCAAGTACCGCATTCACACTTTTATCCCCGATCCTCTCCATATGCATTACATACTGATTGATGGCCGCCCTCTCCGCCTCAATATCCGCTGTTATCATCTTTGCGGCGTTTTCCGGCAGGTCAAGATAGTTTGGCGTCCATAGCTGTCCTCTTGTGTTACAGCTTCTTGCCACAAAATCCACCTTCCCTCCCAGAAGGTAAATCAATTCACCTAATTTCTGCAAATGCATCATCTCTGCCAGGGCAATTCCCAAAAGAGTTTTAGCGACGGAGCATTTTTCACAGGACAGACGGTTTTCATTATTAATATACTGTGTGATAGCGGATAACTCGGATACGGCTCCGCAATAATCCACGCTGAGCAAATTGGCGTAGGCCTGGTTTTTCTCCTCCACGCTGATGGGGGGATAGGGCAAATCCACCATGATGGGTTTGATACCGGCAAAGCTGCAGGTATTGGTCCTAGGACTGGCACAACGTTTTTCTTCCATATATACTATCTTCTCCTGATAAATCTTTATAAGATAGTATATTGAAATTTTATGTTACCGTGCCTGGAGAAATTTTTCAAGGGAATTTTTCGGGAAAATTTGCCTTGATTCCTGTTGCACTTTCAGGGAATATCGGCTATACTGGTAAAACACTTTTCTTTTTGCAGCACCTTTTTGAAAGGAGGTAATGCTTGAAACTTTACACACAAAAATATGTCCCCGAGATCAATAAATCACTGACTCCCATGGCGGAGATTGAGGGATTTTTGGTAAGGCCAGGGTTATTTGATGTACATGGAGCCATGATGCTACCGGTAGGCGTAAATTTTACGGTTCATACCCATTATGGGACTTCCTGTACCCTTCTTCTTTTTCACAGGGATGCCATAGAGCCCTATGCCCAGATTCCTTTTCCTGATGCCTATAAAATCGGGGATGTTTACTCCATGATCGTTTTTGGACTGGATATTGAAGAGTTTGAGTATGCTTATCAGATCGACGGCCCCTATGAGCCGGAAAACGGGCTGCTATTTAACCGCAATGCCGTTCTGCTGGATCCTTATGCCAGATCCGTGGCGGGGCAGAGGCTTTGGGGGGACAGGAAATTGGGAGGCTACCATGCAAGGGTGGTCCGGGATGTTTTTGACTGGGGAGAAATGCCCCAATCCACCCGTACCATGAGCGATCTTATCATCTATGAACTGCATGTAAGAGGATTTACCTATCATCCCTCATCCGGCGTCACACATCGGGGTACCTTTGCCGGACTGATGGAAAAGATCCCCTATTTGAAAGAGCTTGGCATCAATGCTGTGGAGCTGATGCCCATCTTTGAGTTTGATGAGACCATGAATTCCCGAGAAGTGGATGGCAAAACCCTGTATGACTACTGGGGCTATAATACGGTAGGCTTTTTTGCTCCCAATATCAGTTATATTTCCACGGATGAGTACAATCAGGAGGGAACTGAGCTGAAGGAACTGATCAAGGCCTTTCATGATAATGGGATCGAGGTTATACTGGACGTGGTATTTAACCATACCGCAGAAGGCAATGAGCTAGGGCCTACCTTTTGCTTCAAAGGATTTGACAATAAGGTTTACTATATGCTGACCCCCGAGGGAAACTACTATAATTTCAGTGGCTGCGGTAATACCCTGAACTGCAATAATCCTATTGTCCGTCTCCTAATCCTGGAATGCCTGCGCTATTGGGCGGTAAGCTATCGGATTGATGGGTTCCGTTTTGATCTGGCCAGTATTCTGGGACGTCATGAGGACGGTTCACCTCTGAACAATCCGCCTCTGTTAGAGCTTTTGGCAACAGATCCCGTGCTCCGCAATGTCAAGCTCATCGCAGAGGCCTGGGATGCAGGCGGAATGTATCAGGTGGGAAAATTTCCGGCAAGCAAACGATGGGCGGAATGGAATGGCCGTTACCGGGATTCCATCCGAAGCTTTTTGAAAGGAGACTCCTGGCAATCCTGGGATGCCGCCTGGAGCATTTCCGGTTCCGGAGACCTGTATGGCGGGTATTATTCCGATAATAACAATAATTATGCCGGGTATAATTCCTGTGTCAACTTTCTTACCTGTCACGACGGGTTTACCTTATATGACTTGTACTCGTACAATGAGAAACACAATGAAGAAAACGGATGGAATAATACAGACGGCTCGGATGACAACCGAAGCTGGAACTGCGGGGTTGAAGGAGATACGGAGGATGAGGAGGTGCTGAATCTGCGCTTCCGCATGATGCGCAATGCCTGCGCCGTGCTCATGTGCAGCCGCGGAACCCCCATGTTCTTTGCCGGGGATGAATTCGGTAATTCTCAGTCAGGCAATAACAACGCTTATTGCCAGGACAATGAAATTTCCTGGCTGAACTGGGAACTGCTTGAGAAAAATCGGGATTTCTATGAATTCTTTAAGTTCATGATCTATTACCGCCATAGACATCCCGTCATCCGCAAAAAGCTGCCGGATGCCATCTGCGGGAGGGAGCCCTTGCGTACCCATTGCCCCAACGCAGAGGAAACCGAACTTCCAAGGGACGCCATGACCTTTGCCGTCTGTTTCGCAGGATATGACACAGATACAGGAAAAGATGATCTGGTATATGTTGCGATCAATTCCTACTGGGAAGATGTCCGAATCACGCTTCCAGCCCTGGGCCACCATTGCGCCTGGTATTTGAGCGTCAATACCTGGGGGACGGGAACGGCCGGTATTTTTTCCCGGAAGGGGAAGAGGTTCGGATTGACCGGGAGTTTATCATGCGCCCCCGCTCCGTGGCCGTGTTTACCGGACGGTAAAACCCTTATATTTCGACAATGGATACCACCGGACTCCGCCAAACATTCGTTATTGGATGATGGCCTGACATTCTCTGTCAGGCCATCATTTTGTCCAGCGTAGCAAACAATTTCTCCACATCAATGGGCTTGGCAATGTGGCCATTCATGCCGCACATTAAAGCCTCCCGCTTATCTTCCTCGAAAGCGTTGGCTGTCATAGCCAGAATCGGTATGGAGGCAAGCTTTTTGTCTTCAAACTTCCGGATCAGCCTGGTAGCCTCATAGCCATTCATCATCGGCATCTGCACGTCCATCAGCACCAACTGATAATAGCCTGGTTGGGATTTTTGAAGCATATCCACCGCTATCTGTCCATCCCCGGCCACATCCACACAAAAGCCAGCCTCTTCTAAGAGGGCTACGGCGATTTCCTGATTCAGCTCGTTGTCCTCTGCCAGCAAAATCCGACCTGTCCAATGCCTTTGCGGTTCTGCCTCTTCTTTTTGCGTTTCTCCCGCCGCACTGTCCATAACCGTCTGTAAGCAATTCCTTAACTCCGACAAAAAGATAGGTTTGCTGCAAAAAGCGGAAACGCCGGCTTCTTTGGCCTCCTCCTCTATGTCGGACCAGTCGTAGGCTGTGAGTACGATCACAGGTACATTTCCGCCCATCTCCTTTTGGATCCGGCGGGTTACCTCCACCCCGTTCATATCAGGCAGAAGCCAATCTACAATATATACGGAATAATCGTCTCCCCGCATGGATGCCTGACGGGTGCGCAGAACCGCTTCCTTTCCCGACAGCGTCCACTCCGCCCGCATACCAAGCTGGCCAAGCATATAGGTGACTCCGTCACAGGAATTAAAGTCGTCGTCTACCACCAGGGCTCTGCAATTTTTCAGTTCCGGTATCTCCCGGATTACCTGGGCCTCGGAGCTCAGACGGAAGGTAAAAAATACCGTAAATTCCGTCCCCACACCCTTCTCACTTTTTACGCTGATATTACCGTGCATCATATCCACGATATTTTTGGTGATCGACATCCCAAGCCCGGTTCCTGGAATACCGCTGAGGGTGGTGCTCTTTTCTCTCTCAAAAGGCTCAAAAATGCGGGCTACAAACTCCGGGCTCATGCCGATACCTGTATCTTTAATCGTAAATTCGTAGTTGGCATAGCCTGCGGGAGCTCCGGCTTTCTCGGTGATCAGCATGCTCACGCTCCCTCCTGCTCCCGTATACTTCACAGCATTACTCAGGAGATTTAACAAGACCTGATTCAGACGCAGCTTATCACAATAAATCTCTTCATCCATCACATCTATCGCGTCAATATACAGCTCAAGCTGCTTGGCATGGACATCTGCCTGCAAAATGCTTCTCAGGCCATGGAGAATATCCGGCAGGCTGCAGGGCGTCTCTTCCAGACGGATCTTTCCGCTTTCGATGCGGCTCATATCCAGTATATCATTGATCAGGCTCAGCAGATGATTTCCCGAGGTCATGATCTTTTTCAGGTATTCCTCTACCTGCTCCTTGCGGTCGATATGGGTGAGGGCCAGGGAGGTAAAGCCTACGATAGCGTTCATTGGTGTGCGGATATCATGGGACATGTTGGAAAGGAAGACGCTTTTGGCCTTGTTGGCCCGTTTCGCCTGCATAAGGGCATCCTCCAAAAGATCCTTCTTTTCCATTTCATTTCGTATCTCATCATCCACGCTGCGGAATCCCATCACGATTCCGCGATCCGTGTTCCATTCTCCGGTACGCACCGCCTTTAACTGGTAGTAGGCAACCTCCTCTCCCCTGGTAACGCGATAATTGACATAGTAGAGCTCTTTTACCGAAAGTTCGCTTTTAAGCCCCTCTAAGGAGGACAATTGCCGGAGGATTTCTTTATCTTCCGCATATACAAAATTCTCTATGTACTGCCCCATGCTCTCTTCAAAGGAAACCCCTTCCCTGAAAAGAGACTCAAAG
Source organism: uncultured Lachnospiraceae bacterium (assembly GCA_949949005.1). Taxonomy (GTDB): domain Bacteria; phylum Bacillota; class Clostridia; order Lachnospirales; family Lachnospiraceae; genus Suilimivivens. The sequence continues at coordinate 4,953 of CATLHM010000016.1, forward strand.
GTATGTCCCTCTGCCCCGTTGCTTTGAAGTGGCATCCCGGTTCCCGTATTCAGGTCAAAAAAGCAGACAAACTCATAATCCACGCTGAGGGCCTGGATCAGTTCCTTTTGCCGTCTCTCCTGCTGTCTTTCCTGCTGTTTCTGAACCGTCCAGTCCAGCAGGAAACGCTGGTAAATCAGCTCCCCGTCTTTTTCCAGGAGCTTCACATTACCTATCACATGTACCAGTTTTCCGTCTTTGTGGCGGACGCGGTACTCCACGCTGACACTCTCCCCTATGTTCTTTAACTGTTTGATACTGTTTTCCAGCTTTTGGCGGTCTTCCTCAAAAACAGAGGAAGCTACCAGGAAGAATCCGCCTTTTAGCAGCTCTTCTATGGAATCATAGCCCAGGATACGAAGCGCCGCCTGGTTTACGCTGATGATGCGTTTCCCATCCATGGTGTGATGCATAACGCCACAGTCCAAATTGGTAAAAATCGTTTCCAGGGTCTGATTCTTTTGTATAATTTCCTGCTCATAAGCACGTTCCCGGGTCACATCAATAGCTACCCCCACAGTTCCCATCACGCTGCCGTCGATATCGTAGAGGGGAGACTTGTAGGTGGTGAGCAACCGGTTCCCATCTCCTGTCATGATCTGTTCCTCGGAAACAACGGTCTGTCTTCTGCGCATAACCTCATTTTCCGACTCGATGCAGGCCGGGTCATCCTCTTCCACGTCCCAGATATAGGCGTGGCGCTGCCCTTCTACCTGAGCCTTGGTCTTACCTACGGTTTCACAGAAGCTATCGTTTACCTTTTCGTGAACGCCCGACTTGTCTTTATACCAGATCAGATTCGGAATATTGTTGATAGTGGCGTCAAAAAAATGGCTGGTCTGCCAAAAATCCTTGCTCATTTTGAAGGATTGCTGCCATCTGAGAAAACGGAAACTTATTTCTTCCTCATCCATGGGCAAAAACCAGATATCTTTGAGCTGATCCGGGCAGTCCTTTAAGGTGGGAAGATGGTTTGGCTCAGAGAGCAGAATCAGTTCTTTGGAGGTATCTGAGACAGAGGACAAAATCAAAGCGACCTCCGCCTTATCCAGATCCTGTAAGTTTGCCAGAATCACGTCTGCCCTGGATGCTAAATTTTCCACGGGCCTTTCACTTTCAATAAATTCATGTGTGAAATTTTCAAGAGGCAGGGCCTCTTTTATGACTTCAAAGACTCTGTTATGATGTCCAGTCAAATAGAAACGGATATGACAATGATACATGCCTGTTTTCTCCTGTATTTTATGTTCATGAAATGAAATCTCTCAGCAATAATATCATTTTATCAAGCGGTTTTGGTTATGTCAATATGAGAACTTGGGGAGATATTTCCCTGCCTGCACCATAACCGGAAGGAAAAACAGTTCCAGTTTTCGTGCAACATGATGACAATTTTTCCGCAACAAAATTTCTATCATAATCCTTCTTTATCTTCTATACTTAATTTAACTTTATACCTTCAACTACTCAGAAAAGGAGCACAAAGCTATGTTAAAAATCACATTTATGGGGGCCGGAAGCACGGTATTTGCGAGAAATGTCCTGGGGGACTGCATGTGTACTCCCGCCCTGCGGGAGGCTGAGATTGCGCTGTATGATATTGACGAAATACGCCTGGAGGAATCCAATATCATACTCTCCGCCATCAACAAAAACGTGAACGAGGGACGTGCTAAAATCAGTACCTATCTGGGCGTGGAAAAACGCAAAGCGGCCCTTGCCGGCGCAACCTTTGTGGTAAACGCCATTCAGGTGGGAGGATACGACCCCTGCACCATCACCGATTTTGAAATTCCCAAGAAATACGGTCTGAAACAGACCATCGCCGACACCCTTGGAATCGGGGGCATCATGCGTGCCCTGCGCACCATTCCTGTTCTGGAGGACTTTGCCAGAGATATGGAGGAGGTCTGCCCCGGGGCTTATTTCCTCAACTACACCAATCCCATGGCCATGCTCACCGGCTATATGCAGCGCTTTACAAAGGTAAAAACCGTTGGGCTGTGCCACAGTGTACAGGTTTGCTCCGAGTCGCTGCTCAAAGGCCTTGGCATGGAGGACAGGCTGGAAGGCCGCACGGAGCTGATTGCAGGGATCAACCATATGGCCTGGCTGCTGAAGCTCCACGATAAGGACGGCAACGACCTGTATCCCGAAATCCGCCGTCTGGCTGAGGAAAAGAACAAAAACGAAAAGCACAGTGACATGGTGCGCTATGAGTATATCCGGCACCTTGGGTATTACTGCACAGAATCCAGCGAGCACAATTCGGAGTACAATCCTTTCTTTATCAAGAGCAAGTACCCTGAGATGATCGAGGACTATCAGATTCCTCTGGATGAATACCCCCGCCGTTGCGTGAAGCAGATCGAGGGCTGGGAGAAGGAAAAGGAATCTATCCTGGATAACGGCGCCATCACCCATGAGCGTTCCCGTGAGTATGCCTCCTACATCATGGAAGCTATCGTCACCAACCGGCCCTACAAGATCGGAGGCAATGTGTTAAACCAGGGACTGATCGACAATCTTCCCTCCGACGCCTGTGTGGAGGTCCCCTGTCTGGTGGACGGGAGCGGTATCACCCCCTGCCATGTGGGTTCTCTCCCCACCCAGCTTGCCGCTATGAACATGAGCAATATCTCCGTTCAGCTTCTCACCATTGAGGCAGCCAGGGACAGAGACCGCAAAAAGATTTACCAGGCTACCATGATGGATCCCCACACCGCCGCGGAGCTGAATATCCCTGATATTATTTCTATGTGTGATGAACTGATTGCCGCACATGGGGAGTATATGAAGGAGTATTAATTGGAGGAAATGAGTGGACAAGGCATCTTTTAAAAGGGATGCCTTGTTGATTTTATCATTTACTCTACCAAAACACAGGTTTTCATATTCTTTAGACCTGTTCATAGCATCCGCCTAAATTACTTCCAATCACAAACGGAAGCAGACCATTGATTAGTATACTCTTCGTTTTGCATCGCTGCCGTAAACGGCTCTGCAAGAAATTTATTTATCGTCTTCAATACTGTGCTAAAATCATCAGTTTTCGTATCAATCTTGCGGATAAAAGCTTTCCATTTCTTCTGCATATCCGAATTATTTGCAAAACCCGACACTTGCTCAAACTGTTCAACCGTAAAGTCGTGTCCACGGTTATGAAATGTCTTTTGAAGTGCTTCGGTTAAAATCTTGCCGTCAAAATCAAATTTATTTGCAAGATAATGAATATCGTAATAATCTTTCATTCTGCTGGAAAATTCCATTAGGCTGAGGATTGCGTCGATTTTCTCGGCAATCGTCGTTTCAAGAGAATATGTATTTATCGTTGGCGCAGTAAAATCATCAAGCTGTGTCGAAATATTTCGTTTTACTTGCTTCGGAACAATAACATCACCCACACCGAAATCAATGTTAAATGGTGTTTTTGTATTTTTGATTCGCGCAACAAGAGAAGCACCAATACCAGCATATTTCTTTGCTACGGCAATAGGTGCAACATCTTTGACTTTGAATTCTATAAAATCGTTTCCCGTAGGGGTACTAATAATCTCCTCCAACACAGACTTCAACTGTTCTGGGGTATTCGGAACTCTCCTAAGAAGAAAATCAACATCAACTGTTACACGGCTGTCAAAGTCAGTGATAGAATATATAAATAACCCGCCTTTAAGAACGAGGTTTTCAGCATACTTTGATTTTTCCAACCGACGTAAAAATTCTTCTTGACAAAACAGTTGCAGGCAAAGCTGAAAACTCCTGCCGTTTTCTTTCGCCTTGTTTTTTAATCGTGCAAGTACTGATGCACCCATGTCAGCCATTTAACATTACCTCCATCAAATCATTTACTCTTTTAAACAAACCCATTTCTTTTGCATATTTCGAAAGGTTACTCAGATTTTTTTGTTCATCTACAACATAGGCATTAATTGCTTTATTAAAAAGCTCATTATCCAGTTTAGTTCGATATTTAAAGCAATCACAAATAGTTCGTTCCCGATCATATATCGAAAGTATTGTCTCGCCGAAATCTGCTGATGTTTTACCCAATTCATAATAATGGTTTGGAATATAATAAACCTTTATTGCCATGTCATCTATTTTTATTTTTGCTCTTGATATAGTTCTGGGAACCGCAAGTGTCCAAATTCTTGGAGTAAAGTCACTGTACCCATAATAAAATAGAGCCGACTCTACACATACAATTCCCTCCGGTAACAAGGCATCCAATATTTGTTCATCTGTTATGTCAAAATTATTTGCCAATTTATAAAAGCCGTGACGGATGCGTTCCAGATGTCCATTATTATTCAAATTACATACATCATATTTCGCAAGACCAGCCTCTATAAAGTCCGCTGTTTTCGCAATACCTCCTGTTGAGTTGAGCACTTTTTGTGCAATTTCCAGTTTTGTCATTTCTCCACCAACTTTTCGCACACAGTTTTTTAATAGTTGCTTGATAGTAGTATAGCGTTCCAATCCAATCTTATCAACAACTTTTCGCACACAGTTTTTGAAAAATGTAACTGAAAAGTTTGATTTACAAAACAGTTTTCGAAAAACACCTCTTGAAATGCTAAAAACACATGTCCAGAAGTGTCGAAATGACATCTCTAAACATGTGAAAATGATACCTCCTTTTCAAATTTTCCCTGTTTGTAATCTAATTTGGAACTATGTAAGCGTAAGTTATAGGGTTGAGCCTTCGCCCGGTGCATGGTTCATACAGATGCACCGAGCGGAAACAAGCACGCAAACTTCGTATTTTTCTCAACTGACGGTTGTATGGCTGAGATGTTAAATCCTTTCCTACTGATAACGGTACTCCATCAGATAACAGTCTCTCATTTTGCCCTCGTGCAGTTCATGCTCCGGCAGGCTTTTTAAAATTCGGAATCCGGCCTTTTGATAACATTTAAGCGCCCTCACATTATCCTGATGAGGATCCATGACGACGGCGTCAGCCTGCTTTTCTTCCCTCAGAAACTTAAGAACAAGCTTTATGTATTCTGTTCCGATTCCTTTGTTCCAATAATTGGGTTCCCCGATGAACTGGTCAAGACAGTATACGGTTTCATTCCGATTGTCATACCCATAATGGGTGTAATCTTCGTCGCCCATAGGATAAATCTGCCCATATCCAATGGGGACGCCGTCATATTCCACTATGACTTTCATTACAGAATCGTTATTCTCCTCAAAAAAATCCTCCTGGATCAATTCTTCCGTATACTGCCTGTCCCTTCCCTCATAAAACTCCAGCACCCGTGCATCCGTCATCCATTTGAGCAGCACTGCGGCGTCGCCGGGAACCATAGTCCTTATCCTTATTTTATCCTGAGTAATATCTACCATGTGCCACTCTCCCACTTACCTTTTCCCCAATGAAAGTCCTGCCCTCTGCAAACATTTTTAACGGAAGTAACTTAGCTTGTCAATGCTGCCCTCTGCAGCAGGTCATTAATTACGCCAATATCCTTTATCTTATTTATCCCAAAACATTTTTTGCCTGCATCCTTGATAGAGGCTCCGATATGATAGGCAGTGTTCCCATCAATTATCATAAATCTGTCGTGAAACGCTGTTGTATGCTTTACTACCAAATTCGGATATTGTGCGTTAAAATTTGTAATATCCTGAGCTGTCAGTCTGGCGCTTGGGAGAATATAGAGTATTACATCCACGCCATCCTTTTTCTTTGCAAGGATATTCAGCGTTGCAATGTCCACATATCCATCAATCAGTACAATAGTTTTGCTGGCCTGCTGGATCAGGTCTGTCATAAGTGCAAATGCATCAAAAATTTGACCGTCAAAGAAAACCTTTTGATTATTTTCCTTGTGATCATCTATATAATCAAATATCTGTTCCAGTTTTCTGTCCGTTTGTTCCTGATAAGAAATTTGGCGTACTTCAATAGCATTTACCCTGTCAAAAATTAAAGATGTATTTGCCATATATTTTCTCATTTCCACAAATGTATCCATAATGCGAATACTTACCTGTATTGCAACACTACTCTTCAGCACAGCCGATAGCATGGCAATTCCCTGTTCCGTATAGACATAAGGCAAATACCTTCTCCCGCCCTTTCTGTTTTCCTCTGCCAATTTTGAGGTCGCAATTTGCGACCTCAAAAAAGATACCTCTTCCTCAGATAATTGAAAGCGAAAATGTGATGGAAATCTATCTATATTTCTCTTTACAGCTTCATTCAGTCTTTTCGTTTCCACATTATAAAGCATGGCTAAATCGCTATCTATCATAACTTGCCTGCCTCTTACTACATAGATAAGATTTTGTATTCTTTCCGTGCTTGCATCAACTACTTCTGATATTTTATCCTGAGTTATATCTACCATTTGTACTCCTCGCTTACCCTTTTCCAATGAAAGCCCTGCTCTCTGCAAACCTTTTTAACGGGAATCCCCCTCAAAAAACAGAGCGATCGTCCCCGGGCCGGAATGGGCCCCAATGGTAGGGCCGATATGGCTGATGATAAATTTCCGGATGCCAAAACGCTTTTCCACCTCTGCCTTTACATACTCTGCATCCTCCAATGCATCACCATGGCTGATGAACACAATATCGTTATTGCCTTCATGTCCTTTTATCTTCTCTTCCATATAGTCCACCAAGCCGTTTAAAGATTTTTTCCGCCCCCGCACCTTACTGATGGGAATCAGGCAGCCCTCGTCATCCACGTGCAAGATGGGCTTGATGGCCGCAATCGTCCCTACGATGGCAGCCGCCCGGCTCACCCGTCCGCCCCGGTAAAGGTGGTTTAGATCGTCTACCGTGAAAACATGTGTGAGGTGGGGAACCAAAGCCCTCAAAAGATCAGCGGTTTCACCCATGCTCTTTCCCTCTCTCTGCATTTGAAGGGCCTTGTGGACAAAGAGCCCCTCTCCCATGGAGGCACACTTGGAATCCACAACGATGATCTGACAATCCCTGTTCTCTTCCATCAATTCCTCTGCGGCAAGCACCGCGTTCTGGCAGGAGCCGCTCAGCCCCGAGGAAAAGGACAGATACAGCAGGTTTTTGTTTTCCCTGAGAAATTCTGTGAAGTACTCCCTGTACTGTTGCGGATTTACCTGGGATGTGGTGGGCATTTTCCCTTCTTCCCGCATCAAGCGATAAAACTCCTTCCAGTCCAGCTCCTTACCCTTTCCGTAAGAGATGCCGTCCATAATGTAATTGAAGTAAATGAGCCCGAGACCATTTTCTCTGATATATTCTGCGGGCAGATCCGCCGTTGTGTTGGTAATGATCTTGTAAGAATCCATAATCCCTCCTTTGGTTCCTTTTTTGCAGTTTACTTAGCATAACATTATTTTAAATTTTTTACAATGGATGGAATTTTGGCCCATATCTGCATAAAACTGCATAAAACCGACTTCCTTTCCTCATAATAAGCATATTAACTTTCAAAGGAGCCTTATTATGAGTAAAATGACTACCTCTCTTTCCGAGAATATGAAATACTTAAACAAATATCTGTCGGTGGATACCAGCTTTGATATTATTTACAGAGTGATAAGAATCGGCGGGCGGGAAGCCTGCATGTATTTGATCGACGGTTTTTGCAAGGATGATCTGATGCAGAAAATGCTTCAGTATTTTATCACCATCAAGGAAGAGGACATGCCAGACAACGCCCATGAGATGTCCAAGACCTGTATTCCCTACGTGGAGGTTGACCTGCAGGACGACTGGGACAAGATTGCGTATTTTATTATGTCAGGTGTGTTCGCCCTTTTTATCGAGGGCTATGATAAATGCCTTTTGATCGATTCCAGAAGCTATCCGGCCAGAGGTGTGGAGGAGCCGGAAAAGGATAAGGTACTGCGGGGATCCAAGGATGGATTTGTGGAAACCGTTGTCTTTAACACCGCGCTGATCCGAAGACGGATCAGAAGCAGTCAGCTCTGCATGGAAATGCACCATGCCGGGAACAGCTCCCAGACAGATATTGTGCTCTGCTACATGAATGACCGGGTAGACCACGCTTTCCTGACCAAGCTCCGGGAACGTATCGACCATATTCAGGTGGACGCCCTGACCATGAACCAGGAGAGCCTGGCAGAATGCCTTTATAAGAAAAAATGGTATAACCCTTTTCCGAAATTCAAATTTACGGAGCGTCCGGATACGGCCTCGGCACAGATACTGGAAGGGGATGTGGTGATTCTGGTGGATAATTCCCCCTCCGCCATGATTGCCCCCACCTCGATCTTTGATATTGTGGAGGAGGCGGACGACTACTACTTTCCACCCATCACCGGGACTTATCTTCGTCTGTCACGCTTTTTGATCGCCATATTAACTTATTTTATCACGCCCACCTTTTTACTTCTGATGCAGAGGCCGGAGTGGATCCCTGCAGGCTTTGAATTCATCGCGGTAAAAGACCCCACCAACATCCCGCTGGTCTGGCAGTTTTTGATTCTGGAGCTTGCCATCGACGGCCTGCGGCTTGCGGCAGTGAACACCCCCAACATGCTCAGCACCCCTTTAAGTGTGATGGCCGCCCTGGTGCTGGGGGAATTCTCGGTCAACAGCGGATGGTTCAATTCGGAAGTCATGCTTTATATGGCCTTCGTCGCTATTGCCAACTACACCCAGGCCAGCTATGAGCTCAGCTATGCTATCAAGTTTATGCGTATCATAAACCTGATCCTCACGGCACTATTCGGCCTGTGGGGCTATATCGGCGCTGTGGTGCTGCTGATCCTGGCTATCGTCACCAACCGCACGGTATCGGGAAAGAGCTATATCTACCCGCTCCTTCCTTTCAATTTAAAGCAGCTCTCCAAACGCCTCTTCCGATACAGGCTGCCGGGCTCCCGGGAATGACCCGGGCAGCTCACTGCTTCCCGGTACTCCCAAAACCGCCCCGGTCCGCCCCCTCAAGGGAGGAAACTTCCTCAAAGCAGATCCCGGGCTGGTTTTCCATGATGCGGAACTGGCAAATGCGGTCATTACAGGAAATATGGGTATCCCGCAGGGCATAGGCAGGCATGAACCACTGGTCGTTGTCCCCGCAGTAGGAGCCGTCGATAACGCCCTGGTGATTGGGCTGGATGATGCCGAAATTTTTGAAGGTGGAGCTTCTGGGAACCACATGGGCCTCATACCCTTTCGGCAGCTCCATACCCACTCCAAGGGGGATCAGCTTAAATTCCCCCTTCTTTAAATCCACATCCTCCGCCGCCCGAAGATCGATCCAGTCCGATTTCCCGTCGATGTAAGTCAGTTTTTCGATTTTATCCGTAAAATATTTGATTTTAATTGTTTCCATAATAAGTATTGTTACCTTTCATAGTCCCTGCAGTGCAGTACCGGGGGAGCGCCTTTCTCGCTGGCAAGGCTTGCCTGCACATCAATCACTCTCTGGTTGCTGCTTCCCTTCCAGAGAAGCTTTTTATCCATTTTTTCCGTCTCGAACTCTCCGTCTACCAGCACATCCACATACTGCATCAGGGATAAATGCCGGATATTTTCCCATGAATCCCCGGTATAAAGCCATATGGTCTTATCCGGATATTTTTCTTTGATCTCCTTCATCAGCTCCCGCACATCCGGGCGGTTGGCGGAGTGCAGGGGATCGCCTCCCGAAAAGGTAATGCCGGAAATATAGGATTTGTCAAGCTGTTCAAATAATTCCGCTTTGGCAGCGGCGTCAAAAGGCAGGCCTCCCGCAGGATCCCAGGTAACCGGGTTTTGGCAGTCCTTACAGCAGTGAGAGCATCCGGCAACCCACAAAACCACCCGCAGTCCGTCGCCGTTTAACATATCGTCCTTGGTTATATTGTGATACCTCATTTGCCTACATGCTCTTCCTTTCCGCTATTTCTGCCATTTTTGCCTCATTTAACCTGGTATCGCCATGCACTCTGGAATAGGAAAGATAACCGTTCATGCGCTCGATCTTGGTGAGATTTTTGCTGCCGCACACAGGGCACACATCCATTTCCAGCTCCTGATGGCCGCAGTCGTCGCAGTAGGCAAGGGAGAGATTGACTCCCTCGTAGAATCCCATCTCCATGGCTCTTCGGATCAGAGTTTTGATGGCTTCCATATTGTAGTCAATGGGATATTTCACATACTGTATCTTTCCGCCGTTGGAGAGCTCCCAGAAACGGTATTCCAGATCCTGCTTTTCAATGGGAGTGATGTCCTCGGTCACATGGCAATGAAAACTGTTGGAGACATATTCCCTGTCGGAAACCCCCTCCACGATACCGTACTTTGCCCGAAACTGCTTCACCTGCAGGCCGCACAGGCTCTCCGCTGGCGTCCCGTAAATGGCGTAAAGGTTGCCATCCTCCTCCTTAAATTCGTTCACCTTCTGATTGATATGCTCCAGCACCTCCAGGGCAAACTCCCCGTCCTCCACCAGGGACTTGCCGTTGTAGAGCTCCTGCAGCTCATTGAAAGCGGTGATTCCAAAGCTGGCCGTGGCGCTCTTTAAAATCGGTTTGATCTTGTCGGAGAGCTTTAAGTTTCCTCCCAAAAAACCCCCTTCGCAGTAGGCCAGCGGATTGGTGGAGGCACGCATTTCTCCCAGGTAGGCGTAGGTTCTGATATGAAGCTGGCGGATCAAATTCAGGTAATAGTCCAGCACCTCATAAAAATCCCGGCTTTCCTGTCTGGCCTTTGCCAGAATCATAGGCAGATGGAGGGAAACCGCTCCGATATTAAACCGCCCCACAAATACAGGCTTGTCCTGATCGTCTGCGGGATGCATGCCTCCCCTCTCGTACCAGGGGGAAAGAAAGGCCCGACAGCCCATGGGGGAGATTACCTTGCCGTACTGCTTGTACATGCTGGCGATATAACCCTTTCCTGTGAGGGAGAGCCAGTCCGGGTACATGGTCTTGGCAGAACATTTTACCCCGGCTTCAAACACATCCTCCAGCTCCTTTCCGGGGCCGTGAAGGTTCTCGTCATATAAAAAGACAATTTTGGGGAACAGCACAGGCTTTTTGCATTCCGCCTTGCCCTGGCCTTTTCTGCGCACATCCAAAAGTGAGATGGTTGCCAGTCTGGCAAAACGCCCTGTTCCAAGTCCGGCAGTTACGGTGATAAAGGGATAATCCCCACGGCTGGAGGCCACCGTATTGAACTTATATTCCCAGCCCTGGAAGCCCTGCTCAAACTCCCGCTCCACATCGGCTAAGGCTTCCGCCTCCGCCCTCTCCTGCCCGATCCCCATATTCAGGTATCTGCGAAGGCTTCTCTCCCAGGTCTTTTGGGCATAGGGCTCTAAAATCTTATCTACCTCAGGCACGGTAAAACCGCCGTACTGCTGGCTGGCGGCGCTTAAGACAATATCTCCGATCACGTCAAAGGCCACATCCAGGGTTTTCGGCTCGTTATACCAGATATTTCCCATCTCAAAACCACCGGTCAGCACATTTGCCACATCAAAGAGGCAGCAGTTCATGGTGTCCCTTCTGGCGGACATATCGTGAACATAGATATAGCCGTCCCGGCAGGCCTGAATCTCCTCCACGGTCATAAAAAATTTCTGGTAGAGCTCCTTGTTGAACTGATTAAAGATCAGGCTCCTCTTGGTGGAAACCAGGGCGCTGTCCGTGTTGGCGTTCTCCTTGTCTCCCACGTACATGATGGACTGACTCTTTTTGTACACGTCGTCCATCATGCGCACAAAATCCTGTTTATAGTTGCGGTAATCCCGGTAACTCTTGGCCACAATGGGCTTGACGCCCTCCAAAGCGCTTTCCACAATATTGTGCATGATGGGGATGGGAATCTTATCCTGCCCCATCTCGTCCACCTTGTCCACCACAAACTGACAGATATGCTCCTTCTCCTCGTCGGTAAATTTGGTCAGGGCCCGGTAGGCGCTCTTCCCTACCGCGTCGATCACCTTCTGTACATTAAAAGCCTCCAGACTTCCATCCTTCTTGATGACCTTGACCTCTCTCTTTGGCTGAAACAAAGCGCTGTAAGCTGTAGTATTGTTTTCCTGCTGGTTTTCCATGTAACACCCTCCAATCTTTCTCTACCCTCTATATACTCTGCCGAAACAAAATCTGGTATGCCAAAGCATTCCCGTGACTATATATAGCGTTACTAACCAGTATAATGAACCTTTCCCGCTGTGTCAACTTGGAAAACTGACGAATTTTTCATAGGAATATCCATTAACCGCTGTTCACCACTGACTTAATTTTTAGGCCCGGTTACGGGATCATGCCGGATTCCTTTACCGCTCTTATGGCATCGCGGATTTCTTCCACCGGCAGGGTAAGGGCAAAACGCACATAACCTCTCCCAAGTTTTCCAAAGCTGCTCCCCGGTGTACACAAAACGCCGGATTTTTCCAAAAGCTCCATGACAAAGGCCACGTCGTCCTCATACCCGTTAGGAATTTTTCCCCAGGCAAACATGGTTCCCTCACTGTCGGGAATCTCCCAGCCGATTTCCCGAAATCCCCCGCAGAGGGCGTCCCTTCTCTCCTGATAGAGAGCGCATCTTTGCCTTACCCCCTCGTCGGAGCCTGTAAGGGCGGCCACCGCGCCGTACTGCACGGGCAAAAAGGTTCCGTAGTCGATCTGGGAGCGCAGCCTTTTAAAGCTCTGCACCACAGTTTCATTTCCCACAAGAAAGCCCACCCGGGCTCCGGTGTAATCATAGCTCTTGGAAAGGGAATAAAATTCCACACAGTTTTCCTTTGCCCCTGGGTACTGCAAAATAGATTTTCCCTTATGTCCATCGAAAATAATATCCGAGTAGGCATTGTCATGAACTATGATAATATCCCGCTCCTGTGCCCAGGGGATCAGCTCTTCATAGAAATGATCCGGCGCAATGCGGCAGATGGGGTTCAAGGGATAGGAAACCATCATAAACTTTGTTCTCTTAAGGAGAGCTTCGTCGATTTTGTGAAGATCCGGCAGGTAATCGTTTTCCGGCCGCAGCTCATAGGTGTGAACCTCTGCCATGGCAAGGGCAGGGCCTATGGAAAAGATCGGGTAGCCCGGATCCGGCACCAGCACCACATCCCCCGGATTACAGAGAACCAGCCCGATATGGGTGATGCCCTCCTGAGAGCCGTAAACGTCCGTGATTTCCCTCTCGTTTAAATCCACCTGATAGCGCTCCCTGAAGCGGCAAATCACCGCCTGCGTCAGCTCCGGCAGCATTTTCAGCGCATATTTATAATTGGCAGGCTCCTTTGCCGCCTCGCTCACCGCTTCTATAATATGAGGCTCCGTAGGAAAATCCGGCGTCCCCACAGAGAGATTGTAAACCTTTCTTCCGGTTTTCTCCACCGCCTCCTTCTTTTCATTTAAAAGCTGAAAGATTCCTTCCTCGTAGTCCTTCATTCTGTCCGAGATCTGTAGCTTCATTCTCTTTTCTCCCCTCTGCGCGGCCCATGCGCCACTTCAGTGGCAATCTTCCAAGCGCTGTAGCGCTTTATGCACGGGCTCGTGCATAAATCAGGGAAGGTGGATTTTCTCCCTCTTCCCTTGCTCAATAGCTTTTTAAAATCTCCCGCAGATATGCGAGATATCCTTCCTTCACATAATCGGGGCCTAAGACCGTCACCTTGCCTCCAAGGCCGGTGATCCAACCGTAGAGCTGCATACTGACCGTGACCCTCACCCGGACGCTGACCATGTTTTCTTCCAGCCTTCGGATGTCGATCTCCTTGCCAAAGCGATCCAAAATAACGCCGATCAAATCCTCCGGAAGCTTTAAGGTCACCACCTCGGTCTCTCCCCCAAACATGCCGAAGGTTCTGTTGGTATATTCCGCGATGTCGATCCGCCCAAAATCCTCCCCGCCCTTTCGGCTTTCCCCGGGTATCTGCGCAATGCGGCTCATTTTATCCACTCTGAAATGCTTAATATGCTCCTGCCTGTTGTCGTAGGCTATCAGGTAATAATTCTCATCCTTCCAGGTCAGGGCCCAGGGGCTGACCTCATAGCGCTTCCCATCCCTCCTGGGTTCCAGCTCCTTCTTGACGTTCCATTTCAGATACGTGAAAGTGATCGGCGCATTGTCCTGAATTGCCTTGTGGAGCTGGTCGATATTATAGTAAATGCTTTCATTTTCAGCCTTGACCCTGCCCACCACATAGACCTGCCTCTGAAGGCGCTTTCCCTCATAGGGTCCTGCCAGTTTTTCGATTTTGGCAATCAGCTCCCGGGACTTTTTCTGGGTGATAAAACGGGAGGACTGTACCGCGTCCACCAAAAGCTTAAGCTCCGGCAGCTCAAAATCCCGCTCCCCGAGGTAATATCCCCCGCCCTTTCTGGCTTTTATGTATTCCACATCATAGCCAAAGTAGTTCAGGCATTCTATATCGTCGTAAATACTTTTGCGCTCTGCCTTCACGCCATATTCTGCCAGCTCATCAATCAGCTCCTGGGTGGAAAGACAGTGATTTTCGTCGGTTTTTTCATTTAATATTTTCAAAAGATACAAAAGCTTCAGCTTTTGGTTTGCAGTTTTCGGCACGCCCCATCCTCCTGGCTTTTCCCCTGGTCTCTGTCTACAGCCTGCGGCTTTTTTGTCAGGAATTACAAGAGCCTTTAAAGCAACTCTTTAAGTTCCCACAAGTTCCGGATCTCGTAGTCAATCCGCAGATGGCCGTTTGGGGCCTTTCCTTCCGGATTGTACCAACAGCAGCAGATCCCTGCATTGTTGCCTCCCTGAATATCGCTGGAAAGAGAGTCCCCGATGAGCAGGGCCCTTTCCTTAGAAAAACCGGGAATCTTTTGAAAACACCTTTCAAAATACAGGATGCTGGGCTTGGGAGCTCCCATTTCCTCGGAAATAAACACATCGTCCAGAATCCCATCCAGCCCTGAGAGATAAAGCTTATTTCTCTGGGTGGCGGAAACACCGTTGGTCACTGCATACTGGCGAAATCCCTCTTGCTTTAGTTCCGTGCAGAGCTTAAAAGAATCGTCGCGGAAATAGTAGACCTCTCCCAGCGCCTTTTGGTAAAAAGCGGCGAATTCCTCTACAGGGATATCCGTAACATTCGCCTCAGAAAAGAGGGTCTCAAACCGGCCTGTGAGAAGCTGTTCTTTGGTAACCTCCCCCAGTTCATGCCGTTTCCAGTAGGCGTCGTTGATGGAGACATAAAGAGAAAGTATCTCCTCCTTCAATGTCCTGCCATATTTTTGAAAGCTTCTGCCAAGGGCATCCTTCTGAGATTTGCTAAAGTCCAGAAGGGTCTGATCCACATCCCATAATAATATCTCAAACTGTTTCAAAAATTACCTCCGATAAAAATGAATGCATGATTTTGACAACGCACAGCATACCGGGACAGAAGGGCCTATGCCGGAAACCAACGGCAGGCTTCGCCGGACATCCTCATGTTAAGGAAAAAGACTGGCCTATGGCCAGCCTTAATGCTCTTCGCTATGCGCTGCGGCAGTTACTCGCTTTCAAGCTGTTTGTTTTTATTTTTGCGAAGCTTAATTCCGATAAAAATAGCAACTCCTGCCAATGCGGTAATGATCGCCGCCACTAATAAGTAAGACAAAAACGTATTTATAAATGCCACCAAATTATTCACCTCCGTCTTTCTAATCATATCATTCTGCCAGGCTGCCGTCAAGCCTGTGCCATACGCCTGAGTCAAGAAAATCCCCCGCCAGTTTTTCCGCCTCTTTTATGATTTTCTCGTCATAACCCATGATTCCCAGAAGCTTGATGGCGTTACGGGTGCTGGCCCGTCCCTCCAGGATCCTGTAGCTGAAGGAGATATCATTTTCCTCAATGGTCTCGGAAAAATGGTAGTTGTGATAGTCCTCCTCCAAAAGATGTGTCAGCTCAATATCGTGGGTAGCGGCAAAGCACATGCAGTTATTTTGTGCCATACTTCGCAGAATCTGGGTTGACGCGGCAATTCTCTCCACCGTATTCGTCCCCCGCAGTACCTCGTCCACAAAGCACAATACGGGAAGCGCCTCCCAGGAGCCCTCCTGCGCCGGCTCTGCGGGGGAGAGCAGATCCAGAATCCGTTTCAGGGATTTGATCTCCACCATATAGTAGCTTTCCCCACCCTGGATGTCGTCACGAAGACTCATGGAAGATACCATACGGAACATGGCCGTCTGGTAACTCTCTGCCAACACCGTGTGGATGGTCTGGGCCAAAATGCTGTTGATGGCAACGGTTTTCAGAAAGGTGGATTTGCCCGAGGCATTAGAGCCTGTAATCAGCACACTTTTGTCCGTATCAATGTCGTTGGTTACCGGCTGGGGCAAAAGCGGATGGTAGAGGTTCACAGCCCTCAGAGCCGTCTCCCTGTCAAACTCCGGTGTGCAGTAGATTTCCAGGGATTCCCGGTACGCCCCCACCGCTATCATGGCCTCGATTTTGCCCAGGGTGCCGATCATTTGATCTACCTCATTGATATGCCTGCGTACCTGGGAGAGCATCTGGTTGAACTTGATCAGATCCAAATGAAACCCCATCCTGAAAAAGTCAAGCAGCATATCCAAAGGATTTCCGGATCCAGACATACGCCCCTGGGACATAATAAGCACGGAACCTCTCTTGAAGCTGCCCATGGCGGCACAGCTTTTTTTGAGCTGTTCCATTTCCTTTTGGAAAATTTCCTCCTTTTGGAGCCTGATATCTCTGGCAGCGTCCAGGAGACGGAAGATATAGGCAAAGCTTACAATATAGGGATCAATCTCATTCTTTACCCGAAAGTAGGTTATATTATTGTAGATCATCACGCAGACCAGGAGTAAAAGGCCCACGGGAAGATTCGCCAGCATAATCCCGATCGCGCCAAGCAGCAAAACCAGGGCCACATAGTGGGAAAAATTGCTCCTCTCTCCCAATTGATCCAGATAATGCAAGTAATCGTAAATGGAAAATTTCCCGGTTCCTCCCAGCCTTCTGAATATACACTGGCAGGCCACCCTCTCATCGGGATGCTCTCTGAAAAAACGGATCATCTCTTCCCGATGCAAGAGCTCCTTTTCCTCTTTGCAGGGCATACGCAGAAGGGAGTAGAGGTATTCCTCTCCCGCCGCCGACCAGGTATAATTCATTCTGCAAAAGACCTGATCCATATTCAGATCATTCCAGGTGATGTCATCAATGGAAAAGCCGTCCTGGTGGCTTAAGTAGTAATGGGAGATATTGGCAAACTGCTCCGGCTTATATTCCTTCTGGGGTAAAGCCCCATAGTCGCTGTAGAGCTTTTCAATGAATCTTTTTTCAGATTTCTGGTAATCCAGCCAGCCCTTGACCATCAGAAACAAAAGCGCCCCCGCCATTACCACTGCAAAAATCACATATTCCATTTCAGAGACATCGCCTCCCTTCTGATCTGATAAGAGTCCCTCTATTCACGGCCAGAGGCCGCTCATAGTAACATTTTAACCCATAATCTTTTTGCGGATTTGCTCCGCCTTCCCGTAGATCTCCCAAGGCTGTTCTTTGGTATTGAAATTGCCCTTCTCATAGAGAATTCTGCCGTTAATCATCGTCATGATGACGTTCTGTTTGCTTCCACTGTACACCAAATTCTTGGCGATATTGTTAAGAGGCTGCATATTGGGCTGATTTAAGTCAATCATGATGATATCCGCCGCTTTCCCCGGCGCCAGAACATCCGCGTTTTTCAATCCCATGGCATGTGCGCCGTTTACGGTGGCCATTTTCAACACTTCCATAGCGTCCACCGCAGAGGCGTCCTTCTCCCGCAGTTTGGCAAGACCGGTCACCAAAAACATTTCCCGGAACATATCCAGGGCGTTGTTGCTGGCCGGCCCATCGGTTCCGATTGCCACCCTGACCCCTTCTTTCAGGAAATCGGTAATGGGAGCGATTCCGCTGGCAAGTTTGGTATTGGAGCCGGGATTGGTTACCGCGTATAGGCCTTTATCCCTCATGATGGCGATATCCTCCCCGCTCATGTGTACGCAGTGATACCCGCCGCCCCCATAATCAAACATCCCCAGGGAATCCAAAAACGCAAGGGGCGTCATTCCATAGCGTTCCACGCACCCTGCCACCTCCTGCTCAGTCTCCGCCAGATGGGTAAACACCGGCGCCTTATACTTGTGTGCAAGAGCCGCCATCTTCTCCAAAAGCTCCTTAGAGCAGGTATATTCCGCATGAAAACCCAGGATGTAGGACTGTAAGGGACTCTTGCCGTTCAGTTTCTGGTACATTTCCTCCACCATGGCAGGGGACTGACTGAAATTGTTCACTGCCCCCACCTGCACACACCGCATTCCCATCTTGTCAAAGGCGTCTGCAATGGTTTCAGGCGTTAAATACATATCGAATACCGCTGTAATTCCGCTGGTCAGATATTCCAGAACCGCCAGCTTGGACAGCTCATAAATATCCTCCCCGCTCATTTTGGCTTCCACAGGAAAGATTTTGTGGTTGAGCCACTCGTCAAGAGGCAGATCATCCGCATAGGAGCGCAGGAGCGTCATCCCCGAGTGGGTATGGGCGTCTTTAAAACCGGGCATCAGCAGATTGCCCTCACAGTCCACCTCCCTGTCCCATTTCACAGGCCTCTCAGGAGATTTTCCCTCTCCATTCTCCTGGGGGCTTGCTTCCCCCACATACAGGATCTGTCCATCCTGTATGTGGATTTCGCCCTGAAAAATCTCACGGCCTTCTTCCATCGTCAATATTCTGGCATGATAGAGTCGTATTTTCATCGTTATCCCCTTTATTTATCTCAAGTTATCCGGGCCGAAGCTGTCCGGAAGCAGTTCCTCCAAACGGTAGAGCTTATAATCCTCCTCGCTTCTTGCCACGATCACCACCATGGTCTTGGGATTGGAAAACTCCCGCATCGCCTGCCTGCAAATACCGCAGGGAAAGGAATACTGGCTGACTACTTCCCCCTTGGGGCTTCCCACGATTGCAATCGCCTTAAATCCCCGCCGCCCTTCGCTGACCGCCTTACCTATGGCCGTTCTCTCCGCGCAGATAGTGGCTGCGTAGGAAGCATTCTCGATATTGCATCCTGTATAAATCCGCAGCTCATTAGTCAGCACCGCCGCTCCCACCATGTATCCGGAATATGGCGCGTAGGCCTTTTTTCTGGCCTCCGCAGCCCAGCGGATCAGTTCCCTTACAGGAATATCCTCCCTTATTTCCTTATCCATCACAAAATTCCTCTCCTAAAATGCCCCGATTGCTTCCGTCACCAGTTGCTGGAACAAAGGCGCCGCCGCATTAGAAGCTGCCTGCACTTCCTCGTGGGTCAGCGGATTATCCGTCATACCTGCCGCCAGATTGGCCACACAGGAAATTCCACAGATTTTCATACCCATATGGTTGGCGGCGATGGCTTCCACCACCGTACTCATTCCCACTGCATCCGCTCCCAGCAGACGAAGCATCTTGATTTCCGCGGGAGATTCAAAGGAGGGGCCTGTGAGCTGCACATAAATCCCTTCTTTCAGGGGGATATTGCACTCCGCCGCCTTAGCGCGGATAATCTCCTGAAGCCCCGGGTCATAAACCTTGCTCATGTCAGGGAAGCGGCATCCAAATTCCTCGATATTGGCTCCCACCAGAGGATTTGGCGCAAAGCAGGAAATATGATCCCTGATCAGCATAAAGCTTCCTGCCGTAAAGGAGGGATTGATCCCGCCGGAGGCGTTGGTGAGAAACAAAATCTCAGCCCCCATGAGCTTCATCAGCCGCGCCGGAAGCACCACGTCCGTAATCGGATAGCCCTCGTAATAGTGGACCCTTCCCTTCATGCACACCACCGGCACATTCTTTACATATCCGAAAATAAATTTGCCCTCGTGCCCTGGCACTGTAGATACAGGGAAATCCTGGATTTCCCCATAGCCGATTTCCCCCTTCACATCCATGCTGTCCGCATAATTTCCCAGCCCAGAACCCAAAACCAGCGCCACTTTGGGCTGAAAGGGAATCCTGTCTTTGATACTTTCATAGCATTTAACGACCTTCTCATATACTTGATTCATAATAACACCCCGATCCTTTCTTTTGTCACTGTATCAATATAGTGAACGTGTTTACTATAGTATCACAGAAAGAAGATGCCTGCAAGTGGGCTGTAAATCGGCTGTAAAGACAGCGTTTTTCTGCTTTTAGTCCAGATGAAATACCGGCTGTAAATCAATAGAAACCGGGCTATTGTCCGGATTGGTCTCCATGATGTCGGCCATAAAATCCCACCATTTTCGGTTAATTGCGCTGTCCGCTCCCGCGCTCCAGAGCGCCTCGTCCTCAATCTCAATATAACCAAACAGGGTCAGCGTTTCCCTGTCAAGGAAAATGGAGTAATTTTTCCCGCCATGCTCATGAATCATATCTTTCATCTCCGGCCAGAGCTGGTTATGCCTTTTTTCATATTCCATTTCCATTCCCGGATATAGCTTCATTTTAAATCCTTTTATCATTTTCCTGCCCTCACCTTTCTTTTTAATGTCAGATTCTTCCTTATCAGCTTATCAGAATTAGCATGGCATGGCAAGTGTTCCGGAGATATCGTGCAATCGAGTAGGGAAGATTTTCCCCCTACTCGCCGCGCGGGGCGCGTGTTGCCTCGGCAGCTATTTTCCTTACGCACCCCTGCGCATAAAAAAAGCTGGTAGACACCAGCTTACGACAAGCTACTGAGGGGACTCGAACCCCTGACCTGCTGATTACGAATCAGCTGCTCTACCAACTGAGCCACAGTAGCATCGACTCTTATTATAAAGGCAGTCGCCAAAATTTGCAAGCAAAACTTTTCACATCTTATCCACATGCACATCCATCTGCCAGTAAGGGATGGAAATACCCGCCTCATCCAATGCATACTTGATCTGCTCTGTGATGCGCCATTTGGCTGGCCAGAAATCCGCCGTAAGCGCCCAGCCTCTCGCATTCAGGTTGATACCGTGGTCGCCTAAAGAGTCAACGAACACTGCAATTTCCCGTTCCTGCAAAACGCAGGCATCCTCTCTCAAAATCCTCTCTATCACTTCTTTGGCTTTTTTGATGTCGTCTTTGTAGGAAATTGCAACCGGAATGTCGAATCGCCTCTCCCCCCGCAAGGTAAAATTAGTAATGGTTCCGTTGGCTAAGGTTCCGTTGGGCAATACAATCATCCTGTTGTCCGGGGTGACAAGCTGGGTATAAAAGATATCTACTGCCTCCACCGTGCCCTCATTCCCCTGTCCGTCCTTAATGTAATCCCCTGCTGTAAAAGGCTTTAAGACCAGCAAAAGAACGCCTCCGGCCAGATTACTCAAACTCCCCTGGACAGCCAGTCCAACAGCTACGCTGGCTGATCCCAGGAGGGCGAGAATACTGGCGGCATCCACGCCCAGCCCGGAGGCGATCATCAGGATCAGCACAAAATACATGCTGAACTTTACAAAGGAATCTATAAAGTGTACCGCACTATCGTCGATATGGCTTTTATGGAGGGCTTTTTTCAAAATACTCCGGATCAGCCTGACAAGCTGCATACCGATCACAAACGCCAGCCCCGCAAGCACTACCCGTAGCCCTAAATGAAAGGCCTTCTCCGGGAGCTCCGATAAAAATTGCTCGATTACTCCCGGATCCATTTCCTTTTCTATCATTTAATTCTTTAATCTCCTTATTTCTTTTTCGCTGCCTGAGAGCATTTTTCCTCTTCCCTGCGGATGGCCTCTGCCTTAGCAAGTTCCTCACGGGCTTTTTCGAGCTCTTCCTCGGCCCGTTTCTGTGCCTGCCTTGCTCTGGCCTCTGCCTCCCTTGCCTGCCGTGTGGCCTCTTCTGCTTCCTCCATGGCTTTCAGCGCCTGGGCCTTTGCTTCCTCTGCCTCTTTCCTGGCCTCTTCCGCTTTCGCCTCCGCTGCCAGCCTTTCCTTCTTCTTGGCAATCATCTGCTTTTCTTTGGCGGTATAGGGCACATAGCTGAAAATGCTGATGGACAAAGGAGCGCTGGTCATCTTAAATGAGTAGGGCTTTCCGTCGATCTCCTGCTCGTCCACAAATATGGCCTGCCCATTGGTGCGCCCAAGACCACCGTAGCATTTGGCGTCCGTGTTTAACACTTCCTTATATTTGCCCTCATAGGGAACTCCTATGGTAAATTCCTGTTCCTGATTGGCAAAGTTCGCCACCACCACCAGGGTATCTTTGATCTTGTCTGTCTTGCGCAGGAAAGAAACCATGCATTTCTCATAGGTGATACAGTTGATCCACTCAAAGCCCTCCGGTCGGGTGTCCATGGCGTAAAGGGCCGGTTTTTCTTTATATAAAGCGTTTAAATCCTTTACCAACTGGTTGACGCCCTTATGAGGCTCGTAGGAAAGCAGCCCCCACTCTGTTTCTCTGGTCTCGTCAAATTCTTTAAACTCTGCGATATCCTGTCCCATAAACAACAGCTTTTTACCCGGGTGGGTCATCATGTAAGCATAAGTAAGACGAAGATTGGCAAATTTATCCTCAATCACGCCCGGCATCTTTCCGATCAGGGTAGATTTTCCGTGAACCACCTCGTCATGGGAAAATACCAGCATAAAGTTCTCGCTGTAAGCGTACACCATACTGAAGGTCAGTTCGTTGTGGTGGTGGGCTCTGAAATAGGGGTCATAACCGATATACGAAAGGTAATCATTCATAAAGCCCATATTCCATTTCAGGTCAAAGCCCAGGCCGTCCTCCTCCACTTTACTGGTAATCTTCGGCCATGCCGTGGATTCCTCGGCAATCATTAAAACTCCGGGATTGCGCTTTTTCATCACAGAATTTAGATGCTTTAAAAGTTCCATGGCTTCCAGATTTTCATTGCCGCCGTAAATATTGGCAACCCACTGCCCGTCCTGCTTTCCATAGTCAAGATAAAGCATGGAGGCCACCGCATCCATCCTGATTCCGTCCACATGGTACTTTTCCACCCAGTACAGCGCGTTTGCGATCAGGTAATTGGACACCTGGGGGCGTCCGTAATTATAGATCAGCGTTCCCCAATGGGGATGAGAGCCCTGCCTTGGATCCGCATGCTCATACAGGCCGGTGCCGTCAAACTGGGAAAGGCCAAAGGTATCTCTCGGAAAATGGGCCGGAACCCAATCCAGAATCACGCCGATCCCTGCCTGATGCAGGGTATCTACCAGATACATAAAATCCTCCCCGGTTCCATACCTGGCGGTGGGCGCATAGTAGCCGATCACCTGATAGCCCCAGGAAGCGTCCAGGGGATGTTCCATCACCGGCATCAGCTCCACATGGGTATATCCCATCTCCTTTGCATATTTGGCAATTTCCGGGGCAAGCTCTCTGTAATTCAAGTATTCATTGGTATCTTTGTTTCTCCTGAAAGAGCCCAGATACATTTCATAAACGCTGATTGGCGCGTTTTCCTGCTGACGTTTCTCACGCTCCTTCATCCACTTTCCGTCCTTCCAGGTATATTGAAAGTCACGGACGATGGAGGCGGTATCCGGCCTTAGCTGCTGGCCAAAGGCATAAGGGTCTGCCTTCAGGTAGGTCAGGCCGCCTTTTGCCTTAATCTCATATTTGTAGCATTCCCCGGGTTTCACATCGGGGATAAAAATTTCAAAAATTCCTCCCTCAGGGTTTCTCGTCATCTGATGGATCCGCCCATCCCAATGGTTGAAATCTCCCACCACGCTGACGCGCAGGGCATTAGGGGCCCATACGGCAAAAAAGGTTCCTTCTGCTCCGTCCAGCTTCGTAAAATGGGCTCCCAGCTTCTCATATATGGTATAATGAATACCTGCATTAAATTTTTCGATATCATTTGAGGAGAGGTTCATCTGATACCGGTAGGCATCCTTGCAGGTAACCTTATCCTCTCCGCGGCAGATCTCATATTCGTATTTGTCAGGAAGTTTGCCGGGCAGAAGGCAGGCAAAGTAGCCGGCCTCGTCCACCAGCTCCATCTGTGTCTTTTTACCGTCCTCTGTTACCAGAAAAACGCTCTCAGCTCCCGGCTGGAAGGTCTGTACCAACGCGTTACGCCCTACCATGTGAGGCCCTAAAATTTCATGAGGCCGATCCTCCTCCGAATAGATAATCCCTTCAATCCTTGGCCAATTCATCAGCTTGTACAGTTTGTTATTCATAATCCTACCTCCATCTTGGAATTTACGTCCTCAAACGCCTGTTGGCCTTAAGGATATTATTTTATGTCCAATTTTCATCAATAAGGGACATTTCTTATGTATTATTTTAGCAAAGATATCCAAATAACACAAGCGTAAATGCTGGTGTCTCATGATAGAAAGTAACAAGCCATAAATTTCGGATGTTCTGTTAGACAGATATGGAAAAATGAGTCAGGAAGTGATACAATGACCCAGATGGCTAAATTCTATTTCTTATTTCAACAACCTAAATCTGAACAGAAAAGGAGATAAAAATATGTTTCATCCCAATCATTCTTCATCCCCTGCCGATTCCCTGAGCCCGGAAGAGAGAGAGATGCTTGACCGTATCAATGCTTACGCAGAAAAGGTTCTGGGGGACATTGATCCCCAAAAAACCCGTATTTCCTATCAGCTTGAAAAATTAAAGCCTGTTATGGAGGAGATTGCGGCGGAAAAGCAGGTGCCATTAGAGGATATCTTTATTAAATATATGGATCTTGCAAGTATTGTGTCCGCAAAAGAAAATGCGCTTTTAAAGGATGAATTGACTGAAAATGGATTGGAGGATTTCACCCGTTAATAAAAAGCTGGCCAAAAGCCAGCTTTTTATTAACATACCGTCCTTATTTCACCACTCTCACCCGGAACACGCCCTTGATGGACTGGAGTTTTTTCACCGTATCCTGATCCACAGGCTGCTCCACATCAAGCATGGTATAGGCCACTTCCCCCTTGGACTTGTTGGTCATGTCCGTGATGTTTACGCCCTGATCGCCGAAGCACGCTGTAAATTTGGTGATCATGTTGGCGATATTCTTGTGGAAAATAGCCACCCGCCCTGCCTGGGAACAGATCCCCATATCGCAGTTGGGATAATTCACACTGTTAATGATATTGCCGTTGTTTAGGTAATTCATCATTTCCTTTACGGCCATCTTGGCGCAGTTATCCTCGGACTCCTCCGTGGAGGCTCCCAGGTGAGGAATCACGATACATCCCTCCGCCCCTGCCGTGGTGGGATTCGGGAAATCCGACACGTACTTGCGAATCTTCCCTTCTTTGATGCCTGCCAGCACATCCTCCTCCTTTACCAGCAGATCTCTGGCAAAGTTAAGAAGGATTACTCCTTCCTTCATTTTGCTGATGGCCTCCCGGTCGATCATGCCTTTGGTGGAGTCGAGAAGGGGAACGTGAATGGTGATAATGTCGCAGCTTTCATAAATCTCTTCAACGTTAAGCACATGCTTCACATCCCGGCTTAAGTTCCATGCTGCGTCTACAGAGACATAAGGGTCATACCCATAGACCTCCATCCCCATATACTTTGCCACATTGGCAACCTTGACGCCGATGGCCCCAAGGCCGATGATCCCAAGCTTTTTATCCTGTACCTCGGTACCCGCAAAGCGTTTCTTTTCCTTCTCCGCCGCCTTGGCGATATTTTCGTCTCCTTTGGCGGACTGCACCCAGTTGATACCGCCCACAATATCCCTGCATGCAAGGAGCATCCCGGCGATCACCAGCTCCTTTACACCGTTGGCATTGGCACCAGGGGTGTTGAACACTACGATTCCCTTTTCTGCACACTTATCCAGAGGAATGTTATTGACGCCTGCTCCTGCCCTTGCCACGGCAAGAAGGTTTTCCGAGAGCTCCATGTCGTGCATGGCAGCGCTCCTTACAAGAATCCCCTGGGCCTGGTTTACGTCCTCTGTCTTTACAAACTCCTGTGTGAAATTATCAAGGCCAACCTTAGAGATTGGATTTAAACAATAATATTGAAACATCCTTCACCTCATTTCTGCGCGGACTACCGCACAACCTGCTTTGCGCTTATTCCTTGGGGGCGTTTTTTTCCTCAAATTCCTTCATGAAGGCAACCAGCTTTTCCACGCCCTCTATAGGCATTGCGTTATAAATGCTGGCCCTCATACCGCCTACGCTCCGATGGCCCTTAAGGTTTTCAAAGCCTGCCTCCTTCGCCTCTTTGACGAATTTTGCATCAAGCTCCCCGTCTCCCGTGACAAAAGGTACATTCATAAGGGAGCGATCCGCTTTCCTTACGGTTCCTTTAAAGAGCCTGCTCTCATCCAGAAAATCATAAAGGATTTTCGCCTTCTTTTCATTATATTCTTTCATAGCGGCCAGTCCGCCCTTTTTCTTAAGCCATTTGAATACCTTACCGCAGATATAAATACCGTAAGCCGGAGGGGTATTGTACAAAGACTGTGCGTCCGCATGAATCTTATATTTCAGCATGGTGGGCGTTCCGGGCAGCGTATCCTCCGTGATCAAATCTTCCCGGATGATCACGATCACCACCCCCGCAGGGCCGATATTTTTCTGGACGCCGCCATAAATCACGCCGTATTTGCTCACGTCCACCGGCTCCGACAAAAAGCAGGAGGAAACGTCCGCTACCAGAGTATGCCCTTTGGTATCAGGCAAGGTTTTAAATTTCGTTCCGTAAATGGTGTTGTTCTCACAAATATAAACATAATCCGCATCCTCCGGAATGGGAAGATCGGAGCAATCCGGGATATAAGAAAAGGTCTCATCCGCAGAGGAAGCAACCTCAACCGCCTCACCGTAAATCTTAGCCTCCTGATAAGCCTTCTTAGCCCACTGCCCCGTAACGATATAGGCTGCCTTGCGGTTTTTCATCAGGTTCATGGGAATCATGGCAAACTGCTGGCTTGCGCCTCCCTGCAAAAACAATACCTTATAATGATCGGGAATATTCATAAGCTCCCTTAAGTCCGCTTCCGCTTCCTTAATAATCGTATCATATGCCTTGGAACGATGGCTCATTTCCATCACTGACATACCGGTTCCCTTATAGTCCAACATCTCCTCTGCCGCTTCCCGCAGCACTTCCTCGGGCAGCACTGCCGGCCCGGCGGAAAAATTATACACTCTGGCCACTTTACTCTCCTCCTCGTAAATTTTCAACCAACATTCTATACTCATTTAACACTTTAGTCAACTAAAATTTCTGACTGTCAGCTTTTTTGCAGATATTTTAATTAGCAGGCCAGTAGAAACAATAACCGCCTTTATGTGGCTTTTCTACCGGCCTATCGCCACCAGCAAAAAAAGCCCACATCAATAAAACATCACACACGGCGTCCCGATCTCCACCATATCATACAACTTTGAGACCTCATCAAAAGGGGTATTGATACACCCATGGGAGCCGTTGGTCTTGTAGATCTCGCCGCCGTATTTACTCCGCCAGGAAGCGTCATGGATACCGATGGCCCCCTTTACAGGGATCCAGAATTTCACCGGGGAGGCATAATCCGCCCCGCGCAGGATTCTGTTCCGCTCTTTGTTGTACACAAAATTCGTGCCGGAAGGGGTTCCTCTGCGCAGACTGGTGTTTCCTGTCACCACCGGCGTTTCGATTTCCAGCTTCCCTTTTTCGTAGTAATAGAGCATCTGGTTTGTCATATCCACTTCTATGTAGGTATCGCCGATATCGTCCTTGCCCTGACAGAGAGCCTTCTGAGTATAGACAGGCTCATGGACTTCCCTTTTGCGGTCAAGAAATGCCTTGAGCAGATATTCTTTCTCCGCCTCCCGGTCGATCTGATTGCCATAGGTGCCGCCCTCCACCGTCACAATATCCCCTCTGGTGGCCTTAAACTGCCGGGGGCTTCCAACGGTATCGTACTTGTCACAGAGACTGTCCACAAAGGCATACACCTTTTCCTCGTCGGTACAGAAATTCCCGGAGGCATCCAGGACAAAGTCCCCGTTTTCATCCAGCAAAAGAAAATCGCAGACCACGCCGCCGTCTAAGGGAACGCTCTCCTCTCCGAACTGATAGACAATCCCGCAGTCCTGATAATCTTTAAGTTTTTCCCACAGTGCTATATCCCTTTCCATCTGGGCGTTCAGAGGAAAATCTTCATAGCAGCCGGCCTCCTCCAAGTCAAGAAAAGGTTCTTCGGCCTCAAAAGCATTCTTAATAGCCTCTTTGGTCTTTTCTTCGTTCAGTATATGCCTTCTCTCATCCAGAAGATAATATCCTGACTCCCCTTTTGCAATTTCCAGCCTCCTGGATACGTCTGTCTTTCCGTCAAAAAGCGAGAA
This sequence comes from uncultured Lachnospiraceae bacterium, assembly GCA_949949005.1. GTDB lineage: Bacteria > Bacillota > Clostridia > Lachnospirales > Lachnospiraceae > Suilimivivens. The sequence continues at coordinate 33,208 of CATLHM010000016.1, forward strand.
AGAACTGATCAGGCCCTCAAAAGCCTTTGTGTCATACCGTATCGCAGGAGCCAATCTTTTATCCGACTTTTCTCCTATCAGATTGTCAATCCACAGATAAGGGTTCTGACGTTCCAGATAGACATTCAGCGCTTCGCTGAAATCAAAGGAAAGCTCCACCTGCTCGGCAGGGATAGTATAAGACTTACCATCACTTGCTATGATGGTAAGCCCGGTGTAATAGCACTGTTTTAAAAGTTCCTCGTTTACTTCGCTGATGCTTTTGCCCGTACAGTAGATGCCGTTGATCCACGTGTCATAGCTAAAGCCGTCGGCATAATAGTACGCCAGCCCCAGGTACATTCCTGCCGTAGAAACAAGTATAATGGAGCCTGCGATCGCTATCCCTCTTAAAACATATTTCATTTTCATTTTTTATTATCCAGATCCGTTGCATCAAAAACTTCGCTGATAGCCGCTCCTGCTGGAACCATGGGGAATACCTTGTCGTCCTCCGGGATTACGCATTCGATGAGAACCGGCTTTTTCATTTCAATGGCACGCCTAACGGCATCCGCAACCTCTTCCTTTTTGGTTACGCGGATAGCCTCGCAGCCAAGTCCTTTCGCCACCATACAGAAATCCACGCCATCGTTAAGTACCGTCTGAGAGTAGCGCTTCTCATAGAAAAGGGTCTGCCACTGTCTTACCATTCCAAGCACATGGTTGTTGATCACCACCTCTATGATGGGAATCTGGTACCGGGACGCAGTTGCCAGCTCGTTCATATTCATACGGAAGCACCCATCCCCCGCAATATTGATACAGACCTTATCCGGCATGGCCGTTTTTGCGCCGATACAGGCACCCAGCCCATAGCCCATGGTTCCAAGGCCGCCGGAGGATAAGAAGGTTCTGGGATTGGAGTATTTATAATACTGAGCCGCCCACATCTGATGCTGCCCCACATCCGTCACAATGATGGCGTCGCCCTTGGTCACCCGGTCAATCTCCTCCATGATATAAGGACAGGACAGGCCGCTTTCGTCATAATTCAGCGGATATTTTTCTTTTAGTTCTTTTATATGCGCGCACCATTCCTTATGTTCCATCTGGGGGACTTCTTTGTTGATCAGGGTAAGAATTTCCTTTAAATCTCCCACCACAGAAGCGTTTGTCCTGATATTTTTGTTGATCTCCGCCGCGTCGATATCAATATGCAGCACCTTTGCTCTGGAGGCGAACATGGCCGCATTTCCCACTACTCTGTCCGAAAATCTTGCCCCTAATGCCACCAGAAGGTCGCATTCGCTGACCCCTAAGTTGGAGGCCTTGGTGCCGTGCATACCGATCATCCCCGTATAACGTTCATCATGGCCGTCCATAACTCCTTTTCCCATAAGGGTATCACATACCGGGGCGTCCATCAGCGCGGCCAACTCTCTCACTTCCTTAGCTGCTCCGGAAAGCACCGCACCGCCTCCCACATAAATAAAGGGCCTCTTGGAACTGCGTATCAGGGAAACGGCATTTTCAATATCTTCCGCCGTATATTTGCAGGAGGATCTCAGCGCTAGAGGTTCCTGTCTTTCAAATTCACAGGTATTGGCGGTAACATCCTTGGTAATATCCACCAACACCGGGCCAGGCCGCCCTTCTCTTGCAATGGAAAAAGCCTTTCGGATGGTATCTGCCAGCTCATTTACATTTTTTACGATATAGCTGTGCTTGGTGATGGGCATGACCACTCCCGCAATATCTACCTCCTGGAAGGAGTCCTTCCCCAGCAAGGGCAGATTCACGTTACAGGTGATTGCAACCACCGGAACCGAATCCATGTAGGCTGTGGCGATCCCTGTTACCAGATTGGTTGCGCCGGGGCCGCTGGTGGCCAGACATACCCCAACCTTCCCTGATGCCCGGGCATAACCGTCTGCCGCATGGGCAGCGCCCTGCTCATGGGATGTGAGGATATGCCGGATCTCGCCGCTGTGTTTATATAAAGCATCATACACATTTAAAATCGTACCGCCGGGGTAACCGAAAACCGTATCTACCCCCTGTTCCTTCAAACATTCCACTACAATTTCCGCGCCTGTAAGCTGCATGTATTCTTCCTCCTGCCATCAAATTTTTCATCAGAGGACACAGAGCGTGCCCTCTCTTTTTACTGACCTATCATCTTTGCTATAGCCTGTGGCTTTATGATTGTCCCGGAATTTCCAGAATCGCCCCCCGGTTTCCGCTGGTCACCATCTCCCGGTATCTTGCCAGATAACCGGTGGTAACCTTGGGCTCTCTGGGCTGCCATTTGGCCCTGCGCTGTGAAAGCTCTTCGTCGGAAACCTTCATTTCCAGTTTAAGTTCCGGAATGTTGATGCTGATGATGTCTCCCTCTTCCACAAAGGCAATGGGCCCGCCCACTGCCGCCTCCGGCGACACATGGCCGATGGAGGCTCCTCTGGAGGCTCCTGAGAAACGTCCGTCTGTGATCAGGGCCACGCTGGAACCAAGTCCCATACCCGCAATGGCTGAGGTGGGATTGAGCATTTCCCGCATACCCGGGCCGCCCTTAGGGCCTTCGTAACGGATCACTACCACATCTCCGGCTTGGATCTTACCGCCCTTAATGGCGTCAATGGCATCCTCCTCACAGTCAAAGACTCTGGCAGGGCCTTCATGAACCATCATTTCAGGAACCACGGCGGAGCGCTTTACCACACTGCCGTCCGGGGCAAGATTCCCTTTCAGCACAGCCAGACCGCCCGTAACAGAATAGGGATTATCCAAAGGCCTTATGACTTCGGGGTTTTTATTTACAGCGTTTGCAATATTTTCCCCGATAGTCTTTCCAGTGACAGTCATACAGCCTGTATTTAAAAGCCCTGCGTCATTAAGCTCCTTCATCACGGCGTAAACGCCTCCGGCCTCATTTAAATCTTCCATATAGGTAGGGCCTGCCGGTGCAAGATGGCAGAGATTGGGAGTCTTTTCGCTGATCTCGTTGGCAAAGGCAATATCAAAATCAAAACCGATTTCATGGGCAATGGCCGGAAGATGCAGCATAGAATTGGTGGAGCACCCCAGGGCCATATCCACAGTCAGGGCATTTAAGATAGATTCCTTCGTCATGATATCCCTGGGACGGATATCCCTGCGGTACATTTCCATTACCGCCATGCCCGCATGTTTTGCCAGCTTGATGCGTTCCGAATAAACTGCCGGAATGGTTCCGTTGCCTTTCAGCCCCATTCCCAGCGCTTCTGTCAGACAATTCATAGAATTTGCCGTATACATGCCGGAACAGGAACCACAGGTGGGACATACCTTTTCTTCAAATTCTCTGACCTCATCCTCTGTCATACTGCCTGCGGCATGGGAGCCCACTGCCTCAAACATGGAGGAAAGGCTTCTTTTTTGTCCCTTCACCCGGCCTGCCAGCATGGGGCCTCCGGACACAAACACAGTGGGCACATTGATTCTGGCCGCCGCCATCAAGAGTCCCGGCACGTTCTTGTCACAGTTGGGAACCATCACAAGGGCGTCGAACTGATGGGCCAGAGCCATACACTCTGTGGAATCCGCAATCAGATCTCTGGTGACAAGAGAATATTTCATGCCAATATGTCCCATGGCAATGCCGTCGCACACGGCGATGGCAGGAAATACCACCGGAACTCCTCCGGCCTGAGCCACTCCTAGCTTGACCGCCTCCACGATTTTGTCCAGATTCATGTGTCCGGGAACAATCTCATTGTAGGAGCTGACAATTCCCACCATAGGCTTTTTCATTTCCTCTTCCGTGAACCCCAGGGCGTTGAACAGGCTTCTGTGAGGGGCCTGCTGCATACCTGTCTTTACATTATCACTTTTCATTTTCCTACCTCACTTTCACAAATTGGCATTTTTATATTTTTAAATATAACACGTAATCTTCGTTTTCATAGACTTGGCTCATATTTTGTTCTATATATTCCCATGGTATGGTCTCATAATAGTGATAAAATTCCCAGACCATTTCGTCCAAAGGAGCCAACATGCGTTTGTCCAGGATTACCATATCAGAGCCCTCTATTTCCCTGTTTTCACACCGGATTCCGTAGAGAAAATAAAGAAGATATTCCTGATTACAGTCCGTAACGCAATAATTATCCCATTTTGCCACCTCTGCGTGGGCAAGCACATCCGCGATCTCGTGCTCTCTCGTCCCGTACTGTTCATTATACCCGGAAAAGCCCAGACATTTAACGCCGAATATCACTGCAAACAGGATACCGGCGATACCGATGTACCCCTGCTTCTTATCAGAGAGCTTGCAAAAAAGGACATCTCCCACAGCTTCCAGAAGCACCCCCAATAGCAGGGACAAAAGCACGCCTCCATAGGTAAAAACTCTGTAATAAGGACGTTTACACTGGATCAGCAGACAGACCGGTACAAACAGGATTTCCATAAGTAAAATAAGGTAAAGAAGACTGTTCCCAGCCAGGCGGCTGTCCCCGGACTCTGTCCTCCTGCCTTTCCACACTCTAAAAACAAGGAATATAATGCCTGCAAGCCACACTATAATGACTGCTGTTCCCAAGGAATTGTAGTAAGAACCGGACAAAATTTTGAAATATTCCCCCAGCCTTCCGATAAAGCCGGTTCTCTCCTCACTTTGAATATAGGGGGTGGCCAGCATGTATTCTGCCCCCCGGCCTATGGCGGCAAAGGGTGCGCTCAGAATCATTTTCACATGGCCCATCCCATAATAAGGGCTGGTTTCATCCTTTACCAGAAGATTGGAACCGATTGCCACCCAGATCGTGGTATAGAGAAAAACCGTCCCGAGGGCCGCGGTCGCGGAAGCCAGAATCAGCCTGATCAGACTTTTCGCATGCGCCCTTTTTCGAATCCCTTTTAGCAGGAAATAGCAGCCCCCCGCCAGACAGAGGGGAACCACCCAGTATACATTGCTGGATATGGCATAAAGTCCCAGCACCAGGGCCCCGATATAACACACATAAATTCTTTTGGGTACCATCTCCCCGCTCTCGCACTCGCAGATCAGAGCCATACAGTACCATGCAAGAAGGAAACAGGTAATCCCCAGGGTATAACCTCTTCCCTGTACCGCCTGCTGGTTTACCAGATTCATAGATGCATAAAGGATCACCACGGCAAACGCTGTCCCCTTTTTCAAATATCTGTCTGCGATCCGGTACAGGAGATATAAATTGGCCAATGCACAAAGATAGGATATTCCTCTCAAACCTATGTAAGGATTGCCAAAAAAATCAAGACAGGCAGACAAAACAGAATATCCCACATGGTTATTGGGAAGGGGCCAGTGAACGGCAGCGTACAGCGGCCCCCTGCTGATAAAGCAATAATAGGTGTAAAGCTCGTCGTACCAGGGCGTTAAAGCAAACATCCGCCATCCATAATAGAGCGCCATAAGCACAAACAGAATCACCCCGGCATATTTCCGAAATTTATTTGATCTCATCAGCTAACAAATCACCCATTTCCTTACAGCCTACCTGACTGCATCCCTCCGACATAATATCCACTGTGCGGTAGCCCTTTTTCAGGATATTCCTGACTGCATCCTCCACCGCATCCGCTTCCCAGTCAAGGTCAAAGGAATAACGCAGCATCATAGCCGCTGACAAAATGGTGGCGATAGGATTGGCGATTCCTTTTCCGGCAATATCCGGGGCGGAGCCATGGCTGGGCTCATAGAGTCCGAATTTCGTGTCGTTAAGGGAGGCGGAGGCCAGCATTCCAATGGAACCTGTGACCATACTGGCTTCGTCTGAGAGAATGTCCCCAAACATATTTTCAGTTAATATCACATCAAATTGGGCGGGATCTCTTACAAGCTGCATGGCACAGTTATCCACCAGCATATGCTCTAAGGTCACCTCCGGATAATCCGCAGACACCTCATCCACTACCTTACGCCATAACCGGGAGGAATCCAGTACATTTGCTTTGTCCACGCTGGTTACTTTTTTGCGGCGCTTCATGGCAATATCAAAGCCTTTGATGGCAATACGGCGAATTTCCTTTTCATCGTAGGTTAAGGTGTCAACCGCTTTGCGAATGCCGTTCTCCTGCGTGGTATAGCGCTCCCCAAAATAAAGACCTCCCGTCAGCTCACGCATGATCATCATGTCAAAACCAGCGCTGCTGATCTCCTTCTTCAGGGGGCAGGCCTCTGAGAGCTCTTCATAGAGCACCGCCGGTCTTAAGTTGGCAAAAAGGTTCAGCGCCTTGCGAATTCCAAGAAGGCCTGCCTCCGGCCGCAAATTGGGGGGAAGCTTATACCAGGGAGAAGTCACCGTATTTCCGCCGATAGAACCCATCAATACGGCGTCTGCCTCCTTCGCCGTGGCAATGGTCTCCTCCGTCAGGGGAACTCCATAGGCATCTATGGAAGCCCCTCCCATCAATACATCGGTAAAAGACATTTCATGCCCATACACCTTTGCCACTTTGTTCAGTACTTTTTTTGCCTCTGCAACAATCTCCGGGCCGATCCCGTCGCCCGGTATACATACGATATTCAGCTTCATTATTTTCCTCCAAACCTTATTAACGACGGGCAGCATGGACTACCCTATGTTAAAAATAAGGCGCATTTTCTGCGCCTCACTTCCAAATCCAACGTCTATTCCGCGTCTGCTTTTTCCACCTGCGCGATAGCATTCTTCTGCATAGGAATACGGCAATTCTTGTTATTACCAAACTCTACAATTACTGTGTCGTCCGTAATATCTATGACGATTCCATAGAAACCGCTGCTGGTCAGCACACAATCACCGTTCTCAAGAGCGGATAACATGGCGGCCTTTTTCTTCTGTTCCTTTTTCTGGGGACGGATCATAAAAAAGTAGAAAAATCCAAAAATAAGGACAAGATAGACAACCATGACAATACCGCCACCTGCGGCCACACCGGCTTCTTCTGTCAATAAAATACCCATTAATTCTTCCTCCTGTTTTCATTTGCTCAATCAGCTTTGCCTTTGGTCAGGCAGTTTATTAACCGCGGATTATCTGCCAAGCATACTATCCGTTGTTAACATTTTCTATCATACACAATATGTGCATTAAAAACAAGCCCTTTTGCGATTTTTGTGTGGCTTACCCTTCCATACCGCTCAACTTTCTTTTTTTGTAGGTGGAAAAGCTTCCTTCATCCAGAGCATTCCTGATTTCTTCCATCATCGTATTGTAAAAATACAGATTATGGAGAACGCACAGCCGCATGCCAAGCATTTCCTTGGCCTTTAAGAGATGGCGGATATAGGCTCTCGAATACCTGCGGCATGCCGGACATTTGCAGCCCTCCTCGATGGGTCTAACGTCCAGCTCATATTGGGCATTGAAAAGATTGATTTTGCCATGATTGGTGTAGAGATGGCCATGCCGGCCGTTTCTGCTGGGATATACGCAGTCAAAAAAGTCCACGCCTCTTTCCACCGCTTCCAGAATATTGGCCGGGGTTCCCACGCCCATCAGATAAACCGGCTTATCCCCAGGAAGATGGGGCACGGTTTCTTCTATAATATGGTACATTTCCTCATGACTCTCCCCTACGGCCAGGCCGCCTAAGGCGTAACCGTCCAGCTCCAGCTCCGCAATCTGTCTGGCATGTTCTATTCTGATATCTTCAAAGACCGCCCCCTGATTGATCCCAAACAAAAGCTGACCAGGATTGATGGTTCCCTCAAGGCTGTTTAAACGCTCTATTTCCTTCCTGCACCGCACAAGCCACCGGTAAGTGCGCGCCACCGACGCCTGGACATAGCTTCTGTCCGCCCGGCTGGGAATACACTCATCAAAGGCCATGGCAATGGTAGAGGCCAAGTTTGACTGAATCTGCATACTCTCTTCCGGCCCCATAAAAATCTTCCGGCCGTCAATATGGGAATGAAAATAAACCCCTTCTTCTTTGATCTGTCTGAGCCCTGCCAGAGAAAAAACCTGAAAGCCTCCGGAGTCCGTAAGAATTGGCTTGTCCCAGGACATAAATTTGTGGAGCCCTCCCAGCTTCCGCACAATTTCATCCCCGGGCCTGACATGCAGATGGTAAGTGTTCGATAACTGTACTTGGGTTTTGATCTGCTCCAGGTCTTCCGTGGAGACCGCGCCTTTGATGGCCGCCACTGTTCCCACATTCATGAATACCGGCGTCTGTATGACGCCATGCACAGTGGTAAGCTCCCCCCGTCTGGCCCTTCCCTCCTGCTTTAATAAATGATACATAGATTCTCCCGTCCGTAAATCTTTCTTTCACCTCAGATGCTTTCCCATTTCCCATGCCCGCTTATGACAGGCTGTCATCCCCGTTCGGGGCTCACATATTTTATCCAGAATTCCTCTAGGCAGAGTCCTTCTTCCATAATTACTTTTGCCGCTTCCCTTCCCACATAGCGGAAATGCCAGGGTTCAAACTCTATTCCAGTTATGTCTTCCTTCCCCTGGGGATAGCGGAGGATAAAACCATACTCCGCACAATGCTCCTTGAGCCAGATCCCTGCATCCGTTTCTGCAAAATCTTCTTCCAAAAGCGTATAGGTATCTGACACAATATCCATGGCAAGTCCGATCTGATGCTCACTGGCTCCCGGCACGGTTACGGTCTGGGATGAGATTTTGTAAGCCTCCATATAAGACATTCCCTTTTTCATATAAGCTTTGACCTTCCGATTAAATAAAACCTCCTGCCTGCTTATATCCCGGTAGTGGGAACAGATCGCAAGGTTGATCTCATCCTCGCTTGCCGCCTGTAACATGGAAAAAAGATCCTCCATGACACGTCCGTCGCAGGAAATCCCGCCGTTCGCCGTTTTGATTGTATCGAGGGTAAAGGAATAATCCTCGGGAATAGGGTGCTGCTTGTTGATCAGCACCAGCCGCCAATCCTGGGCGTCAAAGAAACGGACATTCTCCTCGGGTTCATGCTGCTCAGCCTCTGGGCTTTCCGGCAGCACCTGCGCATTTTCAATTAATATCTCATCCAGAGAGTATTTATCCGGCTCGTCTGTGTCAATTGGACAGGCCACCGCACACTCTTCCAGTATCTCTTCGTCCTTTAAAATTTCCAGATTTTCATATTCAATTCCCGGCTCTTCCACAAGCGAAATGCCCGAATCCAAAGCTGCCTGCTGCTGATGCTCCGGGGATTTTTCCCCCACAAGGCTGCTTCCGGTTATCTGGCTGGGATAGGAAAAACTGCTTTCCAGCAAAAAACACAGCATCACACCTGCTGCAAAAAGATAACGCTTATATCCTCTTCTGGTATAAACATAGACATAATAACAAAACCGGTCAACCGCAAGTATAGCGATCGCCAGCATCAGAAAAAATTTCCCCCGCCTGCTTATCTTTTTTAAAAAGCTATCCCTCTTTTCATTCATTCCTTTTCTCCTGCCAAAGCATTCCCCCAAATATTTTTTGATTTGGATTTTATTTTACACAAATATTTGCTTTTCTACAATAGATATGACAAAAATATTTGCATAAATATTTTAATGGGGATATAATGAAGCACGCTGATGCGTGCGTAGGTCACAAGGAATCCTCCCATCTGCGATGGGTCCCTCCTTGCGACATGCGATATAATGAAGCACGCTGATGTATTTCTATATTTTGGAAAGGAGTTTTTTATGGCTGGCTCGACATTTGGAACTTTGTTTAAGATAACTACCTGGGGGGAATCCCATGGAAAGGCGCTGGGCGTTGTGATCGACGGATGCCCGGCAGGACTTCCCCTGTGCGAGGAGGATATTCAAACTTATTTAGACCGCAGGAAACCGGGGCAGACATCCATCGCAACTCCCCGTAAGGAATCTGATATGGTTGAGATTCTTTCCGGCGTTTTTGAGGGGCTTACCACAGGAACCCCACTCTCTTTGATGGTACGCAATACCTCTCAAAAGTCTTCCGATTACAGCGAGATCGCCTCCTGCTACAGGCCTGGCCATGCGGATTACTGCTTTGACGCCAAGTATGGCCTGCGGGATTACAGAGGCGGGGGCCGCTCTTCCGGCAGGGAGACCATCGGCCGGGTTGCGGCAGGCGCCGTTGCGGCCAAAATACTAAGCACTATCGGAATTACTCTCAGGGCCTACACTAAGTCCATTGGCCCGGTTTCCATAGATATGTCAAACTTTGACCCGGAGGCAATCCTAACTTGCGCCACCTGTATGCCCGACCGGACGGCCGACCAGAAAGCCATGGATTACCTGAAAGAATGTATGAGAGATAAAGATTCCAGCGGCGGAGTCATTGAATGTGTGATAGAAGGTGTTCCCGCAGGAGTGGGAGACCCGGTCTTTGATAAGCTTGATGGCGATCTGGCGAAAGCCATAATGTCTATCGGTGCGGTGAAGGCTGTGGAAATTGGGGATGGCACCTCTGTCTCACAGGCCAGAGGCTCCCAAAATAATGACCCCTTTGTAAATGTAGAAGGAATTGTCAGTAAAAAGACCAACCACGCAGGCGGTATTTTGGGCGGCATCAGCGACGGCTCTCCCATTATCGTAAGAGCCCATGTAAAACCAACCCCCTCCATTTTTTCTCCCCAGGAAACAGTAAATGCCCGGAAAGAAAATGTGGAGATTGCCATTAAAGGCCGGCACGACCCCGTAGTGGTGCCGCGGGCCGTGGTGGTGGTGGAATCCATGGCCGCCCTGGCAATTCTCGATGCCTGTATGCGGAATATGACCGCAAGGCTCTCCTATCTCACAGACTTTTACAAAATCGAGTAGGGAAGATACTTCCCTACTCGATTAGCGTGTGCGCCCGGCGGGCACGCATTCTTATATCCTTTCAAACTCGGCCCTCTCACTTCGAGTCATCCAACTGGTAAAAAATAATACAGTTAGGTCTGTCTACCTTCATCTCAGGCCCGTTCATCACAATTGTCCCCTTTTCCATGTCGATGGTAAAAAAGGTCATGGTATTGCTCTCATGATTCAGGGAAACCAGATGCCTGTTATCCGGAAACATTGCCGCATCCTTGGGATAATCCCCGCTGATCGGAAGGCACAGAATCTTGCTCAAAAGTCCTGTATCTTCATCGATGGAATAGAGCACCACACTGTTATCTCCGGCGTTGGAGCTGCACAGATACTGGAAATCCTCCGAAAGGTTCAGGGCGCTTGCCGCAGAACTGCTTGTATGGTAATTATTTAAGGTAGTGATATTCTGAATCTTTTCAAAGACCGGCATATTGTGCTCATCAGTGCTGTAGGTATAGACATCAATGTAGTTTTTCAGCTCATGGACAATATAGAGGAATCTTCCATCCCTGGAAAACTTCATGTGGCGTGGGGCAGATTCCTGCTCACTCCTGATAAAGTCCACCTGCCGCAGCCTCCCGCTCATATGGTTGAGCTCATAGACTACCACATGATCCATGCCGATATCTGCAGCGCATAAAAAACGGTTGTCCCTGGTCATCTTCACGCAATTGATGTGCGGCTTGAAATTCCTTTCCGCAATGCTCCCAAGTCCCTTGTGGAAAATCTCATCGGTAATTTCCCCGATGGTTCCGTCCTCCTTGACACGGAGCACCGTCAGTTTCGCGTCATGATAGCCGGCCACAAACAAAAATTTATCTTCATAGTCTGTGGACAGATAACAGCCTCTCATACCGTTAATAGGCGCATAGTTGATAAATTCAAGGCTTCCGTCTTTTAGTATCCGATAGGATTCCACGCCGAAATCTGTGATGGAAAATAAATATTTCCGATTATGTGAGATTGACACATAAGAGGAATTTGTGATCTCTACCTGATCCTTCTCCGAAAACCTCCCCTTCTCCATATCCACATCATAAATTTTAATTCCGAACTTGCTCTTGTTCCCTGATGTGTAGGTAGATACATAGGCCACATATTTTTCTTTTTCCATGATAACCCTCTTTTCAAATATGTTTTGAATAATAAACTAATAATAAGCTTGTTTTGTATCAGATATCTGTGCCTATTATACCACAGGTTATTTTGACAGACAACAGCAAACCCGCTATAATAAAACCCAGAGGAGGAACTGGATATGTGGTTTATAATGGCAATTTTATCCGCTTTTTTTGCGGGTATTACTTCTATCCTGGCCAAATGCGGCATCAAAAAAACGGATTCCGATCTGGCTACAGCATTGCGGACAATTGTGGTGCTGCTGTTTTCATGGCTGATGGTATTGGTGGTGGGTTCTGCTGGCACGATTTCAGAAATCAGCCCCAAGTCCTTTTTGTTTCTGGTTCTTTCCGGTTTAGCCACGGGTGCTTCCTGGATCTGCTACTTCAAGGCCTTATCCCTGGGGGATGTGAATAAAGTGGTGCCTGTTGACAAGTCCAGCACTGTTCTGACCGTGCTGCTTGCCATCTTTCTGTTTCAGGAAAGGGCGCATCTGGCCTTAAAGCTCTCCGGTACGCTTCTTCTTGCCGCAGGCATTTTTCTCATGATAGAAAAAAAGAACACGCAACAAAAAACACAAAACCGCCGCTGGCTGGTATTTGCCGTTTTGTCAGCGGTGTTTGCCTCCCTCACCTCCATCCTCGCAAAGGTGGGCATCACCGGCGTGGAGTCCAACCTTGGCACGGCTATCCGCACAGGGGTGGTTTTGGTCATGGCCTGGATTGTGGTATTTCTCAAAAACGGGAAGACTTCTTTTCTTATGCTTAAAAGAGTACCCCAAAACGAGCTTCTCTTTATCTCACTTTCCGGGCTCGCCACCGGAGCCTCCTGGCTTTGCTACTACTATGCCATCCAGAACGGGCCTGTGAGCGTGGTGGTTCCCATTGATAAGCTGAGCATTCTGGTCACCATCGCATTTTCCAGGCTTGTCTTTCAGGAAACTCTCAGCAAAAAAGCCTCACTGGGCCTTATCCTTATGGTATTGGGCACTCTGATCATGGCTCTCTGACTCCTTTTTCCTAAAGGACAGGCATCCCTGGGGGCAGGCCCTCGCGCACTCCCCACAGCGAATGCATTCCGGCGACCGGGATATTTCTGTGAGGGTCAACCCCACAGGACAGGCCCTTTCACAGACGCCACAGTGCGTACACTGCTCTTCTTTCCAGTGTACCTGCACAAGGCTGAAACGGTTAAACCAGCCGTATATCGCTCCCAAGGGACACAGATACTGGCAAAAAGGACGATATACCTTGATCGAAAGCAGCAGAAGAAGCGCCAGGACTGCAAATTTCCACCAGAACAATCCCCCGGCCTGGCTGCGCAGCATTTCATTGGCTGCCATCAGCGGCAATGCGCCAAACAGAGTTCCGGAGGGACACAGGTATTTGCAGAAAGCCGGTACCTTGGCAAAGCCCCCAAACAAAAATAAAGAGCCGATCCCCACCAGGATCAGTAAAACTGCATATTTTCCATATTTCAGCACAGAGTGAAAAGGAAGTCTTTTTCTTTTCCGGAAAACCGGGATTTTGTGTAAAAGATCCTGTACCATCCCAAAGGGACACAGAAAGCCACAGATGAATCTCCCCAAAAGGCTCCCCAAAAGGAAGAAAAAACCCAGCATGCCAAAAGGAACCGTAAATCCCTGCCGGTTTAAAAGAGCCTGCAATGCTCCCACAGGGCAGGAGGCGACGGCCCCCGGACAGGAATAACAGTTAAGGCCGGGAACGCAGGCAAATTTGAGCTTTCCCTGATAAATCTTTCCGCTCACGAATCCGTAGGCATACCCGTTGGTGATAATGGTAAAACAAAGCTGTATGATAAGCCGTAATTTTTTCATAGCGTCACCCGATCCCAATACATTCCAGACAGATCATCACCGCCTTTTTCCAGATAATGGTAAACTGCCCTTCCAGAATACCAATTCCAAGAAATGCAATGCCTGCAAGGACACCCCAGAGCCAGCCATGGATTCTGCCAAATATGCGAAAAAAAGTTGGCTGACGCCTCCCTCTATTTCTCCAAGAGCCCATTGATCTTTTCCTCCCAGGAAGACTTGTCCATAGCGCCGATCACCGTGTCCAAAAGGACTCCGTTTTCGTCCAGAAAAAAGGTGGTGGGTACGGCGCTCACCCCCGTCAAAAGCCCCTCGTAGAGAGAACGGTTCAAAAGAAGATGGGTGTAATCCGCCCCTGTCTGCTCGATCAGGGAGGCCGCATAAGTGATCTGTGCCTCGTCCCCTCCCTCCATCACATCGCTGATGACGCCGATCAGTTGGAACTGCGCCGGATCATACTCCCCGGCAAGCTCGCCAAGCCCCGGCATTTCACTTAAGCAGGGATTACAATAAGTGGCCCACACATTGATCATGGTAATCTTGGCGTTTGCCAGGATATCGGAGGAAACCGTATTTCCTTCCATATCCTGGGCCTCGAAAACGATCTGAGGGGAGGATGGCTGCTCTTTATCCTGCCCATTCTTATCCTCAGCGCCCTCCTCCAGGGCAGCTTCGCCCTGATCCTTTGCATTCCCGGTTTCCTCTTTTTGAGTCTGGCTTCCTTTGCCTTGGCCTCCAAAGGCACAGCCGTTTAAAAGCAATGCAGAGAAAAGAAACAAATAAATCAGTGTTCTTTGTATGTGTTTCATAGATACTCCTGTCCGCGTATTTTGCACGCCATTCGATCAGGGGAAGCAGATCCGCCCCTGTCTTTTTATTTTTTACTATATGAGTGATTCTTAATTATATCAGAAGGTTAGAAAAAAAACAACGGCCTCATCGCTTTGCGGACGGGCCGTTGTCTTTGGCGTTGTCTATCCATTATATAATAATACACACCATGCCGCCGTTGGAATCGTTGACAATCTTCTGCATGGTCTCCTGAAGCTTTAGCTGGCTTTCATCCCCGATCATGGTAAGCTTTCCGGTAATGCCGTCATTTACCAGTTGCTCCACGGACTTCCCGAAAATATTGGTTTCCCAGATCCCCGCTTCGCTCTGGCTTGAGTCGGAAATAAACCGGATCAGATCCTGGGCCTGTTCCTCTGAGCCTACAATAGGCGAAATCTCGGTCTCGATGTTGGCACGTATCATATGGATGCTGGGGCTCTCCGCCCGAATCTTTACTCCGAATTTATTGCCGTGCTTAATCACCTCCGGTTTATCCAGACGGATCTCATCCCGCTCCGGCGTAACCACGCCGTACCCTTTTTGCCGCACGGAGTCTATGGCGTGGAGCACCTTCACATACTCCTTCTTCATCTTTGCCATCTCTTTCAGGACAGACAGAAGGTGATATTCGTTATCAATGTTCTCTCCCACCATATCGCTGAGCATTTCGTAATAATAGGCGTCATCCACGTCCAGCCAGACCTTGATACATCCGTCCGCCATATCGATGCTGTCCATCTTACACTTCTTGATAAAAGGCCCATCCAAGGACACCGGGTTGTTTTTTACATCCCTGATGCAGTTGTATTGCTGCATGATCTCCTTCACCCGTCCGATCAAGTCAACCTTCATTTTATGGTTTGCCGGAAGCATCTCCACCCATTTGGGCATATAAAATTCAATCATGGTAAGAGGAAATTCATATAGAATATTTTCCAGGATCTGATTGATATCCTCTTTTTTAAGCTGTTCGCAGTTGACGGGCATCACCGACACGCCATATTGGCTGCCGATCTCCTGGGAGAGCCTTGCAGCCTCCTCCCCATAGGGCTTTGCGGTATTTAAGAGCACTACGAAGGGTTTTTTCAGCTTTTTCAGCTCCTTGATGGTGCGTTCCTCCGCCGCAAGGTAGTTTTCCCTTGGAATATCCCCAAAGCTTCCGTCACAGGTGATCACCACCCCTATGGTGGAGTGATCGTTAATGACCTTGCGGGTGCCGATCTCCGCAGCCTGGGTAAAAGGGATTTCCTCCGCATACCAGGGAGTTTTTACCATGCGCTCTGTATCGTCCTCCATATGGCCGCTGGCACCGTCCACCATATAGCCCACACAGTCTATGAGCCTGACTCTGGCCTCAATCCCGTCCCCTAAGGACAGCTTTGCCGCCTCCTTTGGAATAAACTTGGGCTCCGTAGTGGTGATGGTCTTACCCCCTGCGCTTTGGGGCAGTTCATCCACTACCCGCTCCTTCTCGTAAGATTCCACCATATTGGGAAGTACCATCAAATCCATAAACCGTTTGATAAAGGTGGATTTCCCGGTTCTCACCGGCCCCACTACCCCTATGTAAATTTCGCCGCCGCATCTTAGTTGAATGTCGTTGTATAAGTCATATTCCCTTTTGGCATTTATGTCCATCTGGTTTTCCACGCCCTTTCTGCCGCCTGACCGATAATATTTCTCCTGCTCAGGCATAAGCTCTGCAAGACGAACCGGATTTGCATAAGATAAATTTGGTTCGTCTTTGTCCTCTACATACTTAATTCAGTGTATGTGAGGATTGGCGGGTTTATTACTTTTTTCATACCTTTCCCATCCTCATCTTTTTGCCCTTTTGTGACCTGCCGTCTGTAAAAACCACACAAAACATTGCCAGGGCAAGCGCCGCGGTATACAACGCTGTCTTTTTCAGGCAGGAACGCGCAAACGCCCTCTCATCCTGAGCAGAAAAGCTGATATAGCCGTTTGACGTACTGGAGTCGTAATCCTTTACAGTTTCAGTAGCCAGCCTGGAAATTTCAACCAGCTCCGCTTTTAAGCTTTCCACCATCTCATCCGCCTTTTTTCTCTGCCCGGTCATTGCCTTTGAAGCAGAGATACTTTCAATATAATAATTGTTAGTTTCAATAGTTAGCTGGTTGTTCGTGGCATACTGCAGATGTCGGTTGGCCTCATCCGCAAAATAATCTGTTCCGATTTTAGTTCTGGACTGGTAAAACTCTCCGCTCTCATCTCTGGTTGGAACCAAAACCGCCCGGGTGATGTCCCCGTCATAGCGCTCAATCGCTGAAATCCTCACCCTATATGCAGCCAAATTTTTCATATATTCCACATTTTCCAGCCGATTCCCGTAATTTAAACGTGAAATATACTGTTCTCTGTCCTTCGATATCCCATATTTTAAAATATAAGAACGGTTTCTGTCCAAAGAGACATCTCTAAAATTTTTTGCCTTATCCCTGACGGATCCAAAACTCTCCTGCGTCGCCTCCGACACAAAGGTTGAATTTTCTGCCCGGCACATTTCCATATATTCAATAATCGCGTCAGCTTTTCTCTGCAGATAGGAATTCATGTCCAGATAATCCAAATCGCTGATTTCAGAGAGATCGTCCTCTAAGATCTCTGTTTTTCTTCCATATCTGTCAACGAAATAGTCATAATAAGCATCCGCAATCGACTTAATCAAAATATCCTTGTCAATGGACCTCGTTTTATCGGAAGCATTATAAAAAATATTGTATTCAGTTGACACATAAAGATTATCCACGGAGACTCCCGACTGCTGCTTGACATTATGAATGCTTAGAGTGTTTCTCAGCTCGTCGGGCGAAAGATTTTCAAGATTCATCTCCGAAATCACTTTTTCTAACACCTCATCGCTTAGGACTTCTCTCACATCCAATGTGGTTCCATTTGGCGTCAGTCCCTTCGATGCCTGGGGATAAGTGTAACCCATCTTGAAGATCTCGGAATAAGGTTCTCCTCCTTTCAAATAGGCCATACAGAATACGCTGCCCAAAACAGAAACTGCAGTCACATAAGGAAATGCCTTTAAGCATCTTCTTATTCCGTCTTTCATGTGCAATGGCTGTTTTTGCCCCAGAAGATTGATGCCAAGCAGCAAGCCGCAGAATGCCAAAACCGCCAGCAAACATATTTTTAATATTGGTCTTACCTCATACATAACGCACTTCCTCCTGATTTCCGTTTCACAGATACCCTATCCTTCCGTTCTTCCGATTTCTCATGTCAATTCAATTACCACCAGCTCTGGACGATTGTTCACTCTCGGGATCCACCCGTGTCCTCCAATTCCCCGGGATACAATCAGTGTCCCATTCGTCAGCGCGTACTCCCCTCCCGAGTATTTTGGGAAAAAACCCTCCTCCGGATGAAAAAGCCCTTCCATACCGGGAATCCG
The DNA here is from genome assembly GCA_949949005.1 of uncultured Lachnospiraceae bacterium. Lineage (GTDB taxonomy): Bacteria > Bacillota > Clostridia > Lachnospirales > Lachnospiraceae > Suilimivivens. The sequence goes on from CATLHM010000016.1 coordinate 51,193, forward strand.
AATCACCCCTCCATGATAATGGCCCGCCAGAGCCAAATCAAATTTTTCGTCCTTCAGTTTTTCGTAATAAAGATCCGGAAAATGGGACAAAACCAGCTTATAGTCCTCCTTCTCCCAAAAGTTGGTCAGCTTTTCCTTTGCCCAGTAATCATACCCTTCCGCTTCGTTGGAAATTCCGGCAATTTCTATCATCGTGTCTCCTTTTTGGAATTCGGCAGTCTGATTAATCAAAAGCCTTACGTTTTCCCTGGCCAGGATCTCGTCCAAAGCCACAGAATCCAGCCGGCCATACATCAAAGTTCCCTCATGGTTGCCCAACGTATAGTAAATTGGAGCAACTTCCTTTAAATCCCGGCACAAATTTTCAATGACAGTGGCATCGCCGTCATCCTGATTTAACATATCCCCAATCATGGCAATGAAATCTGGTTTTTCCTTTTTGACTGCCTCTACTAATTCCACGTTATTTTCCCCGTACTCTACGCTATGTAAATCCGAGAGAACCACAAACTTTATGGGGGTAGTGATCTTTTCCGAAGAAAGCTGATAATAAGTGACCTCAAACTGGCGATTTCCCTGGATATGAACCAGCAGTGCCGCCAAGAGAGCCATAAACAGCAGACAGACGGTGCCTGGCAGCAGACGTTTCCTCATCCGCATTTTTTTCGCTGCTTTCTCTTCCCTGACAGCCTCAATCTGCTGTCTGTGTAATTCCTCGATTATAGACATGATCGCGCCCTCCTTTCTTCAAGGTCTTTGTATCGTCCCGGTTTTCACTCCGGTTATCCCTCTTCTTATCACCAGGCGGCGCAAGAATTTCATTCTGTATAAATGCTTTCGAATGAACAATCTCCTTTTTCAGCGCCTCAGCCGCCTCAGCCCAGTCTATTTTTTTATCTATCCGAACTGCTTTTTCCTTCCCACATACAAGTCTGTCCTCCAAATGCGCGATCCTGAGAAGATCCGTCATCCTGGCTCCCCGAATGCTGTGAGGGAAGGTGACAAACTGCTTTTTCAAAATGATGGACAGTGCCGTCCCATGGAAAGAATTGGTCACCACGTAAGAGGCATGGTATAAAACGGCAAGGAACTCCAAAGGACTCTGACCGATCAAGAGCTTTTCGTTTTCCGTCCATCTGTAAGTTTTCTCCATCGCACGAATTACCACCACTAAAAGGCCGCTGTCCTTTTCCAGTTTTTTTAAATAATCCGCCATCTCCGGCAGATATTCGGTGTCATAGACAGCGATATACCCGCTCTTGCCGCTTACCTTCTTTTCATAAGAAAACCTCCTGCCCCCGTCCCTCCCATAAATCATAGCGTTAAGTGCTTCCTTTGGCAGCTTTTCCAAAATCGCCTCCCACTCCTTCTTCTCAAGCAGAAACACCGGATCTAAAACCACCTCCGGCTTCTTCCCCCACCTTTTTGCAAGATACGGCTCCGATAAAGGCTCCCTGATGGAAATCATATCAAAGTTCGCCAAAAGTTCGGAGAATTCTTCATCATATTTTTTCTCCAGCCTTTCCATGCCAATGCTGGCGGCATAGGATACGCAGCGCACATGATCCCCCCTGTATCTGCGGAAAGTGCAGAAATATCCCTGCTGAACCCCCTCTGTAATCTCCGGATTCCACACCTGATCGCTCCCCACCACATAAGTATCAATCTCCCTGTTATACTGGTAGATCTCATAGGAGGAGGCAAGACGCCTCTTCTCATCGGTGAGATATTCACGCCGAAAACGGTTCATCCCTCTTTTCCGCTTCAAATTGTAGTAGAAAGTCTTTGGCTTTAACTGCCTTCTTGCCATCTTATAAAGCCTGCGTGGAAGATTGTCCGCTCTGTTATAACAGATCAGTCCGTATCTTCCCCTGAGATTACGGGGAAAATAAGGAATCAAAACCGCTCTCCCGTATTTATTTAAATACGTTTTAAGGGCATAACTCTGTAGCATTGCTCCATAATCATCCGCCCAATAAAAGGTTAAAATGCCTATCATGACGCACCTACTTTCTAAGGAGTCTCTCCGCCAGACTTACCGGCAGGAATTGATTCAGCAGCATAAACCGCCATCGTCTCCCCGGCCATAGAACAGGCTCCCGCAGCCTTGGCTGTAAGATCTCTTTCCGTCCGCACTGGAAATACCGGAAATGTTCTTTCACTTCCTCCCAGGTTTTCTTTGCCTTCGCACTGCGGAGTATCACAAGAGACGTGCCCATTCCATCCTCCATCTTGGGCCGCACCTTTTCAATTCCCCAGAAGTCACCCATGGTAATGTCGCTCTCCCTCTCTGTCGTACAAAATTTACAGAAATAGCAGGCCGGCCTTAGCGTGTAATCCCGGAAATACACCCGGCAAAAGGAATCCTCTCCCATTGGGTGCGCATACTCCTTGTTGCCAACAGAGAAAGACACCGTATGGCCGTTATCCTTCTCTCTTTTATCACGAAAGCAAAAGCCGGAGAGCTTTCCGCCATATTTTTTCTCAAGCTCTCTTAAATATTTTCTCCATATTCCCGGAGAGGGCGCTCCATAACAGACCAAATCCGCCAGAAGGAGATTTTCACTAAGCGTCCTTTCCCAGCTTTCTCCATCGCCACCAGGTTTCTCCTTCTTTCTCTCCAGGTACAGACGCATTGCCCTGCATTGACAGGGCGTCCCAGTAAAAAGGACAGGACGTCCCTCCTTTAAACAGTTCCTCACATTCTCAAAGCTCCCTTCAAGGCTGCTCTGGACATATTTGGTTTTCTGCATCGGCGCAAGCTCTTCTTCCCTCTGTGCCATTTTGTGGCGTACCACGCCGTCTTCACACATGACCGCGCCAAACACTACGCCGCCCTTTTTCAGTACATTCCTCGCCAGAACGGGGAACACGCCCCCGGAGCTGCTTTTGTACCTGAGATCTTCCTCTTTTGCCTGTGCGCCTATATAGAGCCACCGCCCTGCGTTTTCCTGCCCCTTTAACTCTGGGCTGGGATTTTCCCTTTTCATCGGGCAGACCAGACTACACTGCCCGCAGTCAATGCATTTCTTTTTGTTGATTTTCGGGTAGAGAAACCCTTCCCTGTCCTCTCTCATGGCAATCGCCTGGACAGGACAGATTGCCATACAGGCTCCGCAGCCACAGCATTCTTTTTTATCTTTGAAGATTTCTTTCATACTCATTTTCCATTCCTAATCCAAAAAGATGTATGATCCATTGCAGTGCCCATCTGTGGATTCTGCTCCTCCCACACAGAAACAATTCCACTTCCGCCTTTGCCATCGCCAGCTTTTTGCCATGCCTTTTGGCAAGCTTCCTTCTTCTCTGAAGCTTCCAGCACAGAATACGCCTTTTCTCATACAAGGAATGTATGTTACAAATCCTGGCAATTTCATCAATTAAACTTTCAAAATACCTGTATCTTTCTTCCTCCTCAGCCTGCGAAAGCACTTTCCTTGAATGGCTCCCCGGATGCACGCGGACGCCATAGAGTCTTTCCTGAATGGTAGGACAGTTATACCGGTACATATACGGCAGAAGCATCTGAAAATTCTGTCCCACTGGATATTCCGGAATTTTCCTGTCCGGATAAATCTCGAAAAATTCTTTTGTCTTCAACATATAGCAGCCGCAGCAGACAAAGGTGAGCCCCTCCATGATATCAAAAAAAATCCTCTCTTTTTTCAGAGCACCCAGCGTTTCCCCCGCTCCGGAAATCTGTCCTTCCTTATCAAAATAATACATGATGGAACGGACGCAGCTATATTGCGGATGATCCCTTAAAAAGTCCACTCTTCTTTTGATGGAATCCGGCTCTAAAATATCATCGCTGTCCGGCCAGATCAGATATTCCCCCACGGCCAGCTTAAGCCCCTGGTTAATGGCGGCGGAGGCGTTCCTGTGGGGTGTCTGTAGGATCTGATATCCATAGCCTCGTTCAATGAATTTTTCCCTGTAACTTTCCAAAATCCCTACCGTATTGTCCACAGAGCCGTCGTCAACCAGAATAGCTTCCACGTAAGGATAGGTCTGGCCAAGGAGAGAATTGAGCATGGCCTCTATATATTTTTCCCCGTTATAAACAGGGGTCACGCAGGACACCAAACCGGATATTCTCATGTCCTTCCTCCAGAGCTATTTCTTCCATAGTTTAAATTCCATTCCCTTAACATTCTTCCAAAATTTTAAATATAAAAGAAATGCCTTTCCCTCCCGCAGCCATCTGTATTCCCTCCCCATATTCTCTGTTGGAGAAAGCTGTAACTTATGGCAGGCTTTGCAGATTTCTTTAATCTTTCTGTATTTCCATAAACCATTTTTTCTGGTTTTAGATGTCATAAGCGCCTTTATACCTCTTATCATGCCGTATTCTGTATGTGCGTTAATCTGATTCAGAATCGCCGGATTTTCAGGATTCCATGGGTACACAATCCTTAGATAATAATTCCTTATCTCCAAAATGCTTTTGTAATATTCAGGAGAATATTTACACAGATATTGATATCTGTCCTGCCGGTACTCATATAAAATATCAGGCAGAAATTTCACTCTTCGGATCTTATCCACATATTGCATAATAAATACCTCGTCCTCGCCTCTTCGCAAATCTGGAAAACAGATACCATAACGGTTGATTAGTTCCATGGAAAATAATTTATTGCAGAGCATTCCCTGCAGTGCCATCGGCGCATCCATCGTCATGGACTGCTCATAATTTTTCCTTATTTTTTCCCCGGAGACTTCTCTTTCCGCATAAGAATAGATCTTTTCCTCTCCGTCTGAATACCGTATTTTGTAGCTGAAAGCAATCAGGTCGTATCCATTCCCTGTCCCAATCTCTTTCATAAGCTTCTCAATGGCCTGCTTTTCCAGAAAATCATCGGCGTCCATAAAATAAACATATTCTCCCCTTGCGGCCTCCATTCCCAGATTCCTGGCCAGACCGGCTCCCTTGTTTTTCTGATTCCTGACGATAATTCTGCCGTCTTCCTTTTCCAGCTCCCAGCAGACTCTCTCTGTGCCATCAGTGGAACCGTCATTGACGAGAATAATTTCGATCTTCCGGTAAGTCTGTCCTCTCACAGATTCCATACATTGCTTCAATTGTTCTTCCATGTTATAAACCGGGATAATCACACTGACAAGCCCATTCTCCATAACACTATTTCCTTTCTCTCCCCATTTTCTCAGACAACATTGATTTCCCGATCTGTATCATGTATGCAAATTCCGGCAAGGATCTAAACAACAGGAAATTGATTCCTATTGTTAGAAACACTGAAATGAATCCATAAAGCAATATCTGCCAATACAGGTTAGATATGGTAATAAACGCACATACTGACTTCACCGAAAGCAGACATAAGATACCGACAGCTACTTCTTTCAAAAGTAAGTCCACATAGGATGCGCTGGAAAAATGCAGAAAATCATGAAAAAAAAGATGAATTTTCATCATGTGCTGAACGATCAAGCTGCAGATTGTTCCAATCACTATTCCTGAAATTCCAAGCTTTTTCCCTAAAATCACGGAAACCAATAAATTCACTATATTTCCAGCTATCGAAATATTTTTATCCTCTTTAAACAGTCCGGACACTTCCAGCATAGACCAGAGCGGGTTTTTTATGATATAAATCAAAAGATTTACCGCACAGACAAGTACCACATGCATTGGCAGTGTATACATCTCCCCATACAGCAGACGGATGAAGGGGGTGGATACTGTGTAAAATCCTGCTGTTGCGATAATGGTGGGACAGTAGGTAATAAACGTGAGGCGTTTCAAAACCGTTTCTGTATGTCGGTTATTCTTTTCCGCCATCAAATTTCCTATGCTCCCTTTTGTCGCGGAACGGAACTGGTTCAAAATGATTTTTAACGGATTAAGCAGCATCGTATAGCTGCCATATGCGCCTATATGCAGGGTCCCCACCATCACGGAAATCAGTATGTTGTCCGTTGAGTTTATAATTTTGCCCGAAAGCACCCCGATAAATAAATGTCTGACATTGGAGAACACCTGCTTCTTCTCGTCCTTCGGCAGAGCGTCCTTCCTCTTAAGAAACGGATACTGCCCGTCCGCATATGCGGAAATCACAAGATTACCCGTCACTGTCGCTATAATCTGGATGCTCAAATAAATAAGATACTTTCGGGTTGAAACCAAAAATACAATGCTGATACCGGTAAAGATCGTCCGTATCAGTATCGTGTATTTTGAGACTATATAATCTTTCTGGTCTGCATTTAAAAGTGCGGATTTATAAGAGAACAGATACGAAGAGGCGGTTTGAACCAAAAAGAGGAAATAAATCAGCCTCAAATATCCTAACTCTATCTCTATTTTGCTGACCAACAGATGGACAAATGGGAGTAGGAGAAGCCCTGCCAGGAAAATTGCCAGCGCAATGAAGCGGTACGCTTTCTTAAAAAGATTCATCAGCTCCGCAAGCTTCTTCTCATTATTCTCCTTAAGTGGTACATACAAATTATATATAATTACAGTGCCCACTCCCATTTCCGCCAGTGAGAGCATGGCGATCACTTCCCTGAACAGACCGTTTAAGCTCACTGCCTCCGCTCCTAATGTGTGAATCAGCACATAGCGGACGATAAAACTGAGCAGAGAAGAACTTGCCTGGGAGATACTCCCGTATATTAAATTTTTCAGGCTCAGCTTAATGCGCATGATCTAATATACCTTCTCAGAGTTTTATAAACAACAAGAATGCCCCAAAAAGCTCTTGTACTGATGGATAAAAGCAACACCTCTATGGCAATTTTTTTATATTTGAAGCAGGCCAGCGCCTTCCGGCTCATATGCCGTCGGATATTTTTCTGAAATTTCTTCAGATAACCCTCTAATTTTCTCCCTTCAATTTCTCCGCTCTCCACGGCTTTCACCGCCATCCTCACGTTGATTACCAGTATTCTCTGCTCAAGCAGTGGGAGAAGCTCTGGCTCCTTTTTTCCCAGTTTCCTGCAAAGATACTCATATACAAGGGACTCCGAGTACTGCTTTTTTTGAAAACCTCCTTTGGTTATACTGTCTTTTCTGCAGACATAATGGTATAATTTATCCGGCATACAGGAAACCTTCTGAACGGTTCGGAACAACTGATATAAAAAAAGGAGATCCTCTCCACAATAAATCTTTTCGTGAAAACGGCAGTGCCTGATGCTTCGGCGGGTATAAAGTTTTCCCCAGGTACCACAATCAAAGAAATGTCTTTTTATCATACAGGAAATCGCTTCTTCCCCGTTGAGCACCCTGTTCCTGCTTCCCTCTGCCCTTGTATCAGCATAAGGCCCAAAATTGATATAATCAACTCCGCAGATGCTCACATCCGCCTGGGTTTCCATGAGGTTTTCATACAGACAACCCAGCAGCTCCTTATCCACATAGTCGTCTGCATCCACAAAGCAGATCAATTCCCCTTCCGTCCTGTCAATGCCGATATTTCTGGCGTGGGAAGCCCCACGGTTTTCTTCCAGATGAATGACAAAAATGCGGCCGTCTCTTTGGGCATACTCATCGCAAATTCTCCCGCTCTCATCTGACGAGGCGTCGTCTATGAGAACCACTTCTATCTTTTCATAAGTCTGCGCCAGCACCGAATCGAGGCACTTTTGCAAATACTGCGCCTTATTAAAAACCGGTATGATCACGCTGATTAATGCTTCCTCACTGTTCACTCTTCGCATTTCCTTTCCTGTAAAGTTTTTTTATTCGATTACAACAATATAAAAAAAGATAGGAAGTCAAAAACATTTCTCTTTGAAACAGCTTGTAAGTAATTCTGGTTTTCAGACTGATTCTCCCCCACTGTGCCTTTCTGACGCTTTCTTTTAACGGCTGGCTGTTCATCTGACGCCGGATTTTACTCACCTGACGCCACTGCCTGTCATTTACCGCATGAATCATGAGCGTAAAACACATATATGCCCCGTAGCGCATGATCTGCCCATCAAAATCCTTTGGCAAACCGCATGCGCTTTCCTTCCGCTTTCTCAGTTCCTCCAAAACCATGCTGATCTGTCTGTAATGTGCAATCCGAAAGCCGTGCGCACCTGAACGTTTCCTCACCCGGTATCTGTGCAAAGGCTCCCGACTTAGGCAAACTCTTTTTCCTTCCTCGTAAACCCGAATAATCCCCAGCAGATCTTCTCCCAGAGAAATCTTTTCATTGATTATCAGAAAAGCCCTCTCCGCCAACGGCCTGAAAATAATTTTACCGGAAACATACCAGGTCATATGCCGCATCTTATCATCCATCAAGAGATGAGGATAAATAACTTCTCTGACATCCTCCCTCTGATACAGCCCCTCTGCCACCGGTTCATGGACAATCCGGACAGACTTTTCCTTTTCTTCTTCCTGTTCATGGATACAGGAAAAAACTACCATCTCCGCCCCTGTTTTCTCGATTTTCTCATATCCTCGCATCAAGAATTCTGGCATCACCCTGTCATCGCCGTCCACAAAGGCCACATAATCCCCCGACGCTTCCTTAAGCCCTGACTTTCTTGCCGCTGTCACCCCCTGGTTCTTCTGATGGATGACCTTCACCCTTTTATCCTTTCTCCCGTAAGCATCACAGATTGCCGGACAATTATCAGGGGAGCCGTCGTCAACAAGAATCAATTCAAACTCTTCAAAGTTCTGGGCTAAAATGCTCTCCACGCAGGACTCCAAATACGGCTCCACCTGATACGCCGTGACAATTACAGAAAAGTACATGCCCTGTCCACCTTTCTCGTTGCCTTCCGGTCTTCTTGTCTGTCAAGGTAAAACTCTTGGAGCCATCCGGCCGTATCCGCAATCTCATATCCCGCTTTCTTTACCTTCTTCCAATACTCCTCCCGTCCTTCTCTACATTTTTCGACCTCCTTAAGCGCGAATTGTGCCCACTCCCGGGCCGGATGATTCAAATCAAGGAAACAGGCTCTGTCTGTCAACGCCGCCTGCCTGGTAATGCTTCCGGAAAAAACACAGGGAAGGCCGCTTGCCTGCGCCTCCACCCCAACCACAGGTAAACCCTCAAACAGGGAAGGAAGGAGAAATACGTCCATCATACACAGGTATTCTGCAACCCGCTCAGTAGCGGCAATATGAATAAGCCTGTCCCGAATCTCAAGTTCCTCTGCCGTCTCCATCAGCTCATCCTCAAGCTCTCCCTGCCCGATCAATAACAAAAAGCTCTCAGGCCGTAATTTTAAAATTTCCGCAAAAATTTCCATCAAAAATTTCTGATTCTTCTGTCCGCAGAACCTTCCGATGCTCCCTGCCACCAATTCATTGGCAATTCCATACTGCTCCCGCATCTTCCTGCGAACGGTTCCGTCGAATCTAAAATGCTCCGTGGCGATTCCGTTTTTCACATAAATAATGTTTTTCCTGGGCCTTTTTCCAAACATAAACTCTCCCGCCAAATCGGAACAGGCAAAATAATAATCCCCGCAAAGGGGAAGCAGCATCCGACAGATTCCCTGAAAGATTCTGTGCCCCCTCCCCTCTTTTTTCAGTTGAGAATTGTGGGAATGCAAAATGATTGTTTTCACCCCTGCGAGTCTTGCCGCTATTCCTGCCAGGCAATCGTAAGGGGTGGGGGCGTTAATGTGAAAAATCACTGCTTTCTCTTTTTTTAGCACCTGATAAATCCTTACAAACTTTAGCAGGAATTTTTCTGCCTTATTCCCGGCCTCCGTATTGTCGGCAACCAGCTTCCTCCCTCCCAGTTCCAAAGCTCTCGATTCCCAAAATTCTTCCTGATTACGGTAAACCAGATAATCAAAATTTACTTTCTCCCTATCCAAATGGGCACAGACCGCCAAAATCATAGCGGAAATTCCCCCTGCCTGCAAATAGCATACCTGTATGACCCGGAGAGGATTTTCCTTTTCGCTTCCTTCCCTCAAACCTTTACCACCTTTCTGTTCAACCGCTTTAGGCTGTCCTGTCTGTCATTTATTCTGTCAGTTTTAGAATCCCATAACAGCTTGTGGCGCACCACAGCTCGCCGCTTTCAGGCTGAATCCCCAGCCACATAGGCGAAACCACCTCATCCCCGATGGTAATGCCCCCAAAAGGAGAAACATCTATCCAGGACTTTCCACCGTCCTCAGAGCACAGCACGGTTACACTGCGGTTGACAGAAACATCATAACCCGCTACATAAACCAGGCCTTTCCCAGAGTCCACCGCAATCCCGTTTACATAAACGCTCCCCATCTGATCCTTCGGAAGCGTGTCTGTCAAATCCCGTACCTCGCCTGTGGAGAGTGCCACCGTATATAGCTTTTTCCTGTCAGCCGCCACATACAAAAGCCCGTTTTGGGCGTCGATCTGAATCTCATTTAAATACCCCTTATCATAAATGGGAATTTCCTCTTTATTCACACGCTGCCAGCTTTTCCCCTCATCGTAAGATCTGAGGACATAGCCGGCACCCTCCTCACAGCCATACAATTCATGCTTTCCCTCCGGATAATGAGCATAAACCTGCAGGCAGCCCTCCATTTTTTCCCAGCTTTTTCCGCCGTTTCCGCTTCGGTAGTCTCCCGCGAAGAACACATCTCTATCGTTATAGGACTGATAGGAGGATACATCCGGATTTGAAATCCTGTTTGAAATCACCCTGCCTGTATCCTGAAAGGTTTTGCCGCCGTCAAAGCTGATGGTAATGCGGCGGGGGGCATACCAGGAATCCGCGAGACAACCCCAGAACACCTCAGTGTCTGCCGCGTATCCTCCATATACATGGCCGGAATATCCCTTTCTGCTCATATTTATGTAGCGCCAGGTCTGGCCGCCGTCAGAGGTCAGCGCACCATTATAATCCTGAAATCCCAGAAACATCAGCTCCGGATTTTTCAGGTTAAACCGTGGTTTTCCCCCGGCCAGCACCCCGCAGATCCCCGCCGAATCCCAGTGCCAGGTTCTGCCGCCGTCACGGCTGGAAATGATGAAGTCGCCCCCAAAGCTCCACACCTGATCTTCCTGCCTGGAGCTAAAGGCAAACACTTTATCCCGTGGATTAAAGTATGGAAAGAAATCTCGGCTGTCATCATAAACTGCTTTGTGAAAATCTTCTCCTCCATCATGGGAAAAATAAATATCATCCCTGTATGGATTCTCATCCCCCTCCACATGCAGCAAAATCTTTTCAGGGTTTAGCGGGCTTACCGCAATCTGTTTCGTGTGCGCATCCGAGAGAAACTCCATCTCTGGAAGCGGCTTCCAGTCTCCCTCTTTTAAAAGATTCCCGACAATGATCCTCTTTTCCTCACACAGGTAGATTTTTCCGTTTATCCAGGAGATCTCACAGCCGTTTACCGTCCCCTGATACAGAGGAGTAAAACTCTCCCCCCTATCTCTGCTCACATAGAAGCCATCGGCTTTTGCCGCATATAGATCTCCCTTTTGCGGATGAACCATCAGCTTTGCCCCCTGCATATCAGCATTCACCAACTCCCAGGTGCTTCCGCCATCCAGAGAGCGGTAAAGCCCTCTTCTGTCCTCTTCGCCAGAAGCATTTTCTTTGGAAGCGTGTTTCCCGGAGGGTTCCCCCTCTTTCTCGGGCGTGGAAAAATAGGCCCTAAGGCAATTTCCTTCCCTTTCCTCGAAGGAGGATTTGTCAAAGACCAGACAATCCTTATTTGCGCCGCTGACAAATCCACGAAAGACAAGCATCAGATTCCAGCTTTCCCCTCTGTCCTCTGAAAGATAAATCCCTTGCCAGCTTCTTTCCTTGTCGCTGCTTCCAATCGCGAGAACCTTCCTGTCATTGCAGGGATCGATCGCAAAGGCATTGCATCCTCTCGCATAAAATCCTTTCATGGACCGCTTCCAGCTCTCTCCTCCATCTGTGGAGCGATAAATCCCTCCTGTGTTGGTTCCGTAAAACATCAGGCAATCGTCCGCCTCTCCCACCTTCAGTGCCTGCGGCCACTGGCATCCCTCTCCGCCCGTCCCCCCGGCCTGCCTGCTCTCAGCAGAAACGATGGGAACGTTTTTCCATTCTTTCTTTTCCGCCGCCTGGAGGCTCCCCGTCATACAGGGAAAGGCAAGCAGAAGCGCCCATACAATGATCCATTCATTTCTCTTCCATCCTTTTTCTTTCTGTCTGCTTCCCCGCCAATTTTTCTCCATAAAAATCCTCCATGTTGCCAACACCTGCAAATTTGGGCGTCAGCTTTTCACAGTATACCCCCTGTCCGTTTAAGGCGCTTCGAATTATGACTATTCCCATGGTAAGAACTGCCGAATAAAGCTGAGAAACATTTTCCGTCAGTCGAAGTACTGCCATTGCCACGGCAACCCCTAAGATGACGGCGTCATCGCCAATCGAGTTTCCTTTTATCATCCTTTTAACCGGCCAGGGAAAAGCGGTAATCTCCCAACAGAGATATCCCCAGAATCCCAGTTCTATATAGAGCCTTACATAATCACAGTGGACGTTGACGGAAGCCAATCCCACATTAAATCTCTCGGCACTCTCCACCAGCCGCTGGACAAATCCAAGCCCCAGCCCCGTATAGGAAGGCGAAAACTCATAGTACTTCGCGTAATAATTGTAAATTCTGGTTCGGGCGGAGGTGTCTATCTGAAGCATTTCCACAATCCGGTTGAAAAGCCCATAGCGGATAAAGGGAACATAAAGAAAGGCAAAGATCATAAAACCAGCCGCCATAAGATTGATCAGCCACTTCCGATACCTGCCCCTGCACCGGGAATATAAAAAAGCTGCTGTAAGCCCTGCTGCCAACGCAAGAAAGCTGCTTCGCTTAAATACTTCCAGCATTCCCAGCAATATCACTGCAAAGCGCAACGGCAACTTCCACCAGTTTCCCTTTTTCTCCGAATCCCTTTGATTTGGATTTCCATGGAAGACAAAATAAATAGTGAAAAATATGTATGCATAAGAAAAACTGGTATCCTCAAGGCTTACACCGCCGCCAGTTTTCCCCATTGATTTTACATATTCCATAAGCCTTACCAAAAATTCTGCCGGGCCAAACTCGGCGATTCTCTGCGCCGTCATCAGCAAAAGCGCCGCTGAAAGCGCCCAGAAAGAATACAGTACCGTATCTTCTTTAAAAACATACGCTAGCAGGGAAGCGCAGAAAAGACACAAAATCATATACGAAGGTTCAAAAAAACCGCTTATCATCTGCCTTACAGGAGTAAAGCTGAAAATCCAGATTCCAGCCGAACCAATCATCGCTGCGAAGTATGGCAGAGCCAAAATGCCTCCTGCCCTCAGAGAATAGGAAAGGACTAATAGATCGGCTTCTGCGAGAAAAAACACCCCTCCGATGAGGATAACTATCATGCATCCGATATACTGATAGCCGATGCCAAACCCTCCAACAGTGGCATAGGTATTATAAAAAAAGTAGATTTCAATAAGCAGCCCAAAGACCGCAAGCCCTGCCAGTATTTCACCATAACTTTTTTGCATGCTTCTCTCTCCTTCAGGTAAGATTGAGAACGGTTTTAAGCATTTGCCCCTGAAGCTTTGCTCATGGAGTCAATCATCAGTTTTCTGATATTGTAAATCCCGCTCTGTCCGCTTTCGGATACTCCGCAGCTATAGGAAACGGTACACTCGTTCTCCTTATTGTAATCCGCAGAGCGGTTCCCGATTTCCCGCACGTAGGCAAGCGCCTGGCTTTTATCGGATTCCCGGAGAAAGATTACAAACTGCCCCAGCGCATTGTTTGCAATAAAAACCTTCTCTGCCGGCAAAATCTCCCGGAGAATTCTGCAGAAATCCGCCATCATTCTGTCGCACTTTTCCCTTCCAAATTCTTTATTTTTCTGCTCAATTTTGAGCATCTTAATCGAAATGCAGACAAATCCAGAGGGAAGAAGAGATTTCCCGAATTTGGCAATATAGCGGTCGCACCCCGCACGGTTCGCAATGTCCAGCTTTTTATCCGTGAAGACATAATAATCAAAAATTTCCAATGTTCTTCCCACCACAACTGCAAACGCACATCCAATTATGCCAAAGAGTATCACTGCAAGCATTGCATATACCGGAAGATTTAAGGAAGGCTCCGCGATGGTGTCTGTCATAATTGCAATGTTTTCCGCCCCGGCAAAGCGATTGTATTCCTCGTTGGTAGCCTGGGCCATCCGATAGAGCAGATCAATTCTGTCCGTCAGATCTTTAATCATCCCGTAGGCTTCCTCCTGGCTCTCCTTAGAACTCAAAATTTTTTTCTGTATAATGGTATTCGTATCAAAAGTAACCTCTGTAACTGGCTCAGCTTCCTCCCCACCCTCTCCCTCTTCCCTCTTCGCCGCTGTCCTGATTCCCGGACTCTCGATCACCTCAACCGCCACACTGCTCCCCTCATCAATATTTCCGGAAAACACTTCCAAAATATACCTGTCATAGGCAATATCAATCAATGTTTTTTCAAACTCTGTGTTCTCCTTCACATAGTTGTTCATCAGGTCGTCATATTCCGTTGTCTGCTCTATATGCTGCCTTTCTCCCTCCGTCTCATAATAGTTTTCGTAGACCTCCCCGAGAATATATTGATAGGTAAAATCAGTGTTGTTGGAGCTGCGCATCATCTCCACATAGGCATCAATAATTTCATCAATTCCTCTGCTGTTCGCCGCCGATGCATCGTTTTTCAGCACCGCGTTTTTAATCTTGTTTTCGTATTTGGAAATCAGGATATCCTGATCCTTTGTGATCTGGTTTCCAATCACAAACGCATAGGCATTCGGCAAGTCAATATCATTCAAAAGGGAAAATTCCCGCCGAAGGTCGGCAAAAGAGTATCCTGTATCCGCCGAGCGAAAATTCCCGCCTTCCTTATAAGATAACTGCTCCAGCGCCCTACTCACTGCTTTATTCAGAATATCCAGCATCTCAATATAATCGTACTCCTTATCATAGACTCCTTCCACGGAATAAAGAGGTATCTCACTGTTCACATGATTTTCCGCATAGGTCTCCACATACGTATTGAGCATAGCCGTAAGAATCTGTCTGGAAAAGTCTTCGGCATCTCTCGCATCCCGGCTGCCTATCGTGTAAGATACCCTGTACATGGTCGGCTTGGTTTCAGCAACCTCCCCTTTTTCATTCAGGGCTTCCTGGACTGCTGCTTCTTCCCTGCTCTGTACCTCATCCACTTTCACGTTGCTCCGGATGGCATCCATATTGTTTTCACTGTAATTAAGCTCCAGCTTTTCAAATACTTTTGTCATCACCTCAGCGGAATAAATTTCGGTAATGTCAATTTCCGTCCCGTCCGCCGCAAGCCCTTTCGATGCCTGCTCATTTTTATACTGAATAATAGCGCTTGCAGTGTATGTCTGCTTCCCTGAAAAATAGAAGTAGAATAAAACTCCCATAATCAGCGAAGAGAGCACAATCACTATTTTATAGTTTCTGATATATGAAAACAGCCTAAACTCTTTCATTTCTTTGTGTCTCCTTTTTCTCTTATCATGGGGTTGGGAAGAGGGCCCCCTGCATGAGCCTGAGTTTTAAAAAGAGTCACTTATGCTGACATCCGCTCTCAGGATATGCTCCAAATTATTTTGAATTATTTCCATTCGTTTTTCCATGCGTCCCATATCCTTTATCTGCTCGGTCAGATAATACTGCGAAGTCTGAAGTCCGCTGTAGTTATCTACCAGGTGCTGGATCAATTCCAGCAAAGATTCTTTCTTCTGCTCGCTTTGCTCACAGCGCTTCTTACTGATGCCAAGCTCCACTTTCGTGTCAATCAATTCATTTTTTACCTGTTCGAGTTCTTCACGGATTGCCGCAAGCTCCCTTGCCTGCCCCCCGCATCCAATATCCGCTCCCTCCTGTTTCACCACTTTCCCTCTCATATTTTTCTCTTTTGTCTCTTCTGCGGTATCCCTCAAAACAATCACATCTTCATCCGCTTCCGCCTTTTTCTCCGGTTCCCTGCCCGGCTCATTTTGACCCTCCAATCTCTCGTGCGCCCGCGTCAGCTCCTCTTCCAGCTTCGAAATATAACTATGTACGTCTTCCTTATTATAGCCACCTATTATTTTGATCCTGAAAAGTTTATCTCCCATATTCCGGTTCCATCCTTTCCCAATCTATCCCTTAAGAGCAGCAATCAGCCTCTCCATATGTTTATCTTCCCCATATTTTTCTTCACACCTTTTTCTTGCCTGTCTTCCCAGCCGCCCGCTTAAATCCTCATCTTCTATGAATTTTTCAAGTTCTCCAGCTAACGCATGTGAGTCCCTGGGCGAAAACAAAAATCCCGTACAACCGTCCTTTACCATTTCCTCAAGACTGCCAAGCCGGGAAGCCACCACAGGTTTTCCGCAAGCATACGCCTCCAAAACTGTATTCGGCATATTTTCATACCAGAGAGACGGACAAATCACACAGGCAGCTTTGGAAATTGATTCTGTCAGTTCCTTCCCTTCCAGAAAGCCGATAAAAAGAACATACTTTTCCAGATGATGTTCCGCGATATAGCTTTTCAGTTCTCTATCCTCATCCGAACCCGATAAGTTTCCGGTGATCTTCAGTACATAGCCGCTCTCTTTTAGCCTGTTCATTGCCTCAATCGCATAAATTACCCCTTTTTGTCTTGCCATGCGCCCTATAAACAAAAAATACTTCTCATGGCAATAGCAGGGAACTACTTCCCTCATGTCGGTAAATGTGGGAAGATGAAGAATTTTTTCTCTGGGAATCCCACCCTCCACCAGCTTTTTCCCTGTAAAAACAGAAGGAACAACAAACAGATCTACCTCCTCAAAAACATGATTCCACTGATATAGCTTCATCGCCGCTACCCGAAGCAGGGTACAGAACCGTGAATTTTTTACGCAACGTCTCTTAAGTGCTCCGCCATACCGTCCGCCAATACACACCTCACAGATCCTATCGCCGCAGAGAAAATCATATCTGGCGCAAAACATGAAAAAATCTGATATGCGGTGTACTACCCGCACCCCTTCCCTCTTGGCTGCACGGATAATGGAGGGGGATAAATGGTTGATTTCATGTAAAATATATACGACATCCGGTTGCGTATCCCGAATCAGCTTCTTCAGTCTTTTGGCAGCGTCAAAATTCCATACCACAGCGCGGAGCATCCCACATAAATTTTTAAACGTGGGCTTCGTATCCGAATACATAAGTGCATCCGCCCGGGGCTTTGCAAAATATTTTTCATACTCCGTCTTCTCATTTCGGGGATTCTGAACCGAAAATGGAATCACTTCTATTCCCCTTCTTTGTGCCGCTCTCATAAAATTAAACAGATATCGTCCGGGCCCGCCGTCCACAAAATAATGGTAATTTGCAATAATTACTTTCATTGATCTTCTGCACCGTGATTCAAAAATACAGCTTCATACTTTTTCACAATGTCCTCCCATTTATAAGCTTCCTGGATTCTCTTCTTCGCCCGGATACCCATTTTGTGCATATCGGCCTGATTCATCTGATCCACTCTGTCAATTAGCGCTGCCAGATTTTTCTTTTCCTTGGTCCAATAAAAAGCCGACTCCACGGCAACCTCACGGTTAAATTCCACATCGAGCAGCAGATTCACATCCGTACTTCCAAGAGCCTCCAAAAGGCTAGGGTTCGTTCCTCCTACCTCATGTCCGTGTAAGTATGCATGGGCATTCTCACGTATTTTTTTTAGCAGTTCCGCATCATATACCGTTCCTACAAATTTAATCCTGCCGTCATGGGAAAAATGCAGCCTTTCTTCAAGCTGTCTTAGAAAATCCGGATCCTGTGTGGCAATAATCACAAAGTCTTTTTTTGAATCTGATTCCATAAATTCCCGAATCATGGTTTCAAAATTATTTTCCGGGACAAAACGGCTGACTGCAAGATAATATTCTCCTGCTGTCAGCCCCATCTCTTTCAACCACCTTACGTATTTTCCCTCTCTGTCGGATAGATAAGAGGGAAAATCGTCCGCGCCATATGCGATGAAAACCGTTTGTAGGGCATACGCTTTATATTCTTTATTTATATAGTTTTTGATGCACTCACTGTCACAGATTACAAGATCTGAATGTTTCACCATGAGTCTCTCTGACAACTTCCAATAGCGTTGAATCGATTTGTTCCATTTCCCCCTCTTCCACTCATGTCCGTCAGGATTGACATATAAAAGGCCGCCTATCTCTCTGATCTGTCTTTGGAACCACCATGCCAGAGGACCTATCCGACAGGCTAGGATATAAAAAACCGGTCTCTTTATATCCGGATTTTTCCGACACCAGCGAATGCTTCTATAGAGGGCTACAATGTCATACCAAACCGCCTTGGCAGCGCCAATATCCGGAACCTTCACATTAAAGCATTCCGCTCCGTTATATTCATAGCAGATTCTATCATTTGCCATCCTCGATACATGATATCGTATTTTTTCGCTGATACGGCGCTCTGTCAATCTTTCCACAAAAGTTTCAAAACCTCCATAGAGAGCCGGTATTCCTTTACTTCCTATAATAAAGACATCCTGTCTGTCATCTGCATCGGGCTTTTGCGGTTTGGGGGACAGCCTGCGGACTCTTTTGTGATTAATTGTTATGTATTCTGTTTCCACATCATACCCTCGTCAATATTATACTTTCCATCCCATAAATAACTGCTCTTCCTCTAATATCCTCTGATAGGTCTGCTCGATCAGAACCTCCACGTTCGCCTGGATTCCTTCACAGGTCTCCCGGTACATTTTCCACAGGCATCTGGGATTTGCTTTCTCCTCGTCTACCTGGGCATCATGGCTTACCAAAGAAATGAAATAATTCACGCTCGAACGAGCCATGGGGATTCCCTCCGGTGTGCTAAATACCGGTCCTTCTTTTATCCCTTCACGGCGTGCATAATCCAGCAGCTCTTCCTTTAATCCTTCCGGAAGGTGCATTATACGCTTCTGCCGGGCGTTGTGATATTCCAACTCTACCATTCCCCGACTTACCGCCTCCACAGTGAGCTGCGGTAATTCCTGGATCCGCATCCCGCCGCCCCCCAGTGTCTTAATCAATAGATATGACTTCTCTTTTCCTAACTGTTTTGCTGCAGATAAGAGTCTTAAGTACTCCGCCCGGCTAAGCTGCGGCTGTATATTCTCCTTTTTCCGGTTAAAATTTCCTATCTGCCATTCCCGGTGCCCGATATATTGGAGGAAACTATTCCACACTGACATTCTCGTATTAACCGTAGTCGGCTTCAGCCCCTGCTCTTCCAGATAATTTTTCCATTGAGGCCCAGTCTCCCCATCAATATATTTTTCGTCGGGCAGATATCTGTACAGTTCCATTAGGTTTCTGCGGTAACTCTCGATAGAAGTCTTTCCGCGTCCCTTTTCTGCCAACCAGTCCAAAAATTCGTCTATTTTTTCTATGTTCATTTTTTCTCTTTTTGATTCAGGCACTCTTACACTCTACCTCCCCAGATTTTGCATTCACCCTCTGCCAATTGACAGAATCAATATTCTGACTAC
>CATLHM010000017.1 GCA_949949005.1 uncultured Lachnospiraceae bacterium
AAAGGCTTCTGAAAATAAACCATAGACCGTCAAAATGACCGTCAGCGATAGAGTGGGATGTTCCTTTTTTCCTTAATTTACTGGGGGTTAGAGGAGGGGGAGAAAAAATTTCGTAAATTATGTAATTCCACGAAAAAAAGAGCTGGCATAATGACCAACTCTTTTCGTTTTATTGTACACTATTTTTTTCCAGAAACCTCCTCACACTCATCCTTTTCCCGTCTGTCTCGAAGCTCACGGCTCCGCTCTCCCAGGTAATCCATGTTTCCGCGCCGTTCTCTTGCCGTCCTGTAAACTTCCAGGACGCCTTTTATAAGCAGGGCAAAGGGCAGCCCCAACGGGGGACACAAAAGCTGACAAACAAGGAGCAATATTCCTGCTCCCATCAAAAAACTCATAAGAGGGATAACCAGAAGATTTAAAAACACAGGATAGATGCTTCCTCCACCGCCTTTGCCACAAGAGCCTCATCCTGATTCCAGACCGCGTCCAGAACAGACCTTGAATTTCTCAGTGCCTTCAACACCTCCCCCCCCCAGTCAGAATTGCTGATGGACGTAATCTATTCATTTAAGATCTCCTCATTGGGAATAAAGACTTCTCCCCGCTCACTGCGGTATCCCAGATACCCCAGATGTACAAGGAGAGTCAGCACGTCATCCCTGGAATGGAAGGTCACCATGTCATTGGTAGAGCTGCGAATGTCCACCGGAACCGCGTTTTTCCCGTCCATCATTTGGAGGATTGCATCCTTAAGCCCCTCGAAGTTCAGGTCAATATAGGTGCGAAGAGCTTCAAAAGTCTCTGTCTGGTTCCAATAAAACTGAAATTTTCCAAAGCGCATGGCGCTGACCACGGAACGCGGGTTATAGACAGAGCCCACGCCTTCCAGAAAATATCCGTCATACCATTTCTTCGTTCCCTTAAAATCCATGCCATAGCGCCGGCACAGCCCTCTGACCGGTTTTGTCTATATAAATTTCAGAATTGATACATTGCGCGAACAAGCGTATTTTTAGAAACCTCAGTTTCCCCCAATCCCCAGCTTCCTGCGTATGCCTCTTGCCGTAAACCGATACACCCCATAAATCAGGCCTCCCAGGACAAGCTCAATCCCCAGGCACACAGCCAATGCCATCACCTCGCTGAAAGCAATCCGGCCGTCGTTTCCGTACAACAGCAGGATAAAAATCAGATAAATAGCGACCATACCTACCAGCGCAGGTACCTTAAAGACTCCGCCGCACTGACTGTCCACTTCCCTTTTCAGAAAGGCAGGGGAAGCTCCCAGCTTTTTCAGATCGTCGAAAATATAACGGTTGTTCAGGGCAATGGTCTGACAGCGGGTATGGCAGATAATCAGGGCCGTCAGGATGCACACGATAAAGATAAACAGAAACATCATCAAAAACACGGAGGTAGAGAGCAGGAAGTCATTCTGGCTCAAAATACGGAAGCTGGGTTTATATTTCCAGTTCTGGCGAAAGACAATGGAATCCGCCTCCTTGGGATCCACATACATGAACGATCTCTCCGACTCTCTTTCCTGCCAGTCTTCCTTCCCCTCCTCCCTTGCCAGGATGGAAGTCACCCGGCTGTATTCCTTGGAGGTAAAGCAGTCCTCTCCGTTAGAGGCAATCAGACGGCGAAAAAGCGCGTTGGCAAAAGGATAGGAATCCTCTCCCTCCACATTGAAGGCTGTGAGCGTTCCTTTCCAATCGTCGGTAAGTCCCTCCGAAAGCTTCTCATAATCTCCCTGATCCAAAACCCGGCACTGCCTGTCGCCCCCTAAAAGATCATAGTGGAGCAGTCCGGCGCACTGGGTGGAAAGCTGCGTGCGTGTGACCATGTTGGTCAGGTGTCTGGCGTTGGTATTGACATAAAGAGAGGTCTCTTCCCGATTCGTAATGCACAGATAGGTGCCCGGAAGAACGTCGATCTCCTCCCCCGTCAGCCGATTCCATGCCTCTTCGGAAATCGCCATCTCCTCCCCGCTTATAGGGGCATATTCCGTATGCCAATGCTCGCCGTCCTCCTCCATAACATCCCCGTAATTACCAAAGCCCAGGGTAATATAATCATACTCTCCCCAATCCTTTAAGGAAAGCCCGTATTCCCCGGCAAGGGCGTCTATGTCCTCCTTTTCCGGCATGGCCTGGTCGGCCCGGCAGTGGTAAAAATAGTCAAAAGGTTGTGCGTCATAGCCCATCATAGCGCCTACGGAGATGATCGGAATATAAAAGATGCCGAAGCAGGCTCCCGCAATCAGGAGCGTGACCACAATCATATTGTTTACGGTCTGTTTCCCCTGAAATTTCATCATGCTTCTGGCTATGATATTTTTGTAGGGGTTACGCTTATAGCTTCGAAAGCCATGTACCACCGCGTGAAGCATGACCATATAGAGCCCCGCAAGCGCAGGCAGATACAGGGCGCTTAGCCAGACTGGGGACAGAGTATTAAACTTTCTCATATAAATGACAGGCATAAAATATCCAGCAAGAACCCCCAAGGCGATCAGAATCCCCCCTACCGGAGCGCACCATTTTCCCAGTTCCTTCACAGGCTCGTTGATGTGTTCTTCCCGGATCACCTCCATGATATTGGTTCTGCGCAGATACCGCCAGGCAGTGAGACAGGAAAAGGCCACCACCACGAGAAGAAAGGCCAGAGAGATCAGCAGGCACCTGAAATCAAAGGAGAGCTTCATGTCCGAGCTGTCGATCATAATCAGCCGAAACCCTGTCCAGATCACCCAGATAAAGGGAAATCCAGCCAGAGTGCCCGCTACGGAGGATAAGCCGCTCAAAAGCAGCACCTCTCTGAAAAGCCCGGGTATCAGCCGTCTCCTGGACGCCCCCAGCGCCATCAGGATACCCAATTGTCCCGATTTATGCCGGAAAAAGAGGCTGGCCGCATAGACGGTAAACACAACGCAGCCGATCAGGGTCAGCATGAAAATAGCGTTCATCTGCTTGCGGCTGTCTCCCCCTGTGGGGAAAGCTTTCTGCACCGTAGGCGAGAGCATCATGCCCGAGTAAGCAGAAATAATCATCAAAGCTGTGAAGTTGCAGAACAGATAAAGCCGTGCATGCTTCCGGTCCGCATGCTGCAATTTCCGTTCCATTTTTTTCAACGTAAAAATCTGTTCCATATGAAATCCCTCCTAAGTCCTTTACTCTGCCATCTCTTTGATGGCGGCCAACAGCTTGTCGTGGAAGCTCCCCCGCTCCCCGTTATTTTCCAGTTGGCGGTAGATGGAGCCGTCCTTTAAGAGCACCACCCGGTCGCAGAAGGAAGCGGCAAAGCTGTCGTGGGTCACCATAAAAATCGTGGCGCCCATGCGCTCCCTGGCCTCCCCGAAGCTTTCGATGACAGCCCTGCTGGATTTGGAATCCAGATTTCCTGTGGGTTCGTCGGCAAGAATAATCAGCGGATTATTGATCAGGCTACGGGCCACCGCCGCCCTCTGTTTCTCACCGCCGGAAATCTCCGCCGGGTACTTGTTCACGATATGGCTAATCCCAAACAGCCCCGTAAGCTTATCCGCCAGCTCCTGCGCCTCCTCGGACACCTCACCCTGGACGATGCGGGGCACCAGGATATTTTCCCGAATCGTAAGTCCGTCCAGAAGCATAAAATCCTGGAACACAAAGCCGATCTGGGTATTGCGCAGCTTTGCCAGCTCAGACTCGCTCTGCCCTGCAAGCCTGGCGCCTCCGATGGTGATCTCTCCCTGGTCAAAAGGGATATAGCAGGAGATACAGTTGAGCAGCGTAGTCTTACCCGAGCCGGAGGGCCCCATGACGGCCACAAATTCCCCCTTTCCCACATGGAAGTCGATCCCCTTTAGCACCTCATACTTGTTCTTTCCCACCTGATAGGATTTGTGCAGATTTTTCACATATAACATGAAACTCCCTCTCTTTCTTTCCTGATAAACCGGTAAATTTTTTGTTCTTTCCTATCGTAACACCCCCAAGGCCGCTCTGCAGAAGGCAGGGTAAAGTTTGACCGTCTGTATGTAAACTTTGGAGGTCAAAAGCAGATGTTGTAAAGTTTGGCCGTATCCAGTGTAAAGTTTGGCTCACGAAAGCAGCGAAAGGGTATGCGAAGGGAAAAAGAATGTGATACTATAGAAAACGACAACATACTTTGCCGTTCACAAAATACTTTACCGTTCGCAAAAGGAGTCCTTCATGTTACGAATCGCCCTGTGTGATGATGAGACGGATGCGAGAGATGCCCTCCGCTTCCAGTTGGAAAAAGCCCTGATTGAGGAAACCGAAGAGATTGTCTACGAATTCTCGGCCGGCGCCAATGCGGTGTCATGGCTGCAAAAGCATCCGGGAGAGGTTGATCTGCTTTTTCTGGATATTGAGATGAAAGGCTTAAATGGAATGGAAACGGCCCGGAGAATCAGGGATTTTGACCAAAATATCATGATCGTCTTTTTGACAGGCTATCCCGATTATGTGTTTGACGGTTACAGCGTGGGAGCCCTTGACTACATCGTAAAACCGGTGGCGACACAGCGGCTTATGGAGCTGCTGCACCGGGTGCGGACCAAACTGGAGCAGGAAAAAAATCTGACTTTTTCCTTCAGAAACGCAGACGGGACATGGCGTTTTCTGCTGCACGATATTCTGTATTTTTATTCCGACAGACGCAAGGTCACTCTGGTCACTGAGCAGGCGGAATATGCCTTCTATGCCAGGCTGGACGAAATCGAGGAACAAACCGGACATCAGTTTGTGCGGATTCATCAGCGCTATCTGATCAATCCGGCATGGGTGGATTATCTGGGAAGCAGTTCTGTCACGATCGGAAACAAAAAACTTCCCTGCAGCAGAAACCACAGGGAAGCGGCGGCGGAAAAAATTGCCAGATTTATGATTGGAAACTAACCGGGAAGGCGCCAGGACGAATATGTACCTAATTCATTTTTATATCGTTGGAATTGCGGCGGCTTTTGTCCTGCTGCAAGGGATGAAAAATTTTATTACAATAGCAAGCAAACCCTGGAAACGGCTTATCCTATGGTGCGGCTGTTATCTTACTCTCAGTTCTATTATCTATCTGGGAGACTGGGGGAACATTCTGCCCACAACCACCTTCTTTCTTCTGGCAATCTATATTGCCTGTGAGGGAAGCTTCTGGAAAAAGATAACCCTAGGGCTGATGTATGCCAGCACGGTTTTCGCTTTTAATGTTCTGCGGGATAACTTTCTTATCCCCCTGGACATGAGGGCAAATAGCCGCTCCCTGAGCCTGGTTCTTTCCTCTTCCTTTTCCCTGATGCTTGCCCTGCTTTTGTATCTGACCAACAGAAAATTTGCGCCGGATAAGGACTACCGCCTCTCCGACAGCCTCTGGAAGCTTCTGCTGCTTTTGACAGCCACTCCCCTGGGCATTGTCTTATCTCTGGTCTTACTGACTGTGCTGGAACAAGCGGGTCTTATGATCGACAAAACCAGTTTTCGCTCTGTCTGTATCGTCCTGCTTTCTCTGGCTATGCTGTCCTTTATCGGCCTGTTCCGGGCGGTTATTGTGCTGGCAAGACAGCAAAAGCTGGAGGAGCAGACCATGCTGGCAGAGATCAACCGCAGCTATTATGAATCCATGGAACAGCAGCATTTCGCCATACGGCGGCTAAAGCACGACCTGCTCAACCATTTGTCGGTGCTCAGCGTGCTTCCGCAGGAGCAGAGAGAAGAATATATTCAGGGTTTAACCCGGGATCATACCGTAGGCAGGCCTTTCAAATACTGTGAGGATACCGTGGTCAACGCAGTTCTCTCCGTCAAAGAAGAACAAATGAGCCGGTATGGCATACGGCTGCAAGCAGAAATTCAAATTACCGATGAGCTCCCCTTTGAAAAGGCGGATATCTGCGCCCTTTTTGCCAACGCCCTGGACAATGCCGCCCAAGCCTGCCGGAAGCTGCCGCCGGATCAGCGGAGGGTTTCGCTAAAGAGCAAGGCTCAAAAAGGGCTGTTTTGCCTGGAGGTCAAAAACCCCGCCCGGTGTGAGACTTGGCAACAGCACGATGAGCACACGAGGCGCTCTGACACAACGCGAAATGACAAAACGCCGGAAAACGAAAGAACGTTGGGAAACAAAAGAACGCCGGAAAACAAAAGAACGCCGGAAAACGAAAGAACACCCGAAAACAAAAGAACACCGGGAAAACGCAGAACAGATCGGGCAGAAATCCCTCTGCCCCAGACCTCCAAGCCGGATAAGGAAAATCATGGAATCGGGCTCAGAAGCATGCAGGAAATTGCAAACCGGTATCACGGGAAAATGACCCTGCAGACCGAAGGGGAGGTGTTTGAGGTGTTTCTGTATCTGCCTTTGGGGGAAGATTCAGCTATTTCGGATCATGAAATGAGGGTTTGAACGGTTATGAGTCTGTCCGTTTCTGAGATGAACGGCGAAAATTGCCCTCTGGGGAGGGCGAACAGCAAAGCCTCTCTCATGCTGATGGCGGCGCAGGGCAAGCGCAATACATAGCAATATTTGTATCTTTTTTCTCTATCATTCTCCTTGACTGGTACATAATAAAAATATAAAATATATGTACAATAAAAAGTACGGTTTTAGGTACAGAAAGGGGTTATTTATGATTGCAACAAAGCAGGTGGATATAAGAGCAAACATAAAAAAATATTTTGATATTGCATTTAACGGGGAGCCAGTGATTGTTTCTCGGAAAGAAAACAGAAATGTTGTTATCATCTCAGAGACAGAGTATAACGAATTAGCAAAGGCAAAGAAGAATGCTGAATACTTGGCAAAATTGGCGAAAGCAGATGAGCAAATCCAAAATGGGCATGTCATTACTAAGACCATGGAAGAACTTCTTGCTATGGAGGAATAAGTACCAATGAAAATTACTTTTGCAGAAGATGGATGGAGCGAATACCTCTATTGGCAAACTCAGGATAAAAAGACATTAAATGCTCCTTCAGCCGGCGGATTGACTCTGCCAATCGCTTGATATATGAGGTTTTTGAAGACCAAATAATTGTAAAGTCCTGTAAAGGACATTATGAACTCTAATGATGGCTATACCCAAAGCGCCAACGCTTCAGGCATAGCCATTATTATTTCCTTTCCGCATATTGCAAGCCGCCCTGCAATATGCGTTATTTATCCTGTCATTCCCTCGTCCTGTCGCTCTTCATGATTTCTCCAAGACGCTGTTCCATGTCCTTCACCACATCTTCATAATCCCAGGCCACATTTGCCCGCTGTCCAATATCATAATCCATATTGTAAAGCTGGGGATCCATGGACAAACCGGTTTCAATCTGCACACTGCCGATAAAGGGCGAACCCTCGCTGGGAGACAGATAGGCCCAGTTCCCCCGCCGGAGCATCTTGCCGCAGGAAACATCCTCCACCATCAGCTCTTTTCTGCCTGCGGGATCCTCTCCAATCAATGCATCGTACATATCCTGACTGTCAACCGCACTCTCCTTTTCAAGCTCCATACCAAGCATATGCGCAAAGGAAGCA
Source organism: uncultured Lachnospiraceae bacterium (assembly GCA_949949005.1). Taxonomy (GTDB): domain Bacteria; phylum Bacillota; class Clostridia; order Lachnospirales; family Lachnospiraceae; genus Suilimivivens. Next base: position 7,525 of record CATLHM010000017.1, read on the forward strand.
AACAGATCTGCCTGGCTTACCAGCGCCTGGGAAACTCCCCTGTGAACAAGGTTCGGGCAGCTCACGATAAAAGGTATCCTTGTTCCTCCGTCAAATTTGCTGTACTTTCCGCCCCGCAGCGGCCCTGCCGCCCGGTGAGTGCCATTTAATTCAAAGGCCCCGTCCACATATCCGTCGTCCAATACCGGGCCGTTATCGCTGGAAAAGATAATCATTGTATTGTCCCGGATATTTAATTTTTCAAGTTCCTCCATTAATTGTCCCACACACCAGTCAAGCTCGGCAATCACATCTCCCCTGGGGCCAAGAGCCGTTGCGCCGCGGAAACGGGCCGAGGGCACACGGGGTACATGGGGCTGATGCACCGCATAATACAAAAAGAAAGGCTTATCCTCCTTCCGGCTCTCATTGATAAATTGAAGGGCTCTGCCTAAGAAAGTTTCCGCCAGATCCTCGTCTTTCCAAATGGCCTTCCTGCCTCCGCGCATATATCCAATCCTTCCGATTCCGCCCACAATACTCATATCATGACCGTTGGAGGACTTCATTTCCAAAAGCTCCGGATTCTTGTGATAGGTAGGAATATCGTCAAACGGACATTCTCTCTCGTATGAAACCTCAATAGGATCCTCCGGATCCAGATTCACCACCGAACGGCCTTCCACATAAACGCAAGGAACCCGATCCGCTGTCGCCGGGAAAATAAAGGATTCGTCAAATCCCAGATCAATTGGGGTAAGATTGATCTCCTGATTCCAGTCAATTGGACGGCTTCCGTCGCTTAATCCCAGATGCCATTTTCCTACAATTCCGGTATGGTACCCGGCGCGCTGAAAAAGCCTGGGCATGGTATCCAGCGCAGGGTCTATGATGCAGCCGGCATCTCCCGGCAATATATGCGCCTGGCTGTTCCGAAACGGATACCGTCCCGTCAGAATGCTGTAGCGGGATGGCGTACAGACCGCGGAGGTGGCGTAGGCATTGGTAAACTTAAGCCCCTCCCTGCACAACCGATCCAGATTCGGCGTCTCAATCTGATGGCTTCCATAGCAGCCCAGATCCCCGAACCCCAAATCGTCCGCATATACGATGATCACATTGCGTTGTTCGTTCATGATATTCCTCCATTCTTTTCCCCTTGAAGGGCTTTTATTCCGCATATAAACACGTGTGTATATCCTAAGTATATTCCCACTGGGAACATCTGTCAATCCATTTGACTTAAAAACTTTTCCCCATTATAATTTCAATGTAACAGTTCCGCTCCCGTCCGGACTGCTGCATTAACACGTTACTTTTGAAAGCCCGCAAAAAGGAGCCCCACATGGATCAGAAACGTTCACCCGTTACCCGAAAAGACATTGCCCTGGAAGCAGGGGTCAGTGAAACGATCGTCTCTTATGTTATAAATAATAACCGATATGTGGACAAGGAAAAACGCAAAAGAGTGCTGGAGGCAGTGGAAAAGCTGGGCTATCGCCCCAATCCCATAGCCCGTGCTTTAAAGGGAAAAAGGATGAACCATATTCTTTTTATCACCGACCAGCTCATATCCGAGCATTTTAGCCTCCTGCTCAGCGAGCTGGAAAAAAATGCTTACGACCTGGGTTACATCATCTCCCTCTGCGGCAACCGCAATACCCGGCAATTTGTAGACGACATCATCGGCAGATGCTATGACGGGGTGATCATCAGCTCCATCAGCTTTCCCGAAGAATACATCCAGCAACTGATCGACGCAAATATTTCTGTGGTTCTGATTGTCAACAGGGATTACGATAACATAACCGGAGCTGCCAAAGTGGACAGCGGTTTATATATGGGGATAAAAGAAAGTCTCAGATATTTGTTTGCCCTGGGCTGCAGAAATGTGATCTATATCGACCGTTTCAGCCCAAACGGTCATTTCAGCGACGAAAACGATATGCGCTACCGCGGTTTTACACAGGAAATGAAAGCCCTTGGCTTATCTTCCTCCCCACAGCAGAATATCATTACAGGGTGCCATAGCCGGGAGGAAGTCGCCAGGCAGACAGAAATCTATATCCAAAAGCATCCCGTGGACGCAATCTTAGGCCGCAATGACGAACTGGCCTATATCGCTATGCAAAAAGCCCAGAGCCTTGGATACCGGATTCCTGAGGATATAAAAGTCATGGGATTCGACAATTCCACCATAAGCCAGCTCTGCACTCCTCCCATCACCACCATGGAAATCCAAAGGCCCGCTATGGCAAAAGCAATCCTTACCATGCTTCAGAACATGATCGAAAATCATACTCTTCCCGCTGCCGCCTCCTTCCCTACCCGGCTGATTGAGAGGGGGAGTACAGAGAGGGGGCTGTGATCTAATGCTGATTTTCTGTCAATGACAAAGCCCGGTACTGCTTACGCTCCGGGTTTCCTGCTCCTACCCAAACGGATTATAAAACCTGCTCCCATCCGCAAACGTAACCACCAGCGCCGCCACGCTGAACAGCACCGTAAAGGCAATCGCCAGATAATCGTTGCGCCCAAGCGGCTTTCCCATATACCAGGTTCTCTTCTTATGCTTGCCGAAGCCCCGCAGCTCCATGGCGTTACTGACCACATCAATCCGGTCCATACTGGAAAAGATCAGCGGGAAAATGATGGTGGCAGTATTTTTGATCCTGCTGATCAGGGAAGCCTTGCCTGACATCTCGATCCCTCTGGCCTCCTGGGCATGCTTGATCTTGGTAAACTCCCCCTGCACATCGGGAATATACCGAAGGGCAATGGAGATGGAATAGCCCACATTGTAGCTGACCCCCATTTTGTTCAGGGAGGCCGCAAATTCGCTGGGGTTGGTGGTCACCAGAAACATGAATACCGCCGGAATCACCGTGAAATATTTGATCACCACATTCAGCTCATAAAAGAGCTGTTCCATCGTCACATCATAGCGGCCTGCAATGTGAAACAGCACGGTTTTAGTTCCGTAAATAGCCGTACCCTGATCCGGAGAAAAGAGATAAATGGCCAGCACGTTAAAAACCAGAAACACCATCACCAGCTTAAACACTGCCCCTACCTGCTTCCACTCTGTCTGGGATATCTTGAAAATGATCAGGGCAAGAATCAGCATGGTAACCAGCACTCTGGTGTCATAGGTAAGCATACTGGTCAGACACCACAGCAGGAAGAAGATCAGCTTGGTCACGCCGCTCAGCTCATGGATCCATGTATCTTTTTCTTCATAGGATAAAATCTTAGCCATCCGCCCGCATCTCCTCTTCTTCCCTTTTGTCTGGCTTGCCGGCCTTTTTCTGTTCCCGCTCGTAGGCGATAAACCGCTCCACAAATTCCGAAGGGTTACCAATCCCGCAGCCCACTGCCAGATCGTACAGGGATGTTTTTTTCAAATAAGCCTTATCGGCAATGACTTCATTTGTCAAAACCTTTGCCGGAGTATCGTCCGCGATCAGGTGTCCGTCCGCAATCACAATGGCCCTGTCCGTATATTCCAGCATCAGATGCATGTCGTGGGTGATCATGATAATGGTAATCCCCAGGGTTTCGTTGATTTCCTTCAAAAAATCCATGATCTCCGTATAATGCCGGTAGTCCTGGCCAGCGGTAGGCTCGTCCAGTATCATGACCTCCGGATTCATCACCAGTATGGAGGCAATGGACACTCTCTTTTTCTGCCCGAAGCTAAGGGCCGATACGGGCCAGTTCCTGAAAGGATAGAGACCGCAGGTTTTCAGCGTCTGATGCACCCTCTCTTTTATCTCATCCTCCGAGGTTCCTCTCACCGCAAGGCCCAGAGCCACCTCGTCGAAAATCATGGGCTTTGAGATCATCTGGTTGGGACTCTGCATCACCAGCCCGATCTTTTCCCCTCTCTCCTTAATGGAAAGAGGCGCCATGTCCCTCCCGTTCAGGCAGATGGTTCCTCTGGTAGGCTTATAGAAGCCGCAAATCAGGTTGGAAAGAGTGGACTTGCCCGCGCCGTTTTTACCCACGATGCTGACCATCTCACCCTTTTTGATATCGAAATGAATATGTTGAAGGATAGGTTTTCCCTCCACATAAGAAAAATACAAATCCTCCACCTTAAGGGCCGAGGCAGAATCCGGCCTTTTTTCTTTTCCCTCGGTTTTGTCAAACCAGGCTCTTACCTTGTCCCGGTAAGACTCCAAATCCATGGTTTCCATGTGCATGGGCTTATCCTGAGCCTGGATCCGGCATCCCGCATGTTTGATCGCAGTGATATAAAGGGGCTCCCGGATGCCCTGCTTTTCAAGCACATCCGTAACCAACAGCTCGTCCGGCGTGGTGTCCGCCACAATCCGTCCCTCTCCCACCACAACAATCCGATCCACATCCCGGTAAAGGGCGTCCTCAAGACGATGTTCTATAATAAGGATGGTAGTCTTCTTCTTTTTCTGAATCTGGTCGATGAGGTCAATGGCCCGCTTTCCGGTAGCCGGGTCAAGGTTGGCCAAAGGCTCGTCAAAGAGCAGGATGTCCACGTCGTCTACCATGACCCCCGCCATGGAGACCCGCTGCTTCTGACCGCCGGAGAGCTCCCGCGGCGCATTGCCCAGAAGCTTTTTTACATCCACCAGCTCCGCCACCTCATCCACCTTCGGAATCATTTCCTCCTGGGGTACATTGTCATTTTCAAGGGCAAAGGCAATATCCTCCGCCACCGTCAGTCCGATAAACTGTCCGTCCGTATCCTGCAATACGGTTCCCACAATCTTGGACAGGCCAAAAAGACCCAGATCCGCCGGGTTTTTGCCTCCCACCCTAAGCGTTCCTGTCATCTCCCCGGCATAAGAAAAGGGAACAAGGCCATTGACGCAATGGGCCAGAGTAGATTTTCCGGAGCCGGAAGGCCCTACGATCAGAACCTTCTCTCCGGGCATAATCGTGAGATTGATGTCCCGGAGAGTCGGTTCCTTCTGAGCACGGTATTTAAATGAAAAATCCTTGAACTCGATCATAGGCTCCATAGGTTAATCCTCTTTGGAAAGACTGGACGATTTGGCTCCGATCTTGGAGTAACCGGCGCACAGCAGGGTTCCCAGGATTCCAATGATAAGGATGTTCCCCAAAAAGGCTCCGGCACCCTGTACGAAAAGCTTCTCCACCGGCTCCGCATAAATCAGAATGTCGAGCAGGGGAGCAAGGCCAATCCATGCAACAGCATTGACCACGATCTGCGCCACATTAAAGAGAATGATGGCTTTCTTGTCAAACCCGCCCTCTTTCACCGCATATTTTGCGGCAAACAGGCCGATCGCCAAACCTACCAGCCCATCCGGGAATACCCAGCTCCACCACACGCTGCCGTAGAACATGGCGTCTCCCAGGGCATGTCCCAAAAGGCCTACCACCGCCCCCACGATAGGGCCGAACACCGCCGCCAAAAAGGCCATGATCGCCATACGGGGCTGCAAGTAGGTGTTAGGAATACCTGTGGGAATCTGGATTTGCGTGAGCGCCACAAAAAGCGCCGTGCCGATACCGATGGCAACCACTTCCTTAATGCCAAACTTCAGTTTCATGACTATGTACCTCCTCATAGTATACCGCAGGGAAAGCCCCGCCCCAGGCGGGAGGATTCCTTACGTCCTGCGCACGCATTGGCGTGCTTCCTTATGGTAATATGTTTCCGTTCCTAGTATACCATAATCTCTTTTCCAAGTGCAAAAGAATATAGGATTTTTTCGGTAACCTCTTTTCCGGTAAGCCGGGTAAGGGCTTCCCCGTAGTAGTCAAGCTGTACCCGGTATCTGGAAATCAATTCCTCCGGCGATTTCACAACATCCGTTTTGTAATCGGCCACAATGATTTTTCCATCCTCCTCAAAAAACACGTCTATGATTCCCTGAATTAACACCTGTTCTTTTTCGGGGAATTCCTCTCCCAGGCGGCTGGCCGGAAGCCCCAGTACAAAGGGCTGTTCCCTGTAGAGCATATCCTTTTCCTTTGCCCGGCTCATCCGAATGGCAAGAGTACTCTCAAAAAAGTCTGTGAGCTTGGGAAGATAGATGCCCCCACGCCACTTGGCGCTTAAAAATCCCTCTGCTTCGAACCGGGTCAGCTCAGAGGCAAGCAGCGCCTCTCTTTCCTTCCCTTTTGGGGCCGACAAAATCTTTCCCAAGTCCAAAAGCTCCATTACCTTGTGGTAGGCACTTCCCCTGTCCGTGCCGGAGAGGGTTTCCTCCTCCCTCAAAAATGACGGAATATAGGGAACCACCTCCTGCTCCTCAAAAAGCCTTCTGGTAAATACCTGCTCCAAAGAGGCCCCTTTGCCTGCCGGTTCCGTGGTCAGGACAACTTCTATTGACTGGTTTGGTAAATCATGCATGGCCTTTTTCTTTAGCTCCGACACAGATGTCTTCACAAATAAATTCGACAAATATTGATAAGGATAGGAAAGTTCCATTTTCCTTGACAGTCTTGACATAACTTCATTATCCATTTCAGTCAATTCCTTATCTCTGAGCCTGCTCTCAAACAATTCCTGTCTCCGCTTTATTTCCTCCACCGCAGCCCCCACATCTTTTTGCAGGATATCTGTCGGTTCTACAAATTCCACCGTCAGGTCAGGACAGGCGGCAAGAAAATCCAGACTGGAACCGGCCCTCGCCAACACCGAAAAAGAGACCTTTCCCTGGGGCCCCTCCAGCTCCTGAAACTCTGATCTCTGCTCCAATTCCTCCCGGAATTTTTCAAGGGAAGGGACAAGCGCGCTCAAAACCAGCTTCTCCTTTGCCCTGGTCATTGCCACATAGAGAACCCGCAGCTCCTCGCCTAAAATGTCATGCCGCATTTTAAGGGCCACGGCTCTTTTCTTTAAGGTGCTGCTCCTTACCCGCAGTGTACTGTCCACATAGTCCACTCCGATCCCCATATCCATATCGGCAATCATGCCTCCGGTTATATCCTGCATATTAAAACGCTTGGCAAGCCCCGCCACGAAGCACACCGGAAATTCCAGCCCCTTACTCTTATGAATACTCATAATCCGCACCACGTCGGCATTTTCATCCATCACATCTGCCTGGCCGTAATCCACCTCGTATTTCTCCAACTGCTCGATATATCTCAAAAAGTGGAAAAGTCCATAATAGCTGGTGTTTTCAAATGCCGCCGCCCGGGTCAGCAGCATCTCCACGTTGGCTCTCTTCTGCTCCCCTGCATTGCCTGCAAGGATATAATCCAGATACCCGGTATCCGAAAGGATTTCCTGTATCAGCTTATGGATGGGTGTGTATATTGTCTTTTGTCTGTAGTGGGAAAGGCGTTTCAAGAACATCTGTATTTTATTTTCGTATTCTCCCTTATAAGAAATTAAATTATCATATAATAAAACCCTCTTATTATCCCCCCGGATCCGTGCAATCTCCTCCTCGCTAAAGCCTCCAAAGTAAGATTTCATGGTTCCGAAAAGGGGAATGTCCTGCAAAGGATTATCGATCACCCGCAAAAACTGCAGAAGAGTCTTTACCTCCACTGCCTGAAAATATCCGGTACGGGAGGCCACATAGGCCGGAATCCCCTCCTTCTCCAAAACACCCTTAAATTCCTCTGCCCAGCCCGAAGTGGTGCGCAGCAATATCACCATATCGCTGTACTTCACCGGGCGCAGCTCTTTGCTGACTTCATCGGTCACTTTCAAGCTTTGATACAGATCCTTGATTTTCCGGGCGATTGCCGCCGCCTCCTGCTCTCTTGGCGTAGTAAAGGCATCCTCCGATTTCCCCACGATAAGATATTCCGTATCATAGGCCGACGGATCTGCGGGATAATCCGGGAAAGAGGCTCCCTGGTAGAGGGCCGCCTCCCGATCATACTCCACGCCCCCTAAATCCCTCCTCATAATCTGTCCAAACAACTTGTTCACACTGGTGAGCACCTGGGGACGGCTTCGGAAATTCTTGTGCAAATCAATCCTCTGCCGCTCCCCCTCCGCCGTGGAATAACAGTTGTATTTTTCCATAAACAATTCCGGGCACGCCTGCCGGAACTTATAAATACTCTGCTTCACATCCCCTACCATGAAGCGGTTATATCGCCCTTCCTCTTCCCCGGAAATACTTTTCAGAAGCAGCTCCTGGACCTGGTTGGAATCTTGATATTCGTCAATAAAAATCTCCTTAAAGAACTGTCTGTACTCTAAGGCCGCAGGGGAAGGAACGATCTCATCCCCCGTCTTTTTCAGAAGAATATCCAGTGCAAAATGCTCCATGTCATGAAAATCAATAAGATTTTTTTTGCGTTTATTCTCGTCCAGACGCGCCTTAAAGGCAAGGGTAAGCCCCAGAAGCTCCTCCACAAAGGGGGCCGCTTTGCGCATACGCTCCGCCGCCTGGGATGAGGGCAAGGCCAGCAGGGAGCTGTGAATTTCTTCCAACAGCTTTTTTACCCCCTTACGCAATTGCTGTACCTTTTCCCTGCAAAGAGGATTCACCGAATCATCCTTTTTGGAGGGAAGCCTTCCGAAGGAAATCGTCCCAAAGGCTTCCTGAAGACCGGAAAAGCTCTCAAATCTTAAAATATGATTTAACATTTCAGTCTCTTTTTCAAGGGTTTCTCCGTACATATAAGGGCCGTCAGGCCTGTGAACCACCCGGATAGCAAGCTCCAAATCACCGATGCATTCCCTCACAACGGTCTGAATATAGGAAACCAGATAATCGCACCAGGCGCTCTCTACCAGCTTGCTTTCATCCGTTATTTTATACTCCTCTATGCATTGACCAATCCAGTCTTCCGGCCATGGGCAGCTCATGGAAAACTCATAGAGATTTCCTATATATTCTTCCAAAAGCTTATCGTTGCTTCCCCCGGTAAAGTATTCCACACAGCCCAGGAAATTCCCGTCCTTTTCCTGATACCGCTCTTCCAAAAGCTCCTGCATCACATCCTGCTTAAGCAGCCGCATCTCCCCCTCGTCCGCCACCCGAAATCCCGGGTCAAGGCCGATGTCATTAAAGTTATTGCGGATCACAAAAAGACAGAAGCTATCGATGGTGGTAATCTGGGCGTTGTGAAGAAGGGAAGCCTGTTTCTGAAGATGGACATTTTCCCCCTCCACCAGAAGCAGCCTGTTAATAGCAAGGCTGATCCTCTCCCGCATCTCTGCCGCCGCCGCATTGGTAAATGTTACGATCAAAAGCCTGTCGATGTCCACAGGATTTTCCCTATCTGTCACCATGCGGATGATCCTCTCCACCAACACCGCGGTCTTTCCCGACCCGGCCGCAGCGGAAACTAGCAGATTTCTGTTCCGCAATGTGATCACCTTCTGTTGATCTTGTGTGAAACTGATTGCCATTCTATTTTTCTTCCTCTTTCTCTTCCTGCTCTAACTCCTGGCGCATCTTAAATATCAAGTCGTCGTTTGTGCCGCCCTTTAAAAACCGCATGTGATACCCCGGTATCCTCTCCTCAAAATCGCAGACTCCACGAAAAGTACAGTAGGTACAGGCCTGCGTGGTGCCCTGCCGGCACGGGTTCATCTCTATATTTCCAGCCAGAATTTCCCTGCCAAGCTGCCGGATCTTATGGCTCACAAACTTAGAAACCGTCTCATAGTCCTGTGGCCTCATGACACTGGAACGGGCGGAAAAGGTACCGTCCTTTTTCCGCTCCACCGGAATCACCGAGGATTTATCCTTAAAATTTTTGTCCAGAAGGGTGACGATCTTCTCATCCTCACTGACAAGCCCTGCCATACAGAGCTCCTTTAAGATTTCCTGGTTCAGCTCCTGGCTGCTCAGTTCTTCCTCCGCCCGGATCATAGGATCGCTTACATGGTAATACAAAAGTGCAGCCGGAACGACCTCCTTCCCCGGATGCTGCCTTGCGGCGATCTCCGCCGCCACATTCATATAAACCACCAATTGGAGCTGCAGGCCATAGTAGAGAGCCGCCAGACTAAATTTTTTCTCGCCGGACTTATAATCAATCACCTTCACATAGACATGCTCCTCGTCCTCACAGGTGTCGATCCGGTCAATCCTTCCCCTAAGCCGCATCTTCTCCTGCTCCGACAGGGCAATGTTTACCGCTTCCAGCCTCTCCACCCTGGAAAAACTCATCTCAAAAGCGGCAGGCACAAAATCCCCCTCCCGTAGCTGTGCGCGAAGCGTCCTTATCGTCCTCCTTAAAATCCGATACATCCTCTCCACCATGTACTCATAGCGGGCATTGCTGTAGAGCACCGTCTCCCCATAGGCCATGGTACAGGCGTCCAGAGCTTCCTTTAAAAGGGCATCCCCTTCCTCGTCTGTGAAGTCAAACCAGGTCAGGTTATTTTCTGCAAGTTTTCCTGCAAAGCACTCCAGCACCTGATGAAAAATATTTCCCAGATCAGCCTGCTCGAAGCTGTATTCTTCCCTCTCTCTCAGGGTCAGGCCATATTGCAGGAAATGTGCATAAGCGCAGGCCGCATATCGTTCCAGACGGCTGACGCTGTTTTCCAGCACCGCACCATAGAGGGCCCGGGCTACTGCCTTTACCAGAGGCTTGTGCTCATATCTGGCAAAAGCTTCCTCCTCCAGCTTTTGCGCATAGTCCCTGAACTCCTCATCCTTTCTGTAGAGCCGGTAAAGCCCCCGCAGCTCCCCAGCCTTTAGAGCCCCTTCCCTGCCCCAGGCATACTCCCGAAGTTCCCCTGCCAGCAGGGTAAGGCCATCCTTTTTACCCACAATCTGATCAAAGGGCGATTTCATAACATATGTATTTTCTATTTTCAAGGACGGAAAAAGCTTCTGCATTATGTCGATCAGATAGGAAGGACGGATGGTTTTTCCCTGGGCATTCATTCGTGCATAAGACAAATACAGCCTCTCTGAGGGTTTGGTCATATTCATATACAGATAAAGCCTCTGGATATACATCTGCTGCCGTGGCGTAGGCGCCAGCTCAAACTCCGACTGCTGCAAAAATTCCCGGTCGATATCGGACAGGATACCGCCCCTGTTCCCGTTTCCGGGAATATTCCCGTCATTTACCCCCAAAAAGAACAGTACCTTCACCTGCTTTAAGCGGCTTCTCTCCATATCTCCCACCACTACTCTGTCCACGCTGCCGGGAATGATTCCCACCTCGATCTCCCCAAAGCCCGCATCCAGTATATCCGCAAATTCCGAAAGGCTCATGGGTTCCTCCTTGAGAAGTCCCATGATCTGCTCTAATAGCTCCATCACGAGCCGGTAAATCTGATCGTATTCCTTTGCCTTTTCAGGTTCCCCCTGCTCTCTGAAATATTCCGCGAAGCCGCAGAGTTTTTCCTGGATCCGGCCTGCAACGATAAAATCATAGAGCATCCGCACCATTTCCCCGGCGGTTTTCTTCTTCTCCAAAAGCGGCCCGATCTGTCCCATAAGTTTCTCCCGGGATTCGTTGAGCTGCTCCATCAGCCGAAGCTCCTGTTCCGCTTCCTCCTCACCCCCCGGCATAACGCTTGATATATTTAAATTTACATTTAATTTTCTGGTAAACATTTGGTTCCATTTGCGCTTTCCCTTGATGCCCAGAGCCAACACATAATTTTCCAGTCTGTCGATCTCATCTGTCTGAAAATCCGCAAGGCCGCAGCGCAGATAGTGAAACACGCTTTCATAGGAAAAGTCGAAAAGCGCTATTTTCAGGGCGCTCCGGATATATTCAATAAAAGGGTTGAGCAAAATTCCTCTGGTTCTGTCCAAAAAAACAGGAAGGTCATACACCATGGCTTCCCGCTCGAAATAATCTCCATAGGTTTCCATATCACCTGTTACCACAGCAATATCCCGATAGCAGAATCCCTCCTCCAAAACCAGCTTTTTGATTTGGAGACAAACCTGCCGCACCTCCTGGGCCGGGTTTAGGGCCTCCCTCATGTGAATGCTTTCCATCGGTTTTGGACGCTCCCCCTCATAGGGCTGCAAAGGATACCGAAACAAATGCTGCTCCAGATGAGCCATCTCCCTGTTGTCCCCAAATCTTGGCAGGGGACTGCTTTTCAAATAAACGTCCTTCTCCCGGTCTCCCCCCGCCGTAGCCTTTGGGGAGTGAGCCGGGGCCTTTGCGGAAGGAATCGGAATCTTTGGGGAGTGAACCGTCCCTTTTCCCGTTTTACCCGAGAGCGCCTCATTCAGCCGGCACAGATCCTTTACCGTCTTTTTGCTCAGATAGAACAGCTCCTGCTCCCCGCCCATGCGGAAGGGATCCTCCCGTATATCAATTGTTATTGACACAATGACTCTTTCGGTCAACCGCAAAAGTTCCTGAATCAGCCGGTACTGAATAGGGGTAAAGCCGGTAAAGCCGTCAAAAATCATAACGCTCCCCTTTATAATCCGGGACTTTGAAACGGCTCTGGTGAGAAGATCCAGGGTTTCCTCCGTGGTAATAAAGCGGTTTTGTATGTAGTCCACGAAGCCTTGGTAAATCACCTCCAAATCCTTCAGCTTGTAGTGGAGGGCCCCCCGGCCTTTGGCGAACTGGGCCAATTCTCCCACCTGGCTGACCCCTATGCCATACTGCATAAACTCAGAGATCGCCGATTTCACCTCATGGATATAGCCGATTTTGTTTAAATTCTTTCCGATGATGGGCATCTGCTCCTTTAAGGAGGCGGCAACCTTGCGAAGCACCAGGCTTTTTCCGGTATCGTCCAGCACTGCCTCCCCTCCGCATCCTGTCTCCTCAAAAATCCGGTGTGTCAGACGGCCGAAGCTGAGCACATCAATATTCATGATTCCGCCGCGCTCACTGGCATTTACCAAATCCACCTGGGTCTGCATGGTAAACTGATCCGGCACCAGATACAAAAAATTCCGTTTTGGCTCCCTCCCGGCCCATTCCACAATGGTTTGATGTAGCTGTCTGCTTTTTCCCGCTCCTGAACCTCCGAAGATAAACTGTAGTCCCATATCCGCTCCTTTTGCTTTAGAGGAAAGGAATCATCTCCCTCACCGATGAAAAAATCAGATGGGGAATCACCCCATCCTTCTCTATGTCCTCTCTCCTGGCCTCTCCGCTGAGCACCAAAATCCCCCGATAACCGTTATTTACCCCGGCGGCCACGTCCGTATAGAGCCGATCGCCCACCATGGCAGTCTCTTCCTTTAAGGCCCCTGCCCGACGGGATAAATAGTCCATGATCATCCCGTTAGGCTTTCCGATGACCACATCCGGATACCGGAAGGCGGACGCATGGATAAAAGCGTGGATTGCCCCCGCATCCGGAATAAATCCGCTCTCCGTGGGACAGTTAAAGTCGGGATGGGTGGAAAGATAGGGCAGTCCCTCCCTGACCAGGTCGCAGACCCGGCACATTTTCTCATAGGTAAGGGAGGTGTCGAAGCCTACCACCACCACCTCTGGCGATTCGTCATCCAGCAAAATTCCGTCCTGTGCAAATTCCTCCCTGAGCAATTCATTTCCAAGAAGATACACCCTTTTCCCCGGATAATTTTGCTGCAGATAATCAATGGTGGCCATGCCCGAGGTAACGATCTGCTCCGGCCCGATTTCCAGCCCCATCCGTCCCAGTTTTTGGATATAAGCTTCGGGGTTTTTGGAGGAATTGTTGGTCAGGAACACATATTTCTTCCCGGCCCGCTCCACTGCCTTAAGGAAATCCGTCGCCCCCGCAATCCATTGCTCCCCAAGGTATACGGTTCCGTCCATATCCAGTGCAAAGCAAGCGATCTCCTTTAAAATACCTTTTTCATCTCTGTCCGTTTCGGGTATGTACATACCAATAACCATGCCTTTCCGCCGCCTGCCAACTGATAGGAAAAGACCGGATAATCTCTCCTTCCTACGGCCCCTTTGGGGGATACGCAGGCATAAGCCTTATATTTCTCTGGTGGCTTCTCTAAGCCATGCAAGCTCCTCTTTCTCAAAATAAGGAGAAAGCTTCTCAAACACCTCCGCGTGATAGGCGTTGAGCCGCTGTCTGTCCTTTTCCTCCAGATAAGCAGGATCCACTGCGTCCAGGTCAATGGGAACACAGGTCAGATCCTCGAAATACATGAACTGGCCGTACTCGTTTTCCTCCCCTTTGCGGCACAAGAGCTCGTTCTCAATCCTGATTCCATGACTTCCTTCTATGTAAAGCCCCGGTTCATCCGTGGTCACCATGCCCTCTTCCAACTCCGCATTTTCCTCATGATCTGTAAGAAGCCGCCATCGGAAGCCGTTAGGCCCCTCATGCACATTCAAAAGATAACCTACTCCATGGCCCGTACCGTGCTTATAGTCAAGTCCATACTCCCACAACACCTCTCTGGCCCTCACGTCCAGGTTCAGCCCCCTGCAGCCATAAAGGAACTTGGTATTCTTCAGATTAAGCATGGCCCGCAGCACCAGCGTGAAGTGCTTTTTCATTTCGTCGGTCAAAGGCCCCAGGGCAAAGGTTCGGGTGATATCCGTAGTCCCTTCCGGATAATGTCCGCCGCTGTCCACCACCAAAAGCCCCTCCGGCTTAAGAGACGCATAATTTTCCGGGGTGGCGCTGTAATGGACGATGGCACCGTTGGAACCGTATGCGCAAATAGTTGCAAAGCTGGGCTCTATAAATCCTTCCTGCTGCTGCCTGAAAGCCTTAAGCTGATCCGCAGCGCTGAGCTCCGTCATGGGGAGAGTGCCGATATTCTTTTTCAGCCAGTACATGAAATGTGTCACCGCAACCCCGTCCTTTAAGTGGGAGTTGCGCAGATTTTCCATCTCCACCGGATTTTTCACCGCTTTCATAAGGGACGTTGGATTGGGCTTGTCGATGATCTCCACATCATCCCCCAGCTCCATTTTCACCCGGCAGTTGACACGGTTTAAGCAGATCAACAGTTTCTCCTCATACACCTCTGAAACCCTACGGTAAAAGTCCTCATAGGGGCGAAGGGTAATCTCATTTTCCGCAAAATAGCTGAGAACCTCCTGGCTGCAGGCCCCCTCATCCATAAAGAGCTGGAAGTCCTCCCTAGTGATCACCGCATAGGCAAGCGCCACAGGACAGCACTCCACATCATTCCCCCGGATGTTAAGGAGCCAGGCAATATCGTCCAGAGAGGTGAGGATATGCATGGTGGCTTCCTCCTCCTGCATCTTTCCCCGCAACCGGGAAATTTTGGACGCCGCATTCTCCCCGCTATAGCGCTCTTCCAGGAGCGATACGCTGTGGTGAACCAGTGCCGGGCGGTCCTCCCAGATCCCTTCTGCCAGATCTCTGTCCCAGACCAGACATCCCTGCTTCTTTTCCAGAATCTCCTCATACTCTTTGGCGCTTTGGGCCTTCACCACCCTGCCGTCGAAGCCAAGGCTCTGTCCCTCCCCAAGCTTTTGCTCCAGATATTCGTTCAGCGTGGGAACCTCCGGCTCACCCATCTTCATCAGCTCGATGCCGGTACCCGCAAGCTGCTCCCCGGCCTGGATAAAATATCTGCCGTCCGTAAAAAGAGCCGCTTCCTCCTGCAATACCACCAACGTCCCTGCCGACCCGCTGAAACCGCTGAAAAACTCCCTGACGCGAAAAAAGCCGCTGACATATTCGCTGTCGTGATAATCTGAGGTTGGTATCAGATAACAGTCGATTCCAGAGGCTTTCATGCTTTGTCTCAGTTTCCTTAATCTCTCCCGTATCATTTTTGCTCCTATCTGCGTGCCCCGGCACGCCTGCGAATGAAAGGGTGATTCCACCCCTTTTCTCTACTATGAGCACTCTACTCTAGATATGCTGCTCTGAACATGTTGCTCTGAGCACACTGCTCTGGGCATGATGCTCTGAGCATGTTGCTCTGAGCATGCTGCTCATATTCACATTATACTACGAAACGGGAAAAATGGGACATTTTTTTATTTCTTCATCTTGGGGTTAAAGACAAGGCTGGCCAGATACCCGAAGATCAGTGCCGCCGAGGTCCCAACGGCTCCTGCCTTAAAGCCGCCGGAAAACACCCCCATAAAGCCCTCCTGGTCTACGGCCTCCTTTACTCCCTTCATCAACACATTGCCAAAGCCCAGAAGCGGAACCGACGCCCCGGCCCCTGCAAACTCCACAAAGGGCTGATACCATCCAAACGCACTGAGCGCCGCTCCGGCACAGACCAAAAGCACCATGATCCGTCCGGGCATCATTTTCGTCTTTTCCATCAGGATCTGTACCAGGGCACAGATCAGCCCTCCTACCCAAAACGCATTAAAATAATCCATGATAACCTCCTTGCCGCTTAAATTTGCGCAACTCGTTTTCATGGATTATTATTTGCCTTTTTTTACATTGATATACCACTAAAATTTCCGGACGATTTCTATCTTTCCATAAGGCCGATAGCCCTCATGCAGGATTTTGACCTCTGCCTCCCCGTCCTGATTGGAAATCTCATATTCGTTAAAAGCACCCTGACGGTACTGGAAATCTTCTCCGTTGTCCTGGTAATGGGTGTAAACTCCCTCCCCCGGATAGGCCTCCAGGATCAGCAGATCGTCTTTATCCTCTCCCACACAAAGGCGCGCCGGATATTTGGGAATCACGGCTCCTGCCTTCACATAAACCGGGCACACATCCAAAGGCGCCTCTTTTACGAAGAAGCTCCTGCCCTCTTTCCGCTCTCCCGTCCAATAATCATACCAGATGCCCTGGGGAAGATAAACCATCCTTTCCCTTGCGCCCTGCTCCACCACCGGCGCAATCAGCATCCGGTCGCCTAACATAAACTCGTCGTTTCGGTTCCTTACATTTTCATCCTCCTCATATTCCATCACCAGAGGACGCACCATGGGGATTCCCGTAACCTCTGTCTCATGCATCAGGTCATATAAATAAGGAAGAAGTTCATAGCGCAGATTGATGTATTTCCTGCTGATGGAAAGAACCTCCTTTCCAAACTGCCAGGGCTCCTGGGGCCTTCCGCCCAGGGCGCAGTGATCCCTGAAAAAGGGCATAAAGCATCCGGCCTGAATCCATCTGGCAAACAGCTCCGGCGTGGCGTCGCTTCCAAAGCCTCCCACATCAGCCCCCACAAAGTTCATGCCTGACATGCCGAGGTTACAGATCTGGGGAATCATCATGCGGATATGGGACCAGATGCTGTGATTGTCCCCGGTCCATGCGGTGGTATATTTCTGGGAACCGCTGTAACAGGCTCTTGTGATCACAAAGGGCCTTTTCCCGGAATATTCTTTCCACCCCTCATAGGTGGCCTTGGCCATATTGTGGCCGTAAATATTATGGATCTGAGAGTGGGGTGCCTGCCTGTCCTCATCGGTGAACACCACATCATCCGGCAAAGGCCCCCGGAAGCTTGCGGGCTCGTTCATGTCATTCCACACGCCTCCAACCCCCAGATCAATGAGATATTTCTGTTTCCCGGCCCACCAGGTGCGCACCCTGGGATCGCCGAAATCAGGAAATACCGCGTCCCCGGGCCAGACGGCGTTTACATAGGCCTCTCTGCTGTCAGGCTTTTTGGCAAAATATCCCTTCTCCATCCCTTCCTCATATACATAGTAGTCCTTCTCCACCTTCACCCCCGGATCAATGATGGTGACGGCCTTGATTCCCATTTCCTTCAAATCGGAAATAACCTTCCGCTCATCCTGATAGGTTTCCTGATTCCATGTAAAGACCTTGTAATGATCCATATAATCAATGTCAAAGTGAATACAGTCGCAGGGCAGGTCATTCTCCCGCAGGCCCTTTGCCACTTCCCGGATCTTTTCCTCTGACTCATAGCCCCATCTGGACTGATGGTAGCCCAGCGTCCAGAGCTGCTGCATGGGAGCGCGCCCGGTAAGCCAGGTATAATCCGAAACCACCTCTTTCAGGCTTTCCCCGGCCATAAAATAGTAGTCCAGATTTCCCTCTTCCGCTCCAAACACGTAATAGTCTTCGCTTTCCTTTCCCAGGTCAAAGAAGGATTTACAGTGATTGTCAAAGAAAATGCCGTAGGCCCCTTTTTCCTTCAGGACAAGCATAAAGGGAATGCTCTTATAAAGGGACTTGAAATTATCTTCATGAGGATCCGGAATATCCGAATTCCACATCACATACTCGTAATGCCTCTTGTTCAAAAAGCCTGTCTTGTCGCCCAGACCGTAAATACAATCCGTCTTATCCAGGCTTCTTAACTCCTGCACCTGATTTCCCTTTGCCTTCCCATCCGATGCGGCATGTCCTTCCTCTGCCAGCAACATCAATTCTTTCCAGCCGAGGCCGCTTTTTTCTTTTCTCTCTCCCCGCCAGGCCAGACTTAAGGGGTTGCCCTCACAGTCATAAAAATCCACCGCGAAACCGTCATTGACCTTCACAGTCACTTTCTTGCTGCGGATTACCACCGCAGAGCCTTCCCATGACACCCAATCCGCTTTTCCCGCAGCTTCCCTGTTTGCTGGGCTTTCTGCGTTTTCTCTACTTTCTACGCTTTCTGTACTTTCTGCCTTTTCGGCTCCCTCCGGCCCGTTCTCCCGGCCTTCCCCAAGGGCCTGACATTCCTGACAGGTATCGGCGTTCAGCCTCTTCCCAAGCTCTCCTTCGATGGCCCTGGTTCTGTGTCCCAGACCGTCATAGTCAACAAACACGTTAAAAATCGTATCAGAAATCACCTCCACGCTGGGACGCAGATTCTCCTGCCCTCCCTCGAACTCAAAGGTGACCTTCCGCCCCTCCAGACGATAATCCTTCAGCTTTCCAAACAAAATATTCTGAGTCAAAATGCTCCTCCTCTCTTGCCCCTGAAACTCATTTTTTTACATTATATTATCCGTAAGGGAATTTTTCTTCCCTCTGCTTGACCATTTATTACACTATTTTGACTCTATCTTGCCTCACTGTCTTAACTTACGGTTTTAACTTGCTGTTTTAACTTTCAGGCGCTTTTTCTGCCGAATCTTTTTTGCCGCCGGGAAGCTGCACCAGGATCACAGCCCCAAACACCAGAGCGCAGCCCATAAGCTCTTTTGCGCTCAGGGCCTGCCCCAAAATCAGCCAGCCTGCCAGCACGGAAAACACCGACTCCATGGAAAGCAAAAGGGAGGCAACCGCGGGATCCGTATCTCTCTGGCCGATCACCTGCAGGGTATAGGCCACACCGCTTGACATAATTCCCGCATAGGCAAGGGGAATAATTCCCTCCCCAAGGGCGGAAAGATTAGGCTTTTCAAAGGCCAGGGCCAAAACGCTGCTGATGACTCCCGCAGTCAAAAACTGAATACAGGATAATTCCACTCCGTCCGCCTTTGGGGAAAAATAATCAATCACCAGAATATGTACGGTAAACAAAAGGGCGCTTATAAACACCAGCCCGTCCCCTCTGCTCAGGGAAAATCCCTCATTGACACAGAGCAGGTAAAACCCCAGGGCCGCAATGCCGGCTCCGATCCACACCTTGCCGGAAGGCGCCCTTTTCATAAAAATTCCCGCAATAGGTACAAGGATGATGTAAAGAGTTGTAATAAAGCCCGCTTTCCCAACTGTGGTATACAGAATACCGAACTGCTGAAACAAGGCGGCGCAGCACAGCGCCAGCCCACAGCAAAAACCGCCCACAAAAACGGTCTTTTTATTGTCTTTTCCCCCCGGGAACGCTTCCTGGGAAGCCCCCCTGTCCTGGCAGCCGTCCTGCGTCCCACAATCGTTCTGCGCCCCACGGACGCTCTGTATGGGGCCGCCGTTCTGCACCGGGCCGGCACAGCGATATACCCTTTTCCTGCGAAAGAGAATCACCGGGACAAGTACCGCGCTTCCCATCAGAAATCTTGCACCGTTGAAGGTGAAGGGCCCCATATAATCCATGCCCACGCTCTGCGCCACAAAGGCCACGCCCCAGATCAGCGCCGCCAAAAGTAAGAGTAATTTTTTCATAAGTATCCCGCAATTTCCTCCACAATACTCCGGATGTCCCTGCCGCCGCAATCCACCCTCAGATCCGCATATTTTTCGTAGAGTACTATCCTTTCTTCGTATAAATCCTTAAGGGTACTCCCCTCTCTTAGCACCACGCCCCGCTCGTGGAGGTCGCCAAGCCGCTCTTTCAGCTCCTCATAGGGCAGCCTTAGATAAACGATTCTGCCAATTTCCCGGAAATGATCCATAGCCTCTTTTCCATAGACCGCGCTTCCCCCGGTGGCGATCACCATCCGCTCGCCCCAAATATCCCTGTTTATTTCGTTTTCAAGCATAAGAAAACCTGCTTCACCCCTCTCTTCTATGAGCTGGTAAAGCAGTTTTCCGCATTTTTCCTGAATCACCAGGTCGGAGTCCAGAAACCGGTATCCCAGCCTCTTGGCAAGCACCACACCCACCGTGCTCTTCCCCGCCCCTGGCATTCCGATCAATATCACATTACTCATACCACCGCGATGACCTCAACCTCGCACAGCACACCCTTGGGAAGCTCCTTAACCGCAACGCAGCTCCTGGCCGGTTTGCCTGTAAAATATTTCTCATAAACGCCGTTGAATGCCGCGAAATCAGCCATGTCCGCCAAAAAGCAGGTAGTCTTGACCACATTTTCAAATTCCGTTCCTGCCGCTTTTAACACTTCTCCCACATTCTTCATCACCTGCTGTGCCTGCACCGTGATATCTCCCTGGGCAATCTCCCCGGTTTCAGGTACAATGGGAATCTGCCCTGATGCAAACAGAAAATTATTTGCAATAATCCCCTGGGAATAAGGCCCTATGGCCGCCGGCGCTTTTTCGGTAGCTACTTTTGTCAACATCTCTCATCCTCCATTTTTTCCTTTTTTGTTCCTCATAGAGTAGCCGTCCGGGTTTGGCCGGGCGGCGCAAATTGCCGGTTGGAAGTAAACTTACATACGCCGCTGGCGCGGCGCACCACCAAGGCATGAAAGCCGATTGCTCCGCACGACCTGCTCCCGCAATCGCCGCCTGTATTCGTATTCCGGGCTACTCCTCAAATTCTGCGGTTACATAAAATCCCCTCTCGTTTT
Source organism: uncultured Lachnospiraceae bacterium (assembly GCA_949949005.1). Lineage (GTDB taxonomy): Bacteria > Bacillota > Clostridia > Lachnospirales > Lachnospiraceae > Suilimivivens. Next base: position 28,449 of record CATLHM010000017.1, read on the forward strand.
CAATAATGCTCACCACTGTGCCGCTTCTGGCAAGCATCCTCTCCCGGAAAGGGATATTTCCCGACATGGCAAGGGATGGGTCAATGGTATAATAGTAATTGCTGGGAAGCACTCCCTCCGTCACCGTGATCTCGTCCCCCTCCTTCAGAAGGCCGGGACGCTCCATCTTAAACTCCATCTGCCGCATCTCTATAACCATACTCCTTTCAAAATCTGATGGAACTCTTATCTATTGTAATCGGATTAGGGGGATATTTCAATACCCATTCAAAATCCCGACCTGTAAATCCCCTCGGCAAAATAAATCAGGCTTCCCAAAAGCTTCCCAAAAGCAGCGGCGGCAATGGCCACTCCCAATCCATGTCGGAAGCCGATCCTACGTGCAAAGATCGGAATGGAATTGAGCATTTCCGCGATGGCAAGGGCCAGGCATCCCACAAACATTCCTGCAAAAATTCCCCAAAGAATTAACAGACCGCTCCCTATCCATTTCCAGATGAGCACCGTATTCTCCCCAAAAGGTTGTCTGGACAAAATCCAGCCACCCAGATGGCCGTACCGGGAAAACACGCTCAAAAATCCCCCGAACAAGGTACCGAAGACCACCGCCTCCTCTAACACGAATACCTTTTTCGCCACATGCATTTTACCTGCAAACCTGGGAATCAGCCCAACGGAAACCAGCACAGTAAAGACCCCCGCCGATGCCAAAAGACCAAAGCTCAGCCCGCACATTCCCAGGAAAAGCTGTTTTACAAGCTCTGCTTTCTCAAACATCTATGGTTTTTCCCTCCCTGTCCGCCGTCTCAATCAAGGCCTTATTCACATCCGTCTCGTACACTCTCATTTCCACCTCGATCGGCGTGGGATCCTTGGTAATGCGCCTGCCTCCGATATGGTTAAAAAACAAGATAATGCCCGCGGCAAGGCCTATGGAATAGGAAACCTCCAGAATGCTGTAGCCATCCGAGGGATACCCCATCACCAGCTCATAAACATGGGAAAATATTTTGTTGATACTGATGTCATTATGAAATGCCATGATCGTAAAGCCTGTTCCGAAGAAACTCACTGCCGCCACGAATGTCAGTTTCAGCCATTGAAGAAATCCTTTGTGTCGGTTCACATTGACCAATTCGATCAATACAGCATTTTCTCCAAGGCTCTCCACCTGGACTCCCTGACACTCCTTTTCGATCAGCTCGATCACCTTCAGGATACTGACCACCTGGCGTTTTCTGTCTTTTTCGCCGAATTTATATACCGTCAAAGACTCTGCCTTTGCGCAGACCGTCTTATCGGAACAATAAACGGAGGCGATATCCTTCACGCATACGCGCTCCTGCATCACCTCCGCATTCTGTTCCGCTTTCAAATAGATAACCGTACTCGCCATACCAAAGCCATGCCCTTTCCACAGCCTGCCGTCCCTGATGCGCCTGCAGGCATGAATTTTATTCAACAGATAAGGTTAGTATAGCTTTAAAAGACAGAATTATTCACTTTTTAATCCAATATGAACTGCATCAAAACCGGGTCATGATCTGAAAGCTCATACCCCCAATCCATGTTCTGATAGTAATTCACCCGCACGTTATCCGACACGATAAACCCGTCCAGGGTAACCGTATAGGTGGTCGCCTCATCGTAGGGCGTCTCGGCGCTCCGGCAGCTATTATGGGAAATGTCCTCCTTTCCCCTGACTCCGTCAATCGCCATCTGAAATCCTTCCGGCAGGGTTTCCCGCGGAAAGGGATAGGCCCACTCCGGCGCATTTTCCCCTCCGTCCTCTTTCAGGTTGTGATTAAAATCGCCGCCGCAGATCACATAATTTCCTTTCTTATAATCGGAAACCATATCCTCATAGAGCATGGAGAGCTGCGCCTGCCGGATCTCATCGCTTCCTCCGTAAGCGGAAGTGTGTACGTTATAAATACAAAGCTGCTTTCCGTTCTCCGCCGGAATGCGGGAGATGGAATAGCACCTGTCCAAATCCACCAGCTTACTGAAAGACTCCGATATGGGCAGGCTTCTGCGCATGGTATCCGTAATCTCCGCCCGGGAATATGTGACCAGACAACTTTTGTTTGCACCATGAGGCTCCCATGGCGGGAAAAATAAAAAGGGTGAATCATAGTCCTGGGCTATGTCGTAATAATATCCTTTAATAAACTGGTTGATCAGCTCCAGCTCATCCACATGGTAAGACCGGGTACCGTCCAGATCCACCTCCTGAAGGAGCACAAAGTCAGGGTTCACGGTACTGACAATATCCCCCATACCGCAGACTGCCGCCATCACGCTCTCCTTATCCTTTCCCCATGAGGATTTGCCTCCGTCCATAAAGAAGCTGTAATCCTTCTGGTAGGCCCCAAAGCCTATATTATAGGTCATGATAAAATAGGCCCCTCCGGGAACCACCCTGAAATCCTCCTTAAAGGAATTATTCTCCCCGGTTCTTTTGACTTCAAGAGTCAACTTATCCGGCAGACGGTAGTAGGCCTTAAAGACATAAACCACATAAGCAGCAAAAATTATGAGCACCACTATTAAAATAAATACAATTCTTTTTAATGCTTTTTTCACTGTGATTCTTCTCCTGTCTGGCTCCCTCACCCTGCTCACGCATTCCCGCGTTTCATCCTCCGTGGCTCCGATCTTGATACACAGACTCTCCATCACCGATACAATAACATCCAAAATTACCTCTGGCGTATCCCTCACCATATCATTGAGCTTCTCCCCCGGAAGCTTCAGGAATTCAGAGATATCCACTGCATCCTGTATCTTGTTAAAAAGCATGATCAGCGATATTTCATCCCCTCTTGCAAGAAGCTCCTCATTGCTGTAATCATGAAGCCTCACTACCTCATAAGCAAAATCCGGTATCCAATCCTGAAACAACTTCCTGTGTGAAATTCTGGTCTGAAACCGACGCTCTGCCGTCCACGGAGCTTTCCCCTCGTAGTACACAATCGGCTCGTAAAGCTGCCGCCCTAAAAAAAATCACTCAAAAAACCCTTTTTCCATCAAATCCTCCAGCAACTCCGCAAACAGGGTATTGGCCCAGGCAAACCAGGATCTTGTGTATTTCTCCGGCGCGTCGGGATGGAAGCCTTCATGCATATAGTTGGTTCCCGCATGGGTATTGGCCAGCATTTCCAGGCAGTCCATGATTTCCTCGCGGCTGTCTGAGGTAAGGGCCTGCATCACAATGCCGATATGCCACACAAATCCCGGCGGTGTGTGGGGGCTTCCCACTCCTTTCGCCATCTTTCCCTCATAATAATAGGGATTATCCTCTGACAGGACAAAGCGCCGGGTATTCTGATAGAGCTTATCCTCCTTACTGCAAAAATCCAGATACGGCATTGCCAGAAGGCTGGGGGAATTGGCATCGTCCATCAGATTATAATTTCCAAAGCCGTCCGTCTCATAGGCATAAATTTTTCCATATTTCGGGTGCTCCACAATTCCATAGGCCAGAATGCCATCCAAAATCTCTTCCGCCAGCTCATGATACTGAACGGCAAGAGTCTCATCCTGATAGCACTCCCGGCAAATCTGCTCCCCATATCCAAGGGCTGTGACTGCCATCATATTCGAAGGGATCAGATACCCGAATTTGCAGCAGTCATCAGAGGGGCGGAATCCCGACCAGGTCATCCCCGTCACATTCACCGGACGGCCTTTTCCCTTGCAGGGAAGGGTATCTGACTTCACACAGTCGTAGCGGCGGAAAAAATAGCCCGACTTTTCATGATTCTGTTCCAGAGTAAAAATCCCCACAATGTGTATCAGCATATCATGGAAGGTTTCCGTAAAAATCCGTTCAATCCCTGTTCTTTTCCAATAAGTGTAAGCCAGATAAAGAGGGGCGCAAAGGGAATCTACCTCATACTTGCGCTCCCATACATGATCGTTTTGCTCCGTTTCATCCTGATACCCCGAAGCCCCATTTGCACTCTCATTAAACGCATTGGCATAAGGGTCAATACAGACCAGCTCCGCCTGCTTCTCAATAATCCCCTCCAGAATGGTCTGCAGCTCCTGGTCTTCCTTTGCAAACCGCACATAGGGCCGCACCTGGGCCGCCGAATCCCGCAGCCACATGGCGGGGATATCGCCGGTAATCACAAAATAACTGCCGTCCTCCAATTGCTTAACCGTGGTTTCAATCGTGTTCAAAAAGCACTGCCGCACAAGGGGGGCCAGGGGCTTATAATGGGCACTGTAGTATTCCTCCAGCAGGGCGGCTTGTTTTTCTAAGATTTGTGGTATCTTCATTTTATCAGGGTTTCCTTTCTCTCTTCATTTTTCATAGCTTTATACAAAAATCAATTCCATTTCCTTATACTACTGCCTCGATCAGAACTTTGTCGCCTAAGGTAATCTCCCTTACTCCTATTTCCTTCTTCCTATTAAAATTAAAGCTGAGCATATATCCTTTTTTCAAATGAAAATAGTCAAGATAGGCGGAAAGCTGTTCCTCGCCGCGCTCATTATAGGCATTTCCCCGCCATATTTTCAGCTCGCAAATATATTGCTCTCCTCCATAATAAATGACTAAGTCCATACGCTCATTGTTTCTGGTTTCTGGCTCTATACTATAATTTCCGATTCCATTTATGATCGGCTTGAGGAATAAAAGAAAGTAACGCCTGCCAGCCTCCTCCAAAAAAGTTTCATCCTTATCTCCATATAGAAAATCAAAAGTCTCCACAAATTTTTCAAGAATCCTTCTGACATTAAGATGTCCTCCAATGATAAACTGGTTTTTCTCCTGCGCGCCTGCATTATATATCCGGCTTAGGGCAAACTCCTCAGAAATAAAAAAATTATAAAGGACAGTCTCAAAAATACGATTAGAAATAACTGCCATTTCCTTTTCATTTCTTATAAATCCAAACATCTCCGCCACCTGGATATAGTCATTTGTAGCGGCATATGGAATTGGCTTACCTGTAAAAAGCAATTCATACAGCACCCTGCGAAGCTGTGGATAACTGTTTAACTTCTCTATCAGAGACTGATATAACGTATTATTTTCCTTTACTACAATCTTCTCGGCTTCAAAAAAACCTGCCCTGGTCCATACGCTGCTCTGATCTGGAAATGTCTCAATATCCTTTAATTTCTCGTCCATTACTTTACACAGCCTAGAAACTAAAAAGGGATAACCGGAAGTATAGTCAAAAATCAGCCTGGAAATCTCCCCTACATCCATACCAGTATGATGATCCGCCTCATACTCACCAAGCATCCCTGCAATATCCTCGACGATAAAACTCATATTTATGTCGAAATCAGCAGCAATATTCCAGGGACTGTTCTGCCAGTGCTGCTCATCCGGACGTATTTTCCTCCTGATATTCCTAATATCATAAACGCCTGCGAGGATTACCGACTGGAAAGTCCGCCTTTTGCGCCTCTTTAAATAATAAAAACGAATCTGTGCAAGAAAATCTATAAACACCTGATTATTTGCCGCCGAATCGACCTCGTCAATGATCAGGACAATCCCTTTCTCGGTCTGTATACACATTTCAGACAAGGTAATAAACAAAACCGACAAAGTAACTTCCCTGGCTGTTCCGGCAGCATATAACGTTAGCTCTTTTCTGACATCCTCAGGCATATTTTCGGAGTACATTAATATTTGTCTGGAAAAGGCGGCAACAAAACTCTGCTCAGATTCAAAATCGGCACAACTGATCCCCTGAAAGTCCAAGCTGATCACCTCATACTCCTCCCGCAACTCCTCCGCCAGGGCATTCAGCATCGTGGTTTTGCCGTACTGCCTGGCTCTGTTGACAGTAAAGTACTTTTCTTTTTCTATCATTTCCCTAATCTTTTCAAGCCGTCCGGACAGGTCAACCATATAGTTAAGTTCTCTCTCACAGCAGCCATCCGTATTAAATGACCTATACATTTATCAGTCTCTCCACCACTACTCTCTTTACTTTTCCCCTATGATATGCTCCTAAAATTCAGCTTAAGGCTACTTCGCCCCGCTTCCCTTAAACACCTCCAGCACGGTTTTCAGCAGTATCTTTATATCCAGCATAAAAGACCAGTTGTCGATATACTCCACATCCAGCCGGACAATCTCCTCAAAATCCGTGATATCGCTTCTGCCCCCTACCTGCCACATACCGGTAAGGCCGGGCCGGAAGCTCAGGCGCTTTTTGTGGTAAGGGCTGTACTGGGCAAATTCATCCAGGGTGGGCGGCCTTGTCCCTACAAGAGACATGTCGCTCCTTAAAATATTGATGAACTGCGGAAATTCATCCAGGCTGGTCTTGCGCAGAAACCGTCCGACCTTGGTAATCCGGGGGTCATTTTCCATCTTAAACATCAGGCCGTTCATTTCATTCTGCTTCATCAGCTCTTTCTTGCGTTCCTCCGCATCCGCGTACATGGAACGGAACTTGTACATTTTAAAGATACGCCCGTTGCGCCCCACCCTTTTCTGGGAGAAAAACACAGGTCCCGGGGACTCTAACTTAATCAGGGGCCCCACAATGATGGTCAGCAGGAAAAGAATCACGCATCCCACCAGAGCGCCGCATATGTCCAGCATTCTCTTAAGCAGAAGCTGCCCCACCGGCGCCACCCGGTTTGCATAGGTCACGGTATAAAAACGCCCGAACTGGGAAAGCACCTTCTGCCTGGCCCCGTAAAGCTCCGGCACCGGAATCTGATAGTGAATGGTGATCCCCATTTCCGCCAGAATTTCCATGTCCGCCAGAATTTCCTTTTTCCGTTCAGGGCCCACGGCAATGATCACCTCATCCAGAGAGGCCCCCTTACAGTAATCGATCAGCCCCTTCCGGTCAGAGACCACGGGGATCCCCTCGAAGATTTTATTCTCCGCTCCCGCGCTTTCGCCCTGGGTCTTTTCCTCCTGAGCCGCTTCTTCCTGAAACGTACCTTCCTGCGCTGCTTCCTCCCAGGCTGTCTCTTGTTGCTTCATACCTTCCTGCGCTTCCCTGCAAGTTTCCTCCCCCTTCTTCACGAGGGCAATCCCGGTAAGCTCATAGCTGAAATCCTTCATATTCTTCAGATCCTGCACCAGCGCAGGGGCAAATTCCTCATCCGCCACCACCAGCAGATTCCTGACCTCCCCGAATTTCCGGTACAGGAAGGGCAGCATCTTTTTCCAGAGCTGGTGAAGGAAAAACATCAGAACGCAGTCCAGCACAAGGAAGTAAAAAAAAGCCAGACGGGAATAGGCATCCAGCACATTCAAAAAGTACAGGATCACCGCCGCCCCTGCGAACATGAAAAGGTTGCTCTGTATGATGTGTACCACCTCATGCAGGGGCCCCCGCAGGAACATGTTCCGATTGGTGCTCCGCAGCAGATTCATGCCGAGAAAGACAGTGAGGCAGGCCACAAGGAGCAGGCCAAAGTCCATACGGTCATTGTCACTGCGGAAAAACCTGCCGCTTCTTATGTAATTGGCAATGGCCAGACTGACGGTGATACAGATGCAGTCCAGCATTAAAATAAATAAGCTTTGTAATCTTGATTTTCTGTGATACATAACCTTTGCTGTACCTTTCCTGTTCTCTCAGTCTCTCCGGCTAAACCTCCCGCTCCATCCACTGGTGGGCCAGTTCCATCCACTTCTCGCACCCCGGCTGGATCCCGAAGCCGTCGCTTCCCTGTGTCAAAGCGTTTGCCAGGGAAAGCCCATGGGGGCCCTTCTCAAACATATGAAATTCCGTGGGGATCTGATGGGCTACCAGGGCGTTTACCATGAGAAGGGAATTTTGTATGGGAACCGCATCGTCCTCAAAGGTGTGCCAGATAAAGGTTCTGGGCATATCTTCGTTTACCAGCTTTTCCAGGGACAATTCTTCCTTTTTGGCCTCGTAATCCTCCCCCAGCAGATTCTCGAAGGAGCCCTGATGGGCATATTCCCCTGCGGTGATCACCGGATAGCCCAGGATTAATCCGTTTGGCTTTAGCTGCTTATTGTCCGTCCTAAGAGCCTGCGCCATCCATTTCTGGTTCCATGTCAGACAATAGCTGGCAACCATATGGCCTCCCGCCGAAAACCCGACCAGCACAATCTTGTCCGTATTTACCTTCCACTGCTCTCCATGTTCCCGAACCAGGCGAATTGCCCGTCCCAGCTCCAAAATAGCCGCCGGATAAACGGAAGGGGCCACAGAATAACGAAGCACTGCGGCATGATACCCAAAGGCCAGAAACTGCATGGCCACCATTTCCGCTTCCCTGTCAGAGGTCATCATATAAGCGCCTCCCGGACACACAATCACCATGGGCCGCTCCCTGGCCGCCAGCTCCGGGGAACCATCCAAAAGATAGGTATACAGAGCCGCATATTCCTGAGAGCCCTCCCCGGCCACCTTATATTTTTCAACTTTCATATCGTCCTCTCCTTTCTCCTGAATCATGTTCTCGCAAAATGCCTATTCCTAAACCATGGTTAACCCTTTCTCTCCATCCAAACCCCAAGGCCCGCCGCTGCCAGCGCCCCGCTGAGCTTTCCCCCCAGCAGGGCTCCCAGCATATCCGGCTCGGTACTGATCACAAATCCCATGTGGGCGGCCAGAAGACTTGCCCCGCTTACCAGAAAAGCGCTGCAGACCACCTTTCCCTTCTTATCCATATTTTTATACAGGGAAAGGGCTGGAATCACGCTGACCAGCCCGATCAACATCCCCATCATGCTCTCCGGCCCCATCCCCAGCCCCTCTCCCAGACGGGCAAAGGGCTTTGTGAGAATCCGGCGCAGAAATTCTGCGGCAGGTAGGGAGCCCAGCATCACAATTCCGATAGAGGCCACCACCTCCATAGCCTCCTCTATGGGAGCCATCCCCTTGATTAACCGAAAGCCGCACATAGATTCCACTGCCGCCAGCACAAGGCCAATGGTAATCACCGCCTTGATTCCATCCGCCAGAAGGCAGAAACCCTTTATCATCTTTTCCGGAATGCACTTAAGCCCCAAAAGAAGAAGCAGGGCAAGCACAAATACCGGAAGATTCTGCCAGATACAGGCCGGAAGGGAAAGCCCCGAGAGCAGACCGCCCACCGTTAATCCTACCGGCATGGCCGCCAGGCCAAGCATGATCCCTCTGGCAAAAAATCCTCTTTCCTCCTTCTTCATCATTCCCATGCCTACGGGAATGGTAAACACAAGGGTACAGCCGAAAATCGCCGAAACCACCAGCCCTGCGTAGCTTCCCATCCCGGCATCCGCGGCAAGCGCCTTTGCAAGCTGATAACCTCCCATGTCGATGGCAAGCAGGCTTCCGAACATGGCCGGGTCTACGCCTATGGCCCGGTAAAGGGGAACGACCACCTTTCCCAGCACATCCGCCAGCACAGGGGCCAGGCAGATCATCCCCGCCATGGACAGGGCCGTAGGGCCTAAGAACAGGAAGCCCTCCTCGAATTTTTCCCCGTATCCGTGCCTATTTCCCCTGATCCTGTCAATCCCCCCGACTACCGCTCCCACTGCCATCACAAGCATGATGATCTGGTTCATTTTAACCTCCATGCCGCGTTTTTTTGCGGCAACGCGATGCGAAATCCGCGTAGGCGTTTTCGCGTCTGCGATCCAATTTGGGCCGCTTGCGGCACAAATTCCCTGTCAAAAAGACCGCAGGTCTTTTCACAACGATATCCCCGGCGCAAAACCCTTTTGCATGGTTTCCTCAACCTCTTCGATGGTTCTGGGAGTAATGACGGAGAGATTCTCGCACCCATCCTCCGTCACCAGACAGTTATCCTCCAGCCGAAAGCCGATTCCCCACTCCTGGTGATAAATTCCAATATCCACGCAGAATACCATGCCGGGAGCAATGCTCTCCGGCATCTCAACCGCATCATGGACATCAAAGCCCACATGATGGGCGCCGCCGTGCCACATATAAGTACCGATCTCATCCGCATTTTTCAGCACTCCCGCGTCCTTTAACAGTCCGGCATTATAGCGCCTGGCCTCTGCGTCCACCTCTTTCATGAGCATGCCGGGTTTGATGATACCGAACATGTGATTGGAAGTGTTCAACGCGCACTGGTAGAGAATCTTTTGTCTTTCACTGAATTTCCCGTTACAGGGCCAGCCCCGGGACACGTCGTTCATCAGATTGTCATACCATGCCCCCACGTCGTTGAGCACCATATCCCCGTCCATTGCCTGCCCTGTGTAGGCATAATAGTGGATGCAAAAATTATTTTTCCCTGCGGAAATGATTGAGGGAAAGGCCGGCCCCTGGGGGCCGTACTGTCCCAATATGTAGTCGAAAACTGCCTTGTACTGATACTCATACATCCCCGGCCTGGAAGCCTTCATCATGGAAGTGATGCCGTCACAGGTGATCTTCTCCGCCTCCCTCATGGCGGCAATCTCGCAGGGCTGCTTCACGGTGCGGAGCCTGCGCACGATGACATTGGCATTCTGGATTTTCAGATAGGGGTAATCGCTGGCTGCTCTCCTTAACAGGCAATGGGCCGGCTCCTCCCGATCCACGGGCTCCGCCCGGTAAAGATCCAGATACAAATGCCGGTAATTTCCCGTCGTGGCCAGCCGGTGAAGCTCCGCCTCAAACTCGCTGACAAAGCCGATCTGCCCGATTCCGGAGAGCTCTGCGGCCTGCTCCGGTTTGATTCTCTCCCCCGTCCAGCGCTCCTTCATAGCATCAGGGGGCAGTATGTAAACCTTCTCCTCCACCTGCCCTTCCGCGTCCTTCCGGGCAAGGAGCACAAACTCCTTGCCATCCAGCCCCGTAAGATACAAAAAATTCCGGTTCGTGTAGAAGGGGTAATACTCATCGTTGGTCTTACGCACCTCCGTCCCCGAAAACATCACCAGAAGGGAATGCTTTTTCATCTGCTTATAAAACCTTTTTCTGTTCCCCTGAAAAAATTCCTTCGTCATCCTCACACTTCTCCTTTCCCAGCAGGAAATTTCCTGCTTCTTATCGCACGCTCACCAGCTCCACTCCATGGGCGATCCCCGGAATGCTCTGTCCCTCATTAAAGCTGGTCTTGGAAAGAAGGGCTCCCGTCGGCACAAACAGCACCCTCTTCCACTTTCCCTCCTCCAACTGTTTCAGCACATAAGCGGAAAGAACCACGGCGCTGCAACCACAGCCGCTGCCTCCCGCATGGGCGTCCTGGCTCTGATCGTATATCTCCATTCCACAGTCCATATGCACCTTGGAGATATCCATTCCCATCTCCCGCATCATATCCCAAAGGGCCTTCTGGCCCACGCTTCCCAGATCCCCGGTGATGATTTTATCGTAATCCGAAGGCTTCCTGTCAAAGTCCGACAAATGCTCATAAATCGTATCGGCAGCGGCAGGCGCCATACAGGCCCCCATATTCATGGAGTCCTTCAGGCCAAAATCCACGATCTTTCCTATGGTAATTCCGTCAATCAGGGCCCTGTCCTTACTGCTCTTTGTACTGCTCAAAATAAAAGCGCCGCTCCCCGTTACCGTCCAGGTAGCGGAAAGAGGTCTCTGGTTCCCATAGCCCAGGGGAAAACGGAATTCCTTCTCCGCACTGGCAAAATGGCTGGAGGTAACGCAGGCCGCATTCTCCGCCATTCCCCCTGCGATCATCATTGCCGCCATGGACAGGGTCAGCCCGCAGGTAGAACAGGCCCCATACATACCGACCAGGGGAATATGAAAGGAACTGAGGCCAAAGCTGCTGGCAATAGACTGCCCCAGCAGATCCCCGGCAAACAGATACTTGATGTCCTTACTTTTCAGCCCGGACTTTCCGATGGCAAGCAAGAGCGCTTCCTTTTGCAGAGTGCTCTCCGCCTCCTCCCAGGTATTGCATCCGAACTTATCATCCATTCCCACCGCATCAAAGCTATCCCCAAAGGGGCCTTCCCCCTCCTTGGTTCCCACCACCGATGCGCTCGTCCTTATATATACAGGCACCGGCACCTTAATACTCCGGTTTCCCTGCTCAAAAATTGCTCCCACTGTTTTTTCCATATAAATGACCATGCCCTTTCCGTAACCTGCAAACTTTGGGCCGCAGGCACAAATTTGTGTGTGAAAAATTTATTTTTCACACTAACCTCCAGATGATTTTTGGATTAGTCTCTCTCATCCGAAAATTTTTATTCATCATTCCTGTTCCATGGCAACTCCGTGAGAGAGCAAAAACTGCTTCCACAGGTCGTTGTACTTTCCCAGAAGATGAAGCTGGTCATAGGTATACTCCGAATTTAAATTTCCCTCCTCATCGCAAACCACTTCGTTTACATCAATATAAAAAAAACATTCATTGTCTGCCAGGGTTGCTATGGCATTATTTCGCGCATTAATATTGTCATTGTTGAATATGGGATCCGAATGGTGTTTCTTTCCGGTCACCCGCATGATTCCCTGGATAAAGATTTTCGCCTCCGGCTCCTTCTCATGGAGAAAATCAACCACCTCCGTATAATGATCCATAAAATCTTCCGTGGTTCCCACCCCAAGCTCATTGATCCCCGACATAATATAAATCTTGCCGTAATCCTTATTTTCCAGGGCCTTTTCAATGGTTCCCAGGCCATGGAAATCCTCCTTAAGTATCTTCTGGATGGTCAGGGAGGTCTCGCAATAAAAATCCGCGTGCTCCGACAAATCCGTATAATCCCGAAGGCCTACCGTCCTGGAATCCCCGATAAAGAGGGCGTCGTCAAAATAGCTCTCATCCACCTGGGAAAAACCATACTCTGCCGCCCGTTTCACGCCCGCGTCGCCATAAATATCCGCCGAAATATGATTGAGATACTCCTCCCGGGTACTTTCCCGCAAAGGCTTGATCCGTCCGTTGGGAAGCTCCCTCTCCTGCAAATCCTTTCCCTCCGGCGGCTTTGACCCTTCCTCCGCATCTTCCTCGGCCGGCTTCGTATCCTCCTCATCCTCCCGGCCACCGCTGTCAGAAACTGTTCCCTGGCTGGCCCCGCTTTCCTGATCCTCCTTGTTTCCCTGATCTTTCCCGTTTCCCGAGCCTTCCTCCTTTTCCTGGGCTGATGTCCCATTCCTGCCTGTATCGGCCTCCTTGGCCTCTTCCGCCGGATCCGGGCCGTGTCCATCTTTTACCTCCGATTCCGGACTCCCTGCGCCATCATCCGCCTCCTGGGCCGGGCCCTGGCTGTTCTTGCCCTCATCCCCCGGCTCCCCACTTTCGGCGGCCTTATCTGTCTCCTGGGCCTTGTCAGGGAGTTCTTCTGTCGCTTTCTCATCCCCCTGTCCATCGGCAACAGCCCCGCTTTCAGCTGTATCATTTTGCTGGCCAGCGTCCTCTTTCGAGGCCATCACTGCAGCGCTTTCCTCCTCAAACATCTGCCAGGGGTAGATATCGTCCTTAAATCCCTTAAACATCATCACCGAAGCCGGTTCCTTAAGGGGGGCATATTCCTGGCCGGAATAGATATTCTTCCGTCCGCATAAGCCAATCAAAGAAAAAAGAATTCCCGTACTCACCAAAAGCAGCAAAAACGGACTTTTCTGAATGAACCTTTTCACTTTCGCTCTCATCGAAACACCTTTTACCTATGTAAAAATTTCTTTCTGTTGTATCGTGAATTTTCCCATTCCATTTTAAAATTTCAGATACATAAACGGATTTCCCGCGCTGACGGACTGGGAATAAACCGCCATCCAGAAAACCAATACCAGCAAAAGCATCACCAGAGGATGATCCTTGTGCCTTTTCCAGAAACGCGTCATAGCCGGAATACAAAGACTGATGCCCGCGATAAAATAAATACTGTAGTCTCTCAAATATTTAATAATATCCCTCTGGTTTACTGCAATGCCCTCTCCCCCAAACCAAGGGAAGAGCCTTCCGAAATAGATTACCAGTTGCTGCAAATCCGTCACGGCAAAAATCACCCATGTAAGGGGTATCAACACCAGTACATACACATTGCCAAGCAAAGGTATCTTCTGTAAAAGTTTGCCATACACCAGCTTTTCCAGAATAATGACCAGCCCAATCACGCTGCCCCAGACCAGATAATTGAAGCCGTTCCCGTGCCAGATTCCCGTCAGGAGCCACACCAGGGCCAGATTGAGAACCAGCCTCTTTTTGTCGCACCGGCTTCCCCCAAGAGGTATGTAGACATACTCCCGAAACCACCTTCCCAGCGTCACGTGCCACCTTCTGTAAAACTCGGAAATACTTTTTGACGCATAAGGGTCGTTAAAATTCATGATAAAGGGATAGCCCAGCATCACCATCAGCCCTGACGCCATCAGGGAATAGCCCCAGAAATCAAAATACAACTGCAGGGAATAGCCCGCGGCCCCCAGCCACGCCAGGGGCGTGGAGATACTCTGAAAGCCGATCATCTGCAAATCGTTCCAGAGGATTGCCAGCTTGTCCGCCAGAAGCACTTTCATGCCAAGCCCTGCCACGAAGCACTTAAGGCCGTCCTCGAAGCCTTCCAGGCTGCACCCCTTTCCGCTGCCAAAGCCGCCCTGCGCATATCCCATAATAGGCCCGGATTCCACCTGGGGAAACAGGGTAAAATAAAGCGCGGCCTGCTTCCATCCGGGTTTTTCCGGCACCTTCTGCCGGTACAAATCCATCTGATAGGAAATCATCTTAAATATGTAAAAACTCAGGCCCATGGGCAAAAGGGCGTTGTCCACGAACACCGCCAGACATTTAAAAACCCCAAGGATCCCCACATCCGCTCCCACAGCCAGCAGCAAAAAGGTTTTCCGCCTTCTGACCTGCCGCCCGTAAATACAGGGCACGTTCCCCGGCTTCCAGAGCTTCTCCCCCAGATAGTAGTTCAGGGCCGTTGCCACAACGAGCACAAGCACAAAAAGAGGCTCCCCCAGAGCATAAAAAATAAGGCTCTCCAGAAGCAGAATACTCTCTCTGTGTTTGGCTGGCGTTATAAAATATATGATGAGAAAAACCGGCAGTAGCCGGAATAAAAATTCCAATCCGGAAAAGCTGACCATAACGTTCCCCTGCTCTCTGCAACCTGTACACACCTTGGCGTGCTTCCTCTTATTGTACCATCCCTGTTTTAAATCTACAAGAATGACGCATAATTTTTTTCTTTCCACGCATACTATCGGAAACATCGTTACAGTTCACGGCCTAACCGGCCGTGTATAGCAAACAAATTTGCCCAAGGAGCTAAGAGCGAGAATATGAACGAACAAAAAAGTCAGGAACAACTCGACCTGGAAAAAGATTATGAAGAGTATGTAAAGAAAATAACCCCAACCCACAACCTTTATCTGCAGATGCTAAAGGCTTTCATCACGGGCGGCATTATCTGTACCGTTGGCCAGGCGCTTCTCACCTTTGCAAAAGACAGGCTTGGCATGGACAAGGACATGGCAGGAAGCTTCTGCTCCCTGATCCTTGTGCTGATCAGCGTCCTTCTCACAGGCTTCAACCTCTATTCTTCCATCGTCAAGTTTGGCGGCGCCGGCGCTTTGGTGCCCATTACAGGCTTTGCCAATTCCGTGGCGGCTCCCGCCGTGGAATTCAAAAAAGAAGGGCAGGTATTCGGGATCGGCTGCAAAATCTTCACCATCGCCGGGCCGGTGATTTTGTACGGCATCTTTACAAGCTGGGTGCTGGGGCTGGCTTACTGGCTCGGAAAGATGGCGGGCATTGTCTGACGGGGAAGGGGTTTTTGTAAATTACCTTATCCATTTATGGAGCGTCTGAAAAGTATCCATGTACTCAGAAAATAACAGACCAACAAGATTGCCAGAAGCCCCACTGTGGCGCCAATCTGTACCATCAAACTGGTAAATCCTATATAGGCTGAAATTTCTGCCGATATGGTCTGGACAAAATAGCCGGTCACAACAGCGGCTATAGCGACCGCAACAATAATGGGAAGCCCAAACCAGACGCCTAACTGTTTTAAGACCAGCTTTTCTATCCGCTTTTCCTCCACGCCTAATTTCCGCAGTACGCCGAAACGGTATTGGTATTGTCCTGCGTCTAAAAGCTGCTGCAGGGAAAGCACCGTAAGGCAGATCACCATCAATACCACGGCTCCGTAAAGCATAGCGGCCTGCAGGATAAAGTTATTGGCCTTTGTACTGTTGATCTGCAAGGTGCGAAAGCGTATGCCGTAGGAAGCCCCCTTTGTTGTCTGCTCCGGGTACCCCTCCATAAAGAGCTTTTCCAGTTCAAGGGCATCCTCGTAAGTGATTTTTTCTGTTGTAGTAATATAGCGGTTTCGCATCACCGGCAGCAATTTCCCGCAGACCTTGTCCGGGAATACGTAAAGCACATTGGTATAAGTATTGTAAGCCGTCTGTCCTATTGCTTCCTCATGATAAGGCTGTGGTGAAATATGCAATGTCCCCCCATCTGTCACAATATCGGTATGCTCTGCCAGAAAAGAGGTTTTTTCTTCCTTTGTCGCGACAGATTTCCATTGTGTTGTAAACTCGTTTTCTGCCAGGGAAATTTGCTCATAGCCCAACATTTCCCGTATCCTGTTATAATCGCTTAAAGAAATAGCCACAACAGGAAAATCATATTTTATCCGGTTGTGAAACTGGCCTTTTTCCGGCAGATATAGATTGAAAGTGCATTCATATGCCATATCAATCCCATGCTCTGCCAGAAATTCAGTGATGATTCCATAATCATCCTTTGGCAGATTTTCTTCCTCATACACGTTATTGTATCTCGAAAACACCTGTACATCATACATAGCGCGTACATCCAGATAACCGGACGCCCAGCTTGTCAGGACAGGAGTGGCAATGAACAAGAAAATAGCCAGCGCTAAAGTCATACAGATAACCGCCATCGTCTTGCTGGTTGTATTTAATTTGGATGTAATCTGGCCAAAAAAGAAAAGCGCTTCCTCATGGTATCTGTGTTCCGGGGATTTTTCCTTCCAGGCCACGATCCATCCACTGGCAAGATAAATGAAGCCGCAAACCAGGAAAAGTAAGTCAATCAAAACAAACTGCAGATATTGATTGAGCATTCCGCTCCCTAAGGCCAGATAATATTGATTGGTCAATGCCGCAACGCTGCCTGCCGAAAAGGCGCTCAACGAGCAGCAGGCCAGCAGTCCGGCAACCAGTGAGGAATACTCCCTTTTCCCCTTCCTCGCCAGCCATAAAACAGACCACAGCAAGGTGAGGAACGGAAAAAGAAGATTTCCCCAGAACATCAACCGCACAGGAAGCGCAAAGCGGGGATCGTAATAGAACCAGACTTTTTGCACCCCTGTGACCAGCGCCCAGAGGCTGACCGCCTCAAAAAGTATGACTACGCCCAAAATCCAGGGGCGCTTTTTCAGACCGGGTTCGTTCTCCTTGTCTGCGGAAAGCATCTCGATCACTTTCGCTTTTTGAATTGTGCGCCTGTTCCCCATCCCCACAAGAAAGAAGCTGAACACAAAAAAGCAGATTGTCAGCAAAACGGTATCCGGGAACAAGGTCCATACGATTTCAAAAGGCTTTCCATAAGTGGTTAGAAGCATTGCTGTCATAAACTGAGAACAAAATACGCCGAGTAAAATTCCAATCAAAATGGAAATAATCCCCATAATCAGGGTTTCCGCGAAGAAAATCCTGCCAATGGTTTTTTGTTCCATTCCCATGACCGCCTGAATTGCAAACTCTTTTTGCCTGCGCCGGAGCATGTAATGATTGACAAACCGTATTAAAAACAAGACCAGGCATGTTACCATGCAAATGGCTGCTTTCAGCCCGTCGCCCAACAAGGTAACATCATATTCACTGCCTATGTCCGGGTTATAATAGCTGCTGGAAATGGACAGGAATGCGTAAAACAGGGTGACGCAGATCGTCATTGTGACAATATAGATTAAATAATCTTTTACAGACCGTCTGGCGTTTCTGAAGACAAGTTTAGCATACATGGCTCTCTCCCCCTCCCATCATGGTAAGGACATTTAGAATCTTGTGAAAAAAATCACTCCTCCTGTCATTGTCCCTGCGCAATTCCATAAATATTTCCCCGTCTTTCAAAAAGAGGATGCGGCTGGCATAGCTGGCGGTAAATGCGTCATGCGTTACCATGAGAATGGTTGCCCCAAGCTGCTCATTGATACTTTGCATGGTAGAAAGCAGCATCTGTGAGGAATGGCTGTCCAACGCGCCTGTAGGTTCATCCGCCAGCAGAAGCTTTGGATTGTTGATCATCGCCCTTGCACAGGCGCAGCGCTGTTTCTGGCCCCCAGATACCTGATAGGGATATTTATTCAAAATATCCGTGATATTCAGCTTTTGGGCCATATCCCTGACGCGGGGTTCCACCCTCCGCGCAGGCGTTTTGCTAATTGCTAATGCCAACGCAATATTTTCCGAAATCGTCAGCGTATCTAATAAATGAAAGTCCTGAAACACAAAGCCTAAATTTTCTCTGCGAAACCGGGCCAGGGATTTGGGGGAGATTTCTGTCACATCTGTTCCCTCTAAAAAAATATGGCCTGCACTTACCCGGTCAATTGTGGATATGCAGTTGAGCAGCGTTGTCTTTCCGGAACCGGACGCCCCCATAATGCCAAGGAATTCCCCGGCCTCCACACAAAAACTGATATCTTTAATGGCTTTCGTAATATTTCCCTCATTACCATAGTATTTCTGGATATGTTCCAGCTTCAAAACCGTGTTCATTTGATCAACCTCCTTCGTATGTTCTTATTTTAGAGGGAGAGTTTCACTTTTTGTATCAGGTTTTCTTACACAGTTCTTACAAAAATGTAAGAAGTGCAGAACGTTTCAGCCCTGCACTCCGATCACAAAATCGTTCATCTGAAAGGAAAGTTCAACCGTCGTCCCTTTATCTTCTGAATAGACAGCCAACCCTATTCCCAGCTTATCACAGAGGCGTTTACAGAGGTACAGGCCAATTCCGGTGGCGTCTTTTCCCCATTTTCCGCTTCGCCCGGATCGTCCGTTTTGTCCGGTAAAGCCTTTTTCGAAAATACGCGGCAAATCGCCTGGGGGAATGCCTGGCCCATTATCGCTGACAGATAAAAGAATTCTGTTATTTGCGGTGACCGCAGAAAAGTGTAACACCGGCTGCTCTGCGCGGTATTTTACCGCGTTACTGATAATCTGGTTTAAAATGAACCGCACCCATTTCTCATCCGTATATACTCTGCTTTCCATCTCATCAATCCTAATCTGCATATTACTTTGCCGCAAAAGATATTTATTATCTGCGATTGCGCCATGCACCACCTCACACAGGTCTGTTTCACGGACAAAATAGTCCTTTTCCGTATGCTCGCTTCGGGCATAGTAAAGGGCCTGCTGTGTATATTGATTGATATTTTCCAATTCCGCCAGTATCTCTCTGGTAAAGGGGAAACGGTTATTTTCACAAAGCAGCTTCATAGCCGTAATGGGTGTCTTCACCTCATGGATCCACTGCTCAATGTATTCTTTGTATTCTTTTCGTTCCCTCTGTATCTCTCCTATTTTTTCAAGCATGGATTTCTCAGCCATCTTCATGATCTGATAAAAGACCTGCTCATCCGCTTGATCCGGTAAGGGCATAATCTCCGCTATCAAATACCGTTCCTCTAACTGCTCTGTCATACGAAGCAGCTTATTCAGACGCCTTTTTCGCACAACGTAGGTAAGCCACAGATATACCGTCAAAACAAGTAGCCAGACCATGAAAATCAGCAGGACTGCCTGCACCTGATTCCCATTTGCAAGCAAAAACAGGGCGAGAGTCCACATGCCCATAAGATTAACTAAAATAGTCAATAATCGGTTTTTCAAGTATTGCATTCCACTCATAACAGATACCCTTGCCTGTGTTTCGTCCTAATAAAGTCTGTGAGTCCGATTGCTGCCAATTTGTCGCGAATACGGGTAATATTTACGCTCAAGGCATTGTCATCCACATAGAGCTGGTTATCCCAAAGGAAATCTACAATGTCATTCCGGGGACAAATTTTGCCCGCGTTCCTGAAAAGATAGTAAAGAATTTTCAATTCATTTTTGGTCAATTCCGCTTTTTGTCCATTGTATTCGATCGTACTGCTTTCCAGATGCAGCGCCGCTTTCTTCCATGTGAAAACCTCTGTCTGCCCGGAAGGGTATGCCCGCTTTAACAGTGCGGCAATTTTGGCAAGCAAAATGGCGGTGTTATAAGGCTTTGTGATAAAGGCGTCTCCTCCCAGCATTATACTGCTTAATTCGTCCATGTCCGTATTGCTGCTGGTTACGAACACGATGGGAATCTCTGAAAAGGTACGTATTTGCGAACATATTTCAAAGCCATTGCTTTCCGGCAGCCTGATATCCAAAATGACCAAGTGCGGTGCAAAATCCCTGACCTGACTCACTGTCCGGGAAAAATCTGTCACTGCCAAAGCCTCATATCCATTTCCGGCCAGAAGGGTTTGAAGCTGCGTCTGTATGGTCATATCATCTTCCACAATCAGTATTTTTTTCTTCATAAAATAACCTCCTGCGCAGTCAAAGACCACGCAGCAAGCTGCGGGGTCTTTGGCCCTCGCGGCATTCGCCAAATGTCTGCTTCGCGGCCGCTTGGCTCATTGCTCGCGGGAATAAAGAAGGGGCATAACTGCCCCTTACTTGTTCATCTTATATACCGGATCCGCAGGATAGCCTCCCTTAAGCTTCTGCATCCCCCTCTCCACGGCGTCCTTTGAATTTTTCCAGTCCGCATCCTTGTTGAGATAGTCAAATTTTTCCACAAGCCAGGAAACATCCTCCTGAAGCCGATCCATATTTTTCTCCATCAGTGCAAACATGGCGGGATAGAATTCCTGCTTTTCCTTATCATTTAGTTTCTTGTCGGAGTACTCGCACAAATCGCCGAAATGATGAAGACAAAATCCCTTACTCTCAGCAATCTTCTTTTTAAATGCCTCATCCTTTTTGTACATATGGAAAAAGGTGTCCAGATACCTCTCATAGGTGTCCGCAAAACGGTTGCAGATATAGCAGGACTTCTCCTTCTCCTGCACCCAGATGCCGATGGGATTTTCCCTCTCCGTATTCTTTTTGAATTTTCCCATCAACGTGGATTTGGGTGGGGTGAACTTCGCAAACTGATCCTTCATCTCCCGGATGGTCTGCTTGTAATGGGTTTTCAGAATCCAGCCGTTTCCCAGAGTATTTCCGTAGTCAAACATCTTCTTAAAATGCTGCCTGCAAAAACCCGCCTTGTCCGTGGCTTCCCGCACGTCGCTCTCCATGTAGGAGGAACCTGAGCCCAGCACAAAATCCATGAGATCCTGTTCCACTTCCCGTTCTATAAAGCAAAAGGGACATTCATCCCCTGCGTTCACCGCGTCGTTTAATGGTATCGTATAAAGTGTTTCCTTCATGGCCTTGCCTCTCCCTTCCCAATATGATGTTCTTTTATATGCCCTTCTTTTATGTATAGTGAACGATAAATTTTTTGTCGTTTACTATAAAATCCTTTTCTGTCATCTCCGGCTCTGATACCGTCAGCCGTTTTTATAGCTCAATTTTTTCATCATGGCCAGATACCTTTTCACTTCCTCATAGTAACTATCCGGCTGGAAGGAATCGTTTCGAAACTGCTCCTCCAAAATCCCCTCCATGGTAAATTGCAGCACCTTCCCCACCATCTCCACGTCCATGTCCTTTTTAAATCTGGCAAGATCTGCCCTTCCCACAATCTCCTGATATCTGCCGGGCAATATGCCCCGCTTATCCTCCGTTTCCAGCAGGACTTCCCCCACATCCTCTTCCCGGCTCTTATTCAAAAACCGCAGCATATGGGGATAGTTTTTCATGGCCTTAAGCTGGGCCTGTTTCACCTGTAAAAGAAGCTCGAAATAGTCCGTCTCCTTGGCCGAAACCCCGGTGGAGAGCTCCAGCATAAGATATCTGACACTGTAGTCATAAATAAAGACATACAGTCCCAGCTTGCTGATAAAATAGTGGAACAAAAGTCCTTTGCTGATTCCTGCTTCCTTCACAATCTCGTCCGTACTGGCATGGGCATAACCGCTGGCCGCAAATACCTTCAGAGCCCCATTTATCATTCTGTCCTGTTTTTCCTTTTTCAGATCAAAAAATTTCTCATTCATGGAACCCCTCCCCGTTCTGTTTTGCAGTGCCGCTTCCCCATCCCTGAATGTTGACTTTATGAGTCGAAATTAAATATAGCATATTTATTTTGCCTCTTCAATGTCTGCGGGGAAACTAGTAGCAAACTTTTTTTGGCCCACCACATCTTGTATTGCTATTTTCAGAATTTATAGATTTTTTATACATATTCTCTTTTCAATTTCACAAAATAGTATTAAGATAGTACTTATATGATGAATAACCGAAAGGAGCATTTCTATGTCCAGAAAATTTGGTAAATTTTTACTCTTCTCTGCCGTTGCCGGTGCTGCTGCCTACGGCACCTACTATTACTTAAAATCCAAAGAAGGTACTCCCGCCCCTGCAGGCGAGGCTGAGGGTGATGATGATTTCGACGATTTCAGTGAAGACCTTGACGATGATGGAACCGCGACCAAAGAGCGCTCTTACGTTTCCCTGAACCTGGACAGGGCGGAAGCCATTGCCTCGGAAGCTTTCCATAAAGCAAAGGAAGTCATTGTGGATTCCGTTCAGCAGGTAAAGGATACCGTAAAATCCGTAACCGAAAGCCAAACAGCCCATGAGACCAGTTTCACAGACTTAACGGCCATCAACAAAGAAAAAGAAGACGCTTCCAAAGAACATGTTTCGGAGGAAAGTGCAGCAGAGGAAGAGCCTTCCACAGAAAATGCTTCTAACGAAAATCCATCCGAAGAAGCAGCCCAGAGCCAGCCTTCCCAGGAAGCCGCAGCCCAGGAAGCTTCCGATGGGGCAGCCAGCGGAACCGTGGAAGAATTCTTTGACGACGACAAAAATTAAACCACCCCTATTCGGGTCAAAAAAAGCATGAAGCCTCCTGCTAAAGCCAGGCGCTCCATGCTTTTTTTAACAGGCCGAGCCCTTGCGAAAGCTCCTGCTCCTCCAAGGCCCCGTAGCCCAGAAGGATGGTGCTGCCAAAGGGTTTGTGGGGCTGCTGCCCGCCTCCCATACAGGCCTCCGATATTCCGTAGAGCTTTATCCCCTCCCGGGCCGCCGCCCCAATCAAATCCCCTTCCGGGATATGGCTTCGGCTGGTAAGCAGGATATGCAGGCCTGCATTCTCTCCCGACAGGGCAAATTCCTTCTCGAAACAGGCCAATTCCCCGAGAAGGAAATCATGACGTCCCCGGTAGATTTTCCGCATCTTGTTCAGATACCGCTCAAAATAACCGTCCCTGATAAACTCATTTAAGATCCGCTGATCAATCCTGGATACTGTGGAGGCATAAAACCCGCAGTTTTCCCGATAGGTTTTCAGAAGCCGCAGGGGCAGCACCATGTAGCCCACACGGATGGCCGGGGCAATGGATTTGGAAAAGGTTCCCATATAGATCACCCTGCCATTTCTGTCCGAGGCCTGTAGGGCCGGGATGGGCTTTCCCCTGTAGCGAAACTCACTGTCATAATCATCCTCGATGATATACCTGTCCTCCCCCTCCCCGGCCCATTTCAGGAGCTCCAGGCGCCTTCCAATAGGCATCACTACCCCGGTGGGATACTGATGGCTGGGCATAACATAGGCGATCCTTGCCCCTGTCCCGCGAAGCCTTTCCACATCCATCCCGTTTTCATCCATGGGAATGGCTTCGATCTCATAGGCAAAGGACTGAAACACCCGGTAAGCCCGCTTGTAGGTAGGCTCCTCCATGGCAACGGGCACATGTCTTCCCAGTATTTTTTCCAGCAGCATCAAAAGGTAATCATTTCCCGCTCCCACGATCACCTGCTCCGGAGTGCAGTTCACGCCCCGGGACGAATGCAGGTACCGGGCTATGGTTTCCCGCAGGGCAAAATCTCCCTGGGCCTGTCCCAGGGCAAACATCTCGCTGTTGGCATCCACCAGAATATTTTTGGTGATCTTTTTCCAGGTGGCAAAGGGAAAATCCTTAAGGCTCACGGCATGGGGCGAAAAGTCATACCGCACTGCAGGCTGAGATTCTTTTGCCGGAGAGTGCGTCCCTTTTCCTCCGCTATGGGAGGGCTGATCTGCCTCCCTCTCCCCACCAGAGGAAAAAACGTCAGAACTCTTACTTTCGGGAAAAATACTGCCGGAGATATCCAAAAGCCCTTCTATGGGCGAGACAAAATAGCCCTTACAGGGCCTGGCCTCTAAGTACCCCTCCGCCACAAGCTGGCCGTATGCCACATCCACCGTGCTTCTCGCCACCTGCAGATATTCCGCCAGGGAACGGGTAGAGGGAAGCTTCTCCCCTACGAAAAGCTTCCCCCTTCTGATTTCGTCTCTAATATATTCATAAATCTGCTGATAAAGGCATTTTTCATTTTCGTCCTTAAACTCTATTGTCAAATCATTCATACTGATCGCGCCTTCTGCTCCCTGATCCTTTTGATCAGCTCTTCCTTCACATCCCTGGCCTTATCCTTGATTCTTCGGTTGGTGGAGCGTGAGGTGAGCAAATCCGAAATAATCCGTGAAGAAATCTCAAATCTTCCGTCATTCATGGCGAGTACCGAAATAAGGTATTCCGCCGTGGTCTGATCCATCCCACACATGGGATAGGTCTCTGTCTGCCTTGCATTGAGAAGTCCATCCAAAGCATTTTGTAGAAACACTTTTTCCTGCTCCTTTAAATCCGCCAGCTTTTTGTCCCGATCTGGAGTCTGCTCATCAAGATTTTCCCACATACTGCGCAGGAGCCAGCCGCTTTTTAAGCAGATATAAGCCTTTTCGCTGGCCCTGGCTTTCTTCACCACGGCGCTGGCAAGGCTCAGTTTATATCGCTCCAAAGCTTCCTCGTAAGTATAGGTTGCTTTTTCCTCCGTTGGATGGTATGCGGCGGAAATCACCTCCTTGATGGCCTCCTTCTGAAAGCCCACAAGGCCGCCGAAATACCGGCTGGTCACCGCATAACCGCACACCGGGCAAATGATCACATCGTATTTCAGCGGTTCAAACTTCTCGTAAACCGGGCGGAGATCCATGTCCGTCCGTACAAGCCTTGCCTTCGCCGTCCTTACGGTTCTTGCCTTAATGGCGGCGTAGCACACCGGGCATTCATAGCTCTTGTCAAAAAGATAGTCCTCCTCCTGCATCTCCTTCGGAGGAGGAGGGGGCGCTTTTGCGGCTTTTTCCTTTTCTTCCTCTTCGTAAAGGCCCGCCCCCTTCAAAAAATCCAATCCGAATTTTTCCAATCCGGCTAACAGATCCGCCATTTCACTTCCTCCCCATATCAGATGCCCCCACTCTCTGCGGGTTATTTAGGCAGCGCATGTTCTTCCGCCCTCCATTCTATGCTTTGGGCAACACATATTTTTCTGTCTCCATTCTACGCTTCGGGCAATGCATACTTTTCCGCCCTCCGCTCTACGCTTTGGGCAGCACATAAGAACTTTTCAGGGACACGATACGGTTGAACACCAGCGCCTCTTCTCTGGAATCCCTGGCGTCCACACAGAAATAGCCCTGGCGCACAAACTGGAAGCTGTCATAGGGCTTCGCATCCTTTAAGGCCGGTTCCAAACGGCATTCCTTTAACACAGTAAGAGAATTGGGATTCAGGTTCAAACTTCCGTCCTCATTGTAAACCCCCTTGGCCTCGTCAATGATATTCTCATAAAGTCTTACCTGGGCCTTAACCGACTCCTTAGCCGGAACCCAGTGGATGGTTCCCTTTACCTTGCGGCCCGTAAAGCCGCTGCCGCTTCTTGTTTCGGGATCATAGGTGCAGTGTACCTCCACCACTTTACCGCTTTCGTCCTTGACGCATCCGGTGCAGGTGACGAAATAGGCGTTCATCAGCCGCACTTCGTTTCCGGGAAAGAGGCGGAAATACTTCTTAGGCGGCTCCTCCATAAAGTCTTCCCGGTCAATATAGAGCTCTCTGCCAAAAGGGATCTCCCTGCTTCCCATCTCCGGATTTTCAAGGTTGTTGGCAACGGTAAAGACCTCCTTCTTATCCTCCGGGTAGTTGTCTATGACCAGTTTAACCGGGTCAAGAGCGGCCATCATACGGGGACGGGTCAGCTTTAAATCCTCCCGGATACAGTATTCCAGCATGGCATAATCCACCGAGGAGTTGCTCTTGGAAACCCCGCACAGCTCCACAAAATTACGGATCGACGCGGGCGTAAAGCCCCTTCTTCTCAGGGCGGCAATGGATACCAGCCTTGGGTCATCCCAGCCGTCCACGATACCGTCCTCCACCAGCTTTTTGATGTAACGCTTGCCCGTCACCACGTTAGTGAGGTACATCTTGGCAAACTCGATCTGCTTAGGCGGATGGGGATACTCCAATTCCCTTACCACCCAGTCATACAGAGGTCTGTGATCCTCAAATTCCAGGGTACAGATAGAGTGGGTAATCCCCTCTATGGCGTCCTCAATTGGGTGTGCAAAATCGTACATGGGATAAATGCACCAGGTATCGCCCGTATTGTGATGGGACATGTGGGCCACACGGTAGATCACGGGATCCCGCATGTTAATGTTGGGCGAGGCCATATCGATCTTGGCCCGCAGCGTCTTTTCACCGTTGGCAAACTCCCCCGCCTTCATTTTTTCAAAAAGAGCCAGATTTTCCTCGATGCTGCGCTCACGGCTGGGGTCGTTTTTGCCGGGCTCCTTCAAGGTGCCCCGATACTCCTTCATCTCTTCCGCCGTCAGATCGGAGACGTAAGCCTTTCCCTTTTGGATCAGCTTCACGGCTCCCTCATACATCTGCTGGAAATAATCGGAGGCAAAAAACAGTCTGTCCTCCCAATCTGCTCCCAGCCACTGAATGTCTTCCTTAATCGACTCCACAAATTCCACCTTTTCTTTCGTGGGATTGGTATCATCAAAGCGCATGTTAAACTTGCCGCCGTATTCCTTTGCCAGCCCGTAATTAAGAAGAATACTCTTGGCATGGCCGATATGCAGATAGCCGTTTGGCTCCGGCGGAAATCTGGTGTGTACTTCCTCGTACACTCCCTCCTCCAAATCCTTATCTATAATCTGCTGGATAAAATTGCGGGAAATTGTAGCATTCTCCTGCCCGGAATCACTGCTAATATTTATATTCTTCTCTTTGTCACACATATTCTAAATGCCTCATTTCTTTTTTCTCTTAGTTACACCGGAGGTATTTCTTCTTCTCACAGCCTCCTTAGTGGTCAGTCTTGCCAGAATTTTCTGTAAAATGCGAACCGCCTCGCCCAAAAAGCGAATTTCCTCCAGCTCCCATATCCGCTCCTTCTCCCCCACGCCAAAGCAGACCCACAGCTCCTGCCCCTGGCCGGGCCTTACAGGCATGACAATCAGCGCTTTCAGGGCAAGGGAATCCATCTCTTCTTTTTCCTCATCCCCCAGCATGGTATTGGAGGAAAGAATCAGGTTCCTCTCCGCTGTCAATAGGGAGGGCCAGGGGAGCTCTGCATCCGATACAAATCCCCAGCTTTTGTCCTTTTTGTTCCATTTTACTGTCATTTGGGGCCGCTGCCCCTGCTCTCTGCGATAAACGGCGGCAATATCAAGGCCTAAATGCTCCCCCGTCTTTCTCAAGAGTTCCTCTGCACATCTCTCGGCAGGATCCGTGCTTCCCATAAGCCACATCATATCCCGCAGAAGCTCAGAGCGTCTTAATTTTCCTTCCACCGCCTGTTCCAAATAGGCTTTTTTCTCCTGTCCCGTCTGTGCCCGGCGCAGAAGGAGCCTGTCTGCAATCAGCATGTCGGTAACGGCCTTAAGCGCATCCACCACCCGCAGAAACTGTGCTTCGCCGAGAGTGCTGGTAAATCCCTCCAAAGGCGGGTTTTCATACTCCCCGGGATCCTCCGACTCATTCATAATAGCACAGACCAGCCAATTGACCACCGGCTTTTTCTCCACCCGTGAGGTAACTACAGCCAGCCGGAAATTGGGATACGCCGTTCTCTCAACAGCCCTGTCTTCCAGCTCGCTTTCTGATACGCGCCCTAACATGCTCTGAAACTGTTCTCCGTCAATGAGCCGCTCCACCTTTCCCTTCTCCCCCGGGTCGCCCTCCAACTTTGTAAGGGGAAGGCCGTTTTCATCCACGGCGCACAAAAAAACATTGGAAAGAGAGCAAAAATTCTTTTGCCATTTTTCCAGTTCATCCTTCTCGATCAGGCTCTGAGGCCACAGCTTCTCCTCCTGCCTGAGAGTTAAACTTTCAAGCTTACCCACGCAGCCTGTACTCCTTTTGTCTCTATTTTTATGGTCTGCACCCTTACGGGCGCAGACTTTTTTCTGTTGGGATCGGATCGTAAAGTGAAAATTATTTTGCCGTTTGCGATCTCTGGCAGCTTCCCGCCCCCGCAGTATTTAGCAGTGCTTATTCGTCTACACTGTAGTTGGGGGCTTCCTTGGTGATATGGATGTCATGGGGATGACTTTCCTTCAGAGATGCAGCGGATATCTTCACAAATTTTCCGTTTAACTGCAGCTCTTCAATGGTGGCGGTTCCGCAGTAGCCCATACCGGAGCGCAGGCCGCCCATCAACTGATATACCGTGTCCTCAACGGTTCCTTTGTAAGCCACACGGCCTTCCACCCCTTCCGGCACCAGCTTCCGGGCATTTTCCTGGAAGTAGCGGTCTTTACTGCCGTTCTCCATGGCAGCGATAGAGCCCATTCCCCTGTAGACCTTATATTTCCGGCCCTGGTAGAGCTCAAAGCTTCCCGGGCTTTCATCGCAGCCCGCAAAGATACTTCCCATCATACATACGTTTCCACCTGCGGCAATGGCCTTGGTCATATCCCCCGAGTATTTGATGCCGCCGTCCGCAATGATGGGAATCCCAAATTCCTTTGCCACCTGATAGGCGTCCATGATGGCGCTAATCTGGGGAACGCCGATTCCTGATACCACACGGGTAGTACAGATGGAACCGGGGCCGATTCCTACCTTCACCGCGTCCGCTCCTGCCTCGATCAGGGCCCGTGCCCCATCTCCGGTAGCTATGTTTCCTGCAATCACCTGAAGCTCCGGGTATTTTTCTTTGATCATTCTAAGGCAGCGGAGCACATTAGCCGAATGTCCGTGGGCGCTGTCCAGAACCACCACGTCCACCTTGGCGTCCACCAGAGCCCCTACCCGATCCAGTACATTGGCTGTGATGCCCACCCCGGCCCCACACAAAAGGCGCCCCTGTTCGTCCTTGGCCGCCAGAGGATATTTGATGGTTTTTTCTATGTCCTTGATGGTGATCAGGCCCACCAGATTGTAATCGTCGTCCACAATGGGAAGCTTTTCTTTCCTTGCCTTGGCCAAAATCTGCTTTGCCTCGTCAATAGTGATACCCGCTTTGGCAGTGATCAGGCCCTGGGAGGTCATGGATTCTTTGATCTTCTTGGTAAAATCCGTCTCAAATTTCAGATCTCTGTTCGTGATAATGCCAACCAGCTTACGTCCTTCCGTCACCGGTACGCCTGAAATCCGAAACTTGGCCATCAGCGCGTCCGCGTCCGCAAGAGTATGCTCCGGTGTCAAAGAAAACGGATCCGTTATAACGCCGTTCTCGGAACGCTTTACCTTGTCCACTTCCTCAGCCTGCGCTTCGATCGACATGTTTTTGTGAATCACGCCGATTCCGCCCTGCCTTGCCATGGCGATCGCCATCCTGTTCTCCGTAACGGTATCCATCCCCGCGCTCATCATAGGGATATTCAGCTTGATTTTGGGCGTCAGCCAGGTAGTTAAATCCACCTCATTCGGTACAATCTCCGAATAAGCCGGCACCAGCAGCACATCATCAAAGGTAATGCCTTCCCCAATTATCTGACCCATTTTCTTCTCCTCCTTTTTTGTGATTTGTTGTTATGGAAAACGGCAAATCCGCCGCCCTCTGATTCCTTTTCTCAGTCCTTAAATACCTTTCTCGGCGCCGCAAACTGCATGGCCTTCACCATCTCCTCATTGGGCTCGAAGATGATTTTCCTGCCGCCCTCGTAAAAAAAGAGGAAACGCCTGTCCGGCTTCTTTTCTTCCCCTGAGCTGTAATCCGTAACCTTGTCTGTCCTGTTCTTGTAATTGTCAAGATGCCACGATTTGATGGGGGCCACAATCTCCATCTTGCCGAGCTCGAAAACCGCCACCCGTTTGCGTCTGGTTTTCGCCATGACCTTGTCAATGGTAAGCTCCTTGTCCAGATACAGATATTCGTATTCCAGATCCGCATTCAGATAGACAATATAAGCGCCCACCCCAATTGCAATGCCCAAAATAAGCGCCGGCCAAAAGATAAACCCTATCAATATGAAGCAGACTGCCAGCATAATTGACAAAATTTTCAGAAGCGTCATATACGCCGGGGTTTTCTTTTTGACAAGCCATTCCACATATGTTTCGTTCATTTTCAGTACCAACCTTTCCGATCCTGCGTCCTTTGACAGCTTCCGATAGCCCTTCTGTCATCCGAACCGTTACATTATTTACAATATCATAGTATATGTTCCGGGAAATTTCAAGTAAATAAGTAACCGGGAAAATTTTATCCTTTTTTTATAGTTTGGCTATGGGATGTTAATTGACACTTTTTTCTAAACTGGTTATGATGGTAAGTGCAATCATTTCAAAGAAAGGGATGCGGCCAAACCGGCTCAGGAATCCAAAAGAATTTTAGGGCTTTCTGTCACCGGCGGCTGCTGAGGAATAGGGAAATGTCCAAAAGAGAAAAAAAGCCCCGGGAATACCGCGGCGTCATCGACGAGATCAGAGAGCAGCAGTCAAAGACCCGGGATATGTCCAACAAAGGAAAGCTGGAATATTTCTGGTATTACTACAAGGTTCACACCATTGTTGGGATTCTGGCCCTGATCATGATAATCACCCTGATTCACGATATGGTCAGCGCCAAGGATTTCATATTCAACTGCCTCATGGTAAACAGCTACCAGCTTCAGGCAGAAACTCTGGAAAACACCTTCGCGCAGTACGCAGGCCTTGACCTGGATGAGTACGACTGTTACATTGACACCTCAACCACCCTGTCTCTGACCACCTACGATCAGTATAACATGGCCACGGTTCAAAAGATCATGGCCCAGATGCAGAGCAGGGATCTGGACGTGATTGTGTTTAACTCCGAAATTTTCAATAATTATTCCCTGAACGGGATGTTCATGGATCTACGCAGTGTCATGACAGAGGAAGAACTGGAGAAATACAAAGACCAGCTCTACTATATCGATTATGCCGAGTTAGTCAGAGAATCCGAGAAAGAATTAGACGCGGACGAGCTGATGGAGCCCATGGAAGTGGATGTGGAGGCTGATACCCTCCTGCACCGCCATCCGGAGGATATGGAGGATCCCATGCCCATAGGAGTTTTTATCACCGACTCTCCCTTCCTGGAAAAGAGCGGTTCCTATCATCCCTCCCTACAGCCTGTATTTGGAATCGTGGCTACCTGTCAGAGAACCGACGTGGCCAAACAATATCTGGACTTTTTGTGGGATGATTCCATTGATTTCAGCCAGGTCATCGACACAACGCTATTTTAAAAATTAGAGAGCACATCCTGTGCCCGCACAGGTAAAGGTAAGGCATCCATCCTGTATCGTTTCGGATGGATGCCTTATTTTTATCTGACATATTGGCTTGCAGAGCAGAAAAGCGTCTGCTAAATAGCCCTGCCTTTATCATCAAAAGCGGTAATAGGGGATCCCACCGCAGCACAAGCCTCCTCCTCCGCAGCAGATGTTGCAGATCAGGTTTGCCAGGCAAATCTTCATGCACAGGCCGTCCCCGCTCACATAAGGCTGGCTGTAGGTCCTCTGTCTCTGGCTGTACCATGCCCCGCCGTTTTCAAACTGATAGACCAGATTGCTGTACTCCCGGTTTCCCGGCTCCAAAGCCGCCGCGCGTCTGGCATGTTCAAGGGCCGACACCTGATTGCCAAGGCCGGAATGGGCAAGGGCGCTGTAGTAATACCACCTGGCATCCCTCACATTCTCCTCCATGCCGTCCAATACGGTTCTCGCTTCCTTATAATAACCGTTCCTCACATAATTGCCTGCGGCCCGCAGATGGCCGTCTTCCTCATATCCGGTTCCGCTGCTGCCATAAGCGCCGCCGAAACCTCCAAAGCCGCCGAAGCCTCCAAAACCGCCGAACCCGCCAAAATCTCCATAGCCTCCGTTGCCATAGTTCCCGGCGCTTCTGCCATTGCCGCCGTTCTGGTAGCTGTAGCCCTCCGTTCTTTCTTTCATGATCTGCTGGTAGGCCTGCTGGATCTCTTTAAATTTTTCTTCCGCCTCGTCCTTATGGGGATTGTTGATATTTGCGTCCGGATGATATTTTCTGCTCAGGGATTTATATGCCTTTTTAATATCCTCCTCCGAGGCGCTCCTCGAAACGCCCAGAATCTCATACGGGTCACGCATGTTCTACCCCCTGCCGCTTGTCGGCCCTCTTTGTCTGTCCCTCTTCCCGTTTCTGTCTGACCATCTCGTATTTATACCAGATGCCGGAGTACAGGATATTCCTTAAGATCTCCACATTTTCAATGACAGGAAGCTTCTCAAACTCCCTGCAGCAGTCGGACATGATCATGGTCAGAATCGTTCTGATCTCTTCCTCGAAATCGGGGTTGTCAAATCTTTTGATCAGGGGATTATAGCTCCCCTTTTTGATATCCTCTTCAATATCCTCATAGGCATCCATGAGGTAAATAAACTTTCCCAGATAGTTTCCCATGGCCTGAAGGCCCGCCCGCCATTCGTCCTGCCTCACCGCCATGATCTCGCCCATAATTTCGCCAAAAATCCCTGCCATATGGTCGATATCCTGATTCTGCCGCTTCTCCTCCAAGGCAAGCTCCCGCAGCAGGCTGTCAATCCGCCTTGCCTTTTCGCCATAGCGGGCGCAGACACCGCGATACGCCTTCTTTAGCAGCTTCCCATAGGCCAGCCTGGTGACCCTGCGCTCGTCCGCCCAGTCGTCCCGACACTTATAATAGGAAAAAAGCAGATTCATATCCGCCCCGTAAAAAGAAAATTCATTGCTCCTTACAATATGCTTCTCGAAGGGATGGGCGCTGCACTTGGTCTGCCATACCTTAGTCTCCGGCTCGTAAAGGCTGCCAAGCAGCATCACCAGGAAGGTCATGTCATAGGAAAGGCTAAGCTGCCCCGCCATCCCATGCCGCTCCCTCAAAGCCTGGCACAATCCGCAGTAGTAGGAATGATAGACGTCGAACTCTTTAAATTTCATATCGCCTTTATTGATGATAATGTATCCGAACATTGTCTTCTCCCGATTTGAAATTATCAGTGTACTATTCAGCTTCTTTTAATAAAAGTCTGCCCGCACTTGGGACACCTGATTTCGATCTTTCCTTTTCCTCTGGGGATCCTGATCTTCTGCTTGCAGGAGGGGCACTTGTAAATGTGGTGGGTCTTTCTCTGGCTCATATCCCGCTTCCAAGTGGCCCAAAACTGCTTCACCTTATATTCATAGCGCAAATATACGGCGTTTTCTGCCCTGCGTTTGTTGTAGTTTTTGGAAAGCATCCTGTAATAGGAAAATACCAGGCTCAAAATCCCCACAAAATACAAGGGGCGCAGCCCAATCATGGATAATACCAGGCTCACGATCACCAGAATCATCAGGAAACGGTTTAGCTGGTCGTTTCCGTATCTCCCCTGCATAAACCGATAAAATTTTTCTCTCATTTGTAGTCACGCCTTTCTGTAAATCTACCAGTTTATCCTACTTCTTTCCTGACCATAAATCAATTAACGGGATATAAAGGAATCTAAAGAATTTCTAAAGAAACCGCCGCACCGGAAAGCTTTTGGAATAAGTCCTCAAAGAGAGCGTCCCGGTTCACACAATAGACATATCGGATGAAATGTCTCGTGGGGTCAAAGCCGTAATGGTGGTCATACTCAGGAATCGGGCTGGGAACCAGCCTGTCCTTCATAAAATCCTCTTCCAAAAGCCAGGCCACCGCCGTGATGTCCCAGATCACCCTGGTCCAGGTTTGATAAGGGCTCTCCGCCGCACCGTCCCTCTCCACAATATCCACCAGATAGTTGCAGAGCTTATTTTTCCCCCGAAGGAACATTTCCAGTTCCCCCGCACTGGTAGTGCAGGAGGATACCACTCCCGCACAGGGAAGCTGTACCAGCGCCGCACCGCTGCCGAACACCACCCGGGCCGCCGCCACATCCTGCTGACAGTTAAATTCCCGGTTATCCGGCCAATCGTGGGCGTTGCCTCCCAGCCAAACCACCACAATCCTGTCTGTGATCCGGGGATTTAACAAAAGGGCGGAGGCTATGTTGGTGATTGCCCCGATGGCGACCACATATAAGGGATGCTCGGGAGAATACTCCATGGCAAGGCCTGCCAGCTTTTCGGCCGCCTCAGAGGGCACCGGGGTCTTTTCATCCTCCATCCAGTTTTCTGACCCCCGGTATACCCGATCCCCATAGCCCTGCTTTCCCATGAGCTCCAGAATGTGATGGATTTCCTGAAAGCTCTTTTCCATGCCGTCTTTTGGCCCCTCGGATTTGGCATTGTGAAAGGGGGCCGCACAGATGGCCTTTAAATTTATCTTTGCCCCATCTCCCTCCGACAGGCAAAGCAGATACGCCAACGCAAACTGATCGTCAACCTCGTTGTAGGTATCGGTATCCAGTACTACGTCGATCTTTCCCGTGGGTTTTGAAAGTCTCTGAAGTAACGATAACTGCTCTTGATTCATACTAACTCCCCTCTGCCCGCTTCAGCAGGCGTACTAATCAGGATTTTCTGTTTCTTTCCGCCTGGCACTCTGGCAGGCTGTGTTTCAAAAATCTAATCACTCCCAATAAGATCTATAAACGATTGTTTCTATTATAACGCGTCCTAGTCCTTTTTTCAGCAACAAATTTCCTTATGCGCAGAGGCGAATAAAAATAAAAGTATTGATAGATACAATTTCTAACAATACCTTTTGACCATATCCTCTATTATTATTTAGTTTTCTTCACACTCTCTAATTTCGAACAAATCCCCAACTTCACAATTAAAAAATTCGCATAATTTCAAAAGAAAATTAGCATCAATCCTTTGAAATTCATCACGATAATATCTGTTAAAGTTTGTCCGTTCAATATCTAAGGCTGAACATACCTTTTTCTTTGAAAGTTGATGTTCCTGTAATAGCTCTTCTAATCTCATATGTAAATATTTCATATTTCTCCTCATTTCTGCGCTGCTTTTTGCGCATATCGAGTTTGTGGAAGCAGCGCAGACACAAACTTACAGAGGAAAGATTTGAAAAATCTTTCACTCTTTTATACCCCTTCCTAATTCACAAGCCGTGCTTGCGATATGGAATTAATAGATCATTTGAATACTCACTTCCAAACTTCCAAGTTTCCTTTTTTATTTACAGTTTAAACAATGTCTGGCGAAAATATAACTCGCTATATAGACTTGCTTAAATAGAGGGGCTATAATAAGCATATTTAAATAGACACATATGAAAGGAATAGTGATTATGCAAATTTATGAAATACAACACATTATTGACAATGATGAATGGGAGATAAAATTTACTGAACTGGCAAAAAGATGTGAAAGCTTAAATGGATGGTCAGAAAAAGACTTACTGCAATTTGCAGTCATAAATGTCCCCATGTATAAAATTTGGCTGATCTATCTGGAGGATTTTATCATTGATTTAGAAAAGACACAAAAGGCCCCCAAATTTATGAGCAAATTATTCAAAAAAAGGATCCAAAATGACAATAAATGATAAAGTGTTAGATGCATAATTATAAATATGTATTGACTTTTCTAAAGAACAAAAGGCATAGCCGCGAAGCTATGCCCTATGCCAAAATTTTCTTATGTTGTTTTAACGCCGCCCTCTGCGGCAAACAGCAGATTCTTCCGCCGTCTAGCCTATGTTCTTCCCAGAAACTCAGTCTTCCACGTCCTGGTCTGCGGCTACTGCTGAAACTACGGAGGACACCACTGAAACTACCACTGCGAAGATAATAATCAGAAATCCCCCGGCCAATAACATAAACTCCATCTCAACATCTCCTAGTATAATAATGGTGTAGTCAATAAGACCACTTGGTTAATAAGTTCCTATAAATCAGATAACAAAAGAAGGTGTTCTTCCTTCATCAGATGTTATCCTAAATAATTATCATGTCTG
>CATLHM010000018.1 GCA_949949005.1 uncultured Lachnospiraceae bacterium
ATACCCAAACACCTCTATTTTCGTACCAGATACAGAGAAATGTCCATCATCTTGGCTCATTCATCTGAGATATGTAACTAATAATTCCTTGAAAAATAAGGAAAAAAGACTTGACTAAATAGGGAGGTAAAAAATGAGTCAGACAGAATTGAGGGAATTATATCGTGCCCGTCTTAGATGTGAAAAACAATGCTATATAGCAGAGCAGACAGGAATTAATGCTGCTGTGTTGAGTCAGTTTAAAAATGCACATATAGATTTATATGATTATCTTTTTGAAAAACTAGAAGCATATCTTCTGAATAATTAAGTAACTATCAACCATCAAACACATATTTAAAATATCAAATTAATTCTAATTCATTCAAAGCGGCAAATTAATCAAAGCCGCAAAAACCAAATTAAAAACAATTACAACTGAATATTGAAAAAAAGAGAAACAGGAGGAAGAAAATACGGAACAGAAACAAGTAAACAGTGATATCAGTCTGGATAATATCTATAGGGCGTTAGGATATTTGAAGCCAGAGGAACAGGGAACTATTATCAGTAATTGGAAGCTCACAGAATTATATGATATATTTGCCAATAATGAGGCATATGAGAAATATATCAATGATTTATTTGCCGTATCTAATGAGTTTACGAAAAGAGCAGTTGCGCTTTCAGCACTCCATACAGAAGCATTTATGCAAATCAGGAAGAAACAGGAGTTTGATCCGGCAGATACTATGTGCCAGATGTATGACGGTATGTCAGAAGAAGACCAGAAACGGTTCTGTCAGGATATGCTCCAGAAGAAGGAATTTTTCGAGGAATCGGTGAGAATGATACAGGCATGGTTTGAAAGTGCGAAGGAAGTACAAAAAGGTGATGTTGGGGGTGTAGAGATAGGATAGTATAAATTGGATTTTCCGTTGTGGTAATGGAGAAAAGATAGTATAATTACAGGTAAATAAAGGTAGGAAAGCTGGGAACTAACATGGAACAAGAATGCGTAAAATGTCCTAAATGTCTTACAATTTATAATAAAATGTTTTTGATGGGTAAACAAGGGAACATTGAAGTATGTCCAATGTGTGGATCAGCTATGAATGGGGAAGAGCATCCTGAATGGATAACTTGGTATTATTATGGATATAAATGTGATAATGGGAAAACAGCTTGCTTGGAAGATTCGCCAATTGACCTATCAGAGCATGGAGATACATTTTTCCTTATAAAAGAGTTCAAAGCTCCACCAGAATCAGAATGTGGACTGGATGAAGTTAAACGAATATTACGAACTTATATTCCTGATGCTTTTTCAGAGCCTAAAGACACAAAACCAACTATATGTTGTCCTAAATGTGGTAGTCAGGAATTCACTTTATTAAATAGAGGATATTCAGTATTTACAGGATTTTTAGGAAGTGGAAAAGTAAAAAGAGTATGTAACCAATGTAAAAAGGAATTTTAATTTCTGAGGACAGCAACATGAAATTACTTATGGTAATAATATGTATAGGAATTATCTGGTGGATTGAATATGACAGAAATTCATATCTTGATTCATTGCCTAAAGAAAAAAGAGACGAACTAATAAAAGAACAATCAAAAATGTGGTGCTCTAATTGTAGGTCAACGGATTTCGAGGTTGTAGGTATGAAACACGGTAAATTATTATGGCAGTGTAAACGTTGCAAAAGAATCAAAAAATAAAGTAATAAAATAGGATGAAAACTTAATATTGAACAACAATTTTAAGAGAGATTATTTATATAGTCTCTCTTTTATTATACCCAAAATAAGGAGGATATTATTTAGTGGAAGAAAATTTCTTATTAGATTTAGTTAGTTGCATTGAGCAAAATAAATCTCAGAAACAAATTAATAGTGATGTCAAGACGCTCGAAAAGACAATCAATATGCTACGTCTTACCGCAACGTTGGCAAAGGGTAGCAGCAAGAAGGAAATAAATGCTTATATCAAAACGCTTTCTAATCAGTTATCAACAATAAAGCTGAAAGCCCAGATTGACAGCAAAAACTTAAAGGGTGAAGTCAATAAGGCATTGAACAATGTATCCTTTAAAGATATTGATGCTTTAAATATTGATGAAAATAAAACAAAACTGAAAGTACAAAAGGTTATTGCTGATACAAAATCGTTTGTAGAGAAAAATCCTATTTCAGTAGGAGTGAATATCGAGTCTAAGAAAAATAAATTAGGGAATGACTTGACAGCATATTTGAACAGGAACAGCAAAATAAATGAATCAAGCGTACTTCTGAATGAAGCAAATAAAGTCAGGGATTTAATTAATACTGTTAATGATAAGAAGAGTTTAAGAGATGCGACGGATGCTTTTCAGCTTTACAAATCAGAAGTGTCAGCCACCGGATTTGCAAGTAAAAGCACCACTGACCGAATTAAGGCTATGTTTGGTCATATCACTAAATTAGGGAGTTTATTTAGTGTGACCTCATTAGCAGTCAATAATTTTACCAAATCATTAGGGACACTGAAAGAATTGGATAATATTCTCACAGAAATCAGTAAAACTTCTGATTTGACAGCTCAGCAATTAGAGAGACTTGGCAATACCTCTTTTAAGGCGGCAAGTAAATATGGTAAAACAGCGAGTGATTATCTGACAGGCATTCAGGAAATGTCACGTTCCGGTTTCTATGGAGAAAAAGGTTCTGCAATGGCAGAGCAGTCTTTGCTTGCACAATCTGCTGGTGATATAAGCGCTGATTTGGCAAATAATTATATTCTTGCTACTAATGCAGCGTATAAACTTAATGGCGAAGCAGAAAAAATAAATGCCGTACTTAATGGACAAAATTCTATCACGAACAGAAACTCAGTGGCGATGGCAGATATGGCTACTGCTATGAGTAAAGCGGGAACAGTTGCGTCAAGTTATCGTGTATCGGTAGAAGATTTATCTGCAATGATTGGTACAATAGAATCTGTTACGAAAGCGGAAGGGGGAGAAGTAGGAAATGCAATCAAAGCAATTCTTATTAATCTACAGAACGTTACATCTGACAAAATAACGGATACATTAGATGCCGCCAATGCTTCCATGACCGAATTTGTTAATGGTGCTGAAAAACTTCGTAATCCTATTGATATATTAAGAGATTTGGCAGAAACATTCAATAAGTTAGATGAAGACGATGCTTTAAGGGCTGAAATTCTGACTAACATCGGCGGAAAACATCAGTCAGCAAAATTAGCAGCTTTGCTCCAGAATATGGAAATGTTTGATAAAATGCTTGTAGATTATTCAGAGGGTAGCGGCTCCGCAATGGAAGAGGCTATGAAGTCTGCAAATAATTGGAGCGGAAAACTCAATCAGTTGCAGAATTCTTGGGATTCATTAGTAAATTCTATTGTAAGCAAGGATACTGTATTAAATGGTCTTACATTTGGCGATAAGCTGATTCAGGGAATTGAGTCATTGATTAATACGCTTGGCGAAATACCAGTTATAATAACTACAGTTTCAACTGCAATGACAGCGCTCAATAAGGATTTTGGCATTACACAAATTATAAATCCAGAAACAAAGAAATTAGATTTAGAAGGAAATTTGGGAATAATTGATTTCTCAGCTATCAAGAAGCAGAAAGTGCATTTTGAAGAAGCAGAAGATGCTATTGGCAAATGGAATGGTAGATTAAAAGTTGGTAAAGCTAATATTGAAAAATTTGAGGAATCAGTTGTGAAAAGTAACGCCTCTCTGAAAGCATACTTACAGACAACTTCCAAGGATGCACCAGCATCATTAGTGGGCTACAAAAATTACCTTCAATCAACAGGCCAAGCTACAGAAGATTTGCGCCTGAAAACCATCTTATTGAACACAGCTTTAACATTGCTTGGCAGTATTGCCGTACAGGCAGTTATAACAGGAATTGCCAATGCGTTTGATAAATTTAATGAGACAGTGGAAGAATCACAAGAGATCGTAGGCGGTATTAATTCCAAGATTTCTGACCTGAAATCACAAATTGAAGAATTAAACAACCTTGAATATAAATCCGATTTTGACGAGCAGAAGATTTCACAGCTTGAAAAAGAATTAGAATTACAGGAAAAGATTTTAGAAGTAGAGCAGAAACGCTTGTACCAGAACCAGATAGGCACAAAGTTTTCTGATTACTTTGATGAGGACAGCCTTGTTGTTAAGGAACAGGAACAGTACGACCGTTATAATAAAGAAGGGTTCAAGTATCTTTCCGTAAGGTTTGAAACAGATAAATCTTCATTAGAAGAAGTTGAAACAGAACTATCTTCTTTACAGGAACGTCTTAATAATGGAGTGTCTGGTCATGAGAGATTCCAGGTAGAAGGGCAGATTGAAAAGCTGACCGAAAAGAGGAATAAACTTTTAGAGGAACAGCAGTCCATTGAAGAACAGTTGATAATTAACAGCGGAGAGTACCTAAAGAATTACCAGACAGCGCAGGAAGCAGTTGACAGTGGGCTTTTGACAGGAAGTGACTTGGAGAAAGCTGAATCCATGGCTCAATATTGGAACCAGCTATATCAGGATTCCGTCGGTATCGTTGAAAATATCCAGAAAATGGGCGGCAGATATGATAATACCAATGACCTGTTAGAAGAAAAATTCAAAGGGATTTCCCGTGATGAACTTGCTTCACTTTCAGATGATGATAAGCGGATTGCACTTTCTTTTGATCCGAATAATACTATCGGATTTGAGGAATTACAGAAACAAATAGCGGAGACAAAAGGTGATATTGAGGAATTAAATGCAACAGAGGTAAAATCCTTCGACCAAGCCTGGGCAGATTCATTCACCTCGGAAGATGATAAAGTCCGTGAATTAGGAAATTCTCTCCTTGAATTGGCAGAAAAAGGCCGCCTCACAAAAGAAACATTCAATGAAGCTGATTCTAATGCAGGTGATTATTTCCAGAATCTTGGCATCTCCGCTGACGA
Source organism: uncultured Lachnospiraceae bacterium (assembly GCA_949949005.1). Lineage (GTDB taxonomy): Bacteria > Bacillota > Clostridia > Lachnospirales > Lachnospiraceae > Suilimivivens. The sequence continues at coordinate 4,961 of CATLHM010000018.1, forward strand.
AGCTGTATCAAAGATCAACAAACTGGTAGATGAATCAAGCCAGTTATCCTCTATGTCAGACCAGATATCTTCCATGGCAGAAGCCCTTGGAACTAAACAGGAGAATGGGTTTGTTGAAGCTGACACTCTGGCAGGTTTTGATGTAGAAGTGCGTGGATTAGAATCATGGGATCACTTTCAGGAAGTTCTAGGCAGTACTACTTCTTCTTATGAGGAATGTCAAGAAGCCGCTAATGCCCTTGCTACTGAATGGGTAAACAGCAGTGATTTCCTTGCACAGTTAACGGAACAGAATGAGGAATATTATAAGACACAGCTTGAAGCCATGGGTGTGGAGAACTATGAGGAAGTAATCTCTTACGCACATGCACTAAACGAAGCAAAGGAAGTATTATCACAGTCAAGTTTGGAGCTTGGTAATGCTACCTATGATGAAATCGAAGCATTGATTGCAGAGGGAACATATTCTGAGCTTACTGCAAACATGATATTGGCATTATATGATGCTAAGATTGCTGAACAGGCGGCTACGCTTGACACTTCCGCTGACTGTGCGAACCTGATTGCTTTAGCTGGTGACACTGACAGGACAAGCCAGTCCATTCAACTTCTCATCAGCCTTATGAATATCTATTCAGAACTTGAAAGTGGCGCGTATAACAATAATGCCGCTGCACGTACAGGTGCGCTCGGAGTAGTTAACGGGATAAAATCTCAGCTTGAGGCATTGGCAAATGGGAAGAATGAAAAACTTGAGGTCAACCCTACTGTAAAATTAGGCAGTAAAGGTAAATCCTCCGCAGGCAAAGCAGGTAAGGACGCCGGCAAAACCCTTAAAGATGCTCTCAAAGAAGAATTAAGCGACCTAAACAGTGTCATTTCAGGTATCACAGGCCGTATTGATGACCAGATCAGCGTAATCAAAAGCCAGAAAGAAGCCGCGCTGGAATCCATTGATGCACAGATTGATGCTTTGAATGAGCAGAAGTCAGCATTGGAAGCTGAAAAGAAAGCACTGGAGGAAGCCAGGGATGCTGCAATTGATGCACTCGAAGAGGAACGTGATACGGCAGTTGACGCTCTTGAAGAAGAAAGAGATGCCAGGATTGAGGTTATCGAGCAGCAGAAGGAACAACTGGAATTAAATATTAAGCTTATCGAAAAGCAGATCAAGGAAAAAGAAAAAGTCATTGATGGCATCAATGATGAAATCAAGGCTATGACTGATGCCAATGAGCAGCGTAAAAGGGCGATTGATTTACAGAAAGCCCAGTATGAATTGGAGCGTTTACAGCATCAGAGGACGATACTACAGTATTCCGAAGGGATGGGACTCCATTATGTAACGGATAGCAAAAATATCCGTGAACAGAAAGAAAAAGTTGACGATGCCAAACTTGAAATTGAGATCGCCAACAAGCAGAAGCAGATTGACCTCATCGAAAAAGAAATCAATCTCCTCAATGAGAAAAAGGATGCCCTTAATGAGCAGATTGCCCTACTGGACGAAGAATCAGAAAAGGTCAAGAAGTTTTATGATGATGAAATCGAAAAAGTCGAAGAATTTTATGATGCCGAGATCAAGAAGGTTGAGGAATTCTACGATGCCCAGATCAAGGCCATTGACGCCCAGATTGAATCTATCGACAAACAGATAGAGGCATTAGAAAAGCAGAGGGAGCATACAGAAAAGTATTATGAATCCCTGATTGAGAACATTGAGAAATCAAAGTCCAAATATGAAGAACTGGCAGAGATCGTTGAAAAGGCAGAACTTTCAGCGGCGTTAAAGAAATTAGGCATTGACGAGGAAGCCCTGTTAAACGGTTCCGAGGAAGAATTTGAAAAGCTGAAAAATGCCTACCTAAATGTGGTTGCCCAATTAAATTCAGGCAATGATGAAGTGCTGTCTGCATTACAGGAGTTATCCGGATATGATGGCGCAGCCCCAGCCATGTTAGAAGAATCTAATGGTAAGCTGGACGAAATGAATGGGAAGCTTGACACATCCAGCCAAAGCGTAGGGAGTGTGAATGATTCCCTTGCTGACACGGCATCCAAGACAAGTGAGGCGGCAGCTAACGTCAATGAACTGACTGCAAGCCTCAGCGGGATCAGCACTATTGTGACAAATGAACAGAGTGCTTTTGATACCCTGAAACAAAAGATAGACGAAGTAATTACGGCAGTCAATGAAAAGATTGCAGCCATACAGGCAGAACAGGAAGCTGTGAATATCGCGACAAGCCGTGAGATGGCTGATTTCCTGTTATTGAGGGACAAGATCCTTGAAGTGCAGGAAAGCATTAATTCTATCGGCAATAATCTAGCCGCAATAGACGTAACCCCTGTCAATAACCTGACCACTGCTTTCCAGGCATTATATGAACAGAACAGCCTTGTAGCTACTACATTGGGAGCGGGTACAGGAACAGGGATGGAAAGCCAGGAGCAAGTCCAAAGTGGAACCAGCGGGGAAGGTGCAGGTGCAGTAAATAGTATTACCTCCGCAATCCAGGCACTGAATGACATATCCTTAGAGGATGGCATCATTGCTCAATTCATCAGTCTTAAAACCGCTGTGGATGATGTTACTGCTGCGATTAACGGCGGTGGCAGTGGTGGCGAAGATTCTGGAAGTGGAGGTTCTGGTTCTAAGGGAAACGGCTCTGGCGGCAACAGTTCTGAATCTGAAGGAGAAGGGGGAAGTTCCCTTACAGGTGCATTCACTGAAATGGGCGAGGCTGCAAATGAGATCATAGGTGAGCCAGGCGCTGAAGGTGACGGGACTGTAATCGGCGAGTTTGGTTCCATGAAGACCGCTGTAAATGATGTTACTACTGCTATCGGCAGTGGTGGTTCTGAAAGCAGTGGACAAGGCAGTGAAGGGGACGGAGGCAACCTGATCTCTTCCATCAATGACCTTGGAGATACAACGCAGGGGACTTTGGGCGAACCAGATGGCGATGGCGTTACTGGAAGGTTTGGTGAACTCAGCGAAGTCATCGGTGAGGCCGAAGACCATGTAAAAGGTATCTCAGAAGGTCTTGATGAGATTGACGGTAAAGAAGTAGAATGTACAATCACTGTCAACATTGTGACTAATGGTACACCACCCGCATTTGCGACAGGTACAGCCCTGGACTCTATGGATTTGAACAGTGCGGAGTACAATGCCAAGTATACCGGAAATGCTCATGTATCAGGAACGGCAAATGTTACAGGTAACTGGGGAATCAGAAAGCCTGGAAAGTCCCTTGTAGGTGAGTTAGGTCAGGAAATCTGGGTACATTCAAAGGATGGCACATTTGAAACGGTGGGAGATAATGGCCCTGAATGGATAAAGACAGAAAAGGACGACATTATTTTCAATCACCTTCAGACAAAAGAACTTCTTGATAAAGGCAATATAGTCAAAACTGGAAAGGCATATGCGAATGGTACGGTACAATATTCAGATGGGACTATCATACAGCCAAACGGAGATGTATTACGTCCGTTACAGCCAGGAGACCGTGCTTATGATTTGATGAAAGCATTCGAGCCACTGGTGCAAAGGATCCAGAAAGGTGAGGATGAGATCATAAGCAATGCTGTATTTGAAGGCCAGAGACAATTAGAGAAATGGACAAAAGAAATAACCAATAATACAGCTATTAATAATATCGTGAATAATAGGAATATGCAGCAGCCTATATACCAGACATTCAACATCACAATGCCCAATGTGACAAACGCCACTTCTGCTGATGCGCTTTTGAAAGATTTACAGTCTTTAGCCATGAAGAGGTCTCAGGTGAAATGGTAAAGATATAAAATATATGCCCGGGAATTGGTTACATAACCAGTTTTCGGGATTAAAAATAAAGGAGAAGAACGATGAAGCAATTAGAAAAAGACCAATTAATTGCCTTAGTATTTGATAGGTGTGCAGAAATTGTACAATCCAATGCAGAAGAAATAAAAGAGGGTATCTTGAATGATATAAAGGGAGCAGAAGATAATTGGATTGAAACGATAGTGAAATTTGTCACAGCATATGGTGATGAAATAAGAAGAGAATGTTGCCAGACTTTTGCAGAAATTTTGCATGAACTACTTTACTCCGAACAATCAATGATAAAGGGGGAACAAATACTAAAATGAACAATATAGCAGATGAAATTTTAAAAACCATAAAATATGCAATTGACAGGAAAGCGGTTAATTGTGACATTACATACGAGTCAATCATTAAAGAAATAACTCCAAAGGGATATGTGGTATTGGATAGAGCAGGTAGTGAGCGGACGGTACAGTGCTGTATACCAAATATAGAATTAAGACCAACACAAAGGGTCTATATAAAGGAACCTATGTCAAATCTAAATAAACTACATATCTGTGGTGTAGTCGGGAACACAAGTAATAACAAGTCGCGTAGAAGAAGATAATACAAATACAAAAATGCAACTATAAACAAAGTCGATGTGAACCTGATAAGGTATTATACCAACTCAGGTTCCAATATAGATAATAATTGAATCAATAAGTAGATAATAATTTGAAAACTAAATACTGTTTTGATGTAAGGCACTGCTTGTGGATTTTGTGGCGGTGCCTTTTTTTGAATAAATTTTATGTGAATTGGAGTGTGATTCATTATAGAAACGATTCAGATTGAAAGAGGATTGCTAAATTTAGATGCTTTTTGTGAGTATATGGGAATCAAAAGAACAAAGGCAAGGGAGCTGCTACATAATCCTGCAAATGGTTTTACTGTAAGGATTGGAAATAGATTATACGCACATAAAGGTAAGTTGGATGAATGGTTACTAAAACAGATAATTTAACCTTATTTGGTATGAGTTAAAACGATAAAACAAAAATGATTGTATATAAATACTAAATGTGGTAAAATTGGGGAAATATTTTAATAGTTCTTTCCCTGATGTTTTCACAGGAAGGAGGCAGTGATGGGTAAGTCACTGAATGGGAAAGAGTTAGGTAAAAATATTTGTCAGCGTAAAGATGGAACCTATATGGCTAGATTTATAAATAGATTTGGCAAGAGGCAGACTATTTACGCAAAAACATTAAATGAAGTGAGAACAAAGTTAAGAAAAGAACAGCATAATGATGAAAAAGAGATTAATGTTGTTACTACAGATATGACATTGGATGAATGGTATAAAATATGGATGAACACTTGTAAACAAGGTTGTAGGGCATCCACAAAAAGGACTTATACTACACATTACAAAAGGATTCAGACTGATTTGGGATGGCGAAAGCTAACCTCATTAAATCTCATAGTAATGCAGGATGCTATCAATAAGTTGTGTTCAGACAATGCGAGAAAGAATTCCAAAAAAATTTTAGTGGATATGCTTGAAAAAGCAATAGACACGGATTTGCTTACCAAGAATACTGCAAAACAGATTGTCACTGATCTGGATAAAAAAGAAAAGAAAGAAAGACGGGTATTAACTATTGGTGAGACAAAGCAGTTTTTAACACAGGCAGACGGGACATTTTATTACAACCTTTTTGTATTAGCCTTGGAAACCGGTATGAGGATTGGTGAATTATGTGGTTTGCAGTGGGAAGATGTAGACTTGAAGAATAAAATGCTGTTTGTAAATCATACTTTGTGTTACTTTAGTAATGATGGCAAATATATATTTGAAATGCATGATACCAAAACTAACAATGGTAAGAGAACGATTCCTTTAACAGAAAGAGCAATCAGGGCTTTAAAGAGACAAAAGATACAAAAGCAGGAGATCCGCATAAAGGGAAAAGCTGCACCAGAAGGGTATGAGGATTTGGTTTTTGTTACTAAAAATAATAAACCAACGCAACAATTTTTAGTACAAGAAAGTATGGGACTGATTATCAAAAAAATCCAAGAAGACAATACGAACTTTGATACTTTTACGCCGCACACATTTAGACATACATTTGCTACCCGAGCATTGGAAAATGGAATGCAGATAAAAACATTATCACGTTTGCTGGGGCATGGTGATATTCAATTGACGATGAATTTGTACTGCCATGTGACAGAAGATACTTTGATAGAAGAAATGAGAAAGATGGAGCAGTGTGTTTAAGATCGAAATGGTGTAAAAATGGTGTAAATGAGTAATTAAGGAAATCACAAAAGACATAAAAGCCCATAAAGACGGAGGTTTTAAGACAAAGTGGAGAATTACAAAAAAGAATTTATTGAATTCATGGTAGAGAGCCAGGTGTTGAAATTTGGTGAGTTCACCTTAAAAAGCGGCAGAAAATCCCCGTTTTTCATGAATGCGGGGGGATATGTGACTGGCAGGCAGTTGCGCAGGCTGGGGGAATACTATGCAAAAGCCATTCATGACGCCTACGGCCTGGATTTTGACGTGCTCTTTGGGCCTGCCTATAAGGGAATTCCCCTTTCGGTAGCCACGACAATGGCCCTCAGCGAGCTTTACGGAAAGGAGATACGCTACTGCTCCAACCGTAAGGAGGTCAAAGACCACGGGGATACCGGTATCCTGCTTGGCAGTAAGCTTAAGGATGGGGACAGAGTTGTGATCATCGAGGACGTGACTACGTCAGGGAAATCTATCGAAGAGACCTTCCCCATTATCAAGGCCCAGGCAGATGTGGAGATCAAGGGCCTTATGGTTTCCTTAAACCGCATGGAAAAGGGGCAGGGAGAGAAGAGCGCTCTGGAAGAGATCAAAGAAAAGTACGGATTTGATGCCAATGCCATTGTGAGTATGGCGGAAGTTGTGGAATACTTATATAATAAGCCCTGTCAGGGACAGATTTATATTGATGACAGGATCAAGGAGGCATTGGACGCTTATTACGAGCAGTATGGTGTAAACTGAGAATGCAGAAAGAAAGGTATGGAACCAATATGGAAGAGAGAGTATATAAGATCATGAGCGGCGCGGGGGCTATGAACATCGCGGTAGGGGTTGTGACCTTAGTGACCGGAATTGTCTGCGGGATCCTTCTTTTGATCGGCGGGGCCAAGCTGCTGGCAGGCAAGTCAAAGATTTTATTCTAAAACAAAGGGCAGATGAGGGCATTTCTGAAAGGAGATGCCTTTTGTCTCGTAGACATATGACTTATAGGTATATGACTTGTAGTCATATGACTCGTAGGCATATGACTTATAGGCATTGGTCTCGTGAAAAAAGAGACAGGATAGATTTGTTGTTGAGAGAATGGGAAAGGCATACTTGAAGAATGCTGAAAAATAAAGGATTTATATTTACCAACAAAAAGCATACGCAAAAGGGAATCATGTCAACGATACTGGGAGTACTCTCCAATGCTACTATGGGAACAGCCGTCTACTTTTCCTATCTGGGAGGCGGGGTATCTTCCCAGCGGTATGGGACAGCGGCTCTTTTGGCGGTGATATTCATGATCGTGGGGATGGGGCTGGGAGTCTGGTCCACCACAGAGACAGAGAAATTCAGACTCTTTACGGTGGTGGGTATTGTTGTAAATACGCTGGCTTTCGGTATGTTGAGTCTTATTTTATATGCAGGGGCCTATGTGGACTGAAAAGGTGGTGGAGGTTATTTAATGGTAGAAGAGAGATTTTTGCTGGCAAGAGAGAGAATTGGAGAGATCAAAGAGGAGGCGGTATTGCAGCGGGAATTCCAGGAATATTTTGGGGAAATTGCCTCCTTTCTTGCTATGCTCTGTGAAGAATATGATTTCGTGGATAAGGGCGGGCTTAAGGGGGCTTCTCTGGAGGAGCTGCAAGGCAGGAATCACAGACTCTATGAGGACATCCTTCCGGGGAATTATGGGCAAAGCTATGCCAATCCCAAGGTCTGCGCCCAAAGACTGGGAGAGGAATACGGCAGGATACTCTGTGCCTTGTATGCAGAGCTGCGCAGCCTGATCCCTCTTGCCTACGAAAAGCGGCTGGAAGAAGTGGTCATCCGTCTGGAATTGTTTTTGGAGGTGTACGGGTGTTTTTGCTGTAGCCAAAAAGAGGATGGCCTGCCTGCGGATCCGAAGGCTTTGCAGGAGAGCATTTACTGGTATGTGAGCGACTATGCAAGGGAGGCGGCGCAAAGACGCCTTAAGGATATGCTTTTGCCACAGTCGGATTTTGCCCGCAGGATTGTAGAGGGAGATTTATCGGATTGCAGATATCTCTATTCCTTTGGAGAGTATATCACCGAAAATCAGATCAAAACCTGGAGGCATTTATCCTCCCTGCCCCAGGAGACCTTAAAGAAAATGGCAGATACCTACACCGAGGGGTACCGCATTGGCTTTGAAGTGGGAGGGAAGGATATATCCAAAAAGAAAACGGTGGATATCCGGTATAGCCTGGGCTTCGAGCCCATGATCCAAAAGGCCATTGAAAATTTCCGAAAAATGGGGCTGGAGCCTACCATTTACAGGCTGCCGTCCAGCCTTCTTTATATAAAGGGTGTGAATCCCGCAGGATATTTCGGGGCAATCCCCAACAAGCAGTACGATTTTGACCACAAGGATGACCTGGCCCTGATTCTGGATAAAAAGCTGGTTCAGGTGCGCTTAGAGGCTCTCAGGGAGGGGTATGAACAGTATAAGGAAGCGGCAGATGTTTACGGCGGCCCGGCGGTGGTGGAGACCTTTGGGGAAAAGCCTGCGGAACTGAAAGAAAAACCCCAGGCGCTGCATCTTTCCAAAGAACAGCAAAAGCTTTCGGTGGAATACCGCTTAGCATCAGGGGAGATTCAGAACCGGTATATCAAGGGGGAGGAGAGAAGCTTCACCATCATAGCCTTTCCCACACCGGAGATCGGGAAGGATTTCGGGGAAATCTTTGATGAGGTGATCCGGATTAATACCCTGGATTACAAGCTGTATCAGCAGATGCAGCAGAGGATCATTGATACCCTTGACCTGGGGAAATATGTGATTATCAAGGGGATGAAGGGGAATAAAACGAATCTGAAGGTAATGCTTCATGCCCTTTCGGATAAAGAGAAGCAGACTAACTTTGAGAATTGTGTGGCGGATGTGAATATTCCGGTAGGAGAGGTCTTTACCTCCCCAGTGCTGGCGGGTACGGAAGGAATTTTGCATGTGAGCCGGGTTTATCTCAATGAGCTGGAATATCGGGATCTTTCCATCACCATAAAGGATGGGATGGTGAGCGACTATTCCTGCGGCAACTTTGAGACTTTGGAGGAAAACCGTAAATATATCAGCGACAATGTGCTTTTTCACCATGAAAGCCTGCCCCTGGGCGAGTTTGCCATTGGCACCAACACCACGGCTTTTGTGGCCGCCAGGAAGTATCAGATAGAAGATAAGCTTCCTATTTTAATAGCGGAAAAAACAGGGCCTCATTTCGCCCTGGGAGATACCTGCTATTCCCACGCGGAGGAGGTGGCGGTTTACAACCCCGACGGGAAGGAAATCATAGCCAGGGACAACGAGTGTTCCCTAAAGCGCAGGGAAGGAGACCGCTCAGCGTACTTTAACTGCCATACGGATATCACTATTCCCTACGATGAGCTGGGGGAGGTCAGTGTGGTTACCTATGAGGAGCAGGTGATCCCCATCATTGAGGAGGGCAGATTTGTGGTACCTGGCTGCGAAGAGTTGAACCGTCCATTAACGGAGCAGGTGTGAGGGGCGGCCTTTAGCCGTAACTAGGAAGCCGAAGGATGAATAGTTACGATTTCCGTGTAAGAAGCACAGAATGTAGTTGCGCAGGCACCGGGTTTTATAGTAAGATAAAAAGAAGAATGTTATAGAATAACAGGCACAGGAAAGGTACAGGTAAAAATATGGCACAGGTTGGAATCGTGATGGGCAGTGATTCGGATATGCCGGTGATGGCGAAGGCTGCGGATGTCCTGACAGAGCTTGGGATTTCCTTTGAGATGAGAATTATTTCCGCCCACAGGCAGCCGGATGTATTTTTTGAATATGCGAAGAGCGCGGAAGAGAAGGGATTTAAGGTGATCATTGCAGGGGCGGGTATGGCGGCCCATCTGCCGGGCATGTGCGCGGCGATTTTTCCCATGCCGGTGATCGGGATTCCCATGCACACCACATCCCTGGGAGGACGGGACTCTCTTTATTCTATCGTGCAGATGCCCCAGGGGATACCAGTGGCTACGGTAGCAATTAACGGGGGCGCAAATGCAGCCCTGCTTGCGGCCAAGATACTGGCAACCTCTGACCAGGCGCTTTTGCACAGGCTCAAGGATTATTCCGCAGGGCTAAATGAAAGCGTACGGAAAAAGGATGCGAGATTAAATGAAGTAGGATACCGGAACTATTAAGAGGAGCGGCAGCAGGAATTGACAGGTAAATGCCCTGTAAAAGGGCAGAAATGAGAGGAAAAATGGACTACAAAAAAGCAGGAGTGGATATAGAAGCGGGGTACCGCAGTGTGGAGCTGATGAAAGAATATGTGAAGGAAACCATGCGGCCGGAGGTGCTGGGAGGACTGGGCGGCTTTTCGGGAGCCTTTTCCCTTGCAGCCATCAAGGACATGGAAAAGCCTGCCCTGGTATCGGGAACGGACGGCGTGGGAACCAAGCTGAAGCTGGCCTTTCTCATGGATAAGCATGATACGGTGGGAATCGACTGTGTGGCCATGTGTGTCAACGATATTGCCTGCGCAGGGGGAGAGCCCTTGTTTTTCCTGGATTACATTGCCTGCGGCAGGAATTATCCGGAAAAGATTGCCGCTATCGTTAAGGGGGTGGCAGAAGGATGCAAACAGGCAGGGGCGGCCCTGATTGGCGGGGAAACCGCGGAGCATCCGGGGCTGATGCCAGAGGAGGAATATGATCTGGCGGGTTTTGCAGTAGGTGTGGTGGATGAAAAGAATCTGATCACGGGGGAGGGGATAAAGCCCGGCGACGTGCTGGTGGGCCTGGCTTCCTCGGGGGTCCACAGTAACGGGTTCTCCCTGATCAGAAAGGTATTTGACATGACACAGGAAGGGCTTTCCACCTATTATGAAGAGCTGGGAGGAACCTTGGGAGAGGTGCTCCTTAGGCCTACCAGGATTTATGTAAAAGCGTTAAAGAGTATTAAGGAAGCTGGAATTACCCTAAAGGGATGCAGCCACATTACCGGCGGAGGATTCTATGAAAATATTCCCCGTATGCTTCCGGAAGGGGTATGTGCCGTAGTGGATAAGGCCAGCTACCCGGTGCCTGCCATTTTCAGACTTCTTCAGCAAAAGGGCCAAATTGAAGAAAAAACGATGTACAATACCTACAATATGGGGCTTGGCATGGTGCTTGCCTTAGATCCCGGGGATGTGGAGTCTGCGATGAAAGCCGCGCAGGCCGCAGGGGAGAAGGCTTACGTGGTAGGCAGAGTAGAAGCCGGGGAAAAGGGAGTGACGCTATGCTGAACATTGTAGTGTGTGTCTCCGGGGGAGGAACCAACCTCCAGGCGATTATTGACGGAATAGAGAATAAAACCATTGAAAACACAAGGGTCATTGGGGTGATCAGCAATAATGCGGGGGCTTATGCGCTGAAAAGGGCAGAAGCGGCAAATGTCCCTGCTTTTTGCATTTCCCCTGGCAGTTTTGGAAACCGGGGAGAATTTAACCGGGCATTTTTAGAAAAGCTTAGGGAGCTTAAACCGGATCTGATTGTGCTTGCCGGTTTTTTGGTGATTTTACCTCCCGAGATGATTGAAACTTATCGTGGCAGGATCATTAATATTCATCCCTCCCTGATTCCCTCCTTCTGCGGGACGGGTTTCTACGGGCTGAAAGTTCACGAGGCTGTTCTTGCAAGAGGGGTGAAGGTGACCGGGGCCACCGTCCACTATGTGGATGAGGGGACAGATACGGGTGAGATCATCCTGCAAAAGGCAGTGGAGGTTAAGGAGGGGGATACCCCCGAAATCCTCCAGCGCCGGGTGATGGAGGAGGCCGAGTGGGTAATTTTGCCTGCGGCTATCAACAAAATTGCTCATAACATCCCTCCGGGGGATGGGCACGATTTTGCATAGGCAGTTGTTGCCTTTTGCGCAACGCAAAATCGGCGCAGTAAACGACAAAAATTTTTGTCGTTCACTATCATATTTTGACCTTGCCGAAAGGAGTGTGATTGTAAGATATGAAAGTATTGATTGTGGGAAGCGGCGGAAGAGAGCATGCCATTGCTTACAGTGTTGCGAAAAGTAAGAGGGTAGATAAAATTTATTGTGCTCCGGGAAATGCAGGGATCGGGCTTCTGGCGCAGTGCGTTCCCATAGGAGCTATGGAATTCGATAAGATTGTGGCCTTTGCAAAGGAAAAGGAGATCGACCTGACCATTGTGGGGATGGATGACCCCCTGGTGGGAGGGCTGGTGGATGAGCTGGAGGCGGCGGGCCTGCGGGCATTCGGACCCAGAAAGAACGCGGCGATCCTGGAGGGCAGCAAGGCTTTTTCCAAGGATCTGATGAAAAAATACCAGATCCCCACAGCCGCCTATGAAACCTTTGACTGTGCCGAAAAGGCGCTGGAATATTTAAAGACGGCTTCTTTTCCCATTGTGCTCAAGGCGGACGGCCTTGCCCTTGGAAAAGGGGTTCTGATCTGCCAGGATTTGGGGCAGGCCAGGGATGGGGTGAAGGCCATCATGGAGGATAAGCAGTTTGGCAGCGCCGGAAACCGGCTGGTGGTGGAGGAGTTTTTGACCGGAAGAGAGGTATCTGTCCTTTCTTATGTGGACGGAAAGACCATCAAGACCATGACCTCCGCCCAGGATCACAAGCGGGCGAAAGACGGGGATGAGGGACTGAACACGGGAGGTATGGGAACCTTTTCTCCCAGTCCTTTTTACACGAAGGAAGTGGATCAGTTTTGCCGGGAACATATCTATCAGGCCACGGTGGATGCCATGGCGGCGGAGGGCAGACCCTTTAAGGGGATTATCTTCTTTGGCCTGATGCTCACGGAGAAAGGGCCCAGGGTACTGGAATACAATGCCCGGTTCGGGGATCCGGAGGCTCAAGTAGTGCTTCCACGGATGAAAAATGACATCATAGAGGTGATGGAGGCCTGCATTGACGGGAAGCTGGATCAGATTGACCTGCAGTTTGAGGATAATGCGGCGGTGTGCGTGGTGTTGGCATCGGAAGGCTATCCCGTGAAATACGAAAAGGGCTTTGTGATCAAGGGACTGGAGCGCTTTGAGGGAGAGGACTGCTACTTTTGCTTTCATGCCGGTACGAAAAAGGTGGGGGACGATATTGTCACCAACGGCGGAAGAGTACTTGGCATTACCGCTAAGGGCAGGGATTTAAAGCAGGCGAGGGAAAATGCCTATCAGGCCACGCAGTGGGTCACTTTTGAAAATAAATATATGCGCCATGATATTGGAAAGGCAATTGATGAGGCTTAACAGATTAGGGAGGTAAGAGATGGCTGATAAAATGCGGGCATTCGTGCTGACCGGAGAATTAAAGAGGCCAATTGTATGTGAAAAATGCGGTGGCATTCTGGTTTATAAGGGCCTTGGCGAGTATTGCTGCGAGGAATGCAATATTTCGGAATATGATGATTACGGTAAGGTGAGAGGATATCTGGAGAAGCACAGAGGGGCCAATGTAGCGGAGATATCGGATGAGACGGGGGTTTCCCATAAATCGATCCGGGATATGGTGAAAGAAAACCGTTTTGAGGTGATCGAGAGCAGAAGCGGTTATCTGAAATGTGAGGTGTGTGGCGCAAATATCAAAAGTGGCAGGCTTTGCCAGAAGTGTGAGCAGAATTATCACAGGGAGGTGGAGCAGGCGGCCCGTAATGAGCGGAAGAGAAATATGTCCGGATATGGGGAGGGGCCTCATGAGGATAAGGGAAGCAAGCGCTTTACCAGGGATAAATAAACAGGGGATGCGATCATCCTTTATATCAAAGAAAAGTAACGGCTTGGCCTGTCTGAACGGTTACTGGAAAGGGTATGGATACAATCATGAGAAAGTTTAAAACGCTGAGGGAAATAATCAGCGGGACAGGAAGGAACAATATGAAAAGGACAGTGGCAGGATTTGCAATTGCGCTGACAGCGTTTTGCTTATCCACACTTTCCTGCTATGCAGTGGAAGGAAAGGTGACTGCGGAGACGGCTAAGATCCGGGCCCAGACAAGTACGGACAGCGAGGTGGTGGGAAGTACCCAGAGAGGAAAGACCATAGATATTTTGGAGGCTGTGAAGGATAGCTCCGGTTCTGTATGGTATAAGGTGTCTGTGACAGGAGGGGGATACGGCTATATCAGAAGCGACCTGGTAGAGACCAGCGCCACGATTGAGCCCACCAGCCAGACCAGCACGTCTCAGGCCGGCACGTCGGCTCCGGCGGAGACTACCCCCACATCCATTGGTGAGCAGTCGGCAACCATTACTTCCAACAAAAATGCCAATATCCGTTCCGGCGCCTCTACACAGCACAGTACGGTGGCTACCCTGCCCAACGGCACGGCGGTAACGCTGATCGGAGAGGCCAATGACAATTCGGGAAACAAATGGTATCAGATCAGGTGTACCTACAATGATAAGGAAGTAGAAGGTTATGTGCGTTCCGACCTGATCACGCTTGGAGGTACGGGAGGTGAGACAGCCCCGGCAGAAGGCACGGAGGGAGAAAATCCCGAAGGTACGGAAGGAGAAAATCCGGAAGGCACAGAAGGAGAAAACCCGGAGGGGGCTGAAGGGACAGAAGGCACAGAGCCGTCCCAGCCTGCGCCCGAGGAGCACAATGATTATGAGATTGTTTATGCCCAGAACGATACGGGCGAATATGAATATTACCTTTACAACAATATGGACGGAACCAGGCAGAAGCTGAATGAGCTTTTGTCGGCCATCAGTTTTGCCAATGAGAGTAACCAGAAGCTCCAGGATCAGATAGATAAAGGAAAAATTATTATCATAATCCTGGCGGTGGTTATCGTCATCCTGTTCATTGTTATGACCATCCTGCTGTTTAAGATCAGAAGTCTTTATTACGGAGATTATGATGAAGACGAGGAGGAAGAAGAGGAAGAGGAGGAAGAGGAGCCTGAACCGGAACCCGTAAAGAGGAAGAGGAGAAGACGCATCGAGGAAGAGGACGAGGAGGAAGAGGAACAACAGCCCCCCGTAAAGAAGAAAAGGCCGAGACCCCAGGAGGGAGAAGAGAGGCCGGCAAGATCCCAGGAGAGAACTGCCCAGCCTAAACCGAAAGGCAGTGAGCGGGAGCTCCGTGCCCTTGAAAACCGGGAGCCTGCCAAAAAGCAGCCGGCAAGAAAGCCTCAGAATTTTCTGGTGGATGATGACGAATTCGAATTTGAGTTTTTGAACATGGACGATAAAGATCTGTAAACCGGATTAGGGATTGATACACAGGAGGAAAATTGCAGTCACAATTGCGGTTTTCTTCCTTTCCTATTATCCCTCCGGGGGATGCGTATGATTTTGCAAAGGTAAATTTTGCGCTTCACGCAGCGCAAAATCGGCGCAGCGAACAAATTCACTTCGTGAACAAATTCACTTCGTGAACAAATTCACTTCGTGAATTTTAAAAACAAAGATTTTTGTCGTTCACTATAATATGAGGACGTTATATGGTGATTGAGATAGACTTTAACAGTCAGGAGGCTATTTATCTGCAACTGAGGAATCAGATCATCCTGGGAATTGCCACGGCAAAATTCCGGGAGGGGGACGCGCTCCCCTCCGTGCGTCAACTGGCGGAAGACATCGGCATAAATATGCATACGGTAAACAAGGCCTATACGGTGCTCAAGCAGGAAGGCTTTGTCAAGGTGGATCGGAGGAAGGGGGCTGTGATTGCCCTGGATATGGACAGATTAAGGTCGCTGGAAGAGATGGATGAGGAACTGCGGGGGATCCTTGCCAAGGGAATCTGCAAGGGAATCGGCAGGGAGGAAGTGCATCGCATGGTCGATGAAATTTATGATGAATACGGAAAGGCATGGTAAAGATATGCAGTCAGGTGGATTTACGGATAAGGCAAGAACAGCGCTGTCACTGGCAGAGAAGACGGCATCCCGGATGAGCACGGGCTATGTGGGCACGGAGCATATCCTGGTTGGGCTCCTGAAAGAAAATACGGGAGTGGCCTCCAAGGTTCTGAGAGAAAACGGTGCGGATGAATCCAAGATCATAGAGATGATAAAGGAGCTGATCGTGCCGGATGTGGCGGTTGCCATCAAGGAAAGGGAGAATTATTCCCCCAGAGCCCGCAGGGTGGTGGAGGAAGCCCACAGACAGGCAGACCGTTTCGGAGCGGAGCGGACGGGAACGGAGCATCTTCTTCTGTCCCTGCTCAAAGAAGGGGAAAACGTAGCGATCAGGCTCTTAAATACCCTGGGGATATCCATCCAGAAGCTCTATGCGGATACCCTGATCGCCATGGGCGAGGACGGTAACCTGTATAAGGAGGATCTGGGCAGGAAGCAGAGCCGCAAAAGCAGGCACAGCTCGGCCCTGGAGCAGTACAGCAGGGATTTGACGGCCCTTGCGGCGGCAGGGGAGCTAGACCCGGTGGTGGGAAGAGAGAGTGAGATCAAGCGGGTGATTGAAATCCTAAGCCGCAGAATGAAAAATAACCCCTGCCTGATCGGAGAGCCAGGCGTGGGAAAGACAGCGGTGGTGGAGGGACTTGCCCTTAGGATCGTTGCTGGGGAAGTGCCTTTTACGGTGCAGAACAAGAGGCTCCTCACCCTGGATCTTGCCGGGATGGTGGCAGGCTCCAAGTACAGGGGAGAGTTTGAGGAGAGGATTAAGCGGGTGATCAGGGAGGTTCAGGAGGATGGGGATATCATTCTTTTCCTGGACGAGATGCACACCATCATCGGTGCAGGAGGCGCGGAGGGGGCCATTGACGCCTCCAACATCTTAAAGCCCTCCTTATCCAGAGGGGAGTTGCAGCTAATCGGAGCCACCACGGTGGCGGAATATCACAAGTATGTTGAGAAGGATGCCGCTTTGGAGCGCCGCTTCCAGTCCGTCTATGTGGAGGAACCCTCCCTGGAGGAGGCAGTGGAAATTCTGAAAGGAGTTGCCCCTAAGTATGAGGAGCACCATCGGGTAACGATCACGGATGAGGCGATCCGGGCAGCGGTACAGCTCTCACAGCGTTATATCAATGACCGGAATCTTCCGGATAAAGCCATTGACCTGATTGATGAGGCAGCCTCCGCCATCCGGCTGAAAAATATGCAGACGCCGGAGAACTTAAAGGAGCAGCTTGCGCGTATCCAGGAAATGGATGAGGAAGTGGAAGCCCATTTAAAGGCCGGAGAGCTTACCCAGGCCCGTGATATTCGCAAGGAGCAGGAGAAGCTGATCAAAAAATATGAGCGGACAAGGGAAAAGAACCGCAGGCAGCAGGAGGACGGACGCCTTAGCGTGGGGGAGAACGAGATCGCAGAGATTGTTTCCTCCTGGACCAAGGTGCCGGTAAAAAAACTGACGGAAAAAGAAAGCGAGAGGCTGCTGAAACTGGAAAAGATCCTTCACAGGCGGGTGATCGGCCAGGAGGCGGCGGTGAGCGCCGTTTCCCGCGCCATCAGAAGAGGAAGGGTGGGATTGCAGGATCCCGGAAGGCCTATCGGTTCCTTCCTGTTCCTGGGCCCTACCGGTGTGGGGAAAACAGAGCTGAGCAAGGCCTTGGCAGAGGCCATGTTCGGCAGTGAGGGCGCCCTGATCCGTGTGGATATGTCGGAGTATATGGAGGGTCATTCCGTTTCCAAGATGATCGGTTCCCCTCCGGGCTATGTGGGCTTTGAGGAAGGGGGCCAGCTCAGCGAGAAGATTCGCAAGAATCCCTATTCCGTGGTGCTTTTTGACGAGATTGAAAAAGCCCATCCGGATGTGTTTAATGTCCTGCTCCAGGTATTGGACGACGGCCACATCACCGATTCCAAGGGCAGAAAGGTAAGCTTTAAAAATACCATACTGATCATGACCTCCAATGCCGGGGCGCAGAGAATCATTGCCCCCAAAAATCTTGGATTTTCTACGCAGACCACCAAGGAGCAGGATTATGAAAAGATGAAGGCCGGAGTGATGGAGGAAGTCAAAAAGCTCTTCAAGCCGGAATTTATCAACCGTATTGATGAGATTATGGTATTCCAGCCTCTCGGGAAGCCGGAAATGCACGAGATCATGACCCTTCTTTCCGGTAATCTGGCCAAAAGGTGTAAGGAACAGATGCAGATCAAGCTCCTTGTGAGCAATGCTTTGAAGGAGCATATCCTGAGCAAATACTCCGATGAAAAAATGGGAGCCCGTCCCTTAAAGAGAGCCATCCAGAATGTGGTGGAGGACGCTCTGGCAGAGGAAATCCTGGAGGGAAGGGTGAAGGCGGGAGATACCGTCACAGCAGGTTTTCGAAAAGGACAAGTGGTCTTTGACGTGAAGGGTAAGGAAGTATAAAATTTTCGAATATTATTTGTGGAAATTTATGTGAAAATATATTATACTGACATTAACTTATAGTGAAAGTGTATGGACTTAGCAGGAGGACATAAGACAATGGCAGTTGTAGAGGAATTACTACGTTCAGAGAAGGACGGCACTATCAGCTTTGGCAATCATGTTTTGCCAGGCAAGGCTAAGCTGGAGGATTTTGAGCATAGCGGGGACTTATACAAGGTCAAAACTTTTAAGACTATGACAAGGCTGGAAAAAAACGGAATGTTTGTCTATGAATCCGTACCGGGAACCAGCGTTCTGCACTTCGCAGAGACGGCTCAGGAGGTCAGCTTTACGGTGGAGGGTGCGGAGGATGCACAGATAACCGTAGGACTCAGCGAGGATACGGAGTATGAGGTCTTTGTGGATGAGAAGAGCATTGGCAAGATGAAGACGAATTTAAGTGGTAAACTTGTCTTGAGCGTTGAGCTGGCGGAAGCTGGAGAGGTAAAGGTCAGGATCGCCAAATAATACACAGAAGATATCCGGACAAATAAAAATCAAACAAAGCTGCCGCAAATAAGAAAGGTGTTTTGCGGCAGCTTTATTTGCGGAGCTTTTCATGTGAAAACGGGGTATATTTATTATGGCAAAAGGAAAAAATTCTACTATGTTTTTTTGTCAGAACTGCGGTTTTGAATCCAGTAAATGGATGGGCCAGTGTCCCGGCTGCAGGCAGTGGAACACCTTTGTGGAGGAGCAGGTAGTAACAGGCAGCATATCAAAAGGAATCAAGAAAACACAGAGGGAGGAAGAAAACAGGCCCTGGTCTCTTTCGGAGATTTCCTTAGAGGAGGAAGACCGTCTTAGCACCGGTATGCAGGAGCTGGACAGGGTGTTGGGAGGCGGCCTGGTCAGGGGTTCCCTGACTTTAGTGGGAGGGGATCCGGGGATCGGGAAATCCACCCTGCTCCTCCAGGTGTGCAGAAACCTTTCCCTGGACGAAAAGGAAGTCCTCTATGTATCGGGGGAGGAATCCTTAAAGCAGATTAAGATCCGGGCAAACAGGATTGGAGAGTTTAACGGTTATTTGAAGCTCTTGTGCGAGAACTCCCTGGGAACAGTTGAGGAGGTCATGCGCCGTACCAAACCGGATGTGGTGGTGATTGATTCGATCCAGACCATGTTCCACGAGAGCATCTCTTCTGCGCCGGGCAGCGTTTCCCAGGTCAGGGAGGCCACAGGGGTACTCTTACAGCTGGCCAAGGGGTTAAATATCTCTATTTTTATTGTGGGCCATGTGACCAAGGAGGGAACCGTGGCCGGGCCCAGGGTCCTGGAGCATATGGTAGATACGGTCCTTTATTTTGAGGGGGACCGTCATGCCTCCTACCGGATTTTGCGGGGGGTAAAGAACCGTTTCGGATCCACCGATGAAATCGGGGTTTTTGAGATGGCATCGGAAGGGCTCAAGGAGGTACACAACCCCTCCGAATTTATGCTGAGCGGCAAGCCGGAGGGAGAGAGCGGCTCCATTGTGGTCTGCTCCATGGAGGGAACCCGCCCCATGCTTCTGGAAATACAGGCCCTGGTCTGTCATTCCAGCTTTGGGATTCCCAGGCGCCAGACCATAGGGACCGATTTTAACAGGGTGAACCTGCTGATTGCGGTTCTGGAAAAGAGGGTTGGGCTTACCCTGGGAAATTGTGACGCCTATGTCAATATTGCGGGAGGGATCCGGATTCAGGAACCGGCGGTGGACTTAGGGATTGCCCTGGCCCTGGCATCCAGCTTTAAGAATAAGCCCATAGACGACAAGACCATCGCCATAGGGGAAGTGGGTTTAAGCGGCGAGGTAAGGGGCGTCAGTATGATACAGGCCAGGGTACAGGAGGCCAAAAAGCTGGGCTTTACCACCTGTATCGTTCCCTCCGTAAACAGGGACGCAGTCAAAAATATGGACGGAATAAAGATTATTGGGGTAAAGAGCGTAGGGGAGGCGATTGGGATTTTGTAATAATTTGTAATATTTTATAAAAAGTAAGTGTTCAAAAAGGACAAGATATGGTAGAATAAAAGCGGCTTTTTGATTTTTAAGCGAAAAATAAATTAGGCGGCTGATCAGGAAGGGATGGGCGGCCGGTTTAAGGAGTTTTTGAAATGGATAAAAAGAAATGGATCAAGCATATTCCATTACTGATTTTAGAGCTTGTGGTGTTGGTGACTGCCATTGGCATTCTCTATGTCACCCTGAAAGCCACCGACAGTAAAACAGGAGCGGAAAAGGTGAACCTTAAGGAGGAAAATATTGCCGTAAACCCCCAGGTCAAGGAGAAGGTGGAAAAGAAGCCACAGGAGGGAGTTCAGGAAGAAAACAAATATACCGGTATTTTTAATATCCTGTTCTTCGGCGTGGATGCCAGGGATGGCAGCCTGGGGAGAGGAAACCGAAGCGATACGATTATGCTTTGCTCTATAGACATGGATAAACATGAGGTACGTCTTGTCTCCATATTCCGGGACACTTATTTGAATCTGGGCAACGATACTTATAATAAATGCAATACGGCCTACGCCCAGGGAGGCCCTGAGCAGGCCATCAGCATGATCAACATGAATACGGATATGTATGTGACGGAATATATCACGGTGGGCTTTAAGGGATTGAAGGAGGCCATCGACGCATTAGGCGGCATTGAGATGGAAATTACCGAGACGGAAATCTCCCACCTGAATAATTATCAGAGCACCATGGCCGCGGAGATGGAGGTGGACTATACTCCCCTGACCAAAGCGGGCAAACAGACCTTAAACGGCCTTCAGGCAACGGCATACTGCCGGATCCGCTATGGCGGCGGCGACGATTTCAGGCGCGCCCAGAGGCAGCGGGACGTTTTGATCGCTATGATGGAAAAGGCCAAGACTGCCTCCATAGGCTCTCTGACGGAAGTGATGAACGCCGTGCTGCCGAACGTACAGACCTCACTGGATGTGCAGGATATCATTCCCGTGCTGGGGATGATTGGGGATTATAAGGTGACTGTCAGCGACGGCTTCCCGTTTGAGGGGATGAGAAACGGCGGCACCATCGGAACCAAGGGCGACTGCGTTGTGCCAATTACCCTGGAGGAAAATGTGATAAAGCTCCATGAGCTGCTTTATGAGGAGGAAGATTATGAGCCTTCCAAAGAGCTTAAGGAGTTTAGTAAGGTGGTAGAGGCGGACACGGAGGGAAGGCTCAGGTATTAAGGCTGAATAGTTAGTTTTTTCAAAGAGTCCAAAGCTTCTGAAAATAGTAGTTGACAGATATTGTGAGGATATATTATAATAGTTTTTGGTGATTCCGGAACAGAAAATTTCTGGGCCGTCAATCAAGGGGCATAGTTCAAAGGTAGAACAGCGGTCTCCAAAACCGTCGATGTGGGTTCGATTCCTACTGCCCCTGTGAAGAGGAAAGATAAAATATTTAGTTATTAGAAGCAGAGAGAGTGCTGGCTGAAAAGATGATCGAGATTATTAAATATGTTGAGACAGCCGAACCTAAAGCAGAAACTAAATAAGTGACTTATAACAAGGTGTAATGTCTTTTGAGGGAATAAGACTTTACACCTTTTTTAAAACACAGGACAAAAGCCAGGAGACAACGAATCACAACAGCTATGAGTGAAAAAAGGGCACAGAAGAAAAAGTACATCGTAGAGGTGGCAAGGAAGATATTTATGGAAAAGGGCTTCAAACAGGTGACCATGAAGGATATCGTGGAGGCCTGCGGCATCAGCCGGGGAGGGCTTTATCTGTATTTCCAGAATCCCGGGGAAGTGTTTGAGGAGGTTCTTAAGTTAGAGCAGCAGGAGGCGGATGATGTGTTTGAGCAGAATATCCCGGAGCAGGCTATGCCCTCTGATATTCTGGCGCTGTTTTTGAAGGAGCAGAAAAGGGAGCTTCTTTCCAGAGAGCATTCTCTGTGCAAGGCAACCTATGAATATTTCTTTGACAATCAGATGTCTGTCAGGGATAATTTATTGAAGAAGCAGTTCGATGCGGCGGTGCATGTGATCGAAAAGCTGATACAGGCAGGCGTAGACGAGGGTGAGTTTTATTGTGAAGATCCAAGGGGAGCGGCCAGGAATATCATGTATGTACTCGAGGGGCTTAAGATCGCCTCTCAGACCAGAGAAATTCCGGAGGCGGCGGTGGACAGAGAAATTTTTTATGTGATGCAGGGGCTTTTTCTGGAAGAATAGGAAAGCCGGGGAAGGACGGCCGATGGCAGGCCGGAGGGCTAGGCTACAGCTCGGAAAATGGCAGACAATGACAGACCGGGTGGTCAGGCTATGGCCCGGAAAATGACGGATAATGATTGAAACTGTAAATATAGCAAACGGAGGACAAGGATTTTACTATGGGAGAGGTAAGACGAGTCTATGTGGAAAAGAAAACCCCTTATGCGGTAACGGCAAGGGAACTGAAGGAAGAGATCGGCAGCTATCTGGGAATTGAGGGGGTTCGCAGGGTGCGTGTGCTCAACCGCTATGACGTGGAGAACGTATCGGAGGAGACCTTTGAGAGAGCGGTGCGCACGGTGTTTGCGGAGCCGCCGGTGGATATTCTTTACAGGGAGACGGTGGAGATCCCTAAAGAGGCACGGATATTCAGCGTGGAATTTTTACCGGGACAGTTTGACCAGAGGGCAGATTCGGCCATGCAGTGTATCCGGTTTCTGAATGAAGAGGAGGATCCGGTGATCAGGACTGCCACCACCTATCTGATCGAGGGAGATATCAGTTCCGAAGAGTTTGAGAGGATCAAGGCTTACTGTATCAATCCGGTGGATTCCAGGGAAATCGGTATGGAAAAGCCGGACACTCTGATCGCCCGGTACGAGGAGCCGGAAGATGTGGCGGTGCTTACAGGATTTAGGGAAAAGCCGGAGACAGAGCTGTCTAAGCTCTATGAAAGTCTGGAGCTTGCCATGACCTTCAAGGATTTTCTCCATATTAGAAATTACTTTAAGGGAGAAGAGCACAGGGATCCCACCATGACGGAAATCCGTGTACTGGATACCTACTGGTCGGATCACTGCCGGCACACCACTTTTTCCACGGAGCTTAAGAATATTGAATTTAAGGACGGCTATTACAGGACGCCTCTGGAAACCACTTATCAGAGCTATTTAGATACCAGAAATGAGATTTTTGCAGGCAGGGACGATAAGTTTGTGTGCCTGATGGATTTGGCGCTGATGGCCATGCGTAAGCTTAAGAAAGACGGTAAGCTCACGGATATGGAAGAGTCCGACGAGATCAACGCCTGTAGCGTGGTGGTTCCCGTGGAGATGGATTACGGGAACGGGCCGGTTACGGAAAAGTGGCTGGTCTTTTTCAAAAACGAGACCCACAATCATCCCACGGAGATCGAGCCCTTCGGAGGGGCGGCTACCTGCCTGGGAGGGGCTATCAGGGATCCCCTCTCGGGGCGCGGCTATGTGTATCAGGCCATGCGCCTTACCGGGGCGGCTGACCCTACAGTTCCCGTATCGGAAACCTTGAGAGGTAAGCTTTCCCAGAAAAAACTGGTGCGCGGGGCTGCGGCGGGTTATTCTTCTTACGGCAATCAGATCGGGCTTGCCACCGGCTATGTGAAGGAAATATACCATCCCGGTTATGTGGCCAAGCGTATGGAGATCGGGGCGGTGATGGGAGCAGCCCCCTGTAAAAACGTAATCCGCGAAAATTCCGATCCGGAGGATATCATCATCCTCTTGGGGGGAAGGACAGGCCGTGACGGCTGCGGCGGCGCTACCGGTTCCTCCAAGGTACACACGGAGAGTTCCATTGAAAAGTGCGGCGCGGAGGTGCAGAAAGGCAATGCGCCCACGGAGCGGAAGATCCAGAGGCTTTTCCGCAGGAGCGAGGTATCCCGGATCATCAAAAAATGTAATGATTTTGGGGCAGGCGGCGTGTCCGTGGCAATCGGCGAATTGGCTCCCGGCCTTTCGGTGGATTTGGACAAGGTTCCCAAAAAGTATGCGGGCCTGGACGGCACGGAGCTGGCAATCTCGGAATCCCAGGAGAGAATGGCGGTAGTGATTGCCCCCGAAAACGTGGATACCTTCCTGGGTTACGCCAAAGAAGAAAACTTAGAGGCGGTTCCTGTGGCAGTGGTCACGAAGGAGCCCAGGCTGGTGCTGAAATGGAGGGGAAAGGAGATCGTCAACATTTCCAGAGCCTTTTTGGATACCAACGGCGCCCATCAGGAGACGGATGTGGTGGTGGAGACGCCTTTGGAGGAAGAAAATTACCTGAAAAAGATTGCCCTCTGCAATGCGGAGAAGGCGCTTAAAGAAAATGATGTCAGGAGGGCATGGCTGGAAGGGCTGGGAGATCTGAATGTCTGCTCACAGAAAGGTCTTGTGGAGATGTTTGATTCCTCCATCGGAGCAGGCAGCGTGCTGATGCCCTACGGCGGAAAGTACCAGCTTACACAGGCCCAGACTATGATCGCCAAGCTTCCGGTGATGGAGGGGAAGACAGATACGGTCACCATGATGAGCTGCGGCTTTGACCCTTATCTTTCTTCCTGGAGTCCTTATCACGGGGCGGTCTACGCGGTGACCCAGTCCATGGCAAAGATTGTGGCCAGCGGCGGCGATTTAGACAAGATCCATTTTACCTTCCAGGAATATTTCAGACGGATGACCAGCGATCCTGCCAGATGGAGCCAGCCTTTTGCGGCGCTTTTGGGAGCCTATGACGCCCAGATTGGCTACGGCCTTGCCTCCATCGGCGGCAAGGACAGTATGTCCGGTACTTTCAACGATATTGACGTACCTCCTACCCTGGTTTCCTTCGCGGTGGACGTGGCGGATGGTAAGGAGATTATTACGCCGGAGCTGAAGGAAGCAGGAGATATGCTGATTCAGTTCTGGTTTGATAAGGATGAGTATGATATTCCGGTCTATGAGCACGTGATGCGTACCTACCGTTTTATCACAGCTCTCATGCGTCGGGGAGTGGTAAAGGCGGCCTATGCCTTAGACAGCACAGGACTTATGGCGGGCATCAGCAAGATGGCCTTCGGAAATCAGCTTGGGGTGGCTTTCGAGGACGGACTAAAGGCCGTAGAGCTGTTTGAAAACTGTCTGGGAGATCTAGTGATTGAGGTAAGCGCACAGAACGGGGCAAAGCTTCTTGAGAGAAACCACAGCGAGGTGGAGGGGCTGCATTTTAGAAAGGTAGCTGTAGTGAGGGAAGATAAGCTCTTTACCTGGCATGAGGTGAGGATTTCCATGGAGGAGGCTTTAGCGGCATGGAAATCAAGCCTGGAGAAGGTTTTCCCCACCAAGGCGGACAAGTCTGCGGAGCCGGTGGAGACCAGGCTTTACCGGGCAGATGAGATTTATGTATGCAAAAACAAAGTAGCAAGACCCCAGGTATTTATTCCGGTATTTCCGGGAACAAACTGCGAGTACGACACAGAGAAGGCATTTCGCAGGGCAGGGGCGGAGGTAACCACCAGGGTATTTAAAAATCAGACCGCGGAGGATATCAGGGATTCGGTGAAAATGTTTGCCCAGGAGATCGACAGGGCGCAGATTATCATGTTCCCCGGCGGTTTTTCCGCAGGAGACGAGCCGGACGGCAGCGCCAAGTTCTTTGCAACGGCTTTTCAGAATGATTATATCAAGGAAGCTGTGGGTAAACTTTTGGAGGAGAGAGACGGCCTGATTTTAGGGATCTGCAATGGTTTCCAGGCGCTGATCAAGCTGGGCCTGGTGCCCTATGGCAGAATTCTGGGGCAGGAGGAAGGCTCTCCCACCCTGACCTACAATACCATCAACCGCCATATCTCCAAAATGGTTTATACCAAGGTGGTTTCCAACAAATCGCCCTGGCTGCAACAGGCCGTCCTGGGGGAGACTTATGTGGTTCCCGCCTCCCATGGAGAGGGAAGGTTCGTGGCTCCCAGGGAGCTGATCGAAGAGCTTTTTGCAAAGGGGCAGGTGGCTACCCAGTACGGGGATATAGACGGTAATCTTTCCATGGACGAGGAGTGGAACATTAACGGTTCCTATCAGGCCATTGAGGGAATCACTTCTCCTGACGGGAGAGTGTTTGGCAAGATGGCTCATGCGGAGCGCCGGGGAGATGGCGTGGCTGTGAACATTTACGGCGAACAGGATATGAGGATTTTCGAGTCCGGGGTGGCGTATTTTAAGTAAAGCCCTGTTGTTTAAACCCATAAAAAGAAAACAAAATTCATGGAACAGAAAAGCGGAGTTTGGGGAATTTATCCGGCAGGCTTTCCCTATCGTTTATCACCGCCCTGCTTGGAAGTTGGAGAGTCGGTCTATGCGGAAAAATGCATAGGCCGACTCTGCCGTTAAATACCATAGGTATTCAGGCCTGCCAGTATAAATTGATTTTTTGCCGCGCCGTTTCCCGGTCTATGCCGCACTTTTCCATCAGGTCGTGAACGGCCTGCTCTTTTGAGAGATTGAGATTTTGGGAATATTCTATGACTAAACGGATGTTATTTTCCCGGGCTCTTTCCAATTCCGTCTTTATCACTGCGGCGTCTGCCTTTGCTTTTTTAGAGTCTGCCTTTGCTTTTTTAGAGTCTGCTTTCGCTTTTTCATAGTCTGCCTTTGCTTTTTTAGCATCCTCCTTCGCCTTTTTAGCATCCGCTTTTGCCCGTTTAGCATCCACCTTTGCTTTCTCAGCGTCCTCTTTCGCCCTTTCGGCATCCGCCTTTGCCTGTGCGGTATTCTTTCGCTCTTCCTGTATGCTCATTTTTTCCATATTTTCAAACAGATTTCCCATATTGCGCTCCTTTACCTTGCTTACGCATTCTTGTGTCTCCTCCACAGTGGCGTCAATTTTTACACACAGACTTTCCATCACGGATACGATGATGTCCAGGACCGCTTCTGGCGAGTCCTTGATCATTCCATCCAGGTCTTCCCGGGGAAGATTGAGAAACTCAGAGAGGCCGATGGCATCCTGCACCTTGTTGAAAAGCATGATCAGGGACATCTCATTGCCACGGGCAAGCAGTTCCTCATTGCTGTAGTCATGGAGGCGGACTACTTCGTATGTGAAGTCGGGAATCCAGTTCCGGAACAGTTCCCCGTCGGCGATCCGGGCGCGGAACCGGCGGTCTGCCGTCCAGGATGCTTTTCCCTCATAATACACGATTGGGATGATGGCAGGGTAGCGGAAGCTTTTTCTGTCCGACGCGCCGCTCTTTTGCTTTTTCATTTCCTTTCCGTAGTCCAGCCAGATACACAGCATATATTTCAGGAGCTGCATGGCCACATCATAGTCCACAACGCTTTTATGCTCTGTCAGGGAGACCAAAAACAGTGGCTCATGGAAATTATTTTCTCTTTTTGCGTCATGAATCCAGATCCGTTTTACCGTGTCAGATTCAAATTCTGTTCCCAGGTAAGGCCTGTACTTTTCGGACACATCTTCAATATCCTCCGGCTGTACATTTTTCAGGAAGGGAATATTTACGTTGTCCCTCAAAAACTGTGCGCAGAGGATGGGATTCCCCAAAACAGTCCTGGCATTGATGTCCCGTTTCGGCCCTGTCTGGCCCGTTGACGGCTGTGTGTTGTTTTCTTTTTGTTCATTCATTTGTTTTCCTCCTGTCCATAACTGTCCTGCCGACAGGAGAAAGCTTTTTCGCCTGTCTGCATTTTGTTGTGCCCGGGGCACATGTTAATTGCATTGAATGAGTGGCGAAAAGCCGGAACTCAAGATTTTCTTTTTATGCTCTTTCGAAAAGCATAGAAAAGAAAAGTGGGACACATCACTGAACTTTAAAATAATGTGATGCATTAAATGTTTTTTTGACAATATATTTACTATAACATATCTGAAGGAGAAATGCAATTATTTTTTTACATTAAACCATTATTTTTGTATTAAGCTTTAAAAAAATACTTGTATTTTCCGTTCATACATTGTATAAATATTATTATAAATCATATCAGTAATGATGTTAATGATGTGTTTTATTTCAACATCAAGCAGAAACCGTGAAAATGACTGAATTTTGGATGAAAGCAGAAAGGAAAACAGGGTTATGAAAGCAAGTGTTTTGTATTATTCAAAAACTGGAAACACAAAGGCAATGGCGGAAAAAATTGCTGAGGGAATGAGGTCACAGGGACTGGATGCAAAGGCCATTTCCGTTGAAGAAATTGATAAGGAGTGGGTAAGAGCAAGCAAGTGTGTGGTGATTGGCTCGCCTACTTACTATGCGGACATCAGTGCAAAAGCAAAAGCGTTTTTGGAAACGCTCGGGGAATATGAAGTGGCCGGGAAGCTCGGAGGGGCCTTTGCCACGGCGGCATTCAGTTATGGCGGAGGTGAGATTACGTTGCAGACGATCTTAACTCATATGATGTTCTGGGGGATGCTGACCTACTCCGGCGGCGGTGCAAAAGGAAACCCGCCCATTCATTTAGGGCCGGTTTCGTCAGGGGAGAAATCTCATGGAACGCCGGAGGTATTTTATCTATATGGACAGCGTATGGCGGAGAAAACAAGAGAACTGTTTGAAAAATAACCGGGCGGACAGGCTATTGGGGCAGAATGTCCCGCTGAGTATAAAATAGGTACACAGCCGCATAAGGAAAAAACAACGGATGTCAGGCTTCGCCAGCCATCCTTATGTTAAATAAAAAAGGAGAAGAAAAATGGACAAAAGAACAAGAGTACTGGCAGCAATGAACGGAGAAAAGGTAGATCATGTCCCTGTGGGGTTCTGGTTTCACTTCGAAGGGGAAGAAGCAAGGGGAGACGCCTGCGTACAGGCGCATTTAAAGTATTACAGGGAGACGGATTTGGATTTTTTGAAAATAATGTGTGACGGGTATTTCCCTTTTCCCCTCCCGCAGATTCAGTGTGCGGCGGACTGGAAAAAGGTAGAGCCCCTTGCAAAAGACCATCCCTTTATCAGAGAGCAGGTTGAGCGGGCGAGGGCAATCGTGAAGGAAATCGGAAAAGAGCGCTGTGTATTTTACAATGTGTTTGCCCCTTTCTCTTCCCTGCGTTTCGGCGCGGAAGCTATCGGGCTGGATGACGGGGCGGTGATGGCCCATGTGAGAGAAGATAGCGCCGCAGTGATGCATGCGCTGGATGCGATCGCGTGGTCAAATGCACAGCTTGCGGAGCTTTTGATTACGGAGGCGGGCTGTGACGGCGTGTACTATTGCGTACAGGGCGGGGAATACGACCGGTTTAAAGCTGAGGAATATCAGGCGGTGGTTGCCCCCAGCGACCGCTATGTTTTAGAGCATGCCAACCGCTTTTCCAAGAATAATATCATTCATATGTGCGGATGGGCGGGAAGCAGGAACCAACTGGAACTGTGGAAAAACTACCCGGCAAAGGTAATCAACTGGGCGGTTTATGTGGAGAAGATGGGATTAGAGGAAGGAAGGGCCTATTTCGGGAACAGAACCTGTCTTGGCGGCTTCGAGACCCATTGGGACGGAAAGGTTCAGGAAGGGATTATTTATAATGGCACAAAGCAGGAACTGCAGGATTATACCAGGGAGCTGATTCTTGACTATGGAAAAAGAGGACTTATGCTGGGCGGGGACTGCACGATCGACGCCAGGATAGACTGGGAAAGGATCCGTTGGATTGTGGAGGCTGCCAGGAGCATCTAAACGGCCGAAATCCGGGGAGTGCCCGTAGGAAAGAGGCTGGAGGAAGGGAGCATATATGGAACTGACAAAACCCAAAAAGGAAACACTGACTGATAAAGTACATGACGCAATATTGGAGATGATCATAAAGAACGTATCACAGGACGAGATTGTCTTTAATGAAAGCCAGTTGATGGAAGTATTCGGCGTCAGCAAGGCGCCTGTGAGGGAGGCGCTGATCAGGCTTTGCAGCGAGGGGGTTTTAAAGACCATTCCGCGCTACGGGTATGTGGTAGTAAGGCTCACGGAGAAGGATGAAAAGGACGTGATCCAAATGAGAATACTTCTGGAAACAGAGGCTTTAAAAACCAATTTTGATTACATTGTACCATACCGTCTAAATGAAATTAAGGAACAGATTGAACGTTCCCACGCTGGCGATACGATGGATGTCTGGGAACTC
This sequence comes from uncultured Lachnospiraceae bacterium, assembly GCA_949949005.1. GTDB lineage: Bacteria > Bacillota > Clostridia > Lachnospirales > Lachnospiraceae > Suilimivivens. The sequence goes on from CATLHM010000018.1 coordinate 35,472, forward strand.
TGGAAATTAAACGAAGAGTTTCATCTGATGTTGGCTTCTTATGGGAATAACCAGATATTGACCCGATTCCTGCTGGAAAGTCTGCAGATTCATAAGCGGATTTATGCAAAGCGGTGGTGGAAAGATCAGAATACTATGGAAATAAATTCCGATTCGGCTCCCCATTTGGAAATATATCGGGCATTGAAGGATGGCGATTTGGAGGCTGGTATGCGTGCCTTAAAGCGGGATATTGCTTCCCACAGCATCGTTTAGGAGCTGTCAAAATAACTATTGAACAGCTCCTTGGGCTCGGATGGCGCGAAACAGGAAAAAAGGGAGGAGAATTTACCATGAAGATTGACTGGACAAAAGGAGAACTTCGGGACGCCGCCATGCTAAAGGCCGGTGAGGATGAATGTGTGATCCGGCTCGGATGCGCCGGAGGCGGGATCAGCATCCCCCAGCTTACGGAAACAAGGGACAGGTACCTGGTAGGGGATATGGAGATCCTGGAGGAGCATTCGGCGGCCATGATGCTGCGGTGCTTTGAGAAAGGGGCGGACAAGGAGAAGCTGTGCCTGCGCTTTGGGCTTTTGCCGGGGTTTCCCACACGTGTGTGCCTGGATTTGAAATTATTGGACAACAGTACAATTTACACCAACAGGACGCCGGGGCTGTTAAAGCTGGTGTGCCATGGACAGCGCATGGAACGGGGGGAAGTCGCGCGCTTTGAGCTGGGGATTGAAAAGGTGTTCCATGAGGTAGAGGTGCGCCTTTCCCATTTTTATACCACGGATACCATGCCGGGGGAATTTCCCGTACCGGACAAAAAGGTGGTGGATGAGTTCGGCCAGTGGAAGGAGAAGGAATGGCCGGGAAAGATTCATTCCCTGAGAGAACTGGCGGAGAGTATGAAAGCTCAGGAAGGGCCGGCCAGTTACCCTTTCCCCTCATGGAACCGCTGGGGCGGAGACGGGCAAAGGAAGCTGAAAGAGGGAACCGGCTTTTTCTCCACCTTAAAGACGGCGGACGGGCGGTGGCATCTGCTTGACCCGGAGGGCTGCGATTACTTTTCCATGGGCCCCTGCGGCACCCGCGCCGGGGACGGCTGCCGGATTGACGGCTTTGAAGGGGTATGCGACGAGCTGCCGGATGAAAGGGATCCGGCCTGGCAGGAGTTTTACACGGAGGGCATTCGGCGCAGGACAGCCTATATGGAGCCGGAGCACTTTAAGATTCTGAACTTTGCGGGTGTAAATTTGAAACGGGTTTATGGGGATGGCTGGAAGGAAAAGTGGGAGGAGATTGCTATGCGCTGCCTGAAAGGAAGCGGAATCAACTCCCAGGGCAACTTTCCGGGCCTGCATGTGAACGATGGGCGTGAGAGCCTGCCCTATGTGCGGGAGCTTTCCGGCTTCCCCATGACAAAGACGCTGATTTTCCGGGATTTTCCAGACGTATTGTCAAAGGAATACAGGGAGAATGCAAAGATTTATGCCGAAGGGCTGAGGCAGTGGCGGGACGACCCGTGGCTGATCGGGTATTTCCTGCGCAATGAGCCGGAGTTTAATTTCGTGGAAAATCTGGTGATTGCAGAGGAGGTGCTCTACAATCCCGCCCCTACCTGCTGCAGAGAAGGGCTGATAGAGTTCCTGAAAAAGCGCTACAAAGCGGTAGAGGCATTGAATGAGGCATGGGAAGCCGATTTCGGAGATTTCAGGGAGCTGGAAAAGCCCATTGAGGGATGCCTTAAGCGTTTCCCCAAATCGGAAAAGGATCTGCGTGAGTACTCGGTCTTTTTAATCCGGGAGTACAGCCGGGTGCCGGCCATGGCCTGCCGGGAGGTGGATCCTAACCACCTGAATCTGGGACTTCGCTGGTCGAAGGCAAATAACCGGGACATGATGGCGGGATGGGAGTATTTTGATGTGTTTTCCATCAACTGCTATGACTTTGACCCCACCAAGGATATGGATTTTGTGAAAAATGCCGGGGTGGATCTTCCTATTTTAATGGGCGAGTTCCACAGCGGTGCGTTAGACCGGGGGCTTACGGCCACAGGCTTAAAGGGCGTGCCTGACCAAAAGCAGCGGGCGGTGATGTACCGCTATTATGTGGAAAAGGCGGCCAGCCATCCTTATGGGGTGGGAGCCCATTGGTTTCAGTATAACGACCAGTTCTGCCTGGGGCGTTTCGACGGGGAAAATTACCAGATCGGCATGGTGGACATCTGCATGCAGCCAAACCCGGAGCTGATGGAGGCGGCGAGGGAAACTGCCGCCGTGCTTTATGAAGTGAAAAACGGGGAGCGGGAAGCCTTTGGACAGGCGCCCTTGTCGATTCCCATGATTGGGTATTAGGAAAAGCAGGGGAGAGCCCATGGAAGACTACATATTAATCGCAGAAGATGACAATGACATTAACCAGATGATCTCGGAGCTTCTGTCCCTGAACGGTTACCGCTATGTGCAGGCTTTCTCAGGTACAGAGGCCTTATTGCATGTAAAGAGTCACCCGCCAGTGGCAGTGATACTGGATTTGATGCTGCCGGGCATGGCAGGCGAGGAGGTTCTTTCCAGGATCAAGGAGGAGAGTCCGGAAACGGCGGTGATCGTGACCTCCGCCAAGGAAAGTTTGGACATTCGGATTACCCTTTTAAAGGCCGGAGCCGACGATTATCTGGTGAAGCCCTTTGACACCGAAGAGTTGATTGCCCGCCTGGGGGCAGTGCTTAGGCGCAGCCGCAGGCAGGAGCAGGCAAAGGCTTTGTCCGGAACATCCCCTGGAAACTATATTCGGGCAGAGGCAGAGACCTCAAAGGAAAAGGGTGAAAAACGGCTTCAATATAAAGATATTACCATGTATCCTGAGAATTTTTCCGCGTTTGTTGGGGAGCAGGAGCTTTTCCTTACCAGGCGGGAGTATCTGATTCTGAAGCTCCTAATGGAGAACCCGGGGAAGGTCTTTACGAAAAATAATCTCTATGAATCGGTGTGGAACGAGGAATTTCTAGGGGAGGACAATGCGGTGAATGTGCATATCAGCAACATCCGCCAGAAGCTTGCAAAGCTCCGTCCCCAGGAGACCTATATCCAGACGGTGTGGGGGATTGGATTTAAAATGAAATAAAATAATCCGTAAACTTTATACTTTCTTTAAACTTTTCCTAAAGTTTCTAAAAGCCAGCCCACTATACTGTATCTATAGTGAACGACAAAAAATTGTGGTTCACTTAGGGAAGAGGTTAATATTTACTCTTTTCCCTTTTCCCACAAAAAGTAAGGAGGTTAGGTTGAAAATAAGCCTGATGGCTTTTTTCAACCAGCAATTTGTGCCGCAAGCGGCCCAAAGTTTGCAGGTTACGGAAAGGGCATGGTTATTAAGATGGAATACGTATTACAGACAGAGGGGCTAACCAAAAGATACGGGCAGGTCAACGTAGTGGACGAAGTGAGTATGCATGTGGAAAAGGGAAGCATCTACGGCTTTATCGGCAAAAACGGAGCGGGGAAGACTACCTTTATGCGCATGGCAGCAGGGCTGGCAGAGCCCACCGCAGGCGCTATGCTGCTTTTTGGCTGCAAAGAGCTGGAAAAGGCCAGGAGACGCATTGGGACACTGATCGAGGAGCCGGGAGCCTACCCAGGAATGACGGCACGGGAAAATTTGGAGGTCTTAAGAAGAAGCTTCGGCATCACGGAGAAAAAGCGGGTGGAGGAAATGCTGGCCCTTACCGGCCTTTCCGATACGGGGAAAAAGAAGGTAAAGAATTTTTCTATGGGAATGAAGCAGCGGCTGGGAATCGCCATTTCCCTGATGAGAAATCCTGATTTTTTGATTCTGGATGAGCCCATGAACGGGCTGGATCCGGCAGGAATCCGTGAGGTTCGGGAACTTTTGCTAAAGCTGAACCGGGAAAAACAGATCACAATTTTAGTCTCCAGCCATATACTGGACGAGCTTTCCAGGATAGCCACCCATTATGGAATTATCCGGGAGGGGCGGTTGATTCAGGAGTTTGGAGCCTCGGATTTGGAAAAGCGCTGCCGCAGATGCCTAAAGCTGGTGGTAGAGAAGCCCGAGGCGGCAGCAGCGGCTTTGGAAGAGCTTTCCATTCAAAATTATGACGTGCCGCAGCCGGGAATGCTGCGGGTGTTTGAGGGATTGGAGGACACTGCCAGAATCAACAGAGCGCTGGTCGAAAAGGGCATTGCCCTGAAGGAAAGCTATCTGGCAGGCCAGGATCTGGAAGGCTATTTTATGGAACTTGTGGGGAAATAGGAATCAGGAAAAGGAGTTTATGGTAAGATGATGGGTTTACTCAGTGCGGAAGGATATAAGTTGATCAAAAGTAAAAGCTTCTATATCAGTATTGCGGTAGTGGTGGGGGTGGTGCTTTTGATGTTTGGAACGCTTAGCATGGCAGATCGTATGGAAGTGGGAGAGCCATCCCTCTGGGAAGAGATCAGCGTCATGGAGATTGTGGGACAAATCTTTTCCGGGGACTTTTTTCCCTGTGTTCTGGCGGTATTTGTCAGTATCTTTGTGATCGGGGAATATGGAAGTGGAATGATGAAAAATGTAGCCGGAAAGGGGCAGAGGCGGTGGAAGATTTTTCTCTCCAAGCTGATTATCACGGAACTGGCGGTGATACCTGTGGTGTTGGTGGGCATGGCAGCCTGTCTTTTGTGGAGCTTTTTCGTGAAAGGCGGCGCTGCCTTTACGGGAGAGTTTTGGTATAATCTCACGATCTATTTAGGGATTCAGATGGTGCTTGAGATGGCCCTCGCCGCGGTTTTCGTGTTGTCCGGTGATCTGTGCAGGAATTATGCGTCAGGTATTTCTCTGGGGATTGGAATTGCCGCCTTTCCCGTGTTGATTGGGGAGGGACTGAATCTGCTGTTTAAAAACAGTGGCTTTACCCCTTCCGAGTACTGGCTGGTGAGCAGAAGTGTCAACTGCCCTTATGAAGGCTTTACCGGTGGCTACATTGCGGAGTCCTATCTGGTGGCGTTTTTCTGGCTGGTTCTCGCCGCAGGGCTGGGAATCTGGCATTTTTCCAGAGCGGATATCAAGTGAAGAAATGGAATAAAGTAAAGGCATGGTTACGGTTATGGGGGTATTGTTTGGAGGAGCTATTGTATTGCTGCTTATTGGGGCGGGGATTTTGTCCGCCCGTCTGTGCTGTTACCGACGGCAGTTAAGCCATATGCTCTCGGAATTGCAGGTTTTGGAAGAGAATGAAGAGACAAATCTTCTCCTGACCTCGGCGGTGAAAATCGGAAAAACCCAGGAGGTTATTTCTTCCATGAACCGTATCCTGGAGCAGAGCAGGCGAAATAGGGAGCGGATCGTCAGGGAAAACAGGAACTATCGGGAGGGCATCACAAGCATTTCCCACGATATCCGAACCCCCCTGACCTCGGCGCGGGGATATATGCAGATGCTGCGCAAGGAAAATGTGACCGAAGAAAAGAGGCTCTCCTATGCCCGGATTGTGGAACGGAGGCTGGATGATCTGGCTGGGCTGCTGGATCAGCTCTTTTTGTATGCCCGCATTGAGGCCGGGGAGGAGAGTTTTTTGATGGAGGATGTGAATGTGGGCAATCTGTTTGCGGACACCATCTCCCTGTTTTACGAGGATTTTGGGGAAAGAAACTATGAACCGGAAATCTTCATGGAGCAGAGCCCCTGCCACATCCGGGCGGATAAGCAGGCCGTAAGGAGAATCATGGAAAATCTGATCAAGAATTCCCTTGTCCACGGAACCGGGGGCTGGCAAATGTCGCTGAAAAAGCAGGAGGGTTCAGGGCAGGAGAAAGTGTTGATCCGCATTTCGAATACCACCAAAAGTATCGAGAGGGCGGATATTGAGCGGATCTTTGACCGCTTTTACACCAGCGATACCTCCCGCAGCAGCAAGAGAACCGGCCTGGGACTGTCCATCGTAAAAGAGCTCACCCAGCGCATGGGCGGGGAGGTAAGGGCAGAGCTGAACGGGGAAGTCTTTTTTGTGGAAGTGGAATTTCCAAACATGCTCTAACTCCCGTCTGCCCGCCTTGGCGGGCAGACCAATCAGGATGGTGAAATCTTTGATTTCCCTTTAGGACTAATAAGAAGGCAGGGACACGCTGAAGGTGGTCATCTCGTTTTCGCTGGAAGCGCTGATGGAGCCGCCGTGGAGAGTCACGATCTCTTTGGCAATAGCAAGACCTAAGCCTGCGCCGCCGGTGTTGGTGCTTCTCGCCTCATCCAGGCGGAAAAACTTTTCAAAAATGGCATTGAGCTTTTCGGCGGGAATGGTCTTGCCCTGATTGATAAAGCAGATAAAAATATCCTGCTCCCGCTTCCCGGCGTAGACCTTGATGGGAGTGTTGGGATAGCTGTAGGAGATGGCGTTTTTCAGGATATTGTTAAACACTCTGGCAAGCTTCATGGAATCTCCGTAGACGGTCAGGTCATCCTCTGCCTGGAGCTCAACCGTGTTACCGTGGGCGGAGAGCAGGGGATAAAATTCGTCGGTGAGCTGCATCAGAAGGAAGGAAAGATCTATGGTTTCCTTTTCCAGTACGATCTGTTGCAGATTATACTTGGTGATCTCAAAAAATTCGTTGATCAGCTTTTCCAGGCGCAGAGACTTTTCCAGGGTCACATGGATATATTTTTTTCGCTGCTCCGCAGGCATGTCGGAGGCTTCCTCCAACAGGTCAAGATAGCCGATGACAGAGGTGAGGGGGGTTTTCAGGTCGTGGGCAAGATAGGTAATCAGATCGTTTTTGCGGTCGGTTTCCGTCCGCATGGCCTGCTCATGGCGCTGCATGGTGGATTTGATCTGCACCACCTGGGTGGCAACCTCCGCGTAGGCGGTAGGAAACACTTCGTCCGGCTCCACATCATGGTGCATATAGGTGTGGAGCATACGGCCAGTGGCTGAGATGGACTTGCGCACTCTGGATTTGGCGTGAAAATGGGCCACCAGATAGACAGAGAATACATAGATCGTCAGTACCGCAAAAAACAGCACAAGAAACAGGCCTTTTAACTTTGGCCAGTCGGGACGGTAGGCATAGCCCAAATGTCTGGTGGAGGGGTCATATTGAGGCTCGGAGTAAAAGAAGTTGCGGGCAAGCCATTCCAATACGGAGCCATTAAAGACCACATCCGCCAGATAGTAAACGCCGATCCCGATTCCAAGGGCCAGACAAAGGAAGACGATCAGGAAAATGATGAATTTAACCTTGTCTTTAAGCTTCAATTTTGTATCCACACCCCCAGACCGTTTTGATGTATTTGGGGTCCTCAAAGGAATCATTCATCTTTTCACGCAAATGCCGTATATGTACGGTGATGGTGTTGTTACTCTTGCTGAAATATTCCTCTCCCCAGACAGCGTGAAAGAGCTCTTCCGCGCTGATGACCCGGCCTTTTTGCTGGCAGAGCACGTAGAGGATGGTAAATTCCGTTGGCGTTAAGGCCAGGGGCTTTTCGTCCAGGGTACACTCATGGGTAAGGCTGTTGAGCATAAGGCCGCCGTGGGTGATGATGTGGGAATCCTCCCCCGGGGAGGCGGCATTGTATTTTTTGTAACGCCGAAGCTGGGCCTTTACTCTGGCGATCAGCTCTAAAGGGCGGAAGGGCTTGGTCATGTAGTCGTCGGCCCCCAAGGTCAGGCCGGTGATCTTGTCCACCTCTTCCTCCTTGGCGGTGAGCATGATGATAGGATAGTTATGGCTTTCGCGGATTTTCTGGCAAAGGGCAAAGCCGTCCATCTTGGGCATCATCACGTCAAGGATCGCCAGATCCAGCTCCTGGGTTTCGATGAGCTCACAGGCCTTTAAGGAATCATAAAAAGGATAAACCGTATAATTTTCATTTTGCAGATAAAGGGTAATTAGATCAGTGATTTCTTTCTCGTCGTCTACTACTAGTATTTTCTCACTCATAAAAATCCATACCTTTCCGAGAATAGACCCAGCCAATCCCACAAGCGTCCCTCAACGCAATATCAGGAATTTTCGGGGAGGGTTTCCGGGAGTATTCTTCTGTTCAATTGACAGGATGTCGGTGGCTGTGGCACAGACACATCCCTAAAAAGTTATTATAGCAGAAAATTTCAGTTTGTGTCTCAAAAGAGATAAATAATTTCTTACAATTCTTATACGAATCCTGCTATAATATTTTATGGAAAATATGCAAAAAAATAGTAACTGCGCAGCAGGCGCCAAAAACAGGAAGGGGGAACGGAATTTGGAAGAGGAGAGAGTGATTCATTTTATAGAGGAATTGTGCAGAAACGGCGGGGAGGATAGAGAGTTTGGAAAGGCTTTTTATCAAAAACTCCGGACGGATGAGGAGATTTTTCAGGAGTTTGTCTACTACATGAACCACAAAAATTTCGCCTGTCAGGCCAAGGTGGAGGGATATACGGTGGTGGATGTGATGATATGGCAGATGGATCATTTTAAGGCAAGGCTTGACCGGGACAACAGCGGCACCAGGGAAAACGGGGATCGGATGGTGCTTCTGGCCTTTGATACGCTGCTGAACATGCGGATAAGCCCCCAGGAATACATTGCCCGAATCCAGGGGGAAACGGGCACGGATTATCCGGATAAATATTAAGAGGCCCTGCAGGGGCGGAGCCTATGCAAGGCCGGATGGCGCACGGGCAAAGCAAAGGACGGTCACGGCGGATGCCCCGTTGTGAGGTTCCCGGTCAGTAATGCAGCCTTCTTCTCACCGCATCCCGCAGCCTTCTGCGCGAGAGCACCGTAAGCAGCAGGATCACGATCACGGTACAGACGGTGAGCACAATGGCGGACCACACAAGCCGCATGGGCTGTTCATAATAATGGCGGATGAGCAGCTCCACCCCTACACACAAAAGGGCGGTCTCCGCAAAAAAGTACAGCGCCGCAGTGATGTGGGAAAAGGAGAAGGTGCGCAGCAGCAGGGCAAAAATCTCCACCAGAATGGTAGCCAGGGCCACGATCGGAAGGGCCAGACGGAAAAACCACTCGCTTCCGGCAGTGTTAAAGGTGATCATATACAGATAAAAGCCCACGGCCACCCCGTCAAACAGCAGGGAAATATAGATGGGAAGCTTGGTGTAGATTACTACGGGAAAGGCAAGCACAAACAAAATCAGGCAGGCCCCCACGATAAACAGGGACCAGGGGTTTTTGGAGAAAACCAAAAGATTCAAGGCCACACAGCTTAAGGAAGTAGCGCCCAGCACGATACAGATCAGGATAGAAAGATCGGTTTTTTTGACCACGTCCACCTGTCCCCGCTCTTTGGGATAGGGGGAGGTTCTTTTCTGGTCGTAGAGTTCTTTAGGATTAATAACGGGTGTATTGCAAAGAGGACACTCCTTTAGGGAGGGTTCTAACTCCACACCGCAGTTGACACAATAGGACATTGTAAGGCTCCTTTCTCTTAGCTTATTTAAGAAACTGCGCCCTTGGGCGCCGACAAAAACAGGTGTTGTTTTTACAGGATCTCATCAAGGCTTTGCCGGTTGCTCTCGATGGTTACATGGATATGGTCTTTCACCAGCTTCCTGAAAAAATACCGTTCCACATCGGTTTCCATGATGCTGCTGGCAAAGTTCACGGTCAGGGTGTCCTGAAAGCTGACGATGGCGCAGTTGGTGCGGGAGGAAAAGGGCTGGCCCATATAGATGTCAAACCGCTCAATATGGGAGGCCATCCCTTCGGGAACCTTGAGGGCCCCCATGTTGGTCAGCCCGGCGGAGGAATTTTTGTCCTGAACCCGGGTGTAAAATTGTTTTACCACAAAGTCCTTGATAAAAAGGGGAACCACCCGGATAAAGGGATTGCGCTGGGTATTGGCGTTGGTGGTGATATCTCCCCGCAGGAATTTTTCGTTTATAAAATAACGCATGTAATTGCGAACCTGGATCACGATCTCCTCAAAGGTATAGTCCCCCAGCCTGGGATCCACCACAGGAAATACCATGGTGATAAAATTCCGCAGGGTCTGGGAGGGGAAAAAGCGCCGGAGGTTCACAGGCATTGCAATTTTTACCGGCCGCTGCTTTAAGTGCCATTCCGACTGCTGCTTCTGTAAAAGCGCGTAGAGGAGCACTGCGTTTAAATATTCGGTGATGGTGGCGTTGTAATTTTTGGCGACAGCCATCACCTCCTTCACGGACATAACACCGTCGATGATGTTGAAGGTGAAAAAGGGCTCCCGGGTGCCTCTGACCCGAAAGGTTTTCTCACCGGGACGGGCGGGAGAGACCTTGGCGTTGGCATAACGCATGTAAGCGTCCTCTAATTCTTCCGGGTGGGGAGTTTCGTCTATCTTTTTGACAAAATAGCCGTCCGCCACCTCATGGCCCAAAAGCCGCAGATAGACGGCAGTGATGGTGTGAAGCACACACATGCCTCCGGTGCCGTCCCCCAGACAGTGATGGGCTTCTAGGGAGATGCGGCGGTCATAATAATAAATTCGCAGAAGATAACGGTTTCCTGCCTTAAAGGGCATGGGCATACAGAAGTTGCGGATATCCTTCTGGACAAAGGGGCCGGGCCGGTTGTTGGGCTCTAAGTACCGCCAGAAGAGACCCTTTCGGATGGCAGTCTTGTAGGTGGGAAACCGGGGAAGGGCCAGATCCACTGCCTGCTGAAGGATTTGTGGGTTTACCGGCTCCTTTAAGAGCACGGACAGGCGGTAGACGGAGGAAAAGTCCCTGCGCTGTAAGGTGGGATAGACAATGGCGGATAAGTCCAGTTTATACCAGACCCTGGGCGCATGACTGGCCTTTCTTTCAGCCCCGGATGAGGGCTCTGTTTTAGTTTTGTGTGGAAGTATGCTTTTTTCCTTCAAGATAGACGCCGCGCTCCTACATGAAAATGATAGAGTAAACCACAAATTATTTTGTCGTTTACTATAAGTAATAATTTAGTATACCACAAAAAGGCAACTATGTGTTAAAATGAAGTCAAAAGTTTTCAGAAAGATGGTACGGCGATGAATACAAAGAAATTTCTGGTAAAAAAGCCTTCGGCAGAAACGGTGAATCAAAATATGATGGTGCTGATCAGAAAGGTACACGGCATGATCGACAAGCCGGATATCGAAAAGCACCGCCAGTCCCAGGATCATGTGGGGGCGCTTTTGGGGAATGTGAAGGACATGCTTATACGCAATGTGGATATCCGTGGGATGGACGGAGAGTGGATTTCGGTGAACCGGGCCCACATGAAAAAATATATTATCCTCTATTGTCACGGCGGCGGTTATTCCACGGGAAGCAGCCTTTACGCCAGAACCCTGACCACAAAACTGGCTTCCAGTACTTCCATGGACGTTCTTTGCTTTGATTACCGCTTAGCTCCTGAGAATCCCTATCCTGCGGCTATGGAGGATGCCATGGCGGCCTGGGATTACCTGATGCTTTTGGGGTACGGGGCAAGGGATGTGATTCTTGCAGGTGATTCCGCTGGGGGGAATATGGCCTTGTCCCTGGTGCTCAGGCTAAAGGAACAAAAGAGGCTCCTTCCCAGGGGACTGGTACTGATGTCCCCCTGGACCGACTTAACCTCCTCGGGAAAGACTCACAAGACCAAGGCGGAAGTGGATCCGGTGCTGGACGCGGAGTATTTAGAGCGGATGATCGGCAATTATATTCCGGAGCAGAAGGATAAGGAGGAGGCAAAGGATCCCATGATCTCGCCGTTGTTTGGGGATTTTGAGGGCTTTCCGCCTACCTATATTCAGGTGGGGGAAAACGAGATCCTGCTCTCGGACTCGGTGATGCTCCACAAAAAGCTGGTGCAGGAGAATGTGTCCGTAAAGCTGGATATTTTCAAGGGAATGTGGCATGTCTTCCAGATGTCACCCCTGAAAACAGCCTATGACGCTATGGACAAGAACGCGGAATTTATTTATGAGATTTGCCGGTAAAAGGGGGGATGGCGCCTGGCCTGTATTGCTTTTGCCGGCAGCAGCTTTCGCCCCATGCATAGTTTTCCACAAAAAATAAAAGGAATTTCCTGCCGGGTGCCGAATAATAATAGTAGGAATTCTTTTTGAACCAGGGGCGCTTCCCGGTTTGTCCGGGCGGTGTGCCTATTCACTCAGGGAGTATGAATGAACATACGTGAAAATCTGGAACAGCTTGAAGTGGACTACCTAAGCCCTTATGCCTCTCACAGCATCCATTCCAAGGGGCGGCTCAAAGAGGAGGAGCCCTGCGATATCCGGCCGGTTTATCAGAGGGATCGGGACAGGATTCTCCACTCCAAATCTTTCCGGCGGATGAAGGACAAAACACAGGTGTTTTTAGCGCCCAAAGGGGACCACTACAGAACCAGGCTGACCCACACGCTGGAAGTGTCCCAGAATGCCAGAACCATTGCCAAGGCGCTTCGAATGAATGAGGATCTGGTGGAGGCCATTGCCCTGGGCCACGATCTGGGCCATACGCCCTTTGGCCATGCAGGGGAGAGGGCTTTAAATGGGGTGTGCCCTTACGGCTATTGTCACAGCCAGCAGAGCGTGCGCATCGTGGATCTACTGGAAAAAAGCGGGGCGGGACTCAATCTCACCGCGGAAGTGCGGGATGGCATCTTAAACCATCAGACCAGAGGGATGCCCTCCACCTTAGAGGGCAGGATCGTGCGGTTTTCGGACAAAATCGCTTATATCCATCACGACATGGATGACGCCATCCGGGCAGGAATACTGAGGGAGTCCGATATCCCGAAAGAAATTTCTGAGGTCATCGGAACTACCACAGGGGAGCGGCTGGATCACTTTATCCATGATCTGGTTTCCAACAGCTATGGAAAAAATGAGATATGCATGTCCGAGCCTGTGGCACAGGCCATGGGGAGGCTGCGCCAGTTTATGTTTGAGAGGGTTTACCAGAACGGGGACGCCAAGAGTGAGGAGAGCAAGGCGGAGATTCTGGTGCAGACCCTGTACAATTATTACAGGCGGCATTTGGAGCTTTTGCCGGAGGATTATATCAGGCTCTTAGAGCGGGGAGAAGCCCAGGAAAGGGTGGTATGCGATTATATCGGGGCCATGACGGACCGCTTTGCCATAGCTAAATATGAGGAGATTTATATTCCCAGATCCTGGCATGGTTAAGCGTAAGAAATAAGGCTTTGGGAAGTGCCCAGGCCAGTTTTTCTTGGGCGTTCCCAGGTTTTGGGAGGATCAAAACCGGAAAGACACAGGGGGTATACATATGTATTATCCGGATGAGCTGGTGGAGGAAGTGCGGACCAGGAACGATATCGTGGACGTGATTTCCGGCTATGTGAAGATGCAGAAGAAGGGCAGTAATTACTTTGGCTTGTGCCCTTTTCACAGTGAAAAATCCCCCTCCTTTTCCGTTTCGGCCAGCAAGCAGATGTATTATTGCTTTGGCTGCGGGGCGGGAGGCAATGTTTTTACTTTTTTGATGGAATACGAGAACTACTCCTTCCAGGAGGCCATTCAGTTTCTGGCCCAGCGGGCAGGGGTAGCCCTGCCGGAGAGGGAGGATAGCGCTCAGGCCAGGGAGCGGGATAACAAGAGGGCGGAGCTTTTAAAGGTCTGCAAGGAAGCTGCCAAATATTTCTATTATCAGCTCAGGGCAGGAACCGGGGCCGGGGGATATGCGTATCTTCGGGGCCGGGAGCTTTCGGATGAGACCATACACAAATTCGGCCTGGGGTTTGCCAACATGACAAGCGACGATTTGACCCGGTATCTGAAAAGTAAAGGGTACGGGGACAAGCTGATCCAGGAGGCAGGGCTTGCCGCTTTCGATGAGAAATACGGCCTCCACGACAAATTCTGGAACCGGGTCATGTTTCCTATCCAGGACAGCAATAACAGAGTGATTGGCTTCGGGGGACGGGTGATGGGGGATGGCAAGCCCAAGTACTTAAATTCCCCGGAAACGCCGATATTTGATAAGAGCCGGAATCTTTACGGCCTTAATTTTGCCCGTTCTTCCCGGGCAGGCAATTTTATCCTGTGCGAGGGATATATGGATGTGATTGCCATGCACCAGGCAGGATTTACCCAGGCGGTGGCGTCCCTGGGAACGGCCTTCACGGCTGGGCAGGCCAACCTTCTGCGGCGTTTTACCCAGGAGGTGATTCTTGCTTACGACAGCGACGGCGCAGGCGTAAACGCCGCCCTGCGTGCCATCGGGATTTTAAAGGAAGCAGGGCTAACCGGAAAGGTGCTGAATTTGGAGCCCTATAAGGATCCGGACGAGTTCATGAAAAACCAGGGCGCACAGGCCTTTCAGGAGAGGATAGGGCAGGCGGAAAACAGCTTTTTCTTTGAGCTTCGGATGCTTGAGCGGGACTACGATCTTAAGGATCCGGAGTCCAAGACCAGATTTTACAGGCAGATCGCCCAAAAGCTCTGCGGCTTTTCGGAAGAGGTGGAGAGGGAAAATTATATTGAGGCGGTGGCCCAGAAATACCATATCGGATTTGAAAATCTGCGCAGGCTGGTGCGCTCCTATGCGTCCCAGACCGGGGAGGCGGCCCCGGCCCCCCGTCCCAAATCCGGCCTCCAGAAAAAGAGGGATCCGGCCCAGAACCGGAAAAAGCCTCAGAAGCTTTTGCTGACCTGGCTGGTGGAGGAACCTTCCCTCTACCGCAAGATCAAACAATATATCTCTCCGGAGGATTTCACCGAAGATTTATATAGGAAGGCGGCTGAGAAGCTGTTTGAGGATTTGGAGAAGGAGATTATCAATCCGGCGGGAATTATCAGCCTTTTTACGGACGGGGAGCAGCAGAGGGAGGTGGCAGAGCTTTTTAATACGAAGCTGGAGGAGCTTTCCACCCGGACGGAAAAGGAAAGGGCATTTCACGACGTTTTACTTGGGGTTAAGCGAGGCAGTTTCGAAGCCTTAAGGGAGAGGGCAGGAGGGGACGTCTCGGCCCTTGGCCGTATGATCGAGAGCAAAAAACAGTTGGAAGAACTTAGCAAAACGCATATTTCACTGAATTAAGGCCAATAATGATGTTTAGTAACAGTACGGACATGAGAGAGCGGCGTTTATAAAGTTTGTCAGGAAGGACGGAAAACCGAAAATGGATGAAAACACACAGGCAAGGTTTGATGAGAAGTTAACAGGGCTTCTGGCCGTTGCCAGAAAGAAAAAAAATGTTTTGGAATATCAGGAGGTAGTGGACTACTTTGCTGATATCACATTGGGTGAAGAACAGTTTGATAAGATCCTGGAAACGCTGGAGCAGAACAATGTGGATATCCTGCGTATCACGGAGGGTGATGATGTGGATGATGAGGAGATCATCCTCACCGAGGAGGACGAGGTGGATGTGGAGAACATCGACCTTTCCGTTCCTGACGGCATCAGCATTGAAGATCCGGTAAGGATGTATTTAAAGGAGATCGGCAAAGTGCCCCTTCTCACCGCTGAGGAGGAGATCGACCTTGCCCGCAAAATGGAAGCCGGGGCGGTAGCCAAAGAAAAGATCGCCCTGCTGGAAAAGCGTCTGGATAGTTCGGACGAAAAGGAGGCGGCTGAGCTCAGAGAAGAAATCCGGTCACAGCAGGGGATGCTGGACGCAGGGGATGTTGCCAAGAAACGTCTGGCGGAGGCAAACCTGCGTCTGGTGGTGAGCATTGCCAAGCGTTATGTGGGCCGGGGGATGCTGTTCCTTGATCTGATCCAGGAGGGAAACTTGGGGTTGATTAAAGCTGTGGAAAAATTTGATTACCGCAAGGGCTATAAGTTTTCCACCTATGCCACCTGGTGGATCCGTCAGGCCATCACCAGAGCCATTGCGGACCAGGCAAGGACCATCCGTATTCCCGTACACATGGTGGAGACCATCAACAAGCTGATTCGGGTCAGCAGGCAGCTCTTACAGGAGCTTGGGAGGGAACCTACTCCGGAGGAGATCGCGGAGGAGATGAACCTGCCAGTGGAGAGAGTGCGGGAAATTTTAAAAATATCCCAGGAGCCGGTTTCCCTGGAAACTCCTATCGGAGAGGAGGAGGACTCCCATCTGGGCGATTTTATCCAGGACGACAATGTGCCGGTACCGGCGGATGCCGCCGCCTTTACCTTATTAAAAGAACAACTGGTAGAGGTTCTGGGAACTTTAACAGAGAGGGAGCAGAAGGTGCTCAGGCTCCGTTTCGGCCTGGACGATGGCCGCGCCAGAACCCTGGAGGAGGTTGGCAAGGAATTTAATGTAACCAGAGAGCGAATCCGGCAGATCGAGGCCAAGGCCCTTCGCAAGCTTCGCCATCCCAGCAGGAGCAGGAAGCTGAAGGATTATCTGGACTGATGGCGGGAGGGATGAGCCTTTCCCCACGGCTGAAGGCGGTGGCGGACATGGTGACCAGCAAAAACCGGGTATGCGACGTGGGGTGCGACCACGGCTATTTGCCGATTTATCTGGTCAGGCAAAAAATCTCGCCGAAGGTGCTTGCCATGGATGTGAAAGAAGGGCCTCTTGGGCATGCAAGGGAGAATGTGCGAAAGGCAGGGCTGGAGGATTACATAACCTTGCGCCTCTCTGACGGCCTGGGAGGTTTTGCGGCAGGAGAGGCGGAAACCTTAGTCTGTGCGGGGATGGGAGGACGGCTTATGCAGCGGATTCTGTGCCGGGAGGCGGCCAAGGCAAGGTCTTTTCGGGAGCTGATCTTGCAGCCTCAGTCGGAGCTGAAAGCATTTCGGGGCTTTTTGCGGGAAGAGGGCTATTCCATCCTGTGGGAGGATATGATCGAGGAGGACGAAAAATTTTACCCCATAATCAAAGCAGTCCCCCGGGAACAGACAGCCGCAAAAGAAGAAAACCATAACCGCCGGGAGTTAGAAGACCGCTTTGGCCCTGTTCTGCTGAAAAGAAAGCATCCGGTACTGATTGCGTATCTGGAAAGAGAGCGGGAGGGTGCAGAGCGGCTGAGGGCTTTGCTGGAGGAATCCCGGGGGAGCGAAAAGGCCGCAGAGCGGCTTGAGGAGCATAAAAAAGAGACAGAATATATTGAGGAAGCATTAAAACTTTGCAGATTATGATCCGGTGAATCCGGAGCATGAAGAAAGGGGGCATTACAGGAATGGCAGTGATTACCATTGACGGCGTTGCGAAGGAATATCCCTGTGGAATTACATTTGAGGAGATTGCCAAGGAATATCAGCCGCAATTTAAGGATATGATTGCCCTGGTGCTGGAAAACGGCAAGATCAGGGAATTACATAAAAAAGCAGAAAAGGATTGCGAGCTTTCCTTTCTGACGATTCGGGATGACATTGGGCATAAGACTTATGTAAGGACAGGCCTTATGATCCTTGTAAAAGCCATTGACGATGTGTTTGGAAGGGACAAGGTGAGCCGGGTAAAGATCGAATTTGCCATTGGACAGGGATATTACTGCAAGGTGATCATGGAGGAAAAGCTGACCCGTGGGCAGGTGGACGCCATAGGGAAAAGAATGAGGGAGCTGGTAGAGGGGGATCTGCCTATTACCAAAAAATCCTATCCCAAGGATCAGGCCATAGAGCTTTTCCGCAGCCATAAAATGGTGAACAAAGAAAAGCTTTTCCGTTACAGGAGAAGCTCTTTCGTGAATGTGTATTGTCTGGATGGCTATTATGATTACTACTATGGGTATATGCTGCCCAGCACAGGATATATGAGGTATTTTGACGTCCTGCACTATGAGGATGGCATTATGCTTCTGCTGCCGGGAAGCGAGGATCCTACCAAGCTGAATTATTTTACCCCTATGGATAAGCTGTTCAATACCCTTACCATCTCCTCCCAATGGGGAGAGATGATGGGAATCGAGTCGGTGGGGGATCTGAATAATTCTATCAGAGACGGCCTGCTTGGCGACATGATTTTGGTGCAGGAAGCCCTCCAGGAGCGGAGGATTGGCGAGATTGCCAGAGAGATTGTGGAGAGAGGAAATGTGAAATTTGTGCTGATCGCAGGCCCTTCCTCCTCGGGAAAGACCACCTTTTCCCACAGGCTTTCCATTCAGCTTCGCACCTATGGGATGATTCCACATCCCATTGCCCTGGACGACTATTTTATCAACAGAGATGAGACACCCCGGGATGCAGAGGGAAATTATGACTTTGAGTGCCTTGAGGCCATTGACCTTAAGAAATTTAACGAGGATATGAATCGGCTCCTTGCAGGAGAGGCGGTGGAGCTTCCCCAGTATAATTTCAAGCTTGGGAAACGGGAGTACCACGGCAATATCAAGAAGTTGGGCCCCGAGGATGTGCTCGTGATCGAGGGAATCCATGGACTCAATCCGGCTACCACCTATTCTATGCCGGATGAGAGTAAGTTTAAGATTTATATCAGTGCCCTGACCAGCCTGAACGTAGACGACCACAACCGTATCCCCACCACGGACGGGCGGCTCCTTCGCAGAATCGTGCGGGATGCCAGAACCAGGGGAAACAGCGCCAAACGTACCATCGCCATGTGGCCTTCGGTGAGAAGGGGAGAAGAAAAATATATTTTCCCTTTTCAGGAAAGTGCGGATGAAATGTTCAACTCAGCCCTCATCTACGAGCTGGCAGTTTTAAAGCAATATGTGGAACCTCTTCTGTTCGGAATCCCAGAGACGGAGCCGGAGTACTATGAGGCCAAGCGGCTGCTTAAGTTTTTGGAGTATTTCCAGGGAATAGACAGCCAGAATGTCCCTGCCAACTCCATTTGCAGGGAGTTTATTGGGGGAAGTTATTTTCGTGTATAATATAGAGTGAATGACAAAATGATTTGCCGTTTGCCCTATAAATTCATAAAAAATCCATAAAATCAGGTAGGATAAATGATCGCGGCTGCCGCAGGAGGCTGCCCCAGGCAGTTTCTGTTCCCTCCAGCTCGTCCCCAAGGCGGGGCGGAGGAAGCGGCAGGTGAGGAAAGTCCGGGCTTCACAGGGCAGGATGCCGGATAACGTCCGGTGGAGGCAACTCCAAGGCCAGTGCAACAGAAATATACCGCCCCTGGCACCAAAAGTGCCATGTGGAAATTTGCGAAGCAAATTTCCAAAGTTCGCCAAAGGTGAACTTTTGGTAAGGGTGGAAAGGCAGTGTAAGAGACTACCGCCTGCACGGTAACGGGCAGGACACATGTAAACCCCATCCGAAGCAAGACCAAACAGAAAGCGTTTAGCCGGCCCGGTCAGCTTTCAGGTAGGTCGCTTGAGGCTGCTGGCAACAGCAGTCCTAGATAGATGATCATTCACGACATAACCCGGCTTATCGTCCTGCCTGATTTTTTGATAGTAAACTTATGTTTGGAAGGTACAGCGTAGACTGTGAAAAGAAGTAAGGGACAAATGCCGTTAAGAATGTTTTCGGCGTTTTTTTTGTTAATAAGCTTTTGGCTGATCATAGCAGGGGAAAATGTGCAGGGCAGCAGAGGGGATACTGCTGCGCCTGTGTCTTTGTATTCAGAAAGTGCGGTGCAAGAACAAAACGAACCAAGTCATAGTCTAAAGCTCCCTCCGTTGATTCAGACAACCACCCTGGAAGAGGACTATAGAGCCATAACCGGCTTGGGACTTGCCTTCACTCCTTTATCGCCGGAAGAGGATTTGGAACAGACTTTCGGCAATATCCTGTGCAGTTGCGTGCGCCTTCAGGCAAATGGGCATTATGGGAGCGGAAGCATTTACCGCGTGGAAGCGGATGCCATTGTGATCGTGAGCAACAGGCATCTTTTGGAATATTGGGATGAGGACAGCTTTGTGACCTTTCCGGGAGGCGCGGCGCAAGACGGGGAAGTGATTGGGCTTTCTGAGGAAGCGGACGTTGGATTTCTTAGCGTATCCATTGATGATTTTTCCTGGGAGGAATTATTAGCGCTTAAAAATGTGCGGCCGTTAAAGGAGAGCTCGGGACGTCCAAGGGCAGAAACACCGGGAAGAGGACTTCTTTTGGTGGATATGGCAAGTGACCCCTATCACCCGGCGATGAAACAGGGGGCGGTGATTTCGGCCCACACTTATCTGGAGGATTTCGGAATGGAGATGCTCTACGGGACGGGAGAGGCCTTGCCAGGCATGTCCGGCAGCGGCGTGTTTGACGGATATGGAAATTATCTCGGGATGCTCACCGGGGCAACGGTGGGGGGAGAGATTGCGGCAGTGCCGGCGGATGTGATCGACAGGGAATATTCTTCCTTCTAATAAAAAAGGATGAATGGAAGTACGGGCCTACACAATCGAGTAGGGGAGAATTTTTCTCCCCTGCCCGCCGCGCGGCCCGTGCGCCACTTCAGTGGCAACCTTCCTCTGCACGGGCCTGCGCATAAAAAAAACGGCTCACATCCCCTGTGAGCCATTTCCTTACCATCTATAATTTCCAAAAAACTAAGCCATCTTGTTAACAGCCTGAGCCAAACGAGCTACTTTTCTGGAAGCAGTGTTTTTATGAAAAACACCCTTGCTGGTCGCCTTGTCGATTACAGACGTAGCAGCAACTAAAGCTTTGGCAGCAGCATCTTTATCATTTGCGTCAATCGCAACAGTCACTTTTTTGATCGCTGTCTTAACACCAGACTTAATTGATTTATTTCTTTCAGCTTTGGTTCTGTTTACTAAAATCCTCTTCTTAGCAGACTTAATGTTAGCCACGATGTACACCTCCTCTTACAATCATCAGTTACATGAGATGTTTCATTAAAGCCGGAGACACGGAACGTCTTAATGTAAACACACGCATATTATTTTATCCGCAAAAAGAATATCTGTCAATACATAAATGAAGAATATTTGGAAAATACTTTAGTTTATAATGATTTTCTAATACCACGGGAGGAAGTTATGAGTAGCTTTAGAGTAAGGACAGACTTAGCCCTTGAGGTGCGGGAAAATATGGAGGAGAACGCCAGGGAATGCAGGGGCGTGTCGGTGAAGGAGGAATACCGGGAGGAAAGCGAGCTTCGTATCACAAAGGTAGTGATCGAGACCATGAACGGCTCCAAGGCTATGGGAAAGCCCATAGGCACTTACATTACGCTGGAGGCTCCCGCCATGGTGCTGCCGGATGAAAACTATCATGAAGAGATATCTGTGGAGCTTGCAAGGCAATTGGAGGAAATCATTCCCGGTATGGAAAAGGAATTGTCCGTGATGGTGGTAGGCCTTGGAAACAGGGACGTGACAGCGGATTCTCTGGGGCCGAATGTGGTGGACAATCTGGTTATTACCCGGCATATGATGAAGGAATACGGAAAAGCGGCCTTTGACAAAAAGAAAGTGTATATGGTCAGTGGACTGGTTCCCGGAGTGATGGCCAAGACCGGAATGGAGTCTCAGGAGATTATCAAGGGAGTGGTGGAAAAAACGAAGCCGGATGTGGTGATTGTAGTAGACGCCTTAGCCGCCCGCTCCACCAGACGGCTGAACAGAACCATACAGGTTACCAATACGGGGATCCATCCCGGTTCCGGGGTGGGAAATCACAGAAACGCCATCACGCAGGAAGCTCTGGGAGTCCCCGTCATTGCCATAGGCGTTCCTACGGTGGTGGATGCGGCAACGATTGTGGGCGACGCTTTTGAAAAGATGATGCGGCAGGCAGGGGAAGAGCCTCTTGACATCCAGGATGAGCTGCATGCAGGGCTGGGAGAGCTTTATAACATGTATGTGACGGGAAAGGATGTGGATTTTGAGATTAAGCAGATCAGCCATATTATCTGTAATGCCCTGAACAATACCTTTGAGGCAAAGGGCTGAATGGCGCCGGAGAATGCAAGTCTCGAAGCAGCCACGTATTTCCGGCTTTGGATAAGCATATACTTTCCCAGAGGGCATTTGAAGAAAAAAGCTTCAGATGCGCTCCGGTGGGAGGCAGAGCGTGAAAGGAAAAAACGGAAAAACCAATAGAAAGAAATGGGCAATCCTTACAATGCTGCTGGCCTGTGTCCTGAGTTGTCTCTACAGCTTTATGAAAAACAGAGATTCAAAGTCAGAAGAATCTTCGGGATGGCAGCGCCAGGTCAGCCTTTTTATGAACCATTCCATGGAAGGGAGATTTTTTCAGATTCCAAGATATCTGGAAAACCGGGAAGAGGCGGCAGATGACGGGAAGCTGGCGGAGCGGTTGATACGCAGGAATTTTCCCTTGATGGAATATACGGCTCTCTATCCGGGGGCGGACAGAGAGCAGGAGGATGCCCTGATGGCGCAGTTAATCGGGCGGCGGGAAGGGGCGGATGAGGATGTGAAGGATATTGACGAGGAAAATCTGGATTACGGGGATGACGCGCTTCATATAGATAACAGCCTTCTTGCGGAGATGGAGAAGGAAAACAGCGTACATAATAATACGACGGAAAGCGGGCAGGAGGAAGAAAATAAGGAGATGACCGGGGAGGCTGTGGCAGAGAACCAAGATCCAGGGCCGGAAGGCGTCTTTACCCCTTCGGAATATCCTTCTTATACCTATGACTGGTCGGAAAAGTGGGATTATGAGGCCTTGCTCTCCAATTTTTACGCGGTGGATAATTCCACCCGGTTAAAGGAGGAATATGCAGATTTGAATCAGCTCTTGTACCAGGATCTGTCGGTTAACAGACAGGCCCAGGGGCCTCAGATTTTAATTTATCATACCCACGGAAGCGAGGCATTTCTTGATTCCGTGCCAGGGGACGAATCCACTACCATTGTGGGGGCAGGGGATAAGCTGGCGGAGCTTTTGGAGAACACATATGGATTTCAGGTTCTGCACTATACGGAGCGGTTTGACGATGTGAGGGATGAGGCCTACAATGAATCGCTGCCGGTAATCGAGCAGATATTGGCACAAAACCCTACCATAGAGGTAGTGATCGACCTGCACCGGGATGCGGTGGCGGGAGACCGGAAGCTGGTAATGGATTTGCAGGGACGGCCCACGGCGAGATTCATGTTTTTCAACGGTCTCAGCTACGGCCGCAAGAGCGGCGACATTGCCTACCTGGAAAATCCCTACATACAGGAAAATCTGGCCTTTTCTTTTCAGGTTCAGGTGGCGGCCAATGAATATTATCCTGGAATTGCAAGAAAAATTTATTTAAAAGCCTATCGGTACAACATGCATTTGATGCCCAAGAGCCTTTTGATCGAAATGGGGGCCCAGAACAACACGGTGGAGGAAATTATGAACGCCTGCGACCCTCTGGCGCACATCCTTGCCATTGTGTTGGGATGAATATTGTGTTAAAATACGAAAGACTATTGCGGCTGCGGCGCCCATACGCCCATACGCCAGAAAGGTACGGTAAATATATGGCAGGTATCGAGCAAAGTAAGATCAGAAATTTTTGTATTGTGGCCCATATCGACCACGGGAAGTCCACCCTGGCGGACAGAATCATAGAAAAAACAGGCCTTCTGACCAGCAGGGAAATGCAGGATCAGGTGCTTGACAATATGGAGCTTGAGAGGGAGCGGGGAATTACCATCAAGGCCCAGACGGTCCGCACCATTTATAAGGCGAGAGACGGGGAGGAGTATGTTTTTAACCTGATCGACACGCCGGGACATGTGGATTTTAACTATGAGGTCAGCAGGAGCCTGGCGGCCTGCGACGGCGCGATCCTGGTGGTGGACGCTGCCCAGGGCATCGAGGCTCAGACCCTTGCCAATGTATATCTGGCTCTTGACCATGATCTGGAGGTATTTCCCGTGATCAACAAGATCGACCTGCCCAGCGCGGAGCCGGAGCGTGTAAAAAACGAGATCGAGGATGTGATTGGCATCGAGGCTCAGGATGCGCCCCTGATTTCCGCCAAAAACGGGATCGGCATCGAGGAAGTTCTGGAGGCTATTGTGACCAAAATTCCTGCGCCGGGGGGAAGGAGCGATGCTCCCTTAAAAGCCCTTATCTTTGACTCCCTCTACGATTCCTATAAGGGCGTGATCGTATTTTGCCGGATCATGGAGGGAAGCGTAAAAAAGGGGACAAGCATCCGTATGATGGCAACGGGAGCAAAGGCGGATGTGGTGGAGGTAGGTTATTTCGGAGCCGGACAGTTTATTCCCTGCGAGGAGCTGAGCGCAGGGATGGTGGGATACATTACCGCTTCCATCAAAAATGTGAAGGACACGGCGGTGGGCGATACGGTGACCGACGCGGATAACCCCTGCGACGAGCCTCTTCCTGGCTACAAAAAAGTCAATTCCATGGTGTACTGTGGGGTATACCCGGCGGATGGGGCAAAGTATCCGGATCTTCGGGATGCCCTGGAAAAACTGCAATTAAACGACGCCTCCCTGCGCTATGAGCCGGAAACCTCCATAGCCCTTGGATTTGGATTCCGGTGCGGCTTTCTGGGACTGCTCCATTTGGAGATCATTCAGGAGCGTTTGGAGAGAGAATACAATCTCGACCTGGTGACCACGGCTCCCGGCGTTATCTATAAGGTTCACCGGACGGACGGGGAGGTGATCGAGCTCACTAATCCCTCTAATCTGCCGGATCCTTCCCAGATCGAGTATATGGAGGAGCCGGTAGTCTCTGCGGAGATCATGGTGACGACGGAGTTTATCGGGCCTATCATGGAGCTTTGCCAGACCAGGCGGGGGAAATATCTGGGAATGGAGTATATAGAGGGGACAAGGGCCCTTCTTAAGTACGAGCTTCCCCTGAACGAGATCATTTATGACTTTTTTGACGCCCTAAAGTCCCGCTCCCGGGGCTATGCCTCCTTTGACTATGAGCTGAAGGGGTATGAGCTCTCCGAGCTGGTGAAGCTGGATATCCTGATTAACAAAGAGGAGGTGGATGCCCTTTCCTTTATCGTCCATAAGGACAGTGCCTATGACAGAGGCCGGAGAATGTGCGAGAAGCTTAAGGACGAAATTCCAAGGCATCTGTTTGAAATTCCCATTCAGGCGGCAGTAGGGGGCAAGATCATAGCCAGAGAAACCGTAAAAGCCATGCGCAAAGATGTGCTTGCCAAGTGCTACGGAGGAGATATCACCCGAAAGAAAAAGCTTCTGGAGAAACAGAAGGAGGGCAAGAAGCGGATGCGCCAGATCGGCAGTGTGGAAATTCCCCAGAAAGCCTTTATGTCGGTGCTGAAGCTGGACGATGATTAAAAACCATAAAAGATAAAGGGAAGGGAAAGAGCAATTCCATGAAAAAAGAAGCTGACAAAAAGCTGGGAATCTATATTCATATTCCCTTTTGTATCAGGAAATGTCTCTACTGCGATTTTTTATCCGTACCCGCAGGGGTGGATGAGCAGGCCCGCTATGCACAGGCTCTTTGCAGGGAAATCGAAACGGAAAGCAGGTGTTATTCTGACTATGAGGTGGAGAGCGTTTATCTGGGAGGGGGAACACCCTCCCTTTTTCCGGGAGAGTGGATTGAGAGGATCATGGATGTGCTCCGCCGCCATTACAGGCTTTCTGCGGCATGTGAAATTTCCATGGAGGCGAACCCGGGAACCCTTACCTGGGATAAGCTGAAAGCCATTAAGGCCGGGGGAGTGAACAGGCTCAGCATAGGCCTACAGTCCGCCAACGACAGGGAGCTTTCGGCCCTTGGAAGAATTCATACCTGGAAAGATTTTTTGCACTCCTATGAACTGGCGGCCCAGGCCGGGTTTGGAAATCTGAACGTGGATCTGATGAGCGGGATTCCCGGGCAGACTTTAGGCTCCTGGGAGGAAAGCCTTAACAGAGTCAGGCTGCTTTCTCCCCATCCTAAGCATATTTCCGCTTACAGCCTGATTATCGAGGAGGGAACCCCCTTTTTTGAGAATAGGCCCGAGCTGCCGGAGGAAGACACTGAGAGGGAAATGTATAAAATAACAAGAGATATTTTGTCGGATTGCGGATATGGGCGGTATGAGATATCCAATTACGCCCTGCCGGGTTATGAGTGCAGGCATAATATTTCCTATTGGCGGCGGAAGAACTACCTGGGATTCGGAATCGGGGCCGCTTCCCTGATAGAGAATGTGCGGTTTCGCAACAGTTCTGACAGACAGGCCTATGAGGCTTTTTACCTGGATGGCTTTCAGAAGATTGGCGGCTTTGGCACAAAGCCGGTTTGGGACTCGGTGAAAGAGGAAAAACAATTGTTATCTATAGAGGAGCAGATGGAAGAGTTTCTATTTTTGGGACTTCGCTTGAGCCAGGGGGTGAATGTGGGCGAATTTTTTCGCTGCTTTGGCAGAAGGATAGATGAGGTTTATCCCGGTATAGTGGATGATTTTTGCCAGAAAGGGCTTTTACAGCGCAGAAAGTCCGGAAAAAGCCTTGGAACCCCGGAAGGGGGCAGTGCCAGAGGCATTGCTCCTGCCTTTGTCTTTGACGGGCAGGAGGGTGACAGAGAAGCGGAAGAAGAGTGGATTTCCCTGACGGATTACGGGGTGGATATCAGCAATTATGTAATGGCGGAATTTCTACTTTCCTAGAGGGCTACCGGCCAGGGATGGAAATAACTTTTTGGGAAAGGCACTAGAGGGCGCATCAGGTCATAGAATAATAAAAATGACTTTGGGGGCGCCTTTTGAAAACTTTTCAGAAACCTTTATCGGCAGCAGAGGAAGCCCATTATATACAGGTACTACAGGAAGGAGACAATAAGGAAGCGGCTAAAGCAAGAGAGATTCTGATTGAGCGGAATCTGCGGCTGGTAGCCCATATTGCCAAAAAGTATCAAAATGTGGATGAAGATATGGAGGATTTGATCTCCATCGGAACCATCGGCCTGATCAAAGCCATCTCCTCTTTTGATGCGGGTAAGGGAAAGCTCAGCACCTACGCTTCCCGTTGTATCGACAATGAACTGCTTATGCTGCTCCGTTCCAAAAAGAAAAGCTCCCGGGAGGTCTCTTTGTATGAACCGATCGGCACAGACAAGGAGGGAAACGAGATCAACCTTCTGGACATTATCGAACATGAGCAGGAGGATGTGGCGGAGCAGATGGATCTGTATGAAAATGTGAGGAAGCTGGAAAAGCTTTTAGACAAGGTGCTCACCAAACGGGAACGGGAAATCATTTTTTTGCGCTACGGCCTGGTAACAGGAAAGGAAGTCACCCAGCGGGAGATTGGAGAGAAGCTTCATATCTCAAGGAGCTATGTGAGCCGCATCGAGAAGAAGGCGCTGGGGAAGCTGCGGGAGAGGTTCGAGCGGGGGTGAGCCTGCGGAAAAGATAGGGAGTGTTCTAAGATAAGACAGAGTCAGCCGGGCCGGGAGAGGCCGGGCTGATTCTGTCTTATTATGCCTGGTGGGCTATTTATTTCGGGAATTTGACGCGATTTTCTTGTAGGTTATATGAGAAGCATATATAATTAAGATTGCTATGGGAGAAAGGGAAGATTTATAGGAAAGGACAAAATAAAACATAGTAATTGTGTAGTCGGGTTAGTATATATTTTGGTGTTAGTCCGTAAATGTGTTGGTAAGACTATATCGCCAATAACCGGACTGTTCTTATATCTTTATTGCTATGGTAATAGTTTACGCCTGTCACTGTCAATACTGCCTCTGTCAGCCTCTTAATCA
>CATLHM010000019.1 GCA_949949005.1 uncultured Lachnospiraceae bacterium
CCCAAGATGAGATATCCGAGATAAGGCCCCTTAGAGAGTATGAGGTAGATAGGCCTGAGGTGCAGGCACAGAGATGTGCAGAGCTGACAGGTACTAATAGGCCGTAGGCTTGACCAGGAGTGCAGGTAGAAGAGGTGGAAGGAAGATACGAAGATCGGTGTTCGGTTTTGAGGGTATGGATTAATAAAATAATCATGAAAGGAAAAGCAGTTTCACTGCTTTTTTTTGTTGTTTAGAAAAAAAGCAGTTTCACTGCTATGAAAAATATGTTATAATCAAAAAGTCAGGGTTAGCAGAAAATACGGGGTGATATAAATGGATACAAAAATTCTTCTTGAAAATGGAACGAACGAGCTTGAAGTGTTAGAATTTATTTTGGACGGTTATGCATATGGGATCAATGTGGCTAAGGTGAAGGAGATTGCGCCTTATCAGGAGACGGTGCCTGTGCCACATGCCAATACATGTATTGAAGGAATTTTTATGCCAAGGGATAAACTGATCACGGCCATTGACCTGAGAAGTTGCTTGGGACGGGGGCCTTCCAAGCCGGGAGGCTTATATATCATCACGAATTTTAATAAATTGGATATTGCTTTTCATGTGGATGGGGTAAGGCGGATTCACAGGGTTTCCTGGGAAGCTATTATTAAGCCGGGGGCAGAGCTGTTTAACGAGGAGGAGAGCATCACTACCGGTATCGTTAAGCTTGAGGGCAGGCTGGTCATCATTCTTGATTTTGAAAAAATCGTGACGGATATCAACCCTGAGACGGGACTTAGGATCAGCGAGATTGACGAGCTGGGAACCAGAAAGAGAAGCGATGTTCCCATATTGATTGCAGAGGATTCGGTGCTCTTGAACCGTCTGATTGTCAACTGTTTAAAGAAAGCAGGATATAACAATCTGACGCGTACATATAATGGCCTGGAAGCCTATGAGTACATTATGGAATGCAAAAACCAGGGAACGCTGAACGAGGACATCAAATGTATTATTACTGATATAGAGATGCCGATGATGGATGGCCACAGACTGATTAAGCTGGTGAAGGATGATCCTGTTGCAAAGGATATTCCGATCGTTATCTTTTCCTCTCTGGTGAACGAGGAGATGAAGAGAAAAGGGGAAGCCTTGGGGGCCAGTGCGCAGCTTTCAAAGCCGGAAATCGGGAACCTGGTGAGAGTGATAGACGGGTTGGTCGGCAATGTGTAGAACATTGTGGATATTAGAGTGGCAATGGAATCGAGATACTTTCCGGGAGCCGGGAGAAATTCCGGCTCGTTTCGTATGTCGCCATAGTTCTCCGGCACAGATAAACAGATAGAGACAGGATTTATCAAATGACAGAGAATATAATTAAAAAAATCAAAGAGGCTGATCTGGTTTTGGTTGGAATAGGGGAACAACTGGATCTGGGCGGCCTTGTGGAAAAAGAAGAGCCGTATCAGCGGGGGGATGTTAAACTGAGAGAATCAGGCGGTGCGTGGATGCTTCCTTACCTGAAAAAGATTATGCTGGAAAAGGCAGGAAGCGGCAGGCTTGGGCTTTACCATTCACTGGCGCAGTGCCTGAATGAAAAGAATTATTTTGTAGTATCGCTATGCAGGGATGGATTGTTGGGGAAGAGCGGTCTGGATGAAAAGCGTATCGTGGAGCCCTGTGGCGGTTATGTACGGCTGCAGTGCAGCAAAAAATGTTGTACGGAATTGTTTCCGGTTCCGGAAGGACTTTTGGAGCAAATCAGGGGCTTTGCGGAGGCCGGTTATAAGGGGGATCAACCGATAGAGCCTCTTTGTCCCAAGTGCGGCAGCGCTTTGGAGTTTAATAATGTAGATGCGGCAGATTATCTGGAAGAGGGGTATTTGGAAGGCTGGATGCGTTACAAAAAATGGCTACAGGGGACGGTAAACAAAAGGCTCTGTGTCCTCGAATTGGGGGTTGGGATGAAATACCCTACCGTGGTCAGATGGCCTTTCGAAAAAATTGTTTTTTTTAATCAGAAGGCAGAGCTTTTCCGGGTTCATGATAAGCTTTATCAGGTGGCGGAGGAAATCGGAGACAGAGCCCACGGAATTTGTCAAAAGCCGGAAGAATTTTTGATGGAATTATGCCAAATAATGGAAGGGCGGTGTTGATATGGATAAAAAGGAAAATGGTATGGAAAAGGATTCAGCTTTGGGCGGACAAGAAAATCTTGGCTTTGACGGTCTGGATAATATTTCAGGGGAATCCGGAGATGGCTGGGAAATCAATATTGATGAACTTTTGGAGCAGGCGGATATGCTGGTGAATAATGATATGATGCCACCAATGCCGGAGCTTGAGGGCGAAAACAGTAAAAGACTCTCAGAAAACAGGCCTGCTGCCCGGACAGAGCAGGAAATTCCCCCAAAACCGGAGAATGTGGAGCAGCCGAAGAAGGCGGCAGAGTCCCCGGCTCAGGCTAATACGGGTTCGGAGATGGATTCTGATCTGGATGAGATTAACAGCTTGCTGGAGCAGGCAAATCTGAACGAGAAGATCGACGACGATATGCTGGCTCTTTTGGAGAGTGCAACCCAAAATCAGGAGGATGAGGATAATCCGGATGAGGTTTTTGATATTTTTGCAGAGGGTGATATGCCTCTGGAGGAATTGAATAGCAGCGAGACGCCGCAGCAGACAGAAACAGAGGAAGAGGAAGAAGAAGGGGACTCAAAGAAGAAGTTCTCCCGAAAGAAGAAAAAGAAAAAAGAGAAGAAAGAAAAGAAAGAGAAAAAGCCCAAAAAGGCCTCTAAAAAAGAGGGAGAGACCGGGGATGAGGATGAGGAGGGTGGAAAGAAACCTGGATTCCTCTCCAAAATCACTGCCCTTTTTGGAGGCGGGGATGAGGATTTTGAGGACGAGAAACCGGATACCGCCGCGGATGAGAATGTTAAACTGTTAAATGAATTAAATGGCGATGAAGGCAAGAAGTCCGGCAAAAAAGCTAAGAAAGGCGCGAAGAAGAAGGAAGATAAGAAGGAAAAGAAAAACGCCAAAGAAGCAAAGCCCAAGGAAAAGGCGAAAAAACCGGCCGCAGAAAAGAAAAAGAAGGAAAAGCCGGTAGAAAAGCCCGCTGCTGAGAAGCCGGTGAAGATACTAAACGGCAGGAGCTTTGCTGCAATTGCGGGATTATGTTTGTCTATTATCGCAGGTGTGATGATTGTCACCAACTTTATTCCCGAATATGCGGATAAACAGACGGCCCGCAGGGCGTTTCAGGATAAGGATTATGAAACCGTGTATCAGCTTTTTTATGACAAGAAGCTCAGCGCCGAGGAGACACTGATCTTTAACCAGTCTAAGGTAATTCGTCAGATGGAGAGGCGTCTGGAGGCATATCAGAACAATATGGCTCTTGGAAAAGAGCTGGAGGCTGTGGACGCTCTGATGCGCGGGGTGGAAAAATATCAGACTCTTTGGGAAGCGGATGAGTATCAGGTGCGAAGCGAAGTGGATGCCCTGTACTTGGAGATTTGTGCAGTTCTGGAAATCAATTATGGCATTACCCGGGAGGAAGCGGAGGCTATTGCCACCAGCGATGAGGTGGCGTATACCAAAGCCTTGTATGCCATCTTAGGGCAGGACATATCCTCTCCCTCAGAAGCAGATGCAGAGGGGGATGAGGGTTTGACAGGCCAGGGCACAGGAGCCGGCACCGGTGCAAATACCCCGCAGGAACAGCCCTCGGAGGGTGAAACATCAGGGGAGGAAAGCCCGGAGGAACCTCTGGAGGATATGCTGCCGGAAGAGGAAGATCTCCTTAACTGAGGCAGCCCTTCCAGCAAAGGAAATTGGCCGCCTGGCGGCAGCAAGGGGAGGTCAGGATGACAGCAATCATTGATTATGATGCGGGAAATATTAAGAGTGTGGAAAAGGCTCTTTTGTATCTGGGCGAGGAAGCTGTGATTACCAGGGACAGGGAAGTGATTCGAAATGCGGATCATGTGATTCTGCCCGGGGTTGGCGCTTTTGGTTCAGCAATGGAAAAGCTCCGGGGCTATGGGCTGGAAGAGGTGATCCGCGAAGTGATCAGGGAAAACATCCCATTTCTGGGGATTTGCCTTGGATTACAGCTCTTGTTTGCCAGCAGTGAGGAGAGTCCGGGAGTAAAAGGGCTGGGGATACTTCCCGGCAAAATCCTTCATCTTCCAGAGGGGGAAGGACGCAAGATACCTCATATTGGATGGAATTCCTTGCAGTTTCCCAATAAGGGACGTCTCTTTCAGAAAATTGCGTCGGAGTCTTATGTCTATTTTGTCCATTCCTACTATTTGCAGGCGGAGGATGAGAGGATTGTCACCGCTTCCTGCCAGTATGGGGCTTTGATCCATGCCTCGGTGGAGAAGGACAATGTTTTTGCCTGTCAGTTTCATCCGGAAAAAAGCTCCCAGGTGGGGTTGAGGATTTTGAGGAATTTTATTGAGGTAAGATAAGGATGGCGGCAGCATGGAGGTAGTATGCACACAAAAAGAATCATTCCCTGTTTGGATGTAAATAATGGAAGAGTGGTGAAGGGAACCAACTTTGTGAATTTGCGGGACGCCGGGGATCCGGTGGAGGTGGGCAGGGAATATGACCGTGCCGGTGCGGACGAGCTGGTGTTTCTGGATATAACCGCTTCCTCAGATAACAGGAATATCAAGGCTGACATGGTAAGAAGAGTGGCGCAGACGGTATTTATTCCCTTCACCGTAGGCGGCGGCATCCGGTCGGTGGAGGATTTCAGGATGATTCTGCGGGAAGGGGCCGATAAGGTTGCCGTCAATTCCGCAGCCATCATGAACCCGGAACTGATCAGGGAGGCGGCGGAGCAATTCGGAAGCCAGTGCGTGGTGGTAGCCATAGATGCGAAGCGCAGAGCGGACGGCAAGGGCTGGAATATTTTTAAGAACGGCGGCAGGGTGGACATGGGAATTGATGCTGTTGAGTGGGCTGTTAAGGCAAGTCGTCTGGGGGCAGGAGAGATTCTTTTGACCAGTATGGATTGTGACGGAACCAAAGCTGGGTACGATATTGCCCTTACCAGAGCCGTAGCCCAGAGGGTTTCCATTCCGGTGATTGCCTCCGGCGGGGCAGGGGAAAAGCAGCACTTTTATGAAGCCCTGACAGAGGCCGGTGCGGAGGCTGTTCTAGCTGCTTCCCTTTTTCATTATAAAGAACTGGAAATCAGGGATTTAAAGGAATATTTACGGGATAAGGGCGTATCGGTACGGCTATAAGGGGAAGAAAGGATAAGAAAATTGCCATGGCAATGATTGACAATGACTGGCTTGGGTGTATACAGGATGAATTTAAAAAGCCCTATTACAAGGAGCTGTATGCTTTCATAAAACAGGAGTACAATACGCGGGTGGTGTATCCCCCCGCAGACGATATTTTCAATGCATTTCATTTGACGCCCTTAAGCGAGGTAAAGGTACTGATATTGGGACAGGATCCCTATCACGGGCCCCGGCAGGCCCACGGGCTTTGCTTTTCAGTGCTGCCCGACCAGCCGGAGATCCCTCCGTCTCTTCAGAATATCTATCAGGAGCTGAAGGATGATCTGGGCTGTTACATACCCAATAACGGTTATCTGGAAAAGTGGGCCAGGCAGGGAGTTCTTATGCTCAATACAGTGCTCACGGTGCGGGCCCATCAGCCGGGATCCCATCAAGGCAGGGGCTGGGAGCAGTTTACCGATGCCATTATCCAGGCAGTAAATGCTCAGGAGAGGCCTATTGTGTACCTGCTTTGGGGACGGCCTGCCCAGAGTAAGATTCCTATGCTCACCAATCCCAAACATTTGATTTTGAAGGCGCCTCATCCAAGCCCTTTGTCGGCTTTCAGAGGCTTCTTTGGATGCAGGCATTTCAGCCAGACCAACGAATTTCTGGAAAGGAACGGTATCGCGCCTGTTGACTGGCAGATTGAAAATATCTGATGCTTATGAGGAGGAAAATTATGAATAAGTTACCCTTTGTTACTTTGGAGAAGGTGCAGGAGATCGTTAAGACCTATCCCACGCCTTTTCATATTTATGATGAAAAGGGAATCCGGGAGAATGCCAGGGCTGTGAAGGAGGCTTTTGCATGGAATCCGGGATTTAAAGAATATTTTGCGGTAAAAGCCACCCCCAATCCCTGTCTGATTGAGATTTTGAGGGAGTATGGCTGCGGCTGTGACTGTTCTTCCATGACGGAGCTGATGCTTGGCAAAGCGCTTGGCATGGAAGGGAAGGACATTATGTTTTCCTCCAATGACACGCCGGCGGAGGAATACGCTTATGCGGCCAGGATGGGGGCTATCATCAATCTGGACGATATCACCCACATCGACTTTGTGGAGAAGATTTTGGGCAAGCTTCCTGAGACGATGAGCTGCCGGTACAATCCCGGCGGTGTGTTTCAGATGAGTAATGGGATTATGGATAATCCGGGAGACTCCAAATATGGCTTTACCACGGAGCAGATGTTTGAGGGATTTCGCATTTTGAAGGAAAAAGGGGTGAAAAACTTTGGTATCCATGCCTTTTTGGCCAGCAATACGGTGACCAACGACTATTATCCCACCCTTGCCAAGGAGATGTTTGAGCTTGCCGTGAGGCTGGAAAAGGAGACGGGGGCGGATATCACCTTTATCAATCTATCCGGAGGCGTGGGAATTCCCTATCGCCCAGAGCAGGAGGCGAACGATATCAAAGCCATCGGAGAGGGCGTGCGGAAGGTTTATGAGGAGGTGCTGACACCGGCAGGAATGGGGGACGTTGCCATCTACACGGAGATGGGACGGTTTATGATGGGCCCCTACGGGCAGCTTGTGACACAGGCCATCCACGAAAAGCATACCCATAAAGAGTACATCGGTGTGGACGCCTGCGCGGTGAATCTCATGCGCCCTGCCATGTACGGCGCTTATCACCACATTACGGTGCTGGGGAAGGAAAACGCGCCCTGTGACCATAAGTACGATGTGACGGGTTCCCTGTGCGAGAACAATGATAAATTTGCCATTGACCGGATGCTGCCGGAGATTGAAAAGGGGGACTATCTGGTGATCCATGATACGGGCGCGCACGGACATGCCATGGGCTACAATTATAACGGAAAGCTCAGGTCGGCGGAGCTGCTTCTCAGGCAGGACGGAGAGGTTCGGTTAATCCGCAGGGCGGAGACGCCGGGGGATTATTTTGCTACGCTGGATTGTCTGGATGTCTACAAAAAGCTGGATTTGTAGTTTTGAAAAAAATTAATAAAGAACTTGTAATTGATGGTTTGATGTGGTACAATATCTTTCAGTTGTGAAACAGCTAAACAGAAAGGCCGATGTGGCGGAATTGGCAGACGCATCAGACTCAAAATCTGACGATGGCAACATTGTACGAGTTCAAGTCTCGTCATCGGCATGAAAGGCACTGGATTTATGATCCGGTGCTTTTTATAGTGAACGCCAAATTATCTTGTTGTTTACGATATGTGTGCAGGCCTATG
Source organism: uncultured Lachnospiraceae bacterium (assembly GCA_949949005.1). GTDB lineage: Bacteria > Bacillota > Clostridia > Lachnospirales > Lachnospiraceae > Suilimivivens. The sequence continues at coordinate 7,497 of CATLHM010000019.1, forward strand.
TAGAGGAGTTATTTTTTACTGCAGTCCCACGGCTTGCAGAGACCATCAGTGTTTGTTATAATGAGGTATAATAAGGTGTTCCCCCAGAGGGGCGGGGAGCATGAGTACAGAGAAGGAGAGAAAGAAATGAGGATCATCAGAGCAAAAGATTATGAGGACATGAGCAGAAAGGCGGCCAATATTATTTCGGCCCAGATCATTATGAAGCCGGAGTGCGTGCTGGGGCTTGCCACGGGTTCTACGCCCATCGGCGCTTATAACTGTCTCGTGGACTGGTATCAGAAGGGGGATTTGGATTTTTCCAAAATCACTACGGTAAACCTGGATGAGTATAAGGGACTTACCAGGGACAACGAGCAGAGCTACTATTATTTTATGCATGAGCACCTTTTTGGAAAGGTAAATGTGGATCCTGGGAGAACCTTTTTGCCGGACGGTATGGAGCCGGATTCCGAGAAGGCATGCGCCGATTACAATAAGATTATTGCGGCCACAGGCGGTGTGGATTTGCAGCTTTTGGGGCTGGGACACAACGGCCATATCGGATTTAATGAGCCCAGCGAGGAATTTAAGGGAGAAACCCACTGCGTGGATCTGACACAGTCCACGATCAAGGCGAACCAGAGATTTTTTGCATCCATAGAGGAAGTGCCGAAGCAGGCCTATACCATGGGAATCAAGACGATCATGCAGGCCAGAAAGATTCTGGTGGTGGTCAGCGGCGAGGATAAGGCGGCGATTGTGAAGGAAGCATTTTTCGGAAAAATAACGCCCAAGGTGCAGGCCTCCGTATTGCAGCTCCATCAGGATGTGACCATTGTGGCGGACGAGGCTGCCCTGTCCCTGGTATGACAGGGGTAACGGTGATTAAGGCTGACAGCGAGGAACTCTTAGGCAGATGCAGACAGTTAAGGAGAGAGGTTTTTACTCTGGAAAAGGGAATCCCGGAAGTGATTGAAGTGGATGAGAGGGATTGCCTGGACGGGGGAAGTGATCATTTCCTGATACGATATACGAAAATGGATGCAGGCGCTTTCCGGTGTACATATGCACCGGAAAGCGCAGTGCGTTTGCAGCGTTTTTGCATTCTGAAAGAGGTAAGAGAGCTTGGAGTGGGAAGAGAGGCGCTCAGATATGTGGAAGAGCATTATCGGGAGCTGGGAATCAGCCGGATAGAGCTGGATGCGAAATTTCAAGTGGAAGGGTTCTATCAAAAGTGCGGATATCGCAGGGTATCCGGTATTTTTGAGGAGGCTGGGGTATTGCACGTAAAAATGATGAAGGAGCTATAAAAGGCAGGTTGGTTATGACAAGGAATTTTGCAGAGGGAAAGGTTTGGAAAAACATCATTTATCAGTCGATTCCGCTTATGCTGGCCCAGTTGGTACAGCTTCTGTATAATGTGGTGGATCGGATCTATATCGGGCATTTGCCGGGGGCGGATAGCATGGCGCTGACAGGCATCGGCCTGGCGTTTCCGCTGACCACAATTATCGCTGCGTTTACCAACCTCTTCGGCACGGGGGGAGCGCCCTTATTTTCCATTGCAAGGGGAGCGCAGCAGGAGAAGCGGGCGGAGAAAATCCTGGGCAATACGTTTTCCCTTCTCACAGGCTCCTCCCTGATACTCATGGGGCTGTGCTTTGTGTTTCGAAGGCCCGTGCTCTATCTGTTTGGAGCAAGCGACGCTTCCTATGTATATGCGGACGCTTATCTGAAAATCTATCTTCTGGGAACGCCCTTTGCCATGCTCGCCACAGGGTTAAACGGATTTATCAACGCCCAGGGATTTCCGAAGACCGGGATGATGACCACGCTTCTGGGCGCAGTGCTGAATCTGATTCTGGATCCCATTTTTATTTTCAGCTTACATATGGGCGTGAGCGGAGCAGCCCTGGCCACCATACTGAGCCAGACTGCCTCCTGTATTTGGGTTTTGCATTTTCTTATAATGCCGGGGCGTTTGGGAAAAGAAAAACAGCTTCGGATTAAAAAAGAAAATCTGGGAGTGGACTGGAAATTGGCCTCAGAAATTTCTTCCCTGGGAATGGCTGGCTTTATCATGCAGGGAACCAATGCGCTGGTGCAGATTGTGTGCAATGCCACGCTGAAGGTTTACGGCGGAGATTTGTATGTGGGAATCATGACGGTGCTGAATTCCGTCCGTGAGATTTTGTCCCTGCCGGTCAGCGGCCTTACCAGCGGCGCACAGCCGGTGCTGGGCTACAATTACGGGGCAAAGCGGTTTGAGAGGGTATGCCAGGGGATTCGTTTCATGTCAGTGATCGGGATTCTTTATACCCTTCTGGCATGGCTGGCGGTGATTATGGGCCCCCGCTTTCTGCTCTCTGTTTTCACGGAGGATCCGGCCATGCTCGAGGCGGGAGTAAGGGCAATCAGGATTTACTTTTTCGGATTTTTCTTCATGTCCTTTCAGTTTTCAGGCCAGGCATCCTTTACAGCCCTGGGCTACTCAAAGCAGGCCATATTCTTTTCCCTGCTGCGCAAGGCTGTGATCGTGGCCCCCCTGACCATACTTCTTCCCAAATTCGGTCTGGGAGTGGACGGGATCTTTCTGGCGGAGCCCATTTCCAATGCCATCGGCGGGCTGGCCTGTTTCCTCACCATGTATTTTACGCTGTACCGGAAGCTGAAGGACGGCTGCCAGGCTTCGCCAGCCACCCATATGAAAAAATAGGGTGGCTGGCCAGAGAGGGCTATTCGATGGACTTTAAGGATTCGGCCATATTAATTTTTTCCAGCTTGAAAAACATGAAGCCGTTTACCAGCATGGCAAAGATAAAGGTAAACAGAAGGCTGAGCAGGTAGCTGGCGGGGGTGATCAGGGTCTTAAAGGAAATCATATCGATTTTGATATTGTACATCACAAACCAGTGCAGCCATTTCCCAAGCCCCAGCCCCACAAGGGCACCCATGGCGGTAAGGACAAGGTTTTCGCGGAAAACATAGTCGGCGGTCTCCCGGGCGTAAAAGCCCAGAACCTTGATGGTGGCGATCTCACGGATCCGCTCCGTGATATTGATGTTTGTCAGGTTATAGAGCACGATAAAGGCCAGGCTCCCCGCACAGATGATGATCAGCGCAATGATATAGTTCATGCTCTCCATCATGTTGGAGATCCTCGCCCTCATATCCGCAGTTACGGAAACGGCGAGGACGTTTTTCCGGTCGGCAATTGCCGCCGCAGCTTCATGAATGTCCACGTCCTCTTTCACCAGGGCAAAGGCGCTTTTGTATTCCGGTTCAGCGCCAAGCTGTGCCTGATAAGTCTCTTTGTCCACATAGACATAGTTATAGACAAAATTTTCGCACAGGGCAGTTACCCTGACTTTCAGACTGTTCATCTCATTGTCCCGCAAAATGATCTCGTCCCCTGCTTTGATTCCCATATTCTCCGCTATTTTTGCGCTCAGAACGGCTTCGCCCTCCCCGGGCCAGGGAATTTCTCTGCCATCATCCTCAGTGTGCAAATTTAAGAAAGCGGCGATTTGCTCCCTGTCTTTTGGAATTTCCAGATAAACGGACTTGGTTCGGCCGCCGAAGTCCAAATCCACACTCTTTTCATACCGGCAGGCAATGTTTGCCAGGATCGGCTTGGTCTGCTCTGTCAGTTCCTCTGACTGCGTCTGTGAAATGCCTTCCGAAAATGTGACGTCAATGTCATAGATCTGGATTTCATCATACTGCATCTCCGCAATGTTCATGACGGAATCCCTGATGCCAAAGCCGGTGACCAGAAGGGCGGTGCAGCCGCTGATCCCCAGTATCATCATGAAAAAACGCTTTTTATAGCGGATGATATTTCTCACGGAAACTTTATGCAGGAACTTCATTCTGCGCCAGATAAAGGTGATTCTTTCCAGGAAAATCCGTTTGCCGCTTTTTGGCGCTTTGGGACGGATCAGGTTGGCGGGAACGCTGCTCAGCTCATGCCGGCATGAAAAATAGGCAGCGCCCATGGAGCAGAGCAGTGAAACCGCTATGGAAAGGAGGGCCAGCAGGAAGTCAAAGTAATACTGGATTTCCCCCATGCTGTACATGATTCCATAGCCGATCCATATAACCTTCGGGAAAAGCCAGGTGCCGATGATACATCCCAGGACGGCGCCGATTGCCGCTGCGGAACCGGCATAAAAGAGGAATTTTCCCATAATAGCCCCGTTTCCGTAGCCTAGGGCTTTGAGCACGCCGATCTGGGTGCGCTGTTCCTCCACCATCCGGTTCATGGTGGTCATACAAATGAGAGCGGCCACCAGGAAGAAAAAAACGGGGAATACGTTGGCAATGGCCGCCACAATATTGGAATCCCTCTCGTAGCAGGCATAGCCTATATTGGTATTCCGGTCAAGGACATAAGTGTCCGGCGCATCCAGATCCGCCAGCTCGTCTCTGGCGTCGTCAATTTTTTGCTGGGCATCCGCCACCTCGGTTTCAAATTCCGCCTTTGCGTCGCAGTATTCCACTCTGGCATCTGCCAGTTCTGTCTTGCCGTCCTCAAGCTCGGCCTTTCCTTCCTCCAGATCCGCCTGTGCCTTAACGATGTCCTTTTGGGCCTGCGCCAGCTTTTCCCTGCCGTCTTCAAGCTCCGCTTTTCCTTCCTCCAAATCCGTTTTGGCCTCTTCCAGTTGAGCCTTGCCGTCCTCCCACTGGATTCTGGCATCGGTGACTTCGGATTTAGCCGAACGCAGCTCTGCGTCCGCTTCCAGAAGCACCTTTTCATTGTGCTTGATCTTGGCGTGGGCCTCCTCGATCTCATCCCAGCCTTCCTGAAACTGGTCTTTATAGACCTGAATCTGTGCAAGTCCTTCCTGGATCTGCCTTAAGCCATCGTCGAGCTGGACCCTGCCTGCCTGAATCTGGACGAGACCGGATTGAATCTGGGCTTTGGCGCCGTTAAGCTGGTCTCTGCCTGCGGATAGCTGCTGGCGGCCTGCTTCAATCTGGGCCATAGAGGCCTCATATTCTTCCTGTGAAATGAGTCGCGCATCAAGGGCTGCAGAGAGCCCTGCGGCCTGGGCGTCCAGCTCCTGTTCCTGGGCATCCAGAGCCGCTTCCTGACCGGAAAGCTGGGCAGCCGCGGTGGTAAGCTCCGCCTCTTTGCCGTCAAGCTCCGCCGCCTGTCTTGATAATTCCTCCTGCTGTGCAAGCAATATATGCTCCTGCTCGATTAGCGGGGCTTCCTTTGCAGCCAGCATTTCCTCCTGCTGTTTTAATTCCTCCTTTGCTTCCTCCAGCTTGTCCCATGCTTGGGAAAGCTCCAGCTCGTTGGCAAAGATTTCCCACTCGTGATATTTCAGCTCTTCGTCTGCCTCTTTTAATTCCTGTTCTTTTTCCGCAATCTCTTTTTCACCGTCGATGATTTCCTGCTCGCCATCGGCGATCTCCTGTTTACTGTCTGCAATTTTCTTTTGGCCGTCCGCAATCTCCTTTTCGCCGTCCGTGATTTCCTGCTGTCCCTCCGCCAGCTCCTGTTCTGCGTCCAAAATCTTTTGCCAGGCATCGTCTAGTTCTTCCTGTGCTTCTGCTTCTTTGTCATCCAGCTCCGTCTGGGCGTCGTCGATTTTTTCCTGGGCTGTGGCCTGAAGCTCTTCATACCGCTCCTGTGCCAGAAGCTCTGCCTTTTCTTCCACCGTATCGGTGATGGATTCGATATAAGTTTCATATTCGTCGGTGTAGACCTCATATTTTTCGCTGGCCGTCACATAAATTTCGGTGAGATAGTCACAGTCAAAGGCCTGTGAGGGGACATAAAGAAAAGCGCCGATTTTTCCATCGCCGATCGAGGTGGTTCCCCGTTCAAAATTGATATAATAGGGGGTGCGCACGATTCCCACAGCGGTAAAGGTGCGGTTATGAAACATTTCCAGGGTGTCCTCCTCATTGTCGTCCGTCACGGTGATCTGGGAGCCCAGCGCGGCTTCCCCATACAGGGCGGAGTCAAGAAGGCATTCGCCGGCGTTTTGCGGCATCCGGCCTGCCGTGAGCACCACCTGGTTGATTTTTTCTGGGATTGTGTGGAATTTATAAATATCATTGGATTCCCCCATAGAGCAGATCGCGTCCACGGAAACTGCCCCTTCCACATCCGCAACTTCCTCTAAATCCTTAAGCTTGTCCACGCTTTCCTTTGAAAAGCCCAAAGTGGACAGGAGACGGAAATCAAAAAAATTCTGTTCTTCCAGGTAAGCGCTCTCCGTTACAATCATAGCCGGTGTGGTGGCCTTTAAACCCGTAAACAGCCCCACGCCCAGCATGACGATAGACAGAATCGCCATGTACCGCCCAAGACTTCCTTTGATTTCCCTGACCGTAGTTTTGATCATTCCGCTGCTCATCCGTTCGCTCCTATATCGCTTTTCAAGAGGCATTCCGCCCTCTTATGATACCCTATATAATGACTCACCAGGAGGCGTCCTACCATTCAATCTCTTCTACCGGCAAGGTGTGTTCATTCAGCTCCATTTTGCGCACGGTTCCGTTTTTTACGGTGATGACCCGATCCGCCATGGCCGTCAGAGCCTGATTGTGGGTAATAACCACCACGGTCATTCCCCTTTTGCGGCAGGCGTCCTGCAATAATTTCAAAACCGCCTTGCCCGTATTGTAATCCAGGGCTCCGGTAGGTTCGTCGCAGAGCAGAAGCTTGGGATTTTTGGCAAGGGCTCTGGCGATGGCCACCCTTTGCTGCTCCCCGCCGGAGAGCTGGGCCGGGAAGTTTCCCGCCCGCTCCTTAAGTCCAACCATCTCCAGAACCGTCATGGCATCCAGGGGATCTTTGCAGATCTGAGCCGCTAGCTCCACATTTTCAAGAGCCGTGAGATTCTGCACCAGATTGTAAAACTGAAAGACAAAGCCAATGTCAAAGCGCCGGTAGGCTGTCAGTTTCTTCTTATTATAAGAGGAGATTTCCTGCCCGTCCAAAAAAACCTGCCCACAGGAGAGCGAATCCATGCCTCCTAAGATATTCAAAATCGTGGTCTTACCGGCCCCGGAGGCTCCCACCACCACACAGAATTCTCCTTTTCTGATGGTGAAATTTACATCCCGGAGAGCCTTAATGTCCACTTCTCCCATATGATAGGTCTTGCCTACGTTTTTAAATTCTACAAATGAGTCCATCCGGGGTTCCTCCCTGTGCCGAGTTCTGGCCGTATCAAAAATTGGTTATCGCGCCAGTGGGAAACGCCGTGAAATTTTCTTTGCGGCGTTTCCCGGATAGGAATAGTTTATCATATGCGTTTTAAAACAAAAATACTTTGAATCTAAAAAAAGGGTAAAAAATATCAAAAGTAACCGGGTATTGTGTATCGCCAACCGCCATACAGATCGGCCATGAAATTCAGATCATTCCTCCATTCCGGATGCACCTCTTCCCAATTCGGAAATTCTTCCACCATTTCTTCCCTGCAGCCCGGAATCGGGGGAATATAGCAAATTTTATACCCTGCTTCTTCCAACTCGGAATAGTCCCTCTGACGGGTACGGTCAGGGACATCCGGCAGAAGACTACGATAGAAATCAGTTTTGCTCACAGGATACCAGTCATTGTACCACTCGTCCTCGCCCAGAGGGAAGTGAAACAGATCTCGCATCCCTTTCATCAAAATACAGCATCGGCGCAGTTTTTCCAGATATTTCAATTGATTTTTGCCCTCCGGCGCTTGGAGGGGAGACATACTCAAATCCACAGGGAGAAAGGCATGGATCTTCCGGTCATATTTGACCTTCAAAACCCCGGCCTGTACCAGCAGAGAGATGTCCCGAAAGGCTGTTTTCTTGGGGGTGCCAAGCTGATCCCATATTTCCCGATAGGAAACCTCCCTGCAGACGAGGAAAAGGTGATAGGTGCAAAGAATCCGTGTGGTTTTCGGCATGGAAATTTGTCTCGAGTCTGTGCGTTTTTCCTGTAAATCCATATTTGACCCTCCAGTAATTTGTTTGGTTGTATTCACGGAAAAAGTCATAAGCTTTTATTCCTGTCCTGATAGAACATTTCTCTCACGGCGCAGATGTTTGCGGGGAGCTGACCTGCCTTTCCGGCGTCATAGAGCCTTCTGAGCCACCCGTAAAACTCATTTGCCATCGGTGTTGTCAGGATGGAGGCATTGGCTAAATACCCCTTTTTCTTTACTTCATATAAGACTCCTCTCATATTCTTCCAGAAATTGTAGTAGTAAAGCTTTTGCTTTGTCATATATCCTGCGCTGTCCTCGATCACAAAGCCTTCGATCTCGCGATTTTGGTACAGATACCCTTCCTTAAGGATTTCATGGTTCCAATGATAGAACGCATTCCAGTCGGCAAGCTCATAGGCCTTCTCTTTACATGAGAGTCCAAACAGGGCTGCCGTATCTTGCAGATCCTCATAAGCGTATCTGGCAAAATCCATACGGTTGTAAACAATATCCAGCAGGATCAGGCGGCTTTGCGGATATGCAATGATATGAGGATCATTTTTCACATCAATGCATTCAAAAACAAAAGAAACCTCCTTCTCTTTTATGTAATCCTGCATTTCCTCCAGCCTTTCCGGGGGAAGAACTTCCTTTACCATCGTTTTGAACAGACAGGCATATTTGCTGTTGATTGTGGATTTGCATGCGTAAAACAGGCTGTCCTCGTATTCGTCATAACTGATGATTCCGAGAAACCCGTTTTCTTTGACATAGGCTGTCACAGGAAACTGTAAGGTGTTCCATAACCGGATGGGCTTTGTCTCTTCCCGTTCGCCTATTTGGAAGAATTTGTCATAGGCTCTTGCAACCACCCTGCTTTTAACCGTGTCCAGATACAGCCCTCTGGCCCTGATCGTCTGCCGGTTCCACGCCTTGTCGGAAAACGCCTGATCGGTATAATTGAAGGAGGAAATATTGCCGAATTTCTTTTCCTGGATATACTTATTATGTCTCAGGGCGATGATCATTTCCGCGATAGAACCTTCGATTACGGGTTGTGCATGAACGTCCTCGAAAGTCCTGTATACGTCATTAGGTATCTCGAAGGTCCCAATCCCGTCCCCGCTTACTTGCAGGCAGCGCAGACAGCCGCCATATTCAACCTGCCCTTCCAGGTTAAAAACCCTTTCATTGACTCTGACGGGCAGATGGCCGGCATTCCTGTGCCCGTGGATTTGATAAACGTTTTCAGGCATGAGTGTGCGGAAGGTTTCTGCCATCCGTTCTGTGTCATCGTAGGTTCCGACTCCTTCAAGCATCTGCTTTGCGGCCACAAAGGACAGATTTTCAGGAAGCCGGCTCAGCCCTGCATGAGTCACAAGATAAATTTTTTCGCCGTATTGGTACCAGGCACACTGAGCTAATTTCTTATAGAGCCGGGCTGCTTCTTTTTTGCTAATGTTTGCATCATCAAGTTCCGGCTTAGTGATCAGTTCGAACTCATTAGACCGGGAAGTTATGTCATGAGACCACTCCCATAACTCGCGGTCATGGTTGCCCTCCAGCATAAGCACATTTTTCTTGTCCATTATGGAAATGAGGAATTCTGTCAGCTTTGCGTTTTCGATTCCTCTGTCAATATAATCGCCCACAAAGAGATACATTTCATCCTCTTTAAGGCCGCCGTTATCCGCAAGATAGCGCTGTAGTACGGTATAACAGCCGTGGAGATCGCCGATATGATGGATTTTTTTGTAGCAGGATAAATCCCGTATTTTTATCCATACAGAATCCAGTTCATCAGGTTTGATGAGTTGGATTCCGGAGGGAACCTTTTGTGCGTCAAACCTTGCATACATGGTGTCAATTACGGTATCCGGCACCCTTTTTAAGGGCTTTCGCCCGGCATTTCTTCTTTTGACTTCCTCCAAAGGAATGTCCGTAAAATCTACACAGTAAATTCTGTATTTGTAGACGTTACACATTTCCCGGTATCTTTTCATTTCCGCAGTTCTGGAATTGGTAGCGTCAACCACTGTAAACTCTCCGTTTTGCATTCTGACCCGCAGAATTTTAAAGAGAGTTTTCCACACAGCCTCATCCTCGGCCGGGCTGATCCCCTCCGTTCCGTCCGCCCTCATGACAGGGCTTTGATACAACAGCCGGATCGAATCTGCCGATAAGGTGTAGGGCTTTAATCCGTTTTGTTCGATCCAGGTGGATTTCCCGCATCCGGGAGCGCCTCTTAATAACAATAAAATTCGCATCAGACATTCTCCTTTTGTTTCGGTTCATTTTATCCTGTGTGATTGTCTTTTTCAGGGGTCAGGCAAATCAGTGGAATTGATTATAGCACATAATAATTGAAAAATGGGAGATACGGCGGTTTACTTTAAAGTTTTTTTTCTGACGGTAAACCATAACAATCATAAGGCGTATTGTATGCGACAGACAGATGGCTTGTTTTCAGGAAACAAAATGGTATACTGTAACTTCAAACAAAAATTTACCAAAGGAGAGTACTGTGAAAAATAAATTTTTCACAGACAAATTTGTGCTGACGCCCAAATTTGCAGGTGTTGGCAGCATGGAGGATTATTATGCCGGAAATTTATGATTTTATCAATTCCAGAGATGTGAGGAGTTATTTGCGGGAAATGAATTATCAGTTTACCGCACCGGAAGCTGCTTTTGTGGTATACTGGAGTATAAAGTCTGTGAAAGACAAGTTCAGGGCATGGGAGGAAATCATCCATTCCATGCCGGACTGTGCGCTGCAGGGTTCAGAGAGTACAGGCAGACCGGAGTTTACCAGTTTTCATGCTTTCCTGAGAGAATATATGGAATTGCTGAAGCGGGATATTCAAAATTTCAGTTCCGGGGAAGGTTTTCTCTACAGCTACAAGGTGTTCCTGAACGGGAGGGGCGGAGTTGAGCCTGGATGGTGTGACGAGGATGAAGTGTTTTTTTCGGAGTATCATTTGTGTATTGAACACTGCAAGGAGCATGTGTGTAGTGATTATATCAATAAGATCAGGGTAAGCAAAATATCCATTGACTGTGTAGATGGAGAACCAAACAAAGGAAATATCACGTTTGATCGGAATATGGAGATGATATTTACTGAATTCTGCCATAAAAATGAATACGAGTCTGATCTGGCCATGGCATTTGAAAATATGTGCTTTTCCATCCCAACTCCGTTTAAACGGGGAGATATTCTTGCAGACTATGAAACAAACAAACTGCCGGAGGATGCTGAGGTTATAAAAGGGGGACTATTTGTATTATCTTATGTCAAGACATGGAATTCAAAAGAGATGATGAGCAGGGGATTTCATGAGTATGAATGTCCCTATGCAGCAGGCTGGGATGAATTTGACAGAAAGGTGGAGAAGAGGTTAAAAAAAGGAGACTGGTCAGATATGGGGGCTGTCGGAATGTGCTTAAGAGACAACCTGGGGAATTTCTATTATGATAGTTTAATTTTGATTCTGTCTACGAACCTTGAGTATTACCGCAAACCGTTGAAAGGATTGGAACGGCAGTTACAGGCATATTCCTGTCACGAAAAAGGGGAGATAGGGGGAGAGTTGTTGGCGGATAGCTGTTTTGCGATTCGCATAGAAGAATATTCCAGAAATGTTTGGAAGGGGTGTAAGAGTTATTATACGGATGAAATACTGAAACAGATTGGGTTGTTGCCAGGTGAACAGGACAGGAAAAAAGAGGAGGTATACAAAGGTGAAGGCATATTTTGACGAAAACAGGCTGGAGGATTATTTACAGGAGGGAAAGAAGGGAACGCCATATTGCAGGGAAGAACGCCAGTTTGCGGCACTTTTGTATAGTGTGTTTCTGAAAAAGAGAGAAAAGGGCAAAATGCCTGCCGATCAAAAGACAGAAGAGATTGTAAAGGCATGTCTGGGCAGTAATGACATCATAATTGAGGATGTGTACTTTGAGGTAACCTTGATGAGAGACTTTTTTGTTAGGAATAAAGGGGATTTTAATCAAAAGCTTCTGGATTTTGTGTTAGGGGGAGAAGAAGCATTAAAGGAAGATGGCATTCCTTTAAAAACGAAAGATGACACTCCTTATAATCTGGGCGGAAGGGCAGCAAAAAAGGAGATAAGAGAAATAATGGAGGGGGAAATGGCGCAAAAGGGCGCTGAGATGAACCAGACTTTTTCCAGAAGACGGCTCCAGGTGATACAGAATCATAAAATAAAGAATATCGTTGACAATGAAGATCAGCTCAAAAGGAGGCTTCGCCTTGACATTGCAGGAATGATGATGAATGCCATACCGGATATTCTGGTGAAATATAAATATAATGAAACGGACGAAAAATCATATGTCAAAGCATTGGAATGCAAATATGAATCTAAGGAAGGAGCGTATACGGCAGCGGGAGTAACCTGTAAGATGCAGTTTTTTATTCAGGATTGTATCATGTGCTTTTTGTTTGGACAGACGCAGAAGGAAGTTCATGATCCGGAGAGGCCGAATGGAGGGGTATGGATAAAAGGGGAAAGGAAGGAAGAGGAGGTGTGGGACGAAATTTTTGTAAGCGTGTTCAAAGGTATATTAGAACAGGAAAACGAGCCGGGGAATCATATCAATGGGGGTGTTGAAGTGATTCGGTTTGCAGGGGCGGATGAAAAGGTGAAGAAAAATAAGGCTAAATTGGATACTGAAATTAAGATTAAAGATTTATTGGAAGCTGCTTATAGAACGTAGGTTTTTGTCAGGAGGAGACAGAAATGCGCTATCTGATTTCAGATATACATGGATGCTATGAGGAATACAGAAAACTGCTTGATCAGATCCGTTTTTCGGATAAGGATAGGCTTTATATTCTGGGAGATGCCATGGACAGAGGGCCGCAGCCAATCAAAGTAATGCAGGATATTATGGCCCGTCCCAATATCACTTATATTATTGGAAATCATGATTATGAGTTCTTCTATTTTGCAAAAAAGCTGTCAGCAAGGAGTGCAGGAAAAGATCCTATGAAGGATATGTCGGAAGAGGAATTGTATGCTTTGGCCGGCTGGCTGCAGGATGGGGGCAGTATTACGCTGCGCCAATTCTCGGAGCTGTCTGTGAAAGACGGCGGGGCGATCCTGGAATATCTGGCTGATGCGTCTGCCTATGAGGTATTGGAGGAAGGGGGGAAAGAGTATATCTTAGTCCATGCAGGGATCGACAATTTCTGCGAAGACAGAGAGTTGGAGGAATACGATTTTCTTGATTTTATTTCATCCAGACCAGATTATACAAGAAGGTATTATCAGAGGGAAGAGGTCTTTGTGGTGACAGGACACACGCCGACTCCTCTGATACGGGAAGATGAGCTGCCGCTGGTCTATCAGAAAAACGGCCATATCGCCATAGATTGCGGCTGTGTGTTCGGAGGGAGGCTTGCGGCTTATTGCATTGAGTCTGGAAAAATCATTTATGTCACAGGTGAAAATCGTGAAAAAACAGAGGTATAATTGAAAAAATTCCGTAAAGAGCCTGAAAGGGAGAGGAAGAAGATGAAAATAAAAATTTACCGTGGCACCCATCAGATTGGCGGATGTGTTACGGAAATCAGCACGGAAAAACATCGCATTGTCATTGATTTTGGGGCGAACCTGCCGGAACACTGCCAGAAGGATACCTTGTCGGATGAAGAGCTTTTAAAAGCGGTCTTTGATCATAAAGTATGTGACGGTGTATTGTTCACCCATTATCATGGAGACCATGTAGGATTATATAAGAAGATTCCAAAGGATATTCCGCTTTATATTGGGCCTACAGCGAAAAAAATTCTGGAAATTCTCATCCAAAAGGTTGATTCAGTATCCGAAACAGGAGAAAAAGGACTGTCCCTTGTACAGAACATACGATGCTATTTACCCGGCCGAAAGGAATTATTTGGCGATATAAAGATAACGCCCTTTATGACGGATCATTCTGCACTGGATTCTTATATGTTTCTGATTGAAGCAGACGGAAAAAAAGTTTTGTTTACCGGAGACTTTCGGGAGCATGGCATTATAGGTGAGAACAATACGCTTGAAAAGATGGTGCAGGCGTATATAGGAAAAATTGATCTCCTGATCACAGAGGGAACCATGCTTTCACGCATGGGCGAGACACAAAGGAATCCGATTCGCACAGAAGCGGAACTGGGAAGACGTGCGGAGGAGCTGTTCCGGGTCAATAAGGAATCCGTGATCTTAGTATCTTCTACGAATCTGGACAGTATTATGGAATTTTACCATGCGGTTCCGTGGGGAATGGATTTTGTCTGTGATGCATATCAGGCAAAGCTGATCCTGACAGCAATGGCGGACAAGGGGAAGTATTACCCCAAATACAGACCGGTACTGATTCATGGTAAACCAAGGCGTTTCTATATTATTGGAGATTTGGAAGGACTTGGCGCGAAAGAGAACTGTTATAAAGCAGATTTTTCTATCCTGAAAAAGAAAGGATTTACCATGCTGGCGCGGGAGAATAAAATGGTGTTTCGAGAATGTATGGAAAAATTTTCAGACCCGCTCATTATTTATTCCAAATGGACAGGGTATCTGGAAGGAAAACATGCTGACCCGAAGATCAGGGATTTTATTGGAAAGCATCGGATGGAGATTTTACATACCAGCGGACATGCCTATGTGGAAACGATTGAAAAACTGATACGTCTGACCAATCCGGAGATTATAATCCCAATGCATACGGAGTACGCGGAAAAGTTTAGCAGAATTCCGGCATTTGCCCCTTATCAGGACAGGGTGAGAGTACTGTGCGACGGGGAGGAATACTGTTTGAGTCCTTTTTATGGGACTTAATATTTGCTATAATTATATTGTTAGGACATTGGCATTTTTAATGAAAGGAGAGTAGCTATGAGGGACAGAAGTCAGGAAATTTTGGATGGGCTCAACGAGATTTTCCGATTCCTTGGAGTTTACGGGGGCATCATCACGATAGATGAGGACTGGGATTTCAGTCTTTATGTACATGATGAAGGGATATGGAACGAACTCGAGAGCGGAGAGTATGAAATAGAGATGGCCTCCAGTACCGGGATCAATGGGGATCATGTGGTTGATCCACTCTTCTGGATCGTGGTGAAATTTGATGAGGCCCATGAGAAAGTTGTCTCTGCAAAGGCGACAGGGTATAGGTCGGAATGGCCGGGCGGGTGGATGGAGATCGATAAGGATAATAATGTCTATGATGATACGGGTGTGGAGCACATGGAAGGGGAATTGGAGGAAAGACTTTGCAGTTATCTGGAAACCATAACAAAGTTCCGGCCCTATTTGAGGAATCCCGTCTCTGTGGAACGGTTTGACCAGTGTTCATGAGGAATGAAGTAAGGGTATACCGGTCAGAGCCGCTTCCCGGGAAAGGGATACGCCGATTATAAAAAGAGGGCTAAGCCCTCTTTTTATACAGGTGTTCTATCCATTGAATACACTGGTACAGACCCATTGCGATTGCGCACAGGATGATGATGGAGGTGATAACCATGTTGAGCTGGAAGAGATGGAGGGCGCAAATGATAAAAAGATATACGCTGAGGGGAGATATTGAGCAGTCCTGCCATTTCCCAGGCTTGTGAATCTTTTCAGGCTATAGTAGAATGAGAGTATCAGGATCGCATGGTTTAGCCTGCCTGGTAATCCGGGCAGCTTTTCATTATAATAGGAGGTAGTGTATGGCAAGGACGGTTGGTATCGGCCATCAGGATTTTGGAAAATTGATTCAAAGCAATTGTTTCTATATTGATAAAACAGGATTTATCAAAGAATGGTGGGAGAACCAGGACGCAGTGACATTAATCACCCGCCCCAGACGTTTTGGAAAAACGCTGAACATGAGTATGGTTGAGCATTTTCTTTCCGTGGACTATGCGGACAAAAAAGAATTGTTTCAGGGACTGGACATCTGGCAGGAAGAAAAGTACCGCCAGATCCAGGGGACTTATCCTGTCATCTTCCTGAGCTTTGCCGATGTTAAGGAGCGGCTGTTTTTGGACGCACGGAAGATGATATGCCAGATTATCACGAATCTGTACAATAAATTCGACTTTCTCCTGGAAAGCGGCTGCCTGAATGAAAACGAGTGCGCCTCCTACAGGCAGGTGTCTGCAAACATGGAAAACTATATGGCCGCCGGTTCTCTGAAAGCTCTGGCCGATTATCTTTCCCGCTATTATGGAAAAAAAGCAGTCATCCTTCTGGACGAATACGATACTCCCCTGCAGGAGGCTTATGTCAACGGATACTGGCAGGAGATCGTGGACTTTACCAGAGCTCTCTTTAACGCTACGTTTAAGACGAATCCTTTCCTGGAACGGGCCATCATGACAGGGATTACGAGGGTCAGCAAGGAATCCATTTTTTCTGACCTCAACAATTTGGCTGTGGTGACATCCACGTCCGAGGCCTACGCTGACAGCTTCGGTTTTACAGAGGATGAGGTATTCGCCGCACTGGACGAATACGGTAAGGACAACAAAAGGGACGATGTAAAGAGATGGTATGACGGCTTTACATTTGGGAAAAAACGGGATATCTATAATCCCTGGTCCATCCTGAACTATTTAAAGACCGGAAAACTGACCACCTATTGGGCCAATACCAGTTCCAACAGCCTGGTTGGCAAGCTGGCCCGGGAGAGCAGCAGAGAAATTAAAATGACTCTGGAGGGCCTACTGGAGGGCGGCTCTTTCCATGCGCACATTGATGAGCAGATTGTATTCAGCCAGTTGGACAATGACGAAAGCGCCATCTGGAGCCTGCTTTTGGCCAGCGGATACCTGAAAGTAGAAGACTGTGTGTTTGACGAGGAAAGCGGCGAGGACGACTACATCCTGTCCTTGACCAACAGAGAAGTTCGCATCATGTTCCGGAGGATTATCAGGGGATGGTTTGCCAGTTCCTCTGCGTCTTACAACAGCTTCCTAAAGGCACTGCTGCTGGGGGATGTGGAAGCTATGAACGCTTACATGAACCGTGTGGCTCTTGCCACCTTTAGCTTTTTTGATGTCGGGAAAAATCCTTCCGAGACGGCGGAGCCGGAGCGGTTCTATCATGGTTTCGTGCTGGGGTTGATGGTGGATTTGTCGGACAAGTATGTCATCACCTCCAATCGGGAGAGCGGTTTTGGCCGCTATGATATCTTGCTGGAGCCCAAATCATCCGGCCAGGATACGGATGCGATCATCATAGAATTTAAAGTAAATAATCCCAAAAAGGAAAATACGCTGGAAGACACCGTCCGCGCTGCCCTTGACCAGATTGACGGGATGCGGTATGACGTAGCTTTGCAGGCCAAAGGCATACCGGAAGGGCACATCCGGAAATATGGTTTTGCTTTCCGGGGCAAAGAGGTGCTGATCGGCACGAAGGAGACGAGTAGTCCATAAAGTGGAATGAATTAGTAAGTTGATTTGCATAAAGAAGATACCTAAGTCGGCAGACGAAAGCCGACGTGGGTATCTTTTTCTTATGGAAGGGCCTATGTAGAGTTTGAAGTAGCAGGGCAGGTAAGCTCCTGACGTCTAAAGTAAGCTTCCGGAAGAGATAATAACATCCCATTATGGAATCACGGGGAATGGCATGGCATAAAATTTCCCAAAGGCAATGCCCTGCCAAAAGGAAGGAGCCAGACTATGTCAAAAGAAGACCGGAAGCTAATCGAACTCATTTCTCAAATTCTAGTCCGTGAGAAGCAGATAACCTCAGAGGAGCAATTGCGGGTGCTGAACCTGCTTGGGAAAGAACAGCAGAGTAGATGTACCGTCTGATTACTGCGTAAAAATCCACAGGAAGGAAGGTGAATCCATGTCAAAACAGCGCGCCGTCATCTATAACCGCTGCAGCACAGAGGAGGAAGCCCAGAAGGATGCGCTCCTAAAGCAGGTTCGGGAATCCAGGGACTGTGTTTTGGAGGCAGGATGGGAGCTTGTTGATACTTATGTGGAGGCAAAGAGCGGTACCACAGCGAAAGGGCGTAACGAATATAACAGGCTTTATGAGGATTTGGGGAGCGCTAAGTTCGATATAATTGTCATCAAAAGCCAGGATAGGCTTATGCGCAACACCAGGGATTGGTATCTGTTCCTTGACCGGATGCAGAGGAACCAAAAACGACTCTACATGTATCTCGAACGGAAATTTTATACGCCGGATGATGCGTTGATTACCGGGATCAAGGCAATTCTGGCGGAGGAATACAGCCGGGAGCTGAGCAAGAAGATTAACAATGCGCACAAAAACAGGCAGAAGGAAGGGAAAAGCTTTGTATTTACAAACCAGACCTACGGATACAGGAAGATGCCGGATAAGAGTATTGCGGTAGAGCAAAAGGAAGCGGAAATGATCAGGATGATCTTTGAGCTTTCAGCCAGCGGTTATGGCACACACTGCAGCGCAGAGATCCTTTACCGACATGGGTACCGCAACCACAAAGGCAAGAGGCTCGGCCCTTCCCTGATCCGGAATATGATCAGGAATCCCATCTATAAGGGAACCATTGTCCAAAATCGGCAGCATTATGATTTCGAGAGCAAACGGGTCTGCAAAAATCCGCCCTCAGAATGGCTGTTCCATGAAAACGCCGTTCCCCGGATTGTGGAGGATGAGCTGTTTGAGCGGGCGAACCAGGGGCTGGACCAAAGGAAGCAGGAAAGAAACCGGGGCGGCATCTACAGGAAGGGAAGCAATCCGGGAAAATATGACCTGTCCGGGAAATTGTTCTGTGGGCTCTGCAAAAGCCCTTTTTACCGAACCGTCCGCCAGAATAAAAACGGCAAAGTGACGGAGTGGAAATGCAGCAACTATCTGCAAAATGGGAGGAAAAGTGCCCGGATGCGCCGGGAGCAGATCAGGAAAGCCGGGGGGTGGCAGCCACAACCGGCAGAAGGAGGGGATGAGAGGCCGGAAGAAGGAGACACAGATGCATTCAGGCCGGAAGAAGGAGATGCAGATGCAGGCAGGCGGGAAGGGTGCGATAATGTGCATCTGGACGAAAAGAAATTGTATGGTGTGCTGGAGCAGCTTTGCAGCCGGAAATACCAGAACTTAGAAAAGGATAGCCTTTTAAAAGAGACGTTATCGATACTGCGGAAAGCTTTGAATGGGAGCAATACGCATTTAAGGAAGGAGGGGCTGGAAAATTCACTGGAGAAAATCATCCGGCAGAAAGACATCCTTCTTGAAAAGCTGCTGGAAGGGATTATCTCTGATATAGATTTTAAGGCCAAAAATGAGGAACTGGAAAGCAGGAAGTCAGAGGTCGAAAAGGAGCTTAAGGCCATGGAGGATGCCCTCATCCAAAATACAAGGCTGGAGAGCCGGATAGAGTCGATCCGTAAAAAACTGGAAGATGGAGTGATCAGGCAGGCACAGATCGCAGATATGGTCAGCAATATTTCCAGGATTGAAGTTTTTCCGGCTTACATGAAAGTTTATTTCGATTCCCGGGCTCTGACGGGGCCCGGCTCGGAAAATGTTTCTCCGATGGTAAGGGACGAGACGGATAGGTTCACGGCAGTGCGCGTGGATCAGACATGCAGCACATCCCACCGGCCCATGGCCGAAGCGGAAAAAGGGAAGATACTAAGCCTCATGAGAGAAAAGCCTGAAACTACGGCAAAGGAGATTGCCGCAAAGATGGATGTAAATCTTTCCCTGATACATAGAAGGATCCGGGAGCTGAAAAAGGAAGGAAAGGTCAGATACAGTTCCCGGGGTGGCAGGGGAAAGTGGCAGATACTTGTCCCTTTTCAGGATAAAACTTGATAATGTGAGCAGTTATAAGGTATACTTGATTCAGCCCAAAGACGGTAAGAGCTGCTATAAGCGCGGGGAGGATTCAGATGAGAGATGAAAAGAAAAAAATGCTGCCGGTGGGGATTGAGAGCTTTGATGATATCCGAACTGAAAATTTCTATTATATCGATAAGACGGGGTTGATCAGGGAACTGCTTGAAAATTGGGGAAAGGTAAATTTGTTTACTCGTCCCAGGCGTTTTGGGAAATCCTTGAATATGAGCATGCTCAAAACATTTTTTGAGATCGGATGTAGGAGGGAGCTTTTTGAGGGTCTTGAAATCCGGAAGGAGGCAGAGCTTTGCGAAAAATATATGGGGCAGTTTCCTGTGATCGCTCTTTCCCTTAAGGGGGTAAAAGGAAAGGATTATGCCACGGCCCGCGCCATGATGGGTTCCGTGATTGGGGCGGAGGCCATGCGGTTTCAGTTTTTAAGGGAAAGCGAGGAGCTGACAGACCAGGAGAAAAGCCGGTATGAACAGCTTATAAGGGTGGATATGACAGGCCGGGAGAGTTTCCAGATGTCGGATTCCGTTTTGATGGAAAGCTTAAAAACCCTTTCCACATTGTTGCATAAACATTACAGGAATAAGGCAATCCTGCTGATCGACGAGTATGACGTCCCTCTGGCAAAGGCAAATGAATGCGGCTATTATGACCAGATGATTATCCTCATACGCAATCTCTTTGAGCAGGCCCTTAAGACCAATGACAGCCTTTATTTTGCCGTGATGACGGGCTGTTTGAGAGTGGCGAAGGAAAGCATTTTTACAGGGCTCAACAACCTTAAGATATTTTCCATCGCAAATGTGAGGTTTGATGAGTATTTCGGGTTCACCGATGCGGAGGTGCAGGCCCTTCTTGCCTATTATGGCCTTGCCGGTTTTTATGGCACGGTTAAAGACTGGTATGACGGATACCATTTCGGCAATGTGGATGTGTACTGCCCCTGGGATGTAGTGAATTATGTGGATGATTTGCGAAGCGACCCGGAGCTTTTCCCACAGAATTATTGGGCGAATACAAGCGGCAATGACGTGGTCAGGCATTTTATCGAGAGGGTTGGTGACGGGGTGACCAGACGTGAGATGGAGAGCCTGATCGCAGGGGAGAGCGTGGCGAAGGAGATCCGGCAGGAATTGACTTACAACAATCTGTATGATACGGCGGAGAATATGTGGAGCATATTGTTTGCAACCGGATACCTCACACAGCGGGAAAAGCCGGACGCAAATCGTTTTTGGCTGGCCATCCCAAACCGGGAAATCCGGCAGATATTTACGGAACAGATCATGGGCCTGTTTAAGGAAAACGCCAGGAAGGACGGGGAGGCCCTGGACTGTTTCTGCGAGGCCTTAAAGGCCGGAGATGCGCAAAGCGTGGAACAACAGTTCACAGCCTATCTCAAAAAAACAATCAGCATCCGGGACACCTTTGCAAGGAAGCAGACAAAGGAGAATTTCTATCACGGTGTATTGATTGGGCTGCTCGGCTACAAGGGGGACTGGTATGTGAGGTCGAATATGGAAGCGGGGGAGGGCTACAGCGACATCCAGGTGGAGATCGAGGATGAAGAGATCGGGATTGTGATTGAAGTAAAATATGCGAATGATTCCGACCTGGACATCGAATGCCAAAAAGCCCTTGACCAGATTGAAAGAAAACGGTATGCCGAGCAGTTCTATGAGGAAGGGCTGCATACGGTCTTGAAATACGGGATTGCATGCCGCCGGAAGGAATGCAGGGTTATTTGCAGTTCCTGAAACCGGCGCCCGGATGTTTCTTTCTGTCATTTCCGCCCACCACCTGAAAACCTGCGACCCATAAATAATCAGATACCCCAGCCCCCGTCTTGCCGCCAGGAATTCTCCAATAATGACGCCCACCAGAGCCAGGCCGATATTGACCTTCATATTGCTGAGCACGGCGGGAATGGAGGAGGGAAGCACCACCTTATGGAAAGCGTCAAAGCGGTTCCCGCCAAGGGTATAGATGAGTTTGAGCTTTTCGGAGTCCACCTGCTTAAAGCTGGTGTAAAGGCTGATCACAGAACCGAAAATTGCCACGGAAATACCGGCAACGATGATCGTATTCATTCCCGTACCGAGCCAGACAATGAAAAGAGGGGCAAGGGCGGATTTGGGCAGGCTGTTTAAAACCACCAGATAAGGCTCTGAAATTTCCGACAGGGTTCTGGAATACCACAAAACCGTGGCGGCCAGGACGGAGATTAGGGTGATCAGCACGAAGCTCAGCAGAGTTTCAAGCAGGGTGATTCCCGTATGGGTAAAGAAGGTTCCGTCCCTGAGCATACTGACAAAGAAGGAAACCACCATGCTGGGGCTGCTGAAAAAGAAGGTGTCAATCCATCCGAGCCTGCCGGAGCACTCCCACAGGGAGAGGAAGAGTACCAATACAAGGATGCGCAGCAGGGTGATCATGTGATGATGCCTGTGGTGTTTCTTAATATAAAGCTGCTGGGCTGTCAAGCCTTCTTTGGAACTGAAATTATCTTTTGGTCTATCCGCTATATTCATCAGAAATCTCCTTCCAAAGTAAAGTGAATAAATCCTGAAATTCCGGGGCGTTTCTTGCCGCAAGGGGCGTATTTTCCGGTAGGGTAAGATGAATCGGAATGTTGTTTTTGACAGTGGCCGGGCGCCTGGTGAGCACAAGGATTCTGTCAGCCAAAGAGATGGCTTCCGACAAATCATGGGTGATCAGGATAGCGGTAATACCGCTGGCGCGGATGATATTTCCAATGTCGGCGGAAACCATCAGCCGTGTCTGGTAGTCCAGGGCGCTGAATGGTTCATCCAAAAGAAGAAGCCCTGGCTCCATCACCATGGTCCTGATCAGGGCGGCGCGCTGCTTCATACCGCCGGAGAGCTCTCCCGGTTTTTTGTCCTTAAATTTGTAAAGTCCATAGTCCTTAAGGAGCTTCTCCGCAAGGGCTTCCTTTTCCGGAGATAAGGATTTATTGATTTCCGGGCCAAGGAGTACGTTCTTCCAGATGGTGCGCCATTCCAGGAGATGATCCTGCTGGAGCATATAGCCGATACGGATTTTCTCCTGCCCTTCTTCGTTTAACAGAATTTCACCGGACTGGGGACGAAGGAGCCCTGCGATAATGGAGAGCAGGGTGGATTTGCCGCACCCACTGGGCCCTACAATAGCCAGGAATTCGCCCTTTTCAACCTGAAAGGATATATTGGTCAAGGCTCTGGTCTCACCATTTAAGCTGTGATAAGAAAAACAGATATTGTTACATTTCAGAACAGGCTCCATAATTCCTCCTACAAGTTTTAAATGCTGCCTGTTGTTGGCATAATTAACGGATACCGGACTTATAGTAAAGGCCAAAACATAAATTTTTGCCGTTCGCTATATAATTATAAGTTATGAGTAGTCAGTTTTTCTGTGCATAAAATCGGTAACGGTCTAAAAATCTATTAAAATGTCCTTTTCCCGCATTGAAAATCCTGAAAAAGTATGGTAGTATCAAATGCAGATTTAATAATTAGACGGCTGTAGACCGCTGGTTTTTGAAAGGAGTATGGTTATTATTATGGCACAGCTATGGGGAGGGCGTTTTTCCAAGGCAACGGATGAATTGGTATACCGGTTTAATGCATCCATTACCTTTGATCAAAGGCTCTTTGAACAGGATATAGAGGGCAGCATTGCCCATGCGGTGATGCTTGAAAAGCAGGGCATTCTCACCTGCAAGGAAAAGGACGATATTGTAAAGGGGCTCACAGGTATCAGGCAGGATGTTTTGGAGGGGCGGCTGAAAATCACCGAGGAGTATGAGGATGTCCACAGCTTCGTGGAGGCTGTTTTGACGGAGCGGATCGGGGAGGCCGGGAAAAAGCTCCACACCGGAAGAAGCAGGAACGATCAGGTGGCTCTGGATATGAAACTTTATGTGAGAGAACAGGTTTTGGAGGTGGCCTGCGGCCTGGGAAATCTTCTGGAAACGCTGCTTGATTTGATGGAAAAGAACCTGACTACTTATATGCCTGGGTTCACCCATTTGCAAAAGGCGCAGCCTACCACGCTGGCCCATCATTTGGGGGCATATTTTGAGATGTTCAAGCGGGATGTGTTGCGGCTTCAGGATATCTATAAGAGGATGAATTATTCCCCTCTGGGAGCCGGTGCATTTGCAGGCACCACTTATCCGCTGGACCGGTACTATACCTCGGCCCTGTTGGGCTTTGAGGGGCCTACCTTAAACAGTATGGATTCCGTATCGGACAGGGATTACATTATAGAATTTTTGGCAGCCCTTTCCACCATCATGATGCATCTGAGCAGGTTCAGCGAGGAAATCATTATCTGGAATTCCAATGAGTACCGCTTTGTGGAGATTGACGATGGCTTTTCTACCGGAAGCAGTATTATGCCCCAAAAAAAGAATCCGGACATAGCGGAGCTGGTGCGGGGAAAGACGGGGCGGGTCTATGGCGCATTGATGTCCATACTTACCACTATGAAGGGGCTGCCCCTTGCTTATAATAAGGATATGCAGGAGGATAAGGAGGTTACCTTTGACGCCATAGAAACGGTAAAAAATTGCCTTGTGCTTTTTCAGGGAATGCTCTCTACCATAAAATTTTGTGATGAGGTAATGGAAGAGAGCGCAATGAAAGGCTTTACCAACGCAACGGACGCGGCGGATTATCTGGTGGGTAAGGGGGTACCCTTTCGGGATGCCCATGGGATTATCGGGCAGTTGGTTCTCTATTGCCTGGACAAAAACAGCAGTATCGACAGCCTGAGCCTGGAGGAATTAAAGGCCATCAGCCCTGTATTCGAGGGAGATGTCTATGAGGCCATCAGCCTTAAAACCTGCGTGAAAAAAAGGCTGACGCTGGGCGCGCCGGGCAGGGAAGCCATGGAAAAGGTGATCCGGATAAACAGAGAATTTCTCGATCATTTGTGGTTTGAGGAAAAGGCCTGAGACAGAAATAGAGGGATAGGCTGCGGCAAAGCGGCCGGGAGAAAATAACAGATAAGGAGATCAGAAGATGAGTGAAAAATTAAAGGTTGGTATTTTAGGCGGAACAGGCATGGTGGGGCAGAGGTTTATCTCCCTTTTGGAAAACCATCCCTGGTTCGAGGTGACTACCATTGCGGCCAGCGAGAGGTCGGCGGGAAAGACCTATCAGGAGGCAGTGGGCGGAAGATGGAAGATGGATACGCCCATGCCCCAGGCAGTCAAGGATATTATGGTGATGAACGTAAACGAGGTGGAAAAGGTTGCCGCTGATGTGGACTTTGTGTTCAGTGCGGTGGATATGACCAAAGAGGAGATCAGGCGGATTGAGGAGGAGTATGCAAAGACGGAGACTCCCGTGGTTTCCAACAATTCTGCCCATCGCTGGACGCCGGATGTGCCCATGATGGTTCCGGAAATCAATCCGGAGCATATGGCAGTAATCGAATTTCAGAAAAAGAGGCTGGGTACATCCAAAGGCTTTATTGCCGTAAAGCCCAACTGCTCCATTCAGAGCTATGCGCCTGTGCTCAGCGCCTGGAAGGAATTTGAGCCTTATGAGGTGGTGGCTACCACCTACCAGGCAATTTCCGGTGCAGGGAAGACTTTCAGGGACTGGCCGGAGATGGTGGAAAACGTGATTCCTTATATTGGAGGAGAAGAAGAAAAGAGCGAGAAGGAGCCCTTAAGAATCTGGGGAGAAGTAAAGGACGGGGTGATCGTTCCCGCCACCAGCCCTGTGATCACCTGCCAGTGTATCAGGGTGCCCGTGTTAAACGGCCATACCGCCGCTGTGTTTGTAAAGTTCCGTCAAAAACCCACCAAGGAGCAGTTGATCGAAAAGCTCCTTGCCTTTCAGGGCAGGCCCCAGGAGCTTAAGCTTCCCAGCGCGCCGGAGCAGTTCATCCAATATAGGGAGGAGGATAACCGGCCCCAGGTGAAGCTTGACGTTGACTTCGAGAGAGGAATGGGAATCAGTGTGGGACGGCTGCGGGAGGATACCGTTTATGACTGGAAATTTATCGGCCTTTCCCACAATACGGTCAGAGGGGCAGCAGGCGGCGCCGTGCTCTGTGCGGAGCTGTTAAAGGCAGAGGGCTATATCGGTTAACAGCAGGCAGCCAAGAAGGCAGAAGGAGAGGAAGCAAAATGGCGCCGGAACGAGTATCGGAGCTTCGCTATTTAAATTCATATTTTGACCGGGAGGGCAGCCAGATTCTGGTGGTTTACGGGGAAAAGAATGTGGGTAAGACCACTTTGCTCTACCAGTTTGCCAGCGGAAAGGAAAGCCATTTTTACAGGGCCCGCTCTGCCTCGGAAAGGGAGCAGTGCAGCCAGTGGGCAAGAGAGTTAAAGATGGGAAAGAAAAAGGAACCCTGCTATCCCTCCTACTGCGAAATCTTCCAAAGGATTTTGGGGGAGGAGCCTTTGCCGGACGATAAGGCTGTCTGGAGCGGGGAGCCGGAAGAAAAGAAGCTTTTGATCGTGGACGAATTTCAGTACATGGTCAAAGCCGGGGACGGGTTTATGAAGGAGCTTACGGCCCTGATCCGCAGCAGAGAGGCAAACCGGCCGTTGATGGTGGTTCTTTGCAGCTCGTCCATCGGCTGGGTGGAAAACAGTATGGTGAACAAAATCGGGGAGGCCGCCTCTGAGCTTTCCGGCTTTTTGAAAGTCCGGGAGCTGGGGGTGGAGGCGGTCAGAAGCTTTTTCCCTGATTTTACCAGAAGACAATGTGTGGAGACCTATGCCATCTTAGGCGGAGTGCCCGGATATTGGCGGCATTTTGAGGAAGGCCTGAGTGTGAAGGAGAATATCTGTAAGCATATCCTTGACAGGGATGCCTTTTTATATGGCGAGGGGCAGAGAATTGTGGAGGAAGAGCTGCGGGAGACCGGAGTGTATAACACAATCCTTGCCTCCATAGCCGCGGGGCGTCGCAAGCTCAACGATTTGTATCTGCACACCGAGTTTTCCAGGGCCAAGATCAGCGTTTACCTGAAAAATCTTATGGAGCTGGAGCTGGTGGAAAAGGTTTTCTCCTATGATACGGAGGGGAAGGCCAATACCCAAAAGGGAGTTTACCGCATCAGCAATCACTTTGTCCATTTCTATTTTACCTATTTATACCCGAATCTGAGCAGCTTAGAGAGCATGAGCGGGGAGGAATTTTACAAAGAATATATCGCTCCTTCCTTCAATTATTATGTGGCGGATTATTTCAGCCTGTTCTGTAAGCAGCATTTTGAGAGGTGGAATAAGCAGGGAAAGCTTCCCTTTAAAGTGGAGAGAGTAGGGGAGTGGGTAGGAAAATTCGGCACCATTGACATTGTGGCGCAGAATGAGGAAGGCAAAACCATTCTGGGAATCTGCAATTGGGAAAAGCCTCTCATGCGCTATGACGACTATGAGTGGTTCCTTTTTTGTGCGGAAAAGGCAAAGCTGGAGGCAGACTATGTTTACCTCTTTTCCGTCCATAATTTTGAGGAACGGCTAAAGCTGGAGGCCACGGTAAAGCCGAATATGAAATTGATCAGTATGGATGAGATGTGATGGGAAAAAATCTATATATAGCGGAAAAACCCAGCGTGGCAAGGGAATTCGCCAGGGCCCTTGGCTTAAATGCCGGCAACAGGGACGGTTACATGGAGTCCGCAGACGCAGTGATCACCTGGTGCGTGGGGCATCTGGTCACCATGAGCTATCCCGAGGTCTATGATGAAAAATATAAAAGATGGACGCTGGAGACCATTCCTTTTATTCCCTCTGAGTTTAAGTATGAGGTGATTGAAGGCGTAAAAAAACAGTTTCAGATTGTCAGCGGGCTGCTAAACCGGGAGGATGTGGAGACCATTTATGTCTGCACCGACTCCGGGCGGGAGGGCGAGTATATCTACCGTCTGGTGGAGCAGCAGGCCCATGTGAAAGGAAAGAAGCGAAAAAGGGTCTGGATCGACTCCCAGACCGAGGAAGAAATTCTGCGGGGCATCCGGGAGGCAAAGGATTTATCCGAGTATGATAACCTGGGAGCCGCCGCTTACCTGCGGGCCAAGGAAGATTATCTCATGGGCATTAACTTTTCCCGGGTTCTCACCCTGAAATATGGAAATTCCGTAAAGTCCTACTTAAAAGCCGACAGGGCGGTGATCAGCGTGGGCAGAGTCATGACCTGTGTGCTGGGCATGGTAGTGAACCGGGAGCGGGAGATCAGGGAGTTTGTGAAGACTCCTTTTTACCGTGTGATGGCCAGCCTGCTTCTCGGGGAGAAGAGCTGTGAGTGCGAGTGGAGAGCGGTGGAGAACACCAAATACTATGGCTCTCCCCTTTTATACAAGGAAAACGGGTTCAAGGAAAAAAAGGATGCGGAGAACCTGATCGGCTTTTTGATGGAGGAGCCGCCTGTGGAGGCCACGGTGGAATCCCTGGAGAAAAAGAAGGAGACAAAGAATCCTCCCCTTCTGTACAATTTGGCGGAGCTGCAAAACGACTGTGCCAGGCTCTTCAAGATCAGCCCGGACGAGACTTTAAGGATTGCCCAGGAGTTGTATGAAAAAAAGCTGACTACCTACCCCCGTACCGACGCCAGGGTGCTTTCCACGGCGGTGGCAAAGGAAATCCACAAGAATATCAGGGGCGTTGCAGGGATTGATAGCGTAAAGGAGCTGGCAACAGGAATACTGGCCAGCAAAAGCTTTCAAAAGATTGCCAAAAGCAGATATGTGAACGACAAGCAGATCACCGATCACTATGCCATTATTCCCACAGGAGCGGGGCTGGGGGCTTTGCGTTCCTTAAATCCCACCGCCGTTAAGGTTTACGAGATTATCGTGCGAAGGTTTCTGAGTATTTTCTGCCCGCCGGCTCTCTACCGGAGGATTTCCCTACAGGTATCGGTGAAGGGCGAGCGGTTCTTTGCCAGCTTCAAGGTGCTGGAACAGGAAGGATATCTTGGGGCGATGAAATACTCCTTTGCAAGGAACGGCTCCCCAGCAGGGAAAAAAGGGGAAGCCGATACGTCGGCTGGGGAAGAGGAGGCCACTGATAAAGAGCTTTTGGAGGCATTAAGCAGCTTAAGAAAAGGGATGAAGCTTCCGGTTCAGGATATGCAGATCAAGGAGGGGGAGACCACACCGCCCAAGCGTTATAATTCCGGCACCATGATTCTTGCCATGGAGAATGCAGGGCAGCTCATCGAGGACGAGGAGCTTCGCAGCCAGATCAAGGGCAGCGGAATCGGAACCTCTGCAACCCGTGCTGAAATCCTAAAGAAGCTCATAAACATAAAATATCTGGATTTGAGCAAAAAGACCCAGATCGTGACGCCTACCCTGATGGGGGAGATGATCTATGAAGTGGTGGATAATTCCATCCGTCCGCTCCTTGACCCGGCCCTTACCGCAAGCTGGGAAAAAGGGCTTACCATGGTGGCCCAGGGGACGATCACCGAGGAGGAATACATGAAGAAGTTGGATGATTTTGTATCCAGGAGAACCAACATCGTGAAGGGACTGAATAACCAGTTTGTCTTAAACCGCCAGTTTCAGAAGGCGGCGGGAAATTATAAAAGTGATAGAAAGCAATAATATGGTATAATAAGGAAGTGCGCTGATGCGCACGCAGGTCGTAAGGCATCCTCCCATCTGCGATGGGTCCCTCCTTGCGACAAAATATAAAAAAGCGCTGGAGAGCCAGTGCGGAAAAGAGGAGAAGTATGGAACAATTTACAATTGAGAAGCTTTACAACCTGGATGAGACCATAGCGGCGCAGCTCTTTGAGGGGGCCGTGTATCCCTGGGAGCTTTTGCCCAAAATCAGGGATTTCATCGTAGCCCTGGGCAAGAGGCTTCCGAAAGACACTTATACGGAAATCAAAGACCGGGTATGGGTGGCCAAATCTGCCAACATAGCGCCTACCGCCTGCATCAACGGCCCGGCCATCATCGACGAGGAGGCGGAGATCAGGCACTGCGCTTTTATCCGTGGCAACGCCATTGTTGGGAAAGGGGCCGTGGTTGGAAATTCCACCGAGCTCAAAAATGTGATCCTGTTTAACAAGGTTCAGGTGCCCCACTACAATTATGTGGGCGACAGTATCCTGGGATTTAAAGCCCATATGGGGGCAGGCTCTATCACTTCCAATGTAAAAAGCGATAAGACGCTGGTGGTGGTGAAATACGGTGAGGAAAAGATCGAGACAGGACTGAAAAAGTTCGGCGCCATGCTGGGGGACAATGTTGAGGTAGGCTGTAACAGCGTTCTCAACCCGGGCACGGTGATCGGCCGTAATACCAATGTATATCCCACCAGCATGGTGCGGGGATGCATCCCTGAGGGGAGTATTTACAAGAAGCAGGGAGAGATTGCGGGGAAGAGATAACAGCGTGTGGCTGGGGCAGTAAGGGATGAAGCTTGGAAGCCACACCAGGGTTGTTGAGGAAAGATCAAACCGTCCGTTGTTTTGCACACAGCCTTTTTGCTGATACAATAGACACAGAAGCCGTAGAGGGGGAAGAACCCTTGACGGGAATATGCAGAAAGGTACAGGGATTGGCATGAAGGAAATCGGAGAGATCATCTGTCAGTACAGGCAGAACAAAAAGATGACCCAGGAGGAATTTGCCTCCCGGCTGGGGGTCACTGCCCAGGCAGTGAGCAAATGGGAGAGAGGAAACGGCCTGCCGGATATCTCCCTTGTAAAGGGAATCTGCCGGATCCTGGACATAAGCCCAGGTGTTCTGCTGGGGATTGCGGAGGGAAAAGTGGTGGAAAACAGCAATGCGGTTATGGAGCAGGAGATCAAAAATAATCTCTTTGCGGAGCCCCTGTTGCTGGAAGTGGGAGAAGAGCTGATCTCCTGTGTGGTTACGGGATTAGAGAGCGACTATGTCAACCAAAAAAGAAAGGAGCTGGTAAAGGCCAGGGGTATCCTGATGCCGGTTCTTCGGATTAGGGATAATACGGAGCTTAAAAAGAGCAGTTACAGAATTTTATCCTATGATCGGGTTTTATGGGAGGATTGCCTTGAGGCAAAAGACGAGGCTGCTTTCAGGGAAATGATTGACACCGTGGCAGGGCTATGTGAAGAGAACTACGGGGAGATCATAAACAAGCATACTGTAAAGATCATGATTGATAATATCAGAGAATTTTTCCCGGGGATCGTGGAAGGGCTGGTACCGGAAAGAATCAGCTATCTCAGGATACTGCGCAAAATGCAGGAGATATTGAACCGGAAAGGTTCGATCCGGGATATCATTCATATTCTGGAGGAGTTGGAAGAAAATTTGGAATCCAGGGAAAACGGGTAGGGAAGGTTTTCCCTACCCGCGGGCGGGGCGCACCCGCCACAGGCCCAAAGTAAACCCCTTTCATTCATGGTGGTATCTGCAATGTCGATATAGGGGTTTACTTGTAGATATGAGCCCCCGGATCTTCATCCTCAAAATCAAACACGCATCTCTCGTAGGCGTTGATCACATGGGTATCCTGATATTTATCATAGCGCTTATGGTTTCTTCCATAGGACATGTGTACGTGTCCATGTAGAAAAAATTTGGGACGGTATTTATCAATCAGTTTGCGAAATACCTGAAAGCCCTGGTGAGGGAGATCCCTTCCGTCGTTGAGCTGGTAAGCCGGGGAATGAGTTACCAGAATGTCAAAGCCCCTGTGCTTAAAGAGCTGGAACCAGAGCTTGGACACGCGTTTTTGCATTTCCTTCTCCGTATATTGGTGCGGGCCCGGCCTGTAGCGCATGGAACCGCCCAATCCCAGGATGCGGACGCCTTCATAGACAAAAATCTGGTCTTCAATGCAGGTACAGCCCTCCGGCGGGATTTTCTCATATTTCCCGTCATGGTTGCCGTGTACATACAGGACAGGGACGGCGCAGAGGGTTACCAGAAAAGACAGGTAGCGGGGATCCAGATCGCCGCAGGAAATGATCAGGTCAATTCCCTCCACTTTGCTTTTATCAAAGAAGTCCCATAAGTATTTCGACTCCTCATCTCCGATCACCAGAATCTTCATGGCATTTGTCAACCTTCCTTTTTCATTACTCCCTGCTGCTTGATCACAGCCTCCGCATGTTCGGTGAGCTCTTCCTTTTTGGGGATGGAACCCACCACATTTTCCGCCAGCCAGTCCATGGTCATGATCTCCTCCGGGGAAAGGCTCTTGTCAGGGTCATCCTGCACGATACCCGACTGGGAGTACAAAATACCGGAAAAAGGATTGAACACCTCGGAGCTGATGGTGGATTTAAGGAGCTCTACCAGCCGCTTGGTGCCGATAGGAAGCCGCTGGGAGCAGACCACGTCAATAACCCCTTCCGCCATGCCCCACCAGTAATTGATGGCCTTGATGGAGGAAGGATCGTCGTCATATTTCCAGGTACCGTCCATGATGGTACGGAGTAACTGCTCATAGAATTTTCCCCAATGATACAAAGGCATGGCAAGGCTTCGCGGATGCGGCCCTTCCAGGTGGTAGATTCCGAAAAACCGGGATGCCTCCTCGGGAATCACCATATCCCGTCCGGAGATACAGGAGGAATTTGCCTTCCGGACTCTTTCCTCCAGATCAGCGTCCTTCAGGGAGGACCACTCCAGATAAACCGTTGCCCGTGGATTGATCATCTTGGCGCCCAAGGCGAAAGCATTGATATTGGCAATGGAGCCGTAAATAGGATAATCCGCCACATAGCTCAGGCGGTTGTTTTCTGCCATGGCCCCTGCAATTGCGCCCATCAAAAACTTGGCCTCATGCATCCGCGAGTAATAGGTGCGGATATACCGGTGAGAGGTGTTTAGGGAGCAGTTCAAAATATGGACGTGGGGGTTGGCGATAGCCGCCTTCACGCTGGCCTGGACGAAGGAGGGTGTGGTGGTAAAAATCAGGTTACAGCCCTCGGCAATGGCCTCGTCCAGAAGGGCGGAAATATTTTCCTGTGTGCAGTTTTCATAAAAAACCGTATTCAGTTCGTCAGGGAAGGTCTGTTCCAGATAAAGCCGGCCCAGCTCATGGGCGTAAGTCCAGGCAGAGGTTCCCGGGGTTTTTTCGTAGATAAAGGCAATCTTAAGCTTGGAGGCGGTTAAGGGATGAAGGAGCGTGCTGATGAGCGGCTTTTTCTCCTGGGTGGGTTTCATCCGAAGGTCGATTTCCTGCTCTTCCTGTAAAAGGACAAACTCCTCCCAACTCTTTGCAATCAGCTCCTTGAGCTCATTGGTGGTTTTTTCTTCCAACTCGTCATAGCCGTATAAGGTGATGAAGGACAAAAAGGCATCTGCCGGGGTGATATCCAGCTTGCTTCCGCCCCGGGCCTTAAATTCGGCGGTAAAGCGGGTATAAATATAGCTGAACTTTAAGAGCTCATCCTCATTCCAGACCTCTCCCGGTTTCTTTCCCACAGCCTCCTGTAGCTTGGCAAAGCTTCCCTCTTGGGTGAACCAGATATAATTGATGGGAGCCGCCTGATAAAAGTCTAAAAATTCAAAGTAAATCTTATTTTCTTTTTCGTCTGTGCGCTTGGGAACGATACGGATCACGTTTCCGGGGATGGAGACCACGCCGAAATATTTCATGACGCTGACCCGTTTATTGCCCTCCTCCACGTAAAATTTGTTCATATATTCATAAGCCTTGATGGGATCCCGGATGCCTTCCTCCACATGGCTGGTGCTTAAGTTGGACCATTTAGCGGCAAATTCCGTACCGTCCCGCAGGATAGGCATGAAATTTCCTGCAAAGGAGCTGCTTCTCCCCACGGTTTTGGTTCCTGCGATCTGATCTATAGGAATCTGTACCAGGCCCAGGGGCTGCTCAAAATAGGAGCCTTTATCCGGCATAATATCATCTAAAACTTCCAGAGTGGGCTTTACGCCACGGAGCATTCTGGCCTGATAATCTTTTTTCCCAAGTTTGTAAGCTTTTGCATAATCATCTCTTCCCATAAAAAAACCTCCCTCTTACTGTTTGGAGTAAATTCTATTTTGTCGCAAGGAGGGACCCATCGTAGATGGGAGGATGCCTTACGACCTGCGTGCGCATCAGCGCACTTCCTTATTATACCATACCCTGACCCGCAGCCGCAATCAAAACAGACGGCGAAGCCCTCAACTCACACTGCACTGCGCATATTTCTTCGGCGAAATCCCCACCGCCTTCGTAAATGCCTTGAAAAAATTACTGTAATCGGAGAAACCGCTTTTTTCATAGGCCTCGGTCACATTTGCCCCGTCGCTTAAAAGGGCCTTGGCGATACTGATACGCCGGGCGTTTATGTACTTATTGATGGTGGTTCCGGTAGCCGACTTAAAGATCCGGCAAATGTAGGATTCGCTCAAAAAGAACTCCCCGGCGAGCTGCTCGATGGAGATGGGGGAGGCGATGTTCTGATTGATATAGGCTAAAATGTCGTCCACCTGATGATTATAGCTGTAGGCTCCCATGGCGCTTTCCGGCTGGTGGCCGGTGCGCACCGCGTTGTTGATCAGGAGCATCAGCTCCATAAAGGCAGTCTGCTCCACAACATCATGGCCATATCCGTCCGCCCCGGTGATCTTGTTGATATAGTACAAAAAACGGCTCTGCTGATCCTTACTCAAAGAAATTCTGTGACAGAAGGCCTGGGGGCGGTCCGAAAAGCAGGCGTCTAAATCCGTGTCAGGGGTGGAGAGCCGTTTGGTGTACTCGGGATGGATGGAGAGCACGATCCGCTCGTGTACCATCTTGTCCACCTGGGTGATCTTATGGCTTTCGTATTGGTTGATGATGAATACATCGCCGGGATTTATGGCATAGAATTTGTTGTCGATCAAAAACTGTCTGCCGCCGGAGATGGAATAATAGATTTCGTAGCAATCATGGATATGCATGTCCATGGTTTTTTCTTCTTTATAGAGATGGGCAATGGCAAAGGTCTGGGTGGAGGAGCAATTCTCCATTGCCTGTTGGCAGGAATACAGTTCTTCCATAAGGGGCTCCTTTCTTTCGGAGAAAAAGGTTTCGGACTTTTCCGACCTATGGGTGGCAGAAAACGGATTCTTTCTACTATTATAGAGTGAGTGTTCAAAATTTGCAATATTTATAGAAATATTTGAAAGGACATAGACAATTTTTTGATGTATACTTATTAACATCAAAGGAAATAATTTGAAATTACTTTGAGGGGTTATTGGAGCAGAAAAAGAAAGGAGTGAAAGGAAATGGAGCTGAGAACAGCCGCTTCACCAAGGGACGTGAAGCATTATACCACAGAGAGGCTGCGGGAAGAGTTTTTGATTCAAAATCTGTTCGTGCCGGGGGAGATCAAGCTGGTGTACAGCCACATTGACAGAATTATCACAGGAGCCGCCGTGCCGAAGGAGCCGCTGACCCTGACCGCAGGGGAAGAACTGCGGGCAGAGTATTTTCTCCAGAGAAGGGAGATGGGCGTGATCAATATCGGCGGCCCGGGCAGTGTCACGATCGACGGCAGAACCTATGAGGTGGGCTTTAAGGAAGGCATGTACATCGGAATGGGCGCCAAGGATATTGTGTTTGAGAGTGCAGATGTGGCAAGGCCTGCCAAGTTTTATATCAACAGCGCGCCTGCCCACAAGACCTATCCCACCGTGCTGATCAAACCGGAAGGAGAACCGGAAGAGGGCGTGGTCATTGTAAAGGACGAAAATAAGGTAGAGTTGGGTTCCTTAGAGGACGCCAACCACAGAGTGATCTGCAAGTACATTCTGCCGGGACAGGTGGAGAGCTGCCAGTTGGTGATGGGCATGACCAAGCTTGCGCCGGGCAGCGTGTGGAATACCATGCCCTGCCATACCCATGACAGACGTATGGAGGTTTATCTCTACTTTGAGATGCCCGAGGACGCTTTCGTGATGCATTACATGGGCGAGCCTAAAGAGACGCGGCACATTGTGATGCGTAATGAAGAGGCGGTCATCTCCCCGAGCTGGTCTATCCATGCGGGCTGCGGTTCAAGAGCCTACACCTTTATCTGGGGAATGGTGGGAGAGAACCAGGATTTCGACGACATGGACGGCGTGGCGATGAAGGATCTGATGTGACGATTTTCCAACGGTAAGGCATGGCAGGGGAAGCCTGTGGTATGTAAGAGGAAAATAAAACGGATAAATAAAACAGAAATCAGAGTAAAAAATAAGGAGAAGAGAAAAATGAGCGATTTTATGAAGAAATTTTCACTGGAAGGCAAGATAGCACTGGTAACGGGAGCATCCTACGGTATTGGCTTTGCCATTGCAAGTGCATATGCCGAGGCAGGCGCCACCATCGTTTTCAACGACATCAAGCAGGAGCTGGTGGACAAGGGCATTGCCGCTTATGAGGAAAAAGGAATCAAGGCCCATGGCTATGTGTGCGACGTAACCAATGAAGAGCAGGTTCAGGCAATGGTGGCCCAGATCGAGAAGGAAGTGGGCGTGATCGACATTCTGGTAAACAATGCCGGTATCATCAAGAGAATCCCTATGTGCGAGATGAGCGCAGACCAGTTCCGTCAGGTCATCGACGTGGACTTGAACGCCCCTTTTATCGTGTCCAAGGCTGTGATTCCCAGCATGATCAAAAAGGGACATGGAAAGATTATCAACATCTGCTCTATGATGAGCGAGCTTGGCCGCGAGACCGTTTCCGCTTATGCGGCTGCCAAGGGCGGCCTTAAGATGCTGACCAGGAACATTGCCTCCGAATACGGCGAGTTCAACATTCAGTGTAATGGCATCGGCCCTGGCTACATTGCAACCCCTCAGACTGCTCCTTTGAGAGAGATTCAGCCTGACGGAAGCAGACATCCCTTTGATCAGTTTATCATCGCAAAGACTCCTGCGGCCCGCTGGGGAGAGACCGAGGATTTACAGGGGCCTGCGGTGTTCCTTGCCTCAGACGCGTCTGACTTTGTAAACGGCCATGTGCTTTATGTGGACGGCGGTATTCTGGCTTACATCGGAAAACAGCCTCAGTAAGAAGGGGTAGCATGCCTCGCAAACTATCCTCATAACAAGGTAAGCGGCAAGGATCTTGCTGCTTACCTTCCAGATTTTGAAAGGAGAATGGCAAAACCATGAAAATAGCGCTTATCAATGAGAACAGCCAGGCAGCCAAGAATGAGCTGGTCTGCGCCACCTTAAAAAAAGTAGTAGAGCCCATGGGGCATGAGGTTTTCAATTATGGAATGTATTCGGCAGAGGATGAGCATCAGCTCACTTATGTCCAGAACGGTATTTTGGCGGCAGTGCTTTTAAATTCCGGGGCGGCGGACTATGTGATCACGGGCTGCGGTACCGGAGAAGGGGCTATGCTTGCCTGCAATTCCTTCCCCAAGGTGCTCTGCGGACACATTACCTCTCCTTTGGACGCCTATCTTTTTTCCCAGGTAAATGACGGCAACTGTATCGCCCTTCCCTTTGCGGAGAATTTTGGCTGGGGCGGCGAGCTGAACCTGGAATACATTTTTGAGAAGCTCTTCTGCGCGCCGGGCGGCGGCGGTTATCCCAAGGAGAGAGTGGTTCCCGAACAGAGAAACAAGAAAATCCTTGACGGGGTAAAAGAGGTTACCCATGTGGATTTGGTAACCATTCTTAAGAACCTGGATGGGGAGCTTGTAAAAGGAGCCCTCTCGGGTGAAAAATTTCAGGAATATTTCTTTGCCAACTGCAAATGTGACAAGATCGCAGCGTGCGTGAAGGAGATTCTGGCTTAATTGTTACTGCCTGGTTTTTGGCTGGCGGCATTGTTACAATAAAACGGCTTGAAAAACGGTTTGAACTGTAAAAAATGATAGACCAGTTTGTCTCCATATGGTATGCTTAAGGAAATGGGTAAACCGGGGGATGCCCCTGTGGGGGCCTCTCCTGGTAATAAAATTAACCTGTCAGGCAGGTTGGAAATGGAGGAAACATGATTCCGGTTTTAGAAAAAATCAGCAAAATTGGGATTGTCCCGGTAGTAAAAATTGACAGGGCAGAGGATGCGCTTCCTCTGGCTAAAGCGCTTTGCGCAGGCGGGCTTCCCTGTGCGGAGGTGACCTTCCGTACCGATGCGGCGGCGGAGGCGATTAAGATCATGACGGAAAACTTCCCGGATATGTGCGTGGGGGCAGGCACGGTGCTAAATGCAGCCCAGGTGGACGCAGCAGTGGAAGCAGGGGCGAAATTTATCGTAAGCCCGGGACTTAACGCCAACACGGTAAGGTATTGTCAGGAAAAGAACGTACCCATCACGCCCGGTACATCGAGCCCCAGCGATATCGAGCTGGCAATTGAGCTTGGCCTTGATGTGGTGAAGTTCTTCCCCGCAGAGCAGTCCGGCGGCCTTGCCAAGATCAAGGCTATGGCAGCTCCCTATGTAAACATGAAATTTATGCCCACTGGCGGCATCAATGCCAAAAACTTAACCTCTTATCTTGACTTCAACAAGATTATCGCCTGCGGCGGCTCCTGGATGGTGCCCGGGGATCTGATCAATGCCGGTGAGTGGGATAAGATCGAGCAGCTTACAAGAGAAGCGGTTCAGACCATGCTGGGCTTTGAGCTTGCCCATATCGGTATCAATATGGAGAATGAAGAGGAGGCTGTAAAGGCGGCAGACCGCTTTGCTTTCCTTTTTGGCATGCCTGCGAAGGTAGGCGGCGGTTCGGTTTTTGCTGGGACGGCTGTAGAAGTGATGAAGACCCCTTACCTTGGAAAGAACGGACACATTGCCATCCGGACGAATTATATCGAGCGTGCAGTGAATTATATGACCACTGTTCTCGGCGTTGAGTTTAACGAAGAGTCTGCGAAGAAGGATGACAAGGGTAAATATAAAGCGATTTATCTTAAGGAAGAGATCGGCGGATTTGCTGTACACCTTGTGCAGAAATAAATTTGCTTACTCTTAAGCAGGAAGAAAGGGATTAGAAATGGCAAAGGTTATTACCATGGGCGAGATCATGTTGAGACTGTCTACGCCCAACAACGAGAAATTTATTCAGGCGGATGAGTTTGATGTAAACTATGGCGGCGGCGAGGCCAATGTGGCGGTATCGCTGGCAAACTATGGCCATGAGGCGGAATTTGTGACGGCTGTTCCCGATAATGAGATCGGGGAGTGTGCGGTTGCTGCTCTTCGCAAATACAATGTAGCCACGGGACATATTGCAAAATGCGGCGAGAGACTTGGAATCTACTATTTAGAGAGCGGATCTTCCATGAGGCCCTCCAAGGTGGTTTACGACAGGGCCCACTCCTCCATATCCACCGCTACGGAGGCGGATTTTGATTTCGACGAGATTTTTAAGGATGCCGACTGGTTCCATTTTACCGGAATTACCCCGGCGGTTTCCGACGCGGCGGCAGAGCTCACAGAGAAAGCCCTGATCGCTGCCAAAAAACATGGAGTTAAGGTGTCTGTGGATTTGAATTTCCGCAAAAAGCTCTGGAGTTCCGAGAAGGCACAGAAGGTGATGACAGGCCTGATGAAGTATGTGGATGTGTGCATCGGCAATGAGGAGGACGCGGAGCTGGTGCTTGGCTTTAAGCCCGGCGAGACAGACGTTACCAGCGGGGAGCTGGAGCTGGCAGGCTACAAGTCCATCTTTGAGCAGATGGTGGAGAAGTTTAATTTTGAATACTGCGTATCTTCCCTGCGTGTTTCCCATTCCGCTTCCGATAACGGGTGGTCCGCATGCATTTATTCCAGAGATACCAAAGAGTTTTATCACTCCAAGGAATACAGCATTCATCCTATCATTGACCGTGTGGGAGGCGGGGATTCCTTTGCAGGCGGCGTGATCTGCGGCCTTGTGGACGGCAAGGACTTTAAGGCGGCCCTGGAATTCGGCGTAGCGGCCTCCGCCTTGAAGCATACCATTCCCGGCGATTTCAATCTGGTGTCCAGAAAAGAAGTGGAGACCCTTGCAGGCGGGGACGCTTCCGGAAGGGTGCAGAGATAAAGGCAGGCTTTTCGTCCAGAAAGCGCTGTGTGATGGAGTAAATAAAAGAATATTGCTTATAATAACGGATGTCCCAGGAAAATGGGCATCCGTTATTTTGTTATACGGGCACGGCTTCGGGAAGATACAGGCACGATCTCAGGAAATCTGTATACTGATAATATAGAGCAAAGCTTCCTTCGGATAAAGGGGGCGGAAAAGAGGGAATTATGAATCAGGCATTCAGTTGGGCTGCCGCAGGTACGGGATTTACTTTTTTGATGACGGCCCTGGGCGCCAGTGTGGTATTCATTTTTAAAAAAGATATGGGAAAAAATGTGCAGAGAGCTTTTCTTGGTTTTGCGGCGGGAGTGATGATGGCTGCTTCCGTATGGTCATTGTTGATACCGGCCATAGACGAGGCCGGGGAGGCGGGAGGGATTGCCTGGATCCCTGCGGCTGGAGGCTTTGTAATCGGCGGCCTTTTCCTGTATCTTCTGGATTTTCTAATGCCCCATGTCCATCTGGGAGAGAAGCGTCCGGAAGGGGTGAGGACTTCCTTTCACAGGACGACGCTTCTGGTGCTGGCGGTTACCCTCCACAATATCCCTGAAGGGATGGCGGTAGGGCTTGCCTTTGCCATGGCGGCCCAGCATCCTGAGGATCCGGCCCTTTATGCTGTGGCCTTTGCGCTTGCTTTGGGGATCGGGATCCAGAACTTCCCGGAGGGCGCGGCTATTTCCCTGCCCCTTCGGCAGGAGGGAATGAGCCGGATGAGGGCTTTTGTGCTGGGCAGTCTCTCCGGATTGGTGGAGCTGGTTTTCGGTGTGGGAATCACCCTGATCGCTTTGCAGATCGCCCCCTATATGCCCTGGTTTCTGGCCTTTGCGGCG
This sequence comes from uncultured Lachnospiraceae bacterium, assembly GCA_949949005.1. Lineage (GTDB taxonomy): Bacteria > Bacillota > Clostridia > Lachnospirales > Lachnospiraceae > Suilimivivens. The sequence goes on from CATLHM010000019.1 coordinate 48,077, forward strand.
GGAGCCATGATCTATGTGGTGGTGGAGGAGCTGATACCGGAAGCCAACCAGGGGGAGCATTCCAACCTTGGAACGGCAGGTGTGATGGCAGGGTTTCTTATTATGATGATACTGGACGTGGCACTGGGGTAGGAGCCTGGCGCCTGGCCTTTGCAGGGGAGAGAGATGCGTAAAAGAACCATATCCTGGATAAATTGTTAAGATTCTATAAGAAAATTAATTGTATTCCATTAAAAACATGAAAAAAGGTTGCATAAAGTATTTGGTAGTGTTATAAATATACTTGTTTAGAATATGGCAGTAGACGCTGCAAAATGAGGAGGATAATATGAAAAGAAAAGTATTATTTATGACACTTGCAATGGCAGTTGTACTTACGGCCTGCGGAGGCAAGGCAGATAAGGAAGCAAGCAATAATGCGGATACCAATGTCTCTGAGGACGCGGGGGCTGCCGGGGATACCGGAGCAGAAGATACGGACGCTGCCGATGATACAGAGGCTGCCACTGCCGATGAGGCAGGCGCAGCGGATACCGAGGCAGAAGCAGAAGGCGGCGAGGAAGCGGCAGCAGGCAAATATGCCAAGGGCAGCGTGACAGAGACAGGCTGGGAAAGCGAATTTTTCGGACTTCGCTATACCGCTCCTGAGGGCATGGGGATGTCCACCGAGGAAGAGCTCAACGATCTTATGGGCCTGGGACAGGAAGTGCTTTCCGATGATTTCAGCGAGCTTCAGTTAAAATATGCAGAGCTCACTTCCGTCTATGAGATGATGAGTGTATCCGACGACCAGACCACCAATGTGGTTGTAACCGTGGAGAAGGTTATGGGCAAGATGGACGCCTCCCAGTATGTGAGTGCCCTTGAGAAGGGATTGGAGCAGGTTTCCGCCATCTCCTATACACTGATCAGCGATGATGAGACCATAAAGCTGGGAAATGCAGATTACATTAAGGTAAGCTACCAGGCAGAGGCCAGCGGCGTTACCATGTATCAGGATTATTATGTACGCGTTGTGGACGACAGGGCAGTGGCGATTACCTTAACCTATATGGATGAAAGCGGAAGAGATAATGTGCTGAATGCTTTCACAGCATACTAAAATAGAAGAGACAATTTCAGAAGAAGTTTTTGGCAGCGGGGAGCGAACCTGAGGGTTGGCTCCCCGTTGTTTTGCAGAAACAGAAAAAAGTTTAATCCTTTTTGCATTCTCCAACGTTATAGTAAACAGAGGGTTCTAAAATGAACCATCAGGTTTATTTCAGGCCGCCAATTTGTGCCAGAGGCGGGTCAGAGCGGACCGCAGATGCGAAGAAGGGGGCATAGAGAATAGGAAAGGAGCCGGGACGGGTGGAGGATGAGGAATTAGTCGTGCGGATAAAGGCAGGGGATGAGGATGCGGCCAGAGAACTGGTTGAGCGCTACTATGGGGCGATTCTGCGCTATTGCAGATGGCATTGCCAGGGTGCGGAGAGAGCGGAGGACCTGACCCAGGAGACCTTTTTTAAGCTGTTTCGGAATCTGCCGGAATATGAGGAGCGGAAAAAATTCAGGCCCTATCTATATACCATCGCCAGCCGCCTGTGCGTGGATGAGAGCCGCAGGGTCAGGCTCTATTCCCTGGAGGATGAGGAGGGCCTGGGGGAAGAGAGCAGGGAAATCCATCAGGTAGAAAATCGGGAGGAGCTATCCTATCTTTTGGAAAAGCTTCCGCCGGAGCTTAAGGAAGTCATTCTTTTGCGGTTTGGAGGGGAACTGAGCTATTTGGAGATCGCCAGGATCACAGGCTCCAATATGCGGACGGTTCAGAGCAGGATCAGAAAGGCTTTGAAAATTATGAGGCAGGAACGGTAAAAAACGGGAACGTTAAAAGCGGGACCGCTTTGGTATGGGAAAGGAGAAAGGATGGAGAGAAAGAATCAAAGAAAAAGCAGCCCAAAAGGAAAAAATAAGGTTCCCAAAAGCGGGAAGGAGTATCTGCGCAGGGCTTTAAAGGAGACGGAGCTTCCACTGAGGATGGAGGAAACCATCAGCCTTTGCAGGGCGATGGTAAGGGAATATCCGCCCCTGCAGGAGGAGAGGACGGGGTTTTTTACTTATCTTTCGGATGTATTCCGGTATGAGGGGATGTCTGTTTTTGGCCTGCAGGCATTGGCCCTTCTGACAGCCTGCCTGGGGATTTCCTTCGATACCTGGGAGCTCTCCAGAATTCCTTTTTTTGCGCTGATGTTTACGCTGGCAATGATGCCGGTGCTCTTCCGGGGACAAATGCATGGAATGAGCGAGATCGAGGCGGCGACAAGAGCCTCGGGGGCACAGATTATGCTGGCAAAGCTGGTGCTTGCGGGGGCGGCTAATCTGGTATGTATGACGGTGTTTTTGGGTATGGCCCTGCGGCTTGAAAATGCCGCCAGGCAGATCGGGCAGCTCATACTCTATATTTTGGTTCCCTATCTGTCCTGCATGGCTTTCATGCTGCAGAGAATCAGGCTCTGCGGGCGGGAGGGCTGCTGGCAGAGTATGGCGGCAGGACTTTTATCCTGTGTATTCTGGGGCGTCTCTGCCCGGCTTTGCCCCTGGCTCTACGGGCTTTCCGCCGGGAGTGTGTGGGCGATTGGTTTTTTGGTTTTTGGCGGCTTTTTTGTAAAGGAAATCTGGTTCCTATGGGAAATGAGAAAGGAAGGGAAAATGTATGGAACTGTCGCTTGACAGACTCAGCAAACATTATGGAAGCAAGATTGCGGTGGATCAGGTCAGCGCCGTCCTCGGGCCCGGGGTCTACGGGCTTTTAGGGGCCAACGGGGCGGGCAAGACCACCCTCATGAGGATGCTCTGCGGGATTTTGGAGCCTACTGCCGGGGAGGTGCTTTTTGACGGAAAAAGTATCGCGGAAATGGGCGCAGGGTACCGGAATGTGCTGGGGTATCTGCCCCAGGATTTCGGATATTACCCGGGCGATTCGGCGGAGGAATTTCTGATGTACTTATCGGCCTTAAAGGGGATTCCCAGACATATTGCAAAAGGGCGGGTGAAGGAGCTGCTTGAAGTGGTGGATTTGAGCGCATGCGCTTCCAAAAAGCTCAAAACCTTTTCAGGCGGGATGAAACAGAGAATCGGCATTGCCCAGGCCCTTTTAAATAAGCCGGAGGTGATGATTCTGGACGAGCCCACCGCTGGCCTTGACCCCAGGGAGAGGGTGCGGTTCCGCAATCTGATCTCAGACTATGGGGAAAATAAGATCGTGATTCTTTCCACCCATATTGTGTCGGACATCGAGGCCATTGCGGATGAAGTGCTGCTGATGAAAAAGGGAAGCTTTGTGCAGAAGGGCACGGTTTCGGAGCTGATCGATAAGGCCCGGGGCAAGGTGTGGGAGCTTACGGTTCCCTCATCACAGGCCCATAGCTGGCAGAAAAAGGCCACAGTGGCAAACCTGCGGCATGAGGGGGAGGATGTGGTGCTGCGCATTATTTCAGACCATAAGCCGGACGAGGGGGCAATCCGCGCCGAGGCATCATTAGAGGATCTGTATTTGTATTATTTTCCTGCGGAGAAAGGAGTATGACGGAAATGGAATTGTTTTGGTTGGAGCATAAAAGGCTCTGGAAAAGAAAAAGTACGCAGATCAGTGTTTTGCTGTGCCTGATTTATGTGGTGGTTTTTGGATCCATCTTAAGCTATCAGTGGTTTACCTTTGGGAGCAGTACAGGCTATAATAGCTTTCGCAATCGGTTTGACGGCTATGCCAGTATCCGGGCCTGTCAGCAGTATGCCGGTCAGTTTGGAGGCGTACTGACGGATGAGGCTTTGCAGGAAATGGTCAGGGATTATCAGTCGATCACAGACAGGGATGACATGGACGAAATGAATAAAACAGACCGGTATAAGGTTCCCTCCTGGGTATCGCAGCTTTATCCGGAGCTGAACCATCCCCAGGACTACCGCCTGGAGATTTCTTATGTGGAGCCAGAGAAGCTTACCGGATTCTATGAAAGACGGCAGAAGATCCTGGAGGATTTCCTTGCAATCAGTGATCAGACCGGAGAGGAAAGGGAATATCTGCTCAAAATGAACGAAAAGGTGGAACAGCCCTTTCGGTACCAGTGGACGGAGGGCTGGAACGTGATTCTGGGAAGTAATCTCCCGGAGCTTGGTATGGTGATGACCTTGTTTCTGACGATTTCCTTAGCCCCCGTATTTGCCGGGGAATGGCATGACAGAACCGGCCCTCTTTTGCTGACCACGAAAAACGGCTGGAAAGAGGCGGCACGGGCCAAAATCTGCAGCGGCCTGGCTCTTGCGGTGGAGATCTTTGGCCTTATCCTCGTGGGAGGTGTGGGCTCCCAGCTCTTTTTCCTGGGAACCGAAGGGTGGGATATGCCCATCCAGATGATCAAGCTGATTGCGGTTGCGCCCATGAATATGTTGCAGGCGGAAATCTTCGGGTATGTCTTTGTATTTTTGGGAGTCATAGGCTATGCCGGGCTTGTGATGCTTTTATCCTCCTGCGCAAAAAGCACTTTTGCGGCGTTGCTTCTGGGCCTTTCGGCGGTGTATCTGCCTTTGGCTGTCTCCGAATATCTTCCCTTCTGGGCGCAGAAGGCTCTGGATCTGCTGCCCCTGGTGGGAAGCCCGGCGGACATTTTCAGGACAAATACCTTCTGCATCTTCGGAAAATACGTCTGGTCGCCCTATCTGTTGATCATCGTGCCGGTGCTGCTGGGGCTGGGCTGCGTGCCTTTTGCGGTGAGAAGGTGGGCAAGGAGGATGAGGCGGTAAAATTTGATGTACAGAAAAGAAAATGCCGATGGAAAGGCGAAAAAATAAAGATTTTGAAATGCAATGGAACAGGAATTTACAGATTTCTGTTCCGTTTTTTGTTGACATAAGGATGTCTGGCGAAGCCTGGCATCCGTTGTTTTTCTTTACAAATCGTCAAAATACCTTTATACTGAAATTCAGATTATATCATTCTTTATGGGGCAATTCCCCGTTCTCTAATTGTTGCCATTTACTTTACGTATGGCAGCAGGTATCGATCCGTAAGTCGGAATTATTTCCAAAAACGATTGATTGCAACAAAAAAAAACAGTATAATGGAGGTACGTCTATGGCAAAAGGACAAAAGAAACAGTGGTTTAAGCACGGCGTCTGGTGGAAAAAAATCCGGCTAAACCGCAAGCACAAGGACAGGCTATTCCGCTATCTTTTCAAGGATAAGAAGTATCTGCTGGAATTGTACAATGCCCTGCATGACAGCGCTTACACGAACCCGGAGGATTTAGAAGTAGTCACCATGGAGGACGTCATTTTCATGAAGATGGTTACTATTTACAGCCGATTTTATTGCATGCCAAAAAGCCAGAGATTTCCTCTGGCTTTTGGCATGCTTTTTGCAGTTGGAGATTATGCAAAGATCTCGTCCACAGTATAGGGATTTCCTGAACAC
>CATLHM010000020.1 GCA_949949005.1 uncultured Lachnospiraceae bacterium
AAGCAATAGAAAAGGCGAAAAAAACTGATAAAATCAACATTTTTTCGCCTTGGAGATAAATATAAAAATCGTCACGTAATGATGCTTGCTTTGACGTTAAATAAAATCAGCTGTAAATAGTAACAAACAACTGAAAGACAAGGCATAAAACAGTTGACATTGCATATAGTATAGTGGTACACTTGATTTAGTTAAAGGTACAGTTATGAATGGCTTGGCAGTCATTCGGATTTTTTTATCAGTTATGATGGGCTTGGCGGCTCATTGGAAACTCCCATCTTATGATGGGAGTATTTTTTATGCGCTGACATAACTTACCGACACATTGATAATTTCTGAACAAATTTCTTTCCCCGCTATGTCGCTATCTGAATAACTGTTTGTTGTAACTTCGATTCCGCATTCTACTCCCTGCATATTTACATAGGTAAAATCTATTGCGGATAACTGCTGTTCCCTTAGCATCTCCATATACTCATCATATCTCTCTAACTCCCCCTGGTCTCGGAGATTCTCAATCGCTTCTTTCATCTGATCTCTTATTTCCCACTCTGGTTTGATTGTATCAATTTCCCTCTTTTGCAGGGAACAGATTGTTTCAGCCACCTTGCAATTATGTCTGATTGCTGCGGGCGATTGCGTCCTGTCTATTCCATACTTCTTATGGATAAACTGCTTGCCCTTATCGGTAAAACAGTAGCTTTTACAGCTTTCCACTTCTTTATGCTTAGGATTCACATAGCTTACCTCTTTGATCAGATGGTCTTTTATCATGTTTTTAAGCCTTGTATCCGAAATATCAATTTTATGTGCATCTATGCTTCTGATATTTCCAGCAGTTGCAAGCACTTTGAAAAACCTCTCGTCTTTCGGATAAAATTTCTTAATGTGCATGGAATCACCCCTTTCGTTTCTGCAATTTTAGATGGAAATTTTCCCTTCTAATCATTGCGGGTATTCAGTCAGAAAATATTTTTAATGCCATTCTCCCTGACTTGTGCTATATTATTACTATCTTTTCCTCTCTGTCATTGACATTCTGCTTGCAGGATGAAAAGATAATCCATAGGGAAACTCCCTCACAATAAAGAGGTATTTATGACGAAACAGGAAATCCTACAGGAACTTCAAGAGATTAATTTAGATGCTGCAAATTACATATACACCGAAAATTATACTTCCTTAAATTCACTTGTAAATTCAGTATACGAAACTAAACACAATAAGAAAGAGGCCTTTTATGATGTCCTGAAAGCCTTTAGACTGGTTAATATGCCGTTTTCCATTGCAGGCTATAATTATCTGTGCGAAAACCTGAGAGACGAAATCTGGGGCAAATACGAGCCATTCATCCATGATCTTGTTGTCCACAATATGAGCCTTGATGAATTTCTATCTGCTTATGGTTACGACAATGAATATGATGCTTTGAACGCTTCCAACAATAAAAGAAAAATATATATCAACACCATTAAAAAGAGAATTGAACTTATTGAGGATTATACAAGAAAATACAATAATCTTATTAAACTGTATGATATTTCCAATATAACACAACTTCACAGTTCTGCTTCTAACACAGATGCCTTACAGAACAGCTTTACAAATGCAGTAGTGGAGCTTGTTAAAGCAAGGGAGAAATTCTATTACTATATCAATTATGATCTTGTAGGATATGATACAGAAGACTTGAATAAAACCTTAAAACAACAGAAAACAAATAAAGAACGTTTCCGCATATTGCGAAACATGACTGATAATATATTCACTACCCTGCAAAAGGATAGTTCTCTAAATTTTAGGGATTTCTTTATCATTAAGGATAACAGGCGAGTTACATTTACATCTTATCTGACATCAAAGGGATTGACTGGCAGCTCTTGGTTTGACTATAAGAAATCGAGCAAAAAGAAATTTGTAAAGGAGCGGCATTTTTATTTACAGATGGCTTTCTTCTTAGGATTGCCAACATCCAATGAAATAGAGAAATTCCTGAATTTTAATGGATACACCATAAAGAGCCCGTTTAAACTGTTTCCAAATTCAGATATTTACGATTATGATGTGTGTCGATACATAGATGCAGGAATTGACTATAATTTAATCAATGTGATGCTTGGATATGAATTTATATAAAAACTGACTCCCTGAACCATACAATTCAGGGAGTTTGCTGTTTACTCTTTATTTATCATTCCAAAATATTCCAGTGCTTCCTTAATCATCCTCTCTTTCTCTGGTGGACAGTTGGGAACTTTCCCACTTTCAGTTTTAGGCAGATTATAATTCTCTCTTTCAATAATGCCAAGTTTTCTCTTAATCTGCGCTATGTATAAATGGGAAACTTTTGTCTGATAATGCTCCCATACATAGTCCTTAATCTCCTGATAGGTAGCTGTGCCGATGCACTCACGTCTGTCTGCTTCATTAAGGTCAATCTCTATCTCAATCTTGGTGGATTTGCCACCTGATTTTTTACGCGACAAAAGGACACACGTTTCCACCCCGCCCGTCCAAGGAAACATATCCACAGCCGCCGCTTTCTCCACCACATACCCTTTCTCCAGAAACACCTCCAAATCCCTCACCAGGCTGGTGGGCTTGCAGGAGACATAAACCATCCTCTCCACTCCGTAATCAATGATCCTGCGAAGGGCCTTGGGATGAACCCCGTCCCTTGGCGGGTCTAAAATAATCAAATCCGGCTTTTCTTCGATCCCGTCCAATACCCTGTGTACATCCCCGGCAATAAATTCACAGTTTGTAAGGCCGTTTAATTCCGCGTTCCTTCTGGCGGCTTCCACTGCCTCCTCCACGATTTCCACTCCGATTACCTTCCCGGCGGCAGGCGCCATAAGCTGGGCAATGGTTCCCGTCCCGCTGAAAAGGTCAAAAACAACCTTTCCCTTCCGGCTCTCTGTCCCCTCCTCCTTCCCAGGGCCGCCCAAATCCCCGATATATTCCCTGACCTTCTCATACAAAACCTCCGCCCCAAGGGAGTTTGTCTGGAAAAAGGAAAAAACAGAGATCTTGAACCTCAGTCCCAGCAGCTCCTCATAGAAGTAATCCTTCCCATATAGGATTTGTGTCAGATCGCTTTGCACCACATCCGCTACAGAGTCATTCACAATATGTAAAATACCCGCTATTTTCCCCTGCAGCTCCAATTGCAAAAGCCCTTCCTTCCAGCCATCTAAAGAAACTGTTTCCTGCTGGGAGGTGGTCACCAGGGCAATCAGGATTTCCCCTGTCCTGGCCGCTTTCCGCACCAGAAGATGGCGCAGATAGCCGATGTGGGTAAGCCGGTGAAAAAAGCTGCTTTTCTCAAAATAGGCTCTGGTAAAAGCAAGGATCCTGCGGTAATCTTCATCCACAATCTGACAGCTCTGGGTGGTCACAATATCATAAAAGCTGCCTCTCTTGTGCATTCCAAGAGAAAGCGGCCCTCCCTTGTACTCATCCCCAAAAGAAAACTCCATCTTGTTCCGGTAGCCCAACTGCCTGGGACTTTCCAAAATCCCCTCAAACTCCCATTCCCGGGCCTGCCCGGAAAGCACGCTCTCCAGAAGCTTTTTTACCTGCTGCTCCTTGATTTGAAGCTGCTGCTCATAGGGCAGGGACAGATACAGGCAGCCTCCGCATTCCCCAAAGTGGGGGCAGGGGCTTGGAACCTCCATGGGAGAAGCCGACTCCACCTGCAAAAGCCTGCCCTGCGCCCGCCCGTTTCTCTTTTTCTGCACCACAAAAGTGACCTTCTGCCCGGGTAGGACATTTTTAACCGTACAGCTTCCCTCCTGCGTTGTCACAATCCCCTTGTTGGGGAAATCCACTCTTTCCACGATTCCCGTTAACGTCTGTCCCTTTTTCATCCTAACTCCCATCTGCCCGCCGCATGGCCCCCATGCTGTGAAACAGCAAACTTCCAAGCGCTGTAGCGCTTTATGCACGAGCCTGCACACCAGAAAAATGGGATGCGCTATTCGCCCATCCCACATACTGTCTCTCATTCTCTCATTCAAAAAACACCGCGCCGGCCAAGACCGCTTCCATTATTCAGCCTTTGCTTCCTCTGCGCCCTCAGACTTCTCAGCTTTCTCCTCAGCCTCGTCTTCCTCATCCTCGAAGAAGTCGTCCTCGAAGTCATCGTCGAAATCATCATCAAAATCTTCCAGATAATCAGGTGTCAGATAGCGGTAAACCGCATAGGCAATCCCTGCCACTGCTGCCACCGCGCCGATGATTGCCAGCACCCACAGAACTGTGTTGCATCTCTTCTCATCTTCCTTGTGATTCCAATAATCCTTTAATTCCTTAATGTCATGGGTTCTGACAAAATCCATCAATTCCTCAACCTTATTCCATGTATTCATTGTGTATGCCTCCCTTTCCTGTAAACCTGCCGTTTTCTTTTTGTAACTGCCCGGACACACCAAGCCGTCACATGCAAAATCCATGGTTTTGATTTATTATTACCCTCTTGCTTTATAATATAACATTTAATGCAAATTTTGACTACTCCCTTTTGGAAAACTTTACAAAAATTTTCTATACTTTTTCCAATTTAGCAAAGGCCGCATACATAATCTTCTGCCCTGCATCGTCAAAATCCACCGTGACCTTATAATCCCTGGGCCCCGGCTCCAAATCCGTGACGGTTCCCTCCCCGTATTTGATATGCCTTACCCGATCTCCCGCATCGTAATCCGGCTTTCCGCCGGAAACCGCCCCAATTCCCTTGGTGATTCCCGCCGCATGGAGGGCTCCCACGCCTCCTCCTGCGATAAAGGGCTTGTTTTCTGCAGCTGTCCTCTTGGGCCCGGCAAAAGCCCTGGGCCGCAGCACGCCGGCCGCCTCCTGCCCTGCTTTGGCAGAGAAGCCGGAACTTTCCTGTCCTGCTTTTGCAAAAGAGGCGGCCTCCTGACGTCCTTCGCCAAAAGGATCGTCTCCGTCATAGTCCCTTCCAAAACGCTTTCCCATTGAGGAAGGTCTGTTATCCATCAACTCCTGGGGGATTTCCCGCACAAAGCGGCTGACGGCGTTCATCTGGGTCTCCCCCCGGATCATCCGCAGCTTGGCATAGCAGAGGGTCAAATCTTCCCTGGCCCTGGTGATTCCCACATAGGCAAGACGGCGCTCCTCCTCGATCTCCTCCGGATCCTCGGAAGCGATGGTCATGTAGCTGGGAAAGACCCCATCCTCCATTCCCGCCAGATACACATGGGAAAATTCCAGTCCCTTTGCGCTGTGAAGGGTCATAAGCAGTACCTTATCGCTCCCCCCTTCCACGTTGTCAATGTCCGCCACCAGAGCAACCTCCTCCAGGAACTCCCGCAGAGTAGGCTGGTTATGTATTTCCTCAAAGGACACGATCTTGCTGATGAGCTCGTCGATATTTTCAATTCTGCTTTCCGCATCGTCGTCATCCGAGTTTTCAAGCTCCCGCACATAGCCAGTGGTCTCGATGATATCCTTAATCAGATCGCTCAGCCCATAAAACTCCTGCTTGCTTTTAAAAACACGAATCATATCCACAAAGCCTTTCAGCTTCAGGGCGGTTTTTCCAAGACCGGGAATATCCTCCGCCTGGAGCAGGGCATCGTAAAAGCTGATTTCATGCATGTCCGCATAATCCTGAACCTTTATGATAGTGGTTGCCCCGATTCCTCTTCTCGGCACGTTAATGATACGCTTTACCGCCAGGTCATCCTGACCGTTATCAATGGTTTTCAGATAGGCCAGCATATCCTTGATTTCTTTTCGGGCGTAAAAGTTGGTCCCCCCCACCACATTGTAGGGGATTCCTTCTATAATAAAGCGTTCCTCCAAAAGCCTGGCCTGGGCATTGGTGCGGAAAAGCACGGCGCAGTCGCTGTAGCGGGCAATTCCCTCCCTGCTCTTCCTTGCCACGTCGTCGGCAATGAACTCCGCCTCCTCAAAGGCGTTCATAAACTCCATAAAGTGGATAGGGTTGCCCCGTCCCTTATCCGTCCAGAGGGTTTTATCTTTACGCCCTACATTGTTGCGGATCACCGCGTTGGCGGCATCCAACACATTCTGGGTGGAGCGGTAGTTTTGCTCTAACCGGATGACTGTAGCCTCCGGATATACCTCCTCATAATCCAGAATATTCCTGATATTGGCCCCCCGGAATTTGTAAATGGACTGATCGTCGTCCCCCACCACGCAAAGGTTGTGATGGGCGTCCGCCAGGAGCCGGACCAGCTCAAATTGCGCGGTGTTGGTATCCTGGTATTCATCCACCATAATATACTTGAACCGCTTCTGATATCCCTCCAGCACCTGGGGTTCTGTCCTGAAAAGCTCCACAGTCTTCATGATCAGATCGTCAAAATCCATAGCGTTACTTTTTTTCAGGGTAGTCTGGTATTCCTTATAGGCCTGGGCGATCTGTTGTAGCCTGAAATCTCCCAGAGAATTTTTTTCATATTCCTCCGGTGTGATCAGCTCGTCCTTGGCTGCTGAGATGGCGGAGAGGATACTCTTCTCTTTCATCTTTTTGGGGTCGATCTGAAGCCTTTTACAAATTTCCTTCATAACCGACTTCTGGTCGTCCGTATCGTAAACCGTAAAATTGTTCTCATACCCCAGCCTGTCCCCATAACGGTGAAGGATACGCAGGCAGGTGGAATGGAAGGTGGTGACCCAGATACTGTCCGAGCCCATGCCTACCAGCTTTTCCACCCGTTCCTTCATCTCCCCGGCGGCCTTGTTGGTAAAGGTGATAGCCATGATATTCCATGGATTCACCCCCAGCTCGCCGATAAGATAGGCGATCCTGTGGGTCAGCACCCGGGTCTTGCCCGAGCCTGCCCCCGCCAGCAGAAGAACCGGCCCCTGGGTGGTGAAGACCCCCTTTTTCTGCTGTTCATTTAAAGTATCGTAAATGCTCATTGAAAAAACTTATCCTCCTCATTGAAGGGATCCCCGCACTCCGGACAGAACTTGGGCGGATTCTTCGGATCCTCCGGCTCCCAGCCGCACTTGTCGCATTTATACAAAGGCTCTCCCGCAGGCTTTTTGGCCCCGCACTCGGAACAGAATTTGCCCTTGTTCACCGCGCCGCAAGCGCACACCCAGCCCTGGGCGGCAGGCCTTGGGGCGCCGCATTCCGCGCAGAATTTTCCGGTATTTCCGGTTTGTCCACAGGCGCAGGTCCAGGTGGCATTTCCTCCGCCGGATGTCTGGCCCGATGTCTGGCCCAATGGCTGGGACGAAGGCTGTGCGCCTGATTGAGCAGTTCCGTATCCTGGCGCGGAGCCTAACGGCGCCGCCTGCTGTGAAGCCGCTCCGCCTGCCATCTGCTGGGCGGAAGCCTGCTGCCCCATCTGGAACAACTGCTGGGCATTCATGCCCCCTGCCTGAGCGGCCATGTTCATACCTGCAAAAGCCATCATGGGGCCTGCCTGTTTGTTGGAGGCCGCTGCCTTCATGGCCTCCGCCTGAGCCTCCGCCAAAGTTGCCGCCGCCATACCCGGATTAGTAAACACCGCTCTTCTTTGCAGCTCCTTGATCATAGCCTCGTCCTCCTGGGAGGCTTTGACGGAGTTCACCCCGAAGGAGACGATCTCGATGCCTCGAAGCTGGGCCCATTTTGCCGAAAGCACTTCATTTAACGCATCCGCCAGCTCCATAGTATGGGCCGGAATAGCGCTGTAGCGGATTCCCATGGCCGATATTTTGGCAAAAGCCGGCTGAAGGGCCGTCATAAGCTCGGTCTTTAACTGTCCGTCGATTTCGCTTTTTTCGTAATCCCCCGCCACATTGCCGCACACATTGGTATAAAACAAAAGAGGATCGCTGATCTTATAAGAATATTCCCCGTTACACCGAAGGGAAATATCCACATCCAGACCAATATTCTGATCCACCACCCGGAAAGGAACGGGATTCGCGGTTCCGTACTTGTTCCCCATGATTTCCTTGGTGTTGAAAAAGTAAACCCGCTGATCCCTTGCCGTATCTCCGGCAAAGCCGATACGCCTTCCCACGCTCTCGAAGGTCTTCTTTAAATTCTCTCCCAGGCTCCCGTAAAACAGGCTGGGCTCCGCCGACATATCATAGGTAAATTCTCCCGCCTCGGCACAGAACTCAACCACCTTCCCCTGATCCACGATGATCACACACTGCCCCTCATTGACAGCGATCACCGAGCCGTTGGAGATGATATTATCGTCCCCTTTATTATTTGCGCCACCTCTCTTTCCGGCACGCTTCTTCCCTTTTACCACCAGTGTCTCTCTTCCAAGGGAGTCACAGTAAAAATACTCTCTCCATTGGTCGGCCATAACACCTCCTGCTGCACTGGTAATTGCCCTGATCAAACCCATTTTTTATCCTCCTGTTTCCTTCTTCGGTCATTTGCTGCCATTCCCCATCCTTTTTCAAGAAACCTTGCTTATGTTGCCAGGAATGCTGCAAGTTTTCTGTTGTTTTCCATTATATATTTTTTGAAGGCCAATGTCCACAACAAACGCCGCCGCTCTTTTCAAATGCCCCACTTTTCAAACGCCTCTCAAAATGCTAAAATACAAAAAAACGCCCTGCGAAAGGAAAATCTTATGCTGCAAACACTGCAATATGTCCCTGAATATAAAGAAGAACTGATTTATCCCGCCATCTGCAAGTCCCTTGATGCCCTGGGCATTGCCGATGATATGCGTCCCGGCCTGAAAGTGGTGATCAAGCCCAACCTAATCATTGCAAAAAAACCGGAGTTTCCGGCCACCACCCACCCTCTGGTGATCAAAGCAGTAGTCCGCTGGCTGCGGGAGCATGGAATCAGTGATATCACCCTTGCGGAGAGCTCCGGCGGCTTATACAACGCCGAATATATGAAAAATATTTACCATGTCTGCGGTATGCGGCAGTTGGAGCCGGATGTGAGCCTCAATATGGACTTTTCCGCCCAGACCCTAAGCACCAGACCAGGATTTGCCAACCATTCCTTCCATATTATTACGCCGGTGGCAAAGGCCGATTATGTAATCAACATCTGTAAGCTGAAAACCCACGCCATGACCGGATACTCCGGCGGGATCAAAAATCTTTTCGGCGTCATCCCCGGACTGGAAAAGCCCCAAATGCACTACCGCTGGCCGGAGCTTTCGGACTTTTCCCGGATGCTCCTTGAGCTTGCCCAAACAGTCAGTCCCCAGCTCACCATCATCGACGCCATTGACGCCATGGAAGGGAACGGCCCCACGGGAGGCACCTCCCATCCTCTCTATATGCTCCTTGCTGCCCGGGATCTTTATACCCAGGATTACTTTGCCGCCGGGCTGATGAAGCTTAATCCTATGAAAATTGAAATGATCCGGCAAGCGGTGGAATCAGGGCTTGCCAGACCGGATGAAATTGAACTTGTGGGAGACCCGGTGCCGGAGGGGCTTACCCCCTTTCAGCTCCCGGACACGAAAAATCTGGATTTTACCGATAATCTTCCCGGATTCCTCAAAAAGCCCTTTCTCTTTTTTGCCGGACGGCTGCTGAAATCCTATCCCCAGCTCGACCGGGAGAAATGCATAGGCTGCGGGAAATGCGCGGAGAGCTGCCCTGCCCATGTGATCAGAATCGTAGAAAAGAAAAGCAAAAACGCCTCTTCCCAAAAGCCCGGTAAAAAAGCGGTGTTTGGGAAAAAGGGGTGCATCTCCTGCTTCTGTTGCCAGGAAATGTGCCCCATGAAGGCGATTTCTGTGAAGAAGGCGCTTTGACAACTGGAATTCTTAGAAGAACCTCTGTCACACTAACTCCCCTCTGCCCGCCAAGGCGGGCAGACAAATCAGGATATCCTTATTACCCCCGAATCTCCGTCACCTCATATCCCGCTTCCGCAACGGCCGCCTTAAGCGTCTCATCCTCCACCTGTCCGCTTAAGGTGAGCTCTGCGCTCTTATCCTCCAGGCTCATGACAACGCTTGCAACGCCGTCGATTCCCTCAAGGGCTTTCTGTACCCTTCCGGTACAGTGACTGCACATCATTCCTTCAATCATCATTGTTTTCTTCATACTTCTTTCCTCCTGCTTTTCTTCCATTTTTATAGTTTGACTTTCTTCTATGATATGACTCTCTTTAAAGCCTGCCATGTCTTCACTCTGCTGCTGTTCTTTTCCGCGTTCCTCATATGCCCTATGCTCTTCTGTCATATCGGCCTTAAAATTGCGGAGCCGCAGGGCATTTCCCACCACAAACAGACTGCTCAGGCTCATGGCCGCCGCCCCGAACATGGGATTTAGCCGGATGCCAAAAGCCGGATAAAGCACTCCTGCTGCCAGGGGGATCCCGATGGAATTGTAAAAGAACGCCCAAAACAGATTTTCCTTGATGTTCCTGATCACAGCCCGGCTCAAGCGGATGGCGGTGATGGCGTCGGTGAGCCTGCTTTTCATCAGAATAATATCCGCGCTGTCAATGGCCACATCTGTCCCTGCCCCGATGGCAATCCCCACATCCGCCGCAGCCAGGGCGGGAGCGTCGTTGATGCCGTCCCCAATCATAGCTACTTTTCTGCCTTCTTTTTGCAGTCTTCTGATCTCTTTTTCCTTATCCTTTGGCAAAACCTCGGCAACCACCTGATTGATATCCAGCTTCTTTTGCACGGCAGCGGCAGTGCGTTTGTTGTCCCCGGTGAGCATCACCACTTCAATGTCCATGGCATGAAGCGCCCGGATTGCCTGAGCAGAAGTATCCTTGATGGTATCCGCAACCGCAAGAATCCCTGCCAGCGCTTTCCCGGCGGCAAACAAAAGAGGGGTTTTTCCTTCCCCGGAAAGCCTTTCCACGGCAGCCTTCTGTTCCCCGGAAAGTACAATGCCGTTTTCCACCATAAAGGTCTGGTTTCCCGCAAGGCACAATTTTCCCTCACAGCTTCCCCTGACCCCCTTGCCAAACACGGCTTCAAATTCCTCTGCCCCGGGAATCGGGATCCCTCTTGCCTGGGCCTCGCTCACCACCGCTTCCGCAAGAGGGTGCTCACTGGGCTTTTCAATGGCCGCAGCATAAGAAAGAACCTGGGAAAGGGTAAGCTCTTTGCCATAGGTAAGCACATCCGTCACCCTGGGCTTTCCCTCGGTGATGGTTCCGGTTTTGTCCAGCACCACCGTGTCCACATCCCTTGCCGTCTGCAGGGCATCCCCCGACTTGATCAGGATGCCATTTTTCGCTCCCACTCCTGTTCCCACCATGATGGCCACGGGGGTGGCAAGCCCCAGAGCGCAGGGACAGGAGATCACCAGCACCGCGATAGCGCTGGACATGGCCGCCTCAAATCCGCCCCCTGCAAGAAGCCATACCAGAAAAGTGATCCCTGCGATTCCCATCACCACAGGCACGAAGATTCCCGCTATCTTATCCGCCAGCCTTGCGATCGGCGCTTTGGAGGAAGAGGCCTCCTCCACCAGACGGATAATCTGGGACAGGGTGGTATCCTCCCCAACCTTTAGAGCCCGGCAGACCAGACGTCCGGCCTTGTTCATAGTCGCTGATACCACCGGATCGCCGGACTGTTTTTCCACGGGAATGCTCTCCCCGGTAATAGCCGCTTCGTTGATACTGGATGTCCCCTCCACCACAACGCCGTCCACAGGCACAAGGCTTCCCGGCTTGACGATAAACAGATCATCCTTTGCAAGCTGCCAGGTGGGAATCTCCTTCTCCTCTCCGCCCTCCAAAAGCAAAATCGCCGTTTTGGGGGAAAGATCCATCAGCTTCTCAATGGCCTCGCTGGTCTTACCCTTGGAGCGGGTTTCCATGTACTTTCCTACTGTAATCAGCGCCAAAATCATTCCCGCGGATTCAAAATAAAGATCGGAGGCATATCTTGCCACCAAAGTACCATCCCCGTGGCCAAGACCATAGCCGATGCGGTAAATGGCAAAAACACCGTAAACCAGTGCCGCTCCGGAGCCGATCGCGATCAGGCTGTCCATATTGGGACTTAGGTGCAGCAGGGTCTTAAACCCGGTCTGGTAATACTTCCGGTTCACATAAATGATGGGAAGGGTCAGCAGAAACTGGGTAAAAGCAAAAGTCAGGGCGTTTTCATTTCCATGAAACAGCTTCATAAAAAGTCCGGGTACCGGCAAATGCAGCCACATGAAAAACATATGATGCATGGATACCGTCATGAGCAGCAGCATAAATACTATGGAAACCGTAAGCCTGGTTTTCATTTCCCGGTTGGCCTTTTTTCCCTTCAGTGCTTCCCGTCCAGCCTGGTCGCGGTTATCTGCCTTTTGCCCTGGAAGGTTACTGTCCCGGGATTGTCCGTCCGCTCTCGCTTCCGCACCCCCGTGCCCTCTGTTTCCCAGAGCCGGCCCGGAACCCGCGGCCCCGCTTCCGGCTAAAGCAGCCCCATTTCCGGCCAGGATGTCGGCCCCATAGCCGGCCAGGGCGGCAGCTCCATAGCCGGCCTTTTCTACCGCTTCAATAATCCTGTCGGCGTTGCAAACCGTCTCGTCGTAACCCACCTGCATACTGTTCGTGAGCAGGTTTACCGTAACCTCCTCCATCCCCGCAAGCTTTCTCACACTCTTTTCCACATGGGAAGAGCAGGCGGAGCAGGTCATGCCTGTAACGGCAAATTTTTGTTTTTTCATAATGACCTCCCTGCCGCCGTCAGGCGGCTCTCCAATCAGACCGGAATGCTTTTTTTCGCTCACTTTAATTTCTTCATCAGCTCAACGGCCTCTTCCAGTATCTGATCATTTCCCTTTCGCACCTCCTGCGCCACGCAGGTTTCCATGTGCTCCTGCAAAATAAGATAGCCGAAGCTCTGCAAAGCGCTCTCCACCGCCGCCACCTGAGTAAGGATGTCGCCGCAATAACGGTTTTCCTCCAGCATCCGGCTGATGCCGCCGAGCTGGCCGATCATGCGGTTCAAACGGTTTTGAAGCTGCTTTAACTGCCCCTCGTCTCTGGGGGTATTCTTGGTTCTGCAGCAATTGCATTTGTTTTCGTCCTTTATAGTATCTCCGGTTTGATCCATATTCATTACCTCTCTGCGCAAAATACCCTATGGGGGTATATATGATAGATTCATCATATACCCCCATAGGGTATTTGTCAACCAGTTTTGCACATATGTCAGCAGACATTTGCAAAAGATCCTCAGTCCGCTCTGCCGCTATCCGTAGATTTCCCTGATCCACACCCCTTCAGCCACATAGCCTGGCTCCAGGGCTTTCCCAATCAGCTCGAATTCCCGGGGATAAATACAGTTTTTCAGGCTGCCCTCCCTGATAAGCGCAAGCACCTTTTCATAATCCATAAAAACCGCTTCCTCCACTTCCTCCTCCTGAAGAGTAAGGCTCCCCTCCTCCACCGGCTTTTCATAGAGATAGACTGCGCTGATCTCCCGGTTGTGATAGGGCTGTCCCCAAAAAGTGGAGTCGGCATAGCCCTGATGGAATCCAATCAGCCGCAGCTCCTCCTTCCCGGCCCTGATCCCAAGCTCCTCCTCAAGCTCCCGCAGGGCAGAGCTCTCAAAATCATCCCCCGCCTGGACATGGCCTGCCGAGGAAATATCATAGCAGCCCGGATAAGTGTCCTTGTCTTTGCTGCGCTTTTGCAAAAGCACATCCACGCCGCCATCCTCTCTTTTTCTGACCACCCATATATGAACGGTTCGATGCAAATCTCCGTCCCTGTGTACCATGCTCCGTTCCTTCACATGGCCTGTGGGCATCCCGTCCTCCCCACACAGGTCAAAAAGCTCCAGCTCACGCCCGTTCAGCACTGCCCGGTACCAGGTGCCGTCCCTGCGGTAACAGAGCTTTAAGGAAAAGAAGGGAATCTCTCTCCAAAGCAGATCAAAAAACAGCAGGTCACCGTCCCAAAGATTCAGGTTCCCTACCTCTTTCTTGTCCACCCATTCCAGCTTTCCCTCTCTGCATTCCTTTAATGTGCCCTCATAGCCATCTGCCGTAAAAAGACACATATATTCCGTGGGATAATCCTCCGAACAAAAAGTCACAATTCCCCGGAAGCGATAAGCGGTGAGTATAAGGCCCGTCTCCTCCTCCACCTCCCGCAGAAGGCATTCCTCCGGGCTCTCTCCTTCCTCAAAATGCCCACCCACACCAATCCACTTGTCCCGATTGATATCATTTTTCTTCGATACTCTGTGCAGCATCAGATATTGATCATCCTTTTCAATATAGCACAGGGTGGTTAATCTGCTCTTTTCGTTCTTTCGTATCGCCATCATTTCCATTCCTCCTGGCTGCTGTAGCGCACGATCAATATTTCTACGCCCATGGTCTCGTTCATTTTTCCGGTTTTGACCGCTTCCTCCATCTCCACACATGTCTCCAGGGCCTCCCGGATCTCCTCCGTCCTGAAACGGGAAGACTGGGCCACATATTTTCCTGCCACAAAGCCCGCAAGTCCCACCTTTTCGCCGATGGTCTTATTGGGATAGCCCTTGGCCCGAAGCTCCTTCACCTGAAGGAGCAGATTAAACTGCCTTGCAATCAGAAACATGATACGCATGGGCGGCTCCTTTTGCGCCAGCAGTTCATAGTAAAGTTCCAAAGCCTTTTTCTGCTTTTTGTCCGCAATGGCTCCCACCATGTCAAATATATGATTGCCCAGCCGCCGGGTACAGACCGCATCGATATCGGCGGCGGTTATTGCCTCTTTGCCCAGACAATAGCAAAAGAGCTTTTCGATTTCCCGGCGGATATTCTCCATATCCGTTCCCGTCTTTTCCAAGAAAAATTCCAGAGCCTGTTCGGAAATTTTTTTATTTTCCTTTTTGACCATTCCCAGAATCCAGCGCTTCAATGTAGTTTCATCCTGAGCGGCAAACTCCACAGCGCATCCCTTGGATTGAACCGTTTTGTAGAGACGGCTTCTCTTATCCACCTCCGTGTCCACAAACACAAAGTAAGCGGTGGGGGCCGGCTCCTTTAAATAATCCGCAAGCACTTCCCCGCCGCTTTTAAAAAAACCACTGTTTTCCAGCAGTATCAGCCTCTTTTCCGCAAAAAAGGGCAAGGTCTCCGCCTGGTCGATGACCTCCCCGACAGAAATATTTTTCCCTTCATAATAGTGATAATTCATGGTGTCATCACCGATGATCGCATCCTTTAGTCTGTCCCGGTACTGTCTGCGCAGATAAGCCTCCTCCCCATATAAAAGGTAGATCTGACCTAAATTGCCTGTTTTGATATCCTGAATTAAGCGCTGCATGGTTCACCTCTTCTTTACTGAATCAATTCCTTTTTATCTTATCATGAAATACTCCCACAGGAAACGTTAAATGTAAAAATACATGCCGGAAATGTAAAAGGGAGTTTAATTTTTTCTTCCAATATGGTACAATTTTTGTTAGAAATTCACATTCCAGGCAGAAGGGGAACTGCCTCCAAAGAGAATGTGGCAGGATAAGAAAGAGAGGAACAAAGATGAGCCAGACAAAAGCAACAAAGCCCGAGACGAGGGGGTCAAGGCGGCGAGGGCTGGGAATCACAGTAAAATTAGTAGCGGCGGTGGTCATAAGCGCGATCATTGCGGTTTCCGTGCTGCTGGCAGTGGTTTATGACAGAATGTCGGAGACCTTGCTGGTGAAAAGCGAGGAAATCCTTCACACCACTACCGAAAAGACCCTCCAGGAAACCAAGGCATGGATGAACCGTACTCTTACCATGCTGGAAACCCAGAGAGACACCATAGAATATGAAAATATGGATGTTTCCGAAATGGCGGAATACATTAAGCACACAGCCGGCCAGAATGAGGCATATCCTGCAGGGATATATGCGGCTCTGACAGACGGAACCCTGTACCACGCCTCCTTTGTACCGGGGCCGGATTATGATCCTTTGGTCAAAGCCTGGTATCTGGACGGACTGAACTCCGAAGACTTCTCATTAGGGGATGTGTATATTGACGAGGACAGCCAGTCCTATGTAGTGGGAGCCTCCGGCGTGTTGAAGGATGGAGACGGCAATGTACGGGGCGTTGCGGCAGCGGATGTATACCTGGACTCCATCTCTGAGATTGTCAGCAATATCCAGATTGAAGATACGGGCGGTATTTTCCTGGTGGATACCCTTACGGACACCATTATTGGCCATCGGGATCCCTCCCTTGTAGGCAGCAAGCTTGGTGAGGCGGATGGCATGTATGCCTATGCAAATGAGCAGATACAGTCAGGAGCTATGGGTATCAGCCTTTACAATGATACTTATATCGAGCTGGAAGAGGTGACAGGAAGCCATTGGGTGGCAGTTGCCTATGTGTCCAAGGCAGAGGTATTGGCAGAGCTCTATGACCTGACCCGAACCATGACCATCGTGTCCATTATAGCGGTGCTTCTTCTGACTATTCTGGTAATTATTCAGATCCGCAGAATTATCGGCCGGCCGGTTAAGGAGTTGAGCCAGGTGGCAACCAAGATTGCAGAAGGGGAGCTGGATCAGGAGATTCATTACAAATCCCGGGATGAGCTGGGACTGCTTGCCTACAATTTCAATCAGGTTACTCTCAGGCTGCGGGACTACATAAAATATATTGATGAGGTTGCAGATACATTAAAGGAAATTGCAAAAGGAAACCTGGCATTTGAGCTTCGCAGCGACTATAAGGGAGAGTTTGCGAAGATCAAGGAGTCCCTGGATCAAATTGCAGTGGAGCTCAACCTTGCCATGGGGCAGTTAAGCGCATCTTCCAGGGATGTTGCCGCCGGGGCTGCCCAGATCTCCGACAGTGCCGTAAACCTTTCCCAAGGCTCTACCGAGCAGGCGGCAGAGGTGGAAGCCCTGGCCGGCCATATCGGGAAAGTGTCCGAGAGCGTGCAGGAGGTTGCCCAGGGAGCCCAGAAAGCCAGCAACATTTCCACGGAAGTGGGAAAAGGGCTGCTTGAGAGCAACACAAAGATGAAGAATATGACCGAAGTGATGCAGAAGATCAGTGAAAAATCCAATGCCATCCACAAAATTGTCAAGACCATTGACGACATTGCATTCCAGACCAATATCCTTGCCCTGAACGCGGCGGTGGAAGCTGCCCGGGCTGGAGAGGCCGGAAAAGGCTTCGCCGTGGTAGCCGAGGAGGTGCGGACGCTGGCAGGCAAATCGGCCAATGCCGCCAAGGAGACCACGGAGCTTTTGGGTGAAACCATGGATTCCATGGAAGCAGGCGTCACCGCCGCGGACGATACGGCCAGATCTATGTTAGAGTCGGCTAAGATGGCGGAGGAAATGGACAAATTGATCAGTAATATTGCGGCTTATGCAAAGCAGCAGGCTATTGAGGCGGAAGAAATCAGTCATGGAATCGACCAGATCGCCGTTGTTGTTCAGAGCAATGTAAGTACCGCAGAGTCCAGCGCCGCTGCCAGCGAAGAGCTTTCCGGCCAGGCGGCTGCACTCAAAGATCTGGTTTCCAGATTCCGTTTAAAAGAATAACCCCAGGACAACAGCGGATACCAGGCTTCGCCAGGCAATCCTTATGTTAAGAAAAGACCTCCCGACTGAGAGAAATCCTTCAGTGGGAGGTCTTTTATCTGCCAATATTTCCCTCAGTTGAGAGGTCTACAACCGGCTCTACTATATTGTCAAAAATCCTCTTCCGTAAGTATCACCGTCTCTCCCTTTGCAAGCCTGACCTGCTTCTTCTTTCCATCATAGAACACAAACAGATCTCTGTCCTGATCCAGGATTCCTGTCAGGGTGGCCTTTTTCAGCCTTCCGCCCTCAAAACTGATGGAAACTAGCCCTCCGCCCCGGGCCCGTATCCCGGTAACCTTCCCTGTGCCAAAGGCCCTTGACAGAGCGGGAAACAGATGGATAGACTCCGGCCCGCTCTGCATCAGCATCTCAATGATTCCTGCGCAGGCGCCGAAATTGGAATCAATCTGGAAGGGCGGATGTGCCCCAAACAGATTGGGATAGCTGCCCCCTCCCTGCATGTAATCCACAGGATTACTTCCGTCAACAGGCCGCAATTGCTTTTTCAGGATATCATAAGCCCTCTCCCCGTCATGAAGATGGGACCAAAGGCTGATTCTCCAGGCAAGAGCCCACCCGGTACTCTCGTCCCCTCTCAGCTCTAATGTCCTGCGGCAGGCATCCGCCAGCTCCGGCGTCTCCTCCACGGAAATCTGATGGCCAGGGTAAAGGGGATAAAGATGGGAAGTGTGTCTGTGCTCCGGTTCCTTTTCCTCCAGCTCCTCATTCCACTCCAGCAGCTCTCCCCGGGCACCTATTCGGTAGGAAGGCAAATGCCCAAGGGCCCTCTCCACCTCCTCCAAAAACCTGGAATCCGTGTCCAAAATACGGCAGCAACTGGCTGCATTGCACAAAGTCTCTTTCACGATTGCCATTGTCATGGTGGTTGTCTGGCTCACCGCACAGGTTTTTCCGTGATAAATAAAGGTGTTCTCCGGGGATGTGGAGGGCGCAAAAATCAGTTCTCCTGCCCCATTCTCTGTCAGAACATCCAGGAAAAACCGGGCCGCATCCCGAATAATGGGATATCCCTTTTGGCGCAAGAACTCTCTGTCCCCTGAAAACAGATAGTGGTCATAGGCATGGGCGCTGAGCCACCCTGCCGAGAGGGGCCAGAAAGCGTAGACAGCCGTGCCCTCTCCATGATTGCCTACCGGATTGGAAAGGCACCAGATATCGCTGTTATGGTGGGAGACAAATCCCCGGGCATTGTAGTGAATTCTGGCCGTCTCTTTGCCGGTAACGCGGAGATTGGTAAGAAAATCAAACAAAGGCTCGTGCATTTCCGGCAGGTTGGCGCTCTCCGCTGCCCAATAATTCATTTCCGTATTGATATTGATGGTAAAGTTGGAGCTCCAGGGTGCGCGCAAATGCCGGTTCCAGATTCCCTGTAAATTACCTGGCTGGGTTCCCGGACGGGAGCTCGCAATCAACAGATAACGCCCATACTGGAAAAGCAGGGCATACCGCCCTGGGTCCACATCTTTATCCCAATCGGCAAGCCTCTCCGGAATCGGCAGCTCTTCCCTGCCCGGCCCTAAGTCTAAAGATACCCGGTTAAAATAAGTCTGATAGTCCTCTACATGGCGCTTGTAAAGGCTCTCATAGCCAAGCCTCCTGGCCGCAAAAAGCTCTTCCCTGCAAGGCTCCCTGTAAGGCTTTCCCTCCAAAAATGGCTGGCGAAAGGGCCCGTTAAAGCTTGTCCGGGCGGCAAAATACACCACAACGCTGTCTGCCCCCAAAATTTCCAGGCCATCCGCCAAAGCTTTCTTTTCCCCGCCCCTTGCGTCAACCATGACCATGGCGCAAAAGCCCATTCCCTTTTTGGCAGGATCGTCACTGTAGATCACCGGCTCTGGCGAATCAACATAAGAAGGGTCCACCTGGGAAGGCGCAATTCCGTCCAAAATCATCCGATCCTCTTCCACAAAAACTTTGGCCCGAAGCTGGCAGGTAAAGCCCGTCCGCAGGGAAATCATCCCTGGTTTGTCCGCCGAAATCCGCATCGCCATCACCTGATCCGGCGCGCTGACAAAGGCTTCCCGGGTGAAATTCACCTCCCCCACGCGATAGTGCAGCCCGGAAACTGCCCTTTCGATATCCAGAAAGCGCCGGTAACCTCTCACCTCCCCTTCCGGATGCTTCATATCCAGAAGCAGCTCCCCCAGCGGCAGATAACTCTGGGTAAACTGGCCTAACACCTCCTGCTCGATCAGCGCCTGGGCCTGGGCGTATTTCTTGTCCATGGCAAGCTCCCGGGCCCGCTCATAATGCTGCGCCGCTCCGGGAATGTCATGGCTTTGGGGATAACCTGACCAGAGGGAATCCTCATTCAGCGAGAGTTTCTCCTGTTCTATGCCCGACCACACCATGCCCCCCAGCCTGCCATTCCCAAGGGGAAGCGCCTCCTCC
This sequence comes from uncultured Lachnospiraceae bacterium, assembly GCA_949949005.1. Taxonomy (GTDB): domain Bacteria; phylum Bacillota; class Clostridia; order Lachnospirales; family Lachnospiraceae; genus Suilimivivens. The sequence goes on from CATLHM010000020.1 coordinate 19,885, forward strand.
CAATAGGAAGCCGGGTCTTTGTACCACAATTCCATTTTCATATGACACCTCTTTTCTTATTTGTAATAAATCATCACCTGGTCAAATCCTGCACCCACTTGTATTTCCGAAAACGCAGCATCACCCAGGGAATCTTACCCACCTCATCCAGACAGGTACAGGCGTAAACCGCCAGGGGCGACCAATGCAGAACAAACGCCCCGGCCAGAGCCAGGGGGATGGCGATCAGCCACATGCACACGATCAGACTGTACATATCGAAAATAGTGTCGCCGCCTCCGTCCAGGACGCCGTTGATGGTCACGGTATTGACACAGCGTCCGATCATGTAAACGGACATGATCACCATCATTCCCATAAGATAATTGCGGGCCTGATCCGTGAGAATCACCATATTCACCACCAACGGCGTTACCGCCAGCACCAGGGCGGTGGACAGAAAGCCGATGACGTAGGAAATATTTTTCAGCTTTATCCCATAGGCCTTGCCCAGCTCCAGCCGTCCCGCTCCCAGCTCATTCCCCACTATGATTCCCGCTGCGCTTCCGATGCCGTTACACATACAGCAGATCAAATCCCTGGCGACTGCGGCCACAGAATTTGCGGCTGCTGCGTCCGTTCCCATATGTCCCATGATGGCGGTATAAGATGTGAATCCCACGCCCCAGCACAGAGAGCCCCCCAGAAGCGGCAGACACTGCTTTGTAAAGTCGGCTTTTAGCTGCCTGGGAATCTTTAGAAACCTTCCAAAGGCCGGACGTACATAGGATGCTTTTGCGCACACGGCAACACACAGCCCAAGCTCCACAATGCGGGAGATGGTGGTGGCAAGGGCCGCTCCCCTTGCGTTCATCCTCGGTGCCCCCAAAAGTCCAAATATCAAGATTGCATTCAGACAAATATTAAGGAGTACAGCACAGGAGCTGATGAGGGCTCCCGGCTTTACATGCTCAGATACTTTCATCATGGTCAGATAGCACTGCGAAATGCCTGTGAGCAGATAAGACCAGCCTGCAATGCGCAGATAGGAGCTGCCGATAGCGATCAGCGCCTCGTCATGGGTAAAAATATGCATCAGCAGTCCGGGGATAAGCTCACATGCCAGGAAGAACAACAGAGACACAATTCCGCAAAACCGGAGCATAATGTTAAAGATATCCTCCATCGTATGCCTGTCGCCCTTTCCCCAATACTGAGCGCCGAGTATGGCTCCTGCCCCTGCCACGGCTCCCAGAAACATATTCTGGACAAACTGGATCTGGGTGGCCAGCGAAACCGCCGTCATCTCATCCTGGGCCACCTTTCCAAGCATAAAGGCGTCTCCGGCAGCCACCGACGCCAGCATCAGACTTTGCAGCGAGATGGGCAGGGCCAGCCTTGTAAGATTTCTGTAAAATTCCTGTTTGTTGATTCGTAGTTGCGAATTTTCCTTTTTCATAGTGTATGTCTCCCTGTTGTTGCCGCCTCTTTTGCCGGCGTCATCATTCTATAGGGCATTATAACCCCGGCAGGGGAAAAAAGAAAGTATGGTCAAACCCTTTTCCCATTCTATTTTCGATAAAACCGGTGACAAAAGTAAGCCTATATGATATGCTATTTATAATAGCGATACAATATAAAAAAGGAGAAAAACTATGAAAAGAAGTGCAAAAAAAATAGCAGCAGTGGCGGTTGCCCTTGTTTTGGTATTGCCAATTATTGAAAATCTTAGAGGTATCAATATGGTAAAGGCTGCTTCACCTGCTCCCGCAAGAACGGATTCGGGCGCGGCGGTAACATCGTCCACTCCAGGTACCAGTAGTTCACCGGGCGGCACAACCTCTACGGATCCCAGTGCCCCACCAAGTGACACGACTTCTCCAAACCCCAGTGCCTCACCAAGTGACACGACTTCTCCGAACCCCAGTGCCTCACCAAGTGACACGACTTCCCCGGCTCCCAGTACTTCTCCGGGTGCCTCGGCCTCTCCAAATGTCCCAAGCGTACCGGCCACCAGGCCCTCAACCGGATCTTCCGCCGGGAAGCAAAGCCCTGTTCCTATCCCTACGCCTGAGAGGATTCCACAGGAGAGCGCTTCGCCGGAAGCGACTCCTCAGAATACTCCCGAAGCCCTGTGGATCCATGAGCACAGCTTTGAATATGTGACAATCCAGGAGGCCTCCGAAACCCAGGACGAAATCCTCATGCTTCAATGCTCCTGTGGGGCAACCAACGGCACCATTACCGCAGCCGGAAGCTCTGTGGGCCTTTTTATCAAGGACACCATCAGAAGAATAGCCAATGCTCCTCAGGATGGAACCGTCACTGTCAGTACCGAAATCTGGACCTGCTTCAACAAAGCGGTGATGGATGCCCTTTCAGAGAGGCCTGATGTGACACTTGTTATTAACTACCGTTATCACCATGTGGATTATTCCGTTACCATACCGGCTGGTTATGAGGTGGATACCCTGGTGGATGAAAACGGTTACTGCGGATTCCGCTACCTGGATCAGGTATTGGGCGGAAGTGAAACTGCGGCGAATTAATTGACAGAAGCCCCCTGGCAATCTTTCCACCAAGATTATTATCACCAAGATGGAAAGAATGCTGGAGGGCTATTGTTTTACGCCATCACAACCATACACTCTTTCTCGCAAAAAGCTATACCATATTTTATAACCTTTTTCATACTACGGTGCTTTAGTCCTTCCGCGTATTTTTTGTTCTCGATCTGTTTTAACGCTTCCGCACAAGCCGCCTCCAGGTTGCCATCATCCGCATACTTTAACTCAATCACGCTCCCGATCCGCTCCTGGGTGCAGATAGAGATATCGCTATATCCTTCCCCCATCTCTGCATTGGACTGAACCAGCCAACTTCCCTGACTCCGCAAAAGTCCCAACACCATGCCATGGTAAAAATTTTCCTTCATATTCCTTCGGACTGCTGTGTCCCGCACGCTGATAGAATCCCACAGGTAATCATGGAGCATCTCCTGGATCGTTGCCACATCGCCAGCCGGGAACGCCGCACAGAATCGGTTGATCCTCTCTGAATCTGCCAGGGTGGTTTCTTCAAACCAATCTTTCACCAAATCAATAAACAGTTCCCTCACCTCCCGGTTTGGAAGCGCCAGCTTCATCTGTCTTCCAGGCAGGCGGCCACACTGAGTCAGGTATCCTGTCGAATAAAGGACACTCCAGATATTATCAATGGAATCCTCTACATCCCTGTAGGTCAATTCCTGACGGATGGTTTTGGTCATGGTTTCGCCATTAATCAATCGCTCCACCTCGTTTCGTGTGGTTTGGTTTGCTTTTTTTAGCAGACGGCGGATGAGATCATCTCCACTGGTATTGGCCCAGTAATTCTCTGGTTCGGCTCCTGGATCTGCCAGCAGTTCATCGCAATAATTGATCACGTCCCAGGGGCAGTATACATCAACATTCCCAAAACGATACCCGTCGTACCAATCCTGGATCACAGCTTTGAAAGAGGACAGACCATAGAATTTCAGTATTTCATCCACATCTGTATCCGTAAATCCAAAAAATTCATCATACCGGACATCCGAAACAGTGTGTACCTTCAGATTGTTAAGACCGGTAAAGATACTCTCCTTTGAAATCCGAAGACATCCGGTGAGTACAGCAAAGTATAGACTATTATTTGTCTTTAGCGCATTACCGAGCATATTGCGGATGAGGGATACCATCTCATCGTAGTATCCTGCCTGGAATGCCTTATCCAATGGGACATCATACTCATCAATCAGCAGGATGACCTTCTGGCCATAGTGCCTGAACAAAAGCTGAGAAAGTGTTTTCAGACTTGCCGCTGCCACTTCTTCTGTCATATCATAAATCGCCTGGGTCGTTGCTCCTACTTTAATCAGGCGCTGATATGAGTCCTTTTCCGTATCAGAAAGGTTTTTGCTTTCAAGCAAAAACTGGAACCGCATCGCTTCATTCCCTATGACTGTCCGCAATGCCGCTGACGCAGACTCAAAACTCCGTCCATCCACACTTTTCAGGCTGATGGAAATCACAGGGAACTTTCCCATGTATTTCTCACACAGTGCCTTTTCCTGTGTGATTTTTAAACTGTCAAACAGCGCCGGGTCACATCCCACCTCAAAAAAGCATTTCAGCATGCTCATGTTCAAGGACTTGCCAAAACGTCTGGGACGGGTAAACAAATTTACTTTCCCCCAGTTTTGCAGAAGCTCCACAATGAACATTGTTTTATCCACGTAATAGAAGTCCTCAGTTGAGAATTCCTCAAAATTTTCAATACCAACAGGAAGCTTCTTTCTCACCTTCCCTACACTCCTTTCCGGCGTCAGTGGCACAGAGCATGCCATAAGATGCGCTCTTATACTTGAAACTGTATGAATTTCTCCTTAAGATCATAAAAGGGTATAGACCACCTTTTATGTTTCCACTGTACCATGAAGCCGCAGGGGCAGTCAAGTTTGTCCATTGCCATTGAAGTGGCTGGAATATACAACCTGCCCTACACCCTTTATCCCTTATGGTGACACTCAATTCAATACATCCTCAAAATACACAAATTTATAGTCATTATCTTTAGCGTACTGACACATCTTTTCAACTTTTTCTTTCGTATCAGGATTCAATGCCCATTCATGCGTGAATACAACCAAATCTCCGGTTTGATTATTCCATGAATTAGTTGATAATTCTCTTATCTTCTTATCGATGTTTTCCACATATTCTATTCTCATATCTGTGGAGATAAAATGACATCCATCTTTTTCCATCCTATCATGGCAATAGATATACTTATTTTCATCATCGTTAAGATAGTAGCTTTGTCTGCTATCATCGGCTGTTAACAAACCTATTACTGGTTCTTCAGTTAAAGCCAATAATTTAGACACACCCTCTTTAGAGCCCTGGAAGCTTTGAAGTCTTATAACATTATCTATAGAATCTGATCCAGCAATACGAATAAGTTCATTTACTGTTTTTAAATAGTCCGCAGATATATCACATGTTTCATAGGACGTATCACCATTCAATGTATGGAAGCCAAATTTTAGCCAGTCACTGTTTGCAATGAATTCATCTTTATATCTATCCGGGCATTGGCTAAGATTAAAGTCTCCACTTTCATACATAGTATAGAAGGTAACAACAATACCATATTCGTCATACAGAGTTTTGACCCACAATAATGTACTATTTTCAAATATTGATTTATAATTCGAATTACTTAAATCCTTAAACAAATCAATTGTATCGTCAAAGGTTAAGTTAAAAATCTTATCATCTAACATATTTTCAAAAACATAGGAATCATTTCTTGTATAGCTTTTATTCAGAGGGTCAGTCTTTTTATTTACTGCACACCCCCCCCCGATAATAATTGCGAGAACAAAAATAGCCGCACTCATTTCGCCAAATATAAACTTTTTAGCGTACCTCTTGCTCTTACTTAACATTTAAATTCCTCCGTAACTGGGAACTCAGTTGATAGTTTTTTGGAAGACCTTTTGCAGAAAATTACAAAAAGCATTCCATTTCACTATATCTTCGCCTTCAGTTTCATTCACACTGTTTGATTGGAATTTACATCTCGTTCATTTGCTCGAACTAATTTAATAATTCGACAAATTTTATTAGAGATTTCTTTTATCTCTTTTTTATATAAAACAAGCAGGATACCTTCAAGCAGAAAAAGTAGAACATATAATAAAATTGTATCAGTAAACACTAAAAATAATATCCCCTGAACACCTAAAAGAACATATGAAAAATTATCCCTTGCTGGACTAAATGTAAGCCTAATATATCTCTTTACTTGATATATGCGTATTATTAATACTATATAATTACTGATTGCTGTGGCTATAGCAGCCGCCAATGGCCCGATAAATGGCGTAAAAACTATGTTTAGTACTAAATTTATCCCAGCACCAATAAGCATTGATTTTGCAAATGCTGCACTCTCTTTAACAGCGGAAAATATTCCTCCAATATATCCTGTTATTGAACTAAATACTATAGCTATAGTTAACCATGGCACATATCTCCATGCACTATAAAATTCGTTTGCATATAAAAATCGTGCTAAAATTCTATTGAATAATATAATTGCCGAGCATCCAATGGTTATAAAAGCTTGATATGCTCTATATGTATTTGAAAAAAAGCCATTCTTGTCATCGGGATCAAAATCTTTTACAGCGGATAAAGTCCACGCTTGTGTAAAAATAACCTGAAATACATTTAAAATAGATGGTATTTTTGATGCTACAGAATAAATTCCATTTGCATCTAAACCGCAAAACCACGTAACTACATATCGATCAGAAGCACTATTAACCCAAAATGCAATACTATTGAAAATTAATGGAATACTATAGTGCAACATGGCTTTTTCCAAATTCTTATCCGTATCTCTATATCTATAAAATTTAGGTCTTATCTTAATAATAAGGTAGATACATTGAAAAATAGATCCCATTATATTTGCCAAAAAATATCCATGTATGCCTATCCTAAGTACTAATAAAAAGAAAATATTTAGAAATATCATCGTGACTGATGCAATGACACTGGAAACAGATAAATCAGCAATTCTTTCAGCCCCACGTGCATAAGCAGTCAAATTTCCTGATAATACTTGTGAAATAAACATTAACAGAAAATAAAAAGCGTATTGATCAAAGACAGGAAATACTTGTATTAATCTATTTAAAAGCAGAAAGAATAGCACTATTTCTGTACCTGTCAAAAAATATTTTAAACCTATTAAAAATATTTTTGACCGACTATCTTCATTTTCTAACGAAAAACGAAGTACAGATTCCATTATGTTTAAACTTAATACTGGAACGAGTATTCCAACTGTATTATTTAAAAGGTCATATATTCCATACTCACTAGTTGATAAAACATTTGTATATAAAGGAACCAAAAAAAAGCTTAGCAACCTTGTTGCAAAATTACTTAATGTTAAAAATCCTATATTTTTAAATAAATATTTATAATTAGTCATTTTTCACCATAAAATATCATCTCTAAAATACACTTTGTGTACTATTTTTCGTATGGCATTATATGTAAACAATATCTGTTTAGCAATTTTTTGTCTAACCAGTATTACCCCCCCCCGATTTATTGTATTATACTCTATTAATCTATGACTGAACTGGCTTAACATATAGGGGTTAAGCCAATGCTGACCTATATTATCTACTCGATCTCGAATATCTACATAATGTTCTTCATCAATTTCTGTAATTACTCCAAAAGTTAAAAACGAATGTCCATTAAAACAATGTGGTACTTTACATTTTCCAACAGGATAAAATTTTATATTATTATCTGGGTTTTCAAAAATATTTTGATATGTTCCTTTTTGGCAGGAACAACTTATTAAACTTCCTGTAGCTATGTTCAGCATCCCACTCCATTCTCCAGCATGACAAAATTCAGTACGCTCTTCTCCCCAATGACGCATTTTAAATTCAAACATTGGAGAATCAAATGTTTTCCAAATATCATAAAATTCCTCAATTGAATGCTTTGACATTAATTTTATTCCAGCACTACTGTCATCTCTAGGCACTGAAACATGACATAGTGCTCCAACATTTTTTAAACATGTTTCTTTAATATCATTAATATATGGCTCATAGGAATCGTTTGCCGTTATCTCTACTGAAATACTACACCCATTTTTTCGCACATTGTTTACATTTGCAAAAAATGTATCGATCAATCCCAATCGTCTTAACTCTAAGTAGTGCAATGAAAATTTAAAACCTAATTTATCTTTTAATTCCCTAGGAAATTTCATCAGCGCGTTAAATCGTTCTGATAATACACCATTCGTTACTATCATTACAGAATGACCATTTTCTAAAATAACTTTGATGTATTCGATTAATTCTTCCGGTATCAATGTTTCACCCATACCACATACGTTAAAATGGCAAACTCCACCTAAGCGTTCGATAGTTAAAGCTTTTCTTACTTGATGTGGAGTATATTTAAATAGAATATTTTTTGTGTTATTAATCTGATGCTGTCCAACATAGCAATAACTACACCGTAAATTACAACTGAACATAGGAACATGCACATCAATAAACCTTTTAATTTCAATATTATTTTTCATAATTATCCTCACAAATACAATTAAAAAATAATTTTTTTAGGCTTTCTATACCTACCGCGATTAAGCTTTCACTCTCTTTAAAGCTTTTAATGTCTACTAATTCTTCAAGTGACTCATATAAATTTTCTTTATCACAGAGTTTAATGAAATTACAATCTTTTATCCACTCATAAACCCCTCTGACTTTTCCATTAGAATTTTGAAAAGCAATACAGGGCGTATATGTCAAATACGCTAAAACCATACAATGTAGTCTATCCGTAACTATAACTTTGAATTGGGAAATATAATCCATAAACTCATTTATAACATTACTTCTTTCATTTAATGATATATGTTTATTTATTACGGTATCAAATATTTGAGTATTATTCTTTATGGTCAATTGATTCATAATTTTTACTCTATCCTTATACGAAATTACAGATTCAACATCGTTCCTTAAACATATACCAATTCCCTTTCTTTCTCTGTATGATTTTCTCATTTTCATGCTTAATACAATATCTGGGGTTAATACAATTCTTTCATATATACCATACTGCTTCAAATATTCATATGATTTCTGTTCTCTGAGTGTAATCCATATGTTTTCCCCCTTATATTTATATAGGATTTTATTAATTTCCTTTTCTCCGCCTGTTATTGCGATCGTTTGCGGCATAACTATTATTTGATTATTTGGGAAAGCATCGATAATCATCTTACGCATTTTTTCCTGATCTGGCCAAAGATTTCCAATATTTCCGCCCCCCTGCAATACTATAAGAGCAGAATCTGAAATATATTTTTTCACATTATGCAAATCAAATTTAACCATATTTTCTGTTATTTGAACAACCTTTTTTTGGGGGAAGTATTTTTTTATAAAACGATATTCTGCTTCAGCTATAGCCTGATCTCCAATATTACCATATTCTGGGATCCCGATTAAATACACATCTGCAAAATCTATTTTTGTCCTATTATTTTTATAATATTGTTTTTCTTTCTCTATAATTATCAAATCATTGAATTTAGTCTTTTTTAATTTATCCTTAATTTTTGTGGGTTTAAGCAAATAATTAAGGTTTGTTCTTTCAAATAAAAATTTCATTTTTTGTTTATTACTCAATTTGTAGGATGATGGATATTTTTTTAACTCAGATAATAAAAAAATAATAACCTCACGAAACATTTTAACAGGATAATTTTGTGATACTACCGATAAAACTTCTATAATATTTTCTAACTGCGCCCATTTCACTGATATATTAACACTCTGATGTACCTCCCAATATCGCACTATATAGGCATTTAGTAAATCTTTTTGATTATTTAATGAAGGAGTTTTAACAATTGAACCACTGCGCTGGACATAAAAATATTTGGGTTGATTGATATGTGCAACACTATGTACTCCTTTAAATATCGAATGCATAATATAAATATCCTCAAAATTATGTCCAACAGGAAAGCGAAAATGACTTATAACTTCACGCCGATATATTTTATCCCATGCATGACTCACTATATAACTATCTAAACATAATTCATTTAGTGCTTTTTGTTTATCTAAAACCTCAACATTTTTTAGTTCATGTATATTTGCTATACGGACTTTCTCGGTATTCTCATCGATAAAAAAATCGCCACATATAACAATATCTACATTATACTCTTGCATTGCTTCAACCATTGTTGAATACATATCATACATAAGGTAATCGTCTGAATCAACGAATGTTATTAAATCACCACAGCATATATCCATACCGGTATTTCTTGCATCCGACAATCCACCATTTTTTTTGTGAATAACTCGAACACGTTTATCTAACCTAGCATATTTTTCACATATTTCTCCTGACAAATCTGTCGAACCATCATCAACCAAAATTATTTCTAAATTACAATATGTTTGCTTAAGTATGCTGTCCAAACAATTTTCTAAATAACATTCAACATTATAAATGGGTACAATAACAGAAAGTAAAAGATTATTGTTATTCGTTATTTCCATTTTCTATTCACCTACTCAAAGCTATTCTTTATTTCAGAAAAATTTATCCTGAATTATTCATGTTCATTCTTTCCACAGCAGCTAAAGCCGCATAGTCACAAGTTTTTAACTGAAAAATGCGTAAGCAGCACAAATACAAAAAATGAATTTTCAGGCAATCTTAAACTGCCATAAATAATTCAGGTTTAATTATCCAATCATTAAATGCCATATAAAAAATAATTATCAATGCAGGGCTGATGAATAAGTTCCCGAAAGTGGCCTCGCTCACGGAATACATTGTACAGGTAATAATCACAACAATAGCCCGGTAATTGTTCCCACTACACAGCTTATTCAAGGCATAGATGTAAGCCATGAAGAATCCTGCAAAAGTCACTAATCCATAGGAGAGTATCACCAACCATATCCCATTGTCGATCGTAAACGGTGCATCATATTCGAAGATATCACACCCAAATAAAGTGTATGGAACCACCCTTTTCAACCGATAGGCTAAACTGAACCGTCCCGTTGCCAGGAGATCAATCCAAATAAGAAACGGATATTTCCCATATGTCAGGACTATAAAAAGATCACAAAATACAATGATCAGTTCCGCTGTCATCGCAATGCGCCGTAACCACTTTTCAGGAAAGCCACGTCCATATCTCTTTATAGCCGCGAATCCCAATATCAAGACCGTTATACATAAAAAACCCGTCCTTGATTTCGAATAGGTATACAGGAACACATTCAATAATTCTGCAAAGACCAGCACCATTTTTGAGTCCGTGAGAAGTAAAACACCGCATATAATCCTGAAAAAGGTTCCCTGTAAAGCATTCGGGTGGGAGAATCCGAAAGAATACCTTGAAACTTCTGTCATTCCATCCCCTCCAAAATCCTGATCGTAACGGCCTATATTATAAATTATCTGGGAATCCGACAACGATTGTCCTACAGTGAACAGGAATATGAAAAGATACAGCACTGTCCATATCTTGAAAAACGTCCGGAGGTCGGTATCCTTCATTGCAATCCCCATAACCAGCGAAACCACGAGCGCATCGTCCCCGCTCTGGACAAGGACCAGATACGCCGCCAGAAGAAGCACTAAGAAACATATCCCCTGTCTCAGCGTATATTTTGTCAGAATAATCTTCATCACAAAGCATGCAAGGCCAATGCCAACCAACATATGGCCTGTCGGATTATCAAACGGGTAGTTCGTGGATGACATGGCATATTTCAGTATGATGATAGTACTCCCTATATAAAATAAGGTATTTTTAGAAATACAGATAACCCCTGATTTTTCCACTCATACCACCTCCATAAGTGAATGTCATAAATTACGCACAACATGGTTGTGTCCTTTCGAACTAAATACCCCACAAAAATAATATGGCCGCCTGAGCAAGCCTTTTGGGGCTGCTAAAATGGCCTCTCAAAACCCAGAAATATCTCCTCACTATCTTACGGATCTCCGAATTATCCCGCATATAATTTCGAAGTTTTGTTGCCCCATACTTTTTATTCAACTCTTTTACCCAGTAGTAATAAGAGGACATATCAGATTCCTTAAGGAGAAAATGCAATCTTTCTGCATATTTTTTATCCAGCCCATTCTCCTTACAATATTTTTTTACTACACCCTCTCTGATCTTTGAAATTTCTACAAGCTTCTTCAGCACACCTGGATTTACATTCAAATTGAAGCTGCTAAATTCGCTTTCAGCCCGGCAAAACACATAAATCATATCCTGTACAGCGATAGCCTCAGAACACTTTGCCGCATACTCCAGATTGAAGATTCCATCCTCTCCTATCGTTATCCCTTCAGGAAACCGTATCCCTTCCGCGTTCAATAAGGTATTATCATATACCTTATTGATCGCGGAGTTCGCCGTGGAATTCCCACAGAGAAATTTCACGACAGCTCCGCAGTCAATATGCCCGTCGCTTCGCGTACCCGGCAATCCCTGCCCCCATTTTTTCCTTGTTTTCGTCCCATCCACCCTGGTTTCCTCGATGCAGGCGTCAAATACAAACAGCCCCCTATCAGGCACATGGGTCTCCAGAAGCCCCAGCAGTCTGTCAATCCCGCCCTCATCATAGTAATCATCGGAATCGCAAAATGTAACATACTTTCCCTTTGCATTCTCAATCCCCACATTCCTTGCAGCGCTGACTCCCTTGTTCTCCTGGAAGAAACAGGACGTACGCTCATCTGCTACGCCACTTAGATAGGATGTGGAACCATCCGTGCTCCCATCGTCTATTACAATGACCTCAAAATCCTTTCTGCCGGATATCAATATTGAATTTAAACAGCGCGGGAGGAATTTTCCATTATTAAAATTGGGAATTATTATGGACAATAAACACATTTTTCTTTTCCTCCTCCAATATCCTCTTCTGGCAAAACGCCATGGAATGAAAGCCAGTCATCGCGCCCACTGATATGCACACGGAAATATATCCTAGCCAATTACCCCTCACCGCATATGTCGTGATAAAAGGATTCTACTGTTTTAGCCATCGTTCTTTCATTGCAATAAGCATCTAAAAAATTACTTGCATCACTTCCTATTTTTTTCACGTCTACCTCTCCTTCCAAACATTCCTTGATTTTATGCCGCAAATCTGAAACATCTTTTGGCTCATACATTATTGCCGTCTTCTTATCTTCTATGTAATCCACCAAGCTCGGCACTCTCGCCGCAATGACGCATTTCCCAAGCGCCATCTGCTGGAGGAGTGTCATTTGCCCGTAAGAGTAATTAAAAGATTCCAGCGGGAGCACGCAAAACCTTGCATTGTAGATCTGCAACACTAGTTCCCTGATAGGAACATATGGGAGCTGTTCAACGCCGGGTATAGAACTATACATTTCCTCCACATGTCCGACCAGCCGCAGCTTCACATCGGTATCCAACCCCCGATATGCTGCAATCAACGTTTCCCAGTCCCTTTTTATATAGCCCACACAGATAATGTAACATCCGCTGTCCTCCATTTTCTTCAATCCTGACGGATCGAAAAACTCCAAATCCGTCCCAAAGCGGATAAATCTGCTTTTCCCGGTAAGCCAAGAGAAAAACTGCCTGTAATAATTGATCTGGCTACTGGTATGGTAGATGATCCCATCAACAGACTTGCTTGCGAACTGCATCAGTTTAAGCGCGAAGCCACTTTCAGCCGCGCTGTTAAAGGAGCCTATGTCAAACACTATATGTTTCGCTTTCGTTTTAAACAGCCTCCTCCAGAGACTTAGTACAATGCCGCTCTGCATCCCATGTGACACAATCAGATCATATTTCCGTGCTTTCGGGATTGCCTTTAAAGCCTGCCATACATAGAACCGTAATTTCTCCTTCTCAAACCTTTCCAGCCAGGAGAATGAGCGGATATCCAACACATCCACTTCTGTCTTCTTCTTGAAATACCGGTAAAACCAGTACTCCTCGCCCTCCACATAAAAATTGGGAGGCTGCTTATGCTCCGGCCTATTTTTACAATATTCAACTTTCCAATTGACAAGCATCAGCACTTTCATCTATCTGAAATCCATCCTCAATCTTCTTCTGGGTATCCCTGTAGGAAAGTACACCACCCCTTTTACCACTGACTTCAGCCTATTAACTATCTTCCTCTTCTTTACGTTTTCATTTTCTGTATTGATTACCTCACAATACTGAACTCTTATATTGTTTTTCAGAATCCACACATTCAGAAGAAGCTCACCCATATACCCGTAAATCCTTTTTTCCGGATCCGTGTATCCTCTCATATCAGTGACAGATTCCAATTTCTCCAGGACATCAAACAGCCATTGGCAGTACCTTTCATAATTCGACCATATCATGACGAACATATTCCCACACGACATGGTTCTCCCTTCCATAAATGTATCGAATGTTCCGAGATAGTCCGGGTGGAACAAGGCAATAACCAGCCTCAAATGATAGAGATCCTTTTTATACACCGACCATTTTATAAAAAAATCCCTGACCGTAATCTGGAATGTCACAGGATAAGGGAGAATCACCGTTTGCCCATCGACGGTTTTCTTAATATACTCCCCGGAAATAGGCAATCCATCTTTTACGAAATATCTTCTGTAATGATCCAGTCCCACATACCCACCGTTTTCCTCATCCTGTGTGTTCTTCCATATGTAGTACATTGCTGTAAGTTCACAATAACTCACATTCTTTCCGGAGATACTGAGAGACTCATCCGGCGACTCATCCGTCAGATACCCTTCTTCGCAAGCATACTTATGGACTTCCCCGACATATATCGCTCTGTACTCCCTATCTGTACCATCAATCATTTCAAACCACTTATGGGAAACTACATATATCATACCTATCTACCCCTACTATATATCCTCTCCCACCGTTTCAATTCGGAATTGTATCTCTATATCACTTTGACAGGTGATCCAGCCGTTTCGCAACTTCATCAAATCTTACACAGCCTAGGAAGGGAAAAGGATCTATCTTGAACTACTTCCTGTTCCTTTACTTAAACCATCATTCACTACAGCGCACATATCACAGGTAGAGCACTTATCCAATTCTGTCTTACTTACCTTCCCATCCCTGTAATCTCTCACAATACTATTCTCATACATGGAATACTTCTTCTTTTTCCAAAACTTTACCTTATGCTTTACAATCCACCACACTGGTTTCCATATGTACTTGTGCATAGCAGGAGACACAGATCCAATCATCCAGCACTGCCTGTCACAGCACCGCACTTTCCTCCGCACCGTTTCCGCTTCTGGGCTGTTCCACAGCTCAGCCCAAGTCTGCCTGTTCAGATTCCCCATTACTTCTTTGTCCTTCGTCCCATTACAAGGCATCACATCACCGTAAGGATCTATAAAGAAGGTATCGAAAGACATATCACAAGGGAGCAATCGTGGTTGTCCATATATATAATTGATTAGTCCGTGGTTGAAATACGCCCGGAACCATTTCTTTGGGCTACTACTGTTCAGCAACCCATTGACCAGATCCTCAAAATTCTGCGCCACCATCGGGCGGTCATGGATGATGTTCTTCGATTCCACAAAATAGAAACTATTGTGCAGGCTGGCTGTTGCAAACTCCATCCCCAGATCATTGGAAATTTTATATAACGGTACTAAATCAGGAGCATTCTTGTCTTGGACGGTCATACCAAACCCAACATCCTTCATGCCCATCCCAACCAGCGTCTTTAACGTCTGATAACCCTTTTGGTATCCATCCGGCAGTCCGCGGATCTCATTATTCGTCTGTTCTAGCCCTTCTATGCTTATCCGAATCCCAACCTGTGGAAACTCTTTACATAAATCAATGATCCGGTCAGTGAAGTAACCATTGGTACTTATAACTATCCGATCAGAGAGCTTATACAACTCCCTAACAATATCCCTCAAATCCGTGCGGATAAAGGGTTCCCCACCCGTAATGTTCGTAAAGTACATTCTTGGCAGCTTCTTAACCGTCTCTACACTTATCTCATCCTCTGGCTTTGATGGGGCCTTGTACCGGTTACACATAGTACACTGGGCATTACAACGGTATGTCACTATTACTGTGCCATTTAATTTCTTATCATACATTTCGCATTTTTTCTCCCACAAAATCTAGTTTTTCTTCATGAATATTTCTCTTTTATCCTCTCCACAATTTCAGCATCATCATCTGCGTCGAATTTTCTCGCAAACATCATGTCCGACTAAGCCAACATATCATAATCCGCCAGACGGAAAATATATGGCTTCCCTCTCTGCCAATCTATACAGCACATCGCTGCGATGTTATCATCCATCGCAATAACGTTCATACACGTCGTCATCCCAGCAGGAAATCCCCACGATCGTCTGTAAAAAACCTCAACCATTCTTTACAGAATCCCACAATTTTCTTTATAACACACAAAAAAGTTATGAATCGTATTCTGCTTCTGGATCGGCAAGTCCGACCCTGACATATTTGGTTATCACTATTTGCAGTGAACTTTCAGGAACCAATCCCTAAACCATCATAAATATCAAGCACTTTTTGTGAATATGCTTCTATATCATCAAACTTAACATATTGACAGTTTTGGCTATACTGCCTTATCAGTACCTTGTCATCCCACAACTTTTGAATTTTCATCTTTAGTTCATCCACATTTCCGCTTTCAAAAATTTCACCAGTCTTACCATCCTGAATCAATTCTAAGATGCCACCAATATTCGCTCCAAGCACTGGCGTTCTATAGCTTTGGCTCTCCATCACGGAAAACGGGCAGTTCTCATACCACTCCGATGGTACAATACAAAATTTTGCCTCTTTGATTATTTTTCGAAGAGCTTCTTCCTTCTGAAAGCCAACATTTTTCACATTTGGTAAGGTATTTATTTTCTCTTCCAGAGGGCCAGCCCCGGCAAAAACAAAATGGATGTCCGGCAGAAGTTTACAAGTTTCTGCCAACGTATAAATACCTTTTTCTTCGGAATAACGGCCGAAGTACAGGACATAATCTTTTTTCTTAACCTCTTTCTTCTCCACCTTGTCCACAAAGTTATGCATTGCCACTGTTTTCTTAGCAAACAGCGGATTAGTGTCCATTTTCTTTTTAAGAAATTCAGAGCAGCAAATAATGGTGTCTATATATTTATAAGCCCCATTCAGTTTCCAGAAATATGCTTCCATCGTACCAACTGCACTCTTCACTGTACTGCCATGAATGCACTTACCCTTTGTACAGTTAAGGAAGTGACCACCAAGGCACTTTTCACAATTCTCGCCCGTGTTTGGATTCCGCAGCTGATGATTCGGACACACCAATTGGTAGTCATGAGCTGTGAGCACAATCCTACAGTTCTTACTCATTTCCTTCCGCCACTTGACAATCTCCAGAATAATAGATGGTGTTAACTGATAATTAAAGTTGTTGAGATGGCATACATCTGGCTGAAAATCATCCAGTACCATTCTGATCTTTTTCCGCGCCTCAGAAGAATAGATTGTTTTAAGAGGATAGGTCAGCTTGGAGAGCTTAGTCCCCCCATGGAAATCCATATCTGACGTGTAAGCATTGACCGCATTTCCCACGCAGCGTCCCTCATGCTTCATTCCAAAATACTGAACCTCATGTCCCTGGCTTTTCAGGTAATTTCCCAACTTAAATATGTATGTCTCCGACCCTCCGTTCGGATAAAGAAACTTATTAATCATTAATATTTTCATATTGCTCTTCCTTATGCAATTCTCTTTTCAGCGTTTAAATACACTCATACTCATGCCAATAACAAACCAACAGTCATTTGTTGGAGCGTACACCGCATTCCGCCTCCAGCTATGGAGGTCATCCACCTTATGGGTATCATCCAACATGCTTAAATTCTGATACAAGTATCCGGAACAGATGAAGAATAATGGAACGTGAAAATAGTATATTATCTGATTAAACCAACGATATAGGCCATTCGCCGAAAGAATGTCCGACTTTATCATGCTCTGGAAAAAATGTCCAAGAACGACCAGTATGCTGGCAACCGCTTTAACATTGTCTACCCATATTTCCCTCTGTGTACTACTTGCTGTTAATCTTTCTTCCGGCACAGTATTGTTCTCCAATCTTCACTACCTTAGTAACCTTCTCAATTATCATCTTCACCACAACTGCAAATACTGTTGTCCCCGCAAGTACAACCACCACTGTAGTGAAATACTGGAGCCAGCCTGCTCCCACTGCCTTAGTCAGCCCCAGTTTCTCAACAACACGGAAAACTGCCATGTGGGACAGGTAAATTTCCATACTGATGCTGCTGAAGAACCTTGTAATTCTGTTCTCCCATTTACCCCCCCCCCCGCACGAATTACGACATAGATCAACAGAGTAACGGATACTAACAAACACATGAATGTGTTTCCGCCAACAACGTAATAAAAGGCCACCGATATAACACCACCCCCAAGCGCAATCCATCGGTTTAGTTTTGAAAGTTCCTCCCGGTAGAGATAGATAAGCCCTCCCGCCAGGAAGAAGCAGCCGCTGTAGAGAATATTCGACCTGCCAACCTCAAAATAAGCCGTGCAGACAAAGTTGTAGGCCAGACTGACGGCGAAAGCTATCCACCCTCTTCTCTTATTCTCCAAAAGGGCACAAAAAAACGGGAAAATCAGGTAAAACACAAAAACCAGCCCTAAAAACCAACCAACACCGATTATCGAAATATTCCCGGCTCCCGGCAGGAACCCAAACAGCAAGGTCAGATCCGCAAAGGCTTCATACAGAGAATATACAGATGGGGACATCATCACATCCAACAGTACCAATACCCCAAAAAACGGGAGAATCCTCTGAAATCTTTTGCCATAGAACTCTGCCCACTTAATATCGTTATTGAGTACTCTCTCGTAGTATCCACAGCACATACCAAATGCAGAGATCACCATGAACAGGAATACAAAATTTGTGAAAGACGGAATTACTTCCTCATACACGAATCCTGATATCTGATAATCCGTATTCGCTCTTATATGCATCATCGCGATGCCGAACGCCGCAAGCATGCGCAGACCATCAATCGCACCATAGTGTTTCTTTTCCACATCTTTTACTCCTTAGTCTATCTCTTACACAACCAGATTACTGGGAAGAACTTTTTCGGATGCCTGTTTCATAACAGTATCTTCCTCGCCCACCGCAGCTTCCCTCATTACAAGGTTCTCTGACTTAACCGCATCCCCTCGGTAAACTGCCAACGTCTGCTCGACGGTATCATCCCAGCTGTATTTTTTACAAATATAGTCCGACGTCTTGGCCTTCAGCTTCTTAACTTCTTCCGGATGGTCACAGGCATCTTGTAGCTTCCCTTGTAAATTTTCCACATCCGCTTTTCTGAAAACAATCGCTTTATTCTCAACAACCTCCGTGCATTCTGCAATGTCAGAGACCACACAGCAATTTCCATAGCTCATGGCTTCCAGTAGACTTAAGGGCATCCCTTCCAGATCAGACGGCAGGACATACAGGTAATCATTGCTGTAAAGTTCCTGCAATGTTCTCCCCTGTACAAAGCCTGTGAAGATGATCCTGTCATCTCCATCAGCCAAACCCTTAAGTTTTTCCATGTATTCCGCCGAATCAGAAGCGCCTCCGGCAATCACTAGCTTCTTCTTAGTCTTAACCTTTTTGAATGCCTCTACCAGATAATGCTCTCCCTTCTCCGGGACAATACGTCCGAGGAAAAGGATATAGCTGTCTTTTTCCAATCCAAACTTTTCTTTAATCAGCTTTACCAGAACCGGCTCCGGTCTTGTAACTCCATTGGGAATCATCCTGGTTTCCCGACCATAAGTATCCTTAAAATACTGCTGTGCGCCTTTGCTAAGAACAATAATCTCATTGGCATGCTTCACGGCCATTTTCTCCCCCATATGTATGTATTTGGAGCCAAAACCGGATTTCCATTTTGCTCTCTGCCAATCAATTCCATGTATCGTAACTATAACTCTCTTTCCAAAAAGTTTTGGAATCCAACAAAATGCCGCTGGTCCTTCCGCATGGATATGCACCACATCATATTTACCCACTGCCGCAAACAGAGATGCAAAGAAAGAAGATGTTACCGCTGCCAGCCCTTTTCTTTCTATGGTAGGGACTGTTTTCAGCCTTATACCTTTAAATAACTTCTGGGTCTTGCCATCGTATTCTTTTCCGCTGACGTGGTGGCCTTTTCGGTTGTAACAGGTGACCTGGTGGCCGAGGGCAGACATCCGGGTGGATAGTTCCTCGACAACGATCTCAACCCCGCCTTCACGGGAGTGGATTCTCTTGTGTCCCAACATCGCAATATTCAGTTTGTCGGAATTTCCTTTCTTATCCTTCACTGCTATCTGTCTCCCCTGTGGTCATTTGCACACTGCTTATGCGGTTTGTTTTCACTATCATGATTTATCATTTCTAAATACCTCTGCATTTTTGTAAACATAGAGAAAAAGCAGAGGCCTGCAGAAACCTTCACCATCAAGCACGAACAGGCCAGTCTTATATAAAAAAAACCACTAATCAAGCGGTTTTCTTCAAGAACGACAACATGTGCTTCCCCATACCTGACAATTATCAGTTCCTCCCGTCAAAACATACCACAAAGGAAGAAAAGGCCAGGGCCGTCAGCTAACCTTCCATTCTCAGGCTTCCTTCCTGTTTCTTATTATCTCTTCCTTAAGTCCTGACATTCCCCAGATAATAACCACCAACAGGGCCGCTCCGCCTCCAAAGAGAATCATTTTCTTTACCAGCTCTCCCAATCCCCCCATCGCTGAGTACTGCGCCGGGATAGATATCCGGTACGCACTGGCATAAAGCTCTGCTTCAAAGTACTCCTGCGTTGTCTCCTGCACTAACTTCCCCCAGCTTTCTACTGTGGCGACCAGATTGTCTAATAAGCTGTCCGCATATATGTAGTCCTCCTCATTCAACGACTGCTCTGACGCATTCAATGCATTCACCATGTCATAGGCCTCATTCAAGGACGTATTTATCTCGCTGATCTGTTTGTTTAAATCTAACTTCTCCTGGAGAAGACCGTTGTAATATTCATCTGTCTGGGTTGTCTCCGTCACAGTCTCCTGATTGCTCATCACGATCACCGGATTCTTCTCATAGCTCTCTATCGTCTTCTCCACATTTGCCCGCTGGGCCTGTAGTTCCTGGATATCCAGGTTATACTGTTTTATCTGGTAGTTGTAATAGTCGATCTGTACCCCTGCATCCCTGGTCAAGTTGTTGGTCTGTACAAAGGAGATAAAGTTATTTAAATCCAGACGCCTGACCGTGGCGATAGAACTTGCCAGGTCGCTGAAAGACAGTCCTGTGGAGTTGGCACGGAAATTTGGCGCTTCCTCCGCCTTCGCCTCCACATAATCCTCAATTACATCTATCTCATTCCCTATCATGTCGGAGGCCTGCATGTAATCATAGGTTTTTACATCCAGTACCTCTGTGGCAAAGCCCAGCGCTGTCATCCCTGCATAAGAATCCATAAAATATTTCCTGTAGGAAATAAGAATGGCATCCAGCAGTTCCTTTGTCTCATTCCCATCCATCCCCTTGCAGCGCCGCAGTGTCACCGTATATTGGGACGGGAAGTAGTTTAAATCCTCTATCGTGGTATAGTATTCCGCCGCATCCTCCGCCACCGTGTTAATCACTGCAATCTGCTGCTTCACCGAATCCGGTATCACGCCCTCTATTGATATGTTAGAACGGATTTCCTTCACATCTTTGTCATCCCATCCTAATTCCTCCAGCGCCTCATTGATCACCACCGTAGATTTCAGCTTCGTCACATCAAAGAGCCCTCCGCTTGGATCCTTTCCTTCATCAATCCCGTCAAAACTGAAATTGATCACTGCCGCCGCATAGCTTTTATCTCCGAATATTCCCTGAATCCCCTGACTGGCGACTGCTATAATGAAGCCTATACAGACTGCTACCACCAGCAAATAGGCATAAAACTTCCACTTCTGCTTCATATATCCCGCTATGTTCAAAAGGTCAATAACAGCCTCGTCCTCCCTGCTATTTTGTTCCACCTGGAGGATCACCGTCCTTTGGCCTTTCTCTTTCTGATTGTCTCTTTTTGGGCCGATTTTATTTTTTCTCTCCCAGTCTTCCTCTGGCAAAATGTCCGACTTTGTTTTCCACTCCAACGGTTCCACTGGTGCATCTGCCCATCCATCGTTCCCTATAAGGGATTCCTCCCTATCTATCTCTCTGTTTTCTGGTTTTTGTCTCTGCACCCTGCTTTCTGTCTCTGCTCGCCGGGTTCCGTTCATTCCTGTTTTTTCCATGGCCTTTTACTTCTCTCCTAGGTCTTATCTTTTTGATTCTCCACTTATTTTCTGCATTTTATATCCTCTTTTTCCCTTGGACGATTTTGCTAGATTTCCTTTTCTGGCTGTGCTTTTTCCTTTCCGCCTTCCTGTGGGACCTGTTCCTGCTTCCATCCGCTACGCTGATACTTCCTTCACTGGTTCCCTTCCTCATCCGTTTCATTTGCATCCAGCAGATGTGTATCATTCCACCGCAGAGAAGCACTACCATAATACTGGCAGCCAGTGTCTTGTCTATCCTCGCTCCTGTGCTCTTCCCAGCTTCCACACCCACCTTTATTTCCGTAAGGCTCCCTCTCTCCTTAACCTTTTGGGAGGTGTCCACTACATATTTCTTAGCCTGGTTGTTCCGCATGTTTAAGACAGGCACTGCCTCCTCCAAGTCTCCTTCCGTGCCATCCTCCGGGCTTTCTTCCTCTTCCTGAACTTCTTCCAAAGATTCTTCTCCCGGTTCCTCGCTATTATCATTTTCCGGAGGAACTTCATTTTCCCCGCCTGTCTCCTGTGCCGGATTACCTTCCCCTTCTTCGTTTCCTTCTGGAGGATTATCTGCCGGCGGTTCCCCGGTTCCGTCCTCTCCTGCCACAGGTACCTGATCCTCTGGCACCGGCTCCTGCGCCGCCCCCATCTCTATCTCCCGGTCTCCCCTGATATACCCATTCACGCCGCCTGCTGTTGTGATCTGATGCCAAACGCTCCCATCCTCTGCTGTCACATCCCCTGTATATTCAAAGGAACCTCCTTCTACCAGGTTTCCTACCGGATTACTCCCTTCACCCGGTTGTTCATAGACCGTTGCATCCGGCGATTTCAGAGTGGCTGGTTCTGCCTGTGCAGACAATAAAAAGGGCTCTGCGGATGCAAGGATGAGGGCCATACATCCTATACCTGCCATATCCCATAATCCGAATCTCTTTTCCGGATGTCCTCCCCTATTCTGTTTCTTGTATGACCTGCGCCTCATCATTCCTGTTTTCCACTTTATCCTTCCAGCTCTACTTCTTGATAAAATATCTTAATCATGGTCTCTTTCAGATTTTGCTCATCCAGATAGAGATCATCATAAAAGTCCCCGGTCTCTTTCCCATCCTTTACGATGGGAACGGCCTTATCGTCTCCCTGTAAAAGATGGATATCCTCCCCGCTGAATTGATAGCCCGCAGCCTGTGCCGCCAGATACACCATCTCATCTATTTCTATATCCGTATTGATATAACCTGACACTGCATCATACATATCTTTCACGACGAGAGGATTCTCCTTCACCTTATCCTTCATCTTCCCCGCCAAGGCCGTCAGGTACTGCTTCTGACGCTCTAATCGCATCGTTGGGCTCCCGATGATGCTTGTATCCCTTGCCTTCACATACGCAAGCACATATTTCCCTTCCAGATGCAGGTTTTCCCCTTTCTTGTAGTCCCCAAACGGGGTTTCCAGGCTCTCAAGCGCCACCACATCCACCCCGCCTGCCATGTCGTTCACTTTGCTGACTGCCTCATACCCTATTGCTACCGCCCCATGGATGGGCAGGTTGTAAAGCAGACGGCTCACTGCCTCCTTCGTTTTTTCAAGCCCATGGGCTGCCCCTCCGGCATAAGGGTACTGCAGGCAGATCTGGTCAAATATTGTCCTGGAAATATGCCCCTCACTGTCATAAATATCCACTTGGGTCATGGAGTTACGAGGCACCCCTATGATGCTGACACTCTTATCCGAAGGATTGATGGATACCACAAAGATGGCATCCGTCTGCCCTGAGAGCCATTTGTCGTAATCCGGCTCCCTCTCCATCTTCCCTGCTTTGTCCACCCCCAGCACCAGCAGGTTGATTCGGTTATTGTCATAGGAATACACTTTCCCATCAATGGCAACCCAATCCTCCTGCCACTGTACCGTGGTCAGGCCCGCTTTTAGCCGAAGCTCTTCCGCTGCTTCCCTGTCCGTCAAAAGTCCGGCATCCGGCGTTCCTTTTTCTACATTGCTCAGTATCTTTGCCCTGCCCGAAAAATAGACTGCAAACAGTCCCATCATGATGACTGCCGCTGTGGCAGGCAGGGCCGCTAATACCGCAGTCACTATTCTCCTTTTTCTCCCGGCCTTTTTCTGTTTCCTCCCGCCCGGGGTCTTCCCTTGGGTGCTGTACCCCCTTTGGTTCTTATAGGTCTTTTGGGCTCTCTTCCCCGCTTCCTTCTTCTCTTTCTTCCTCATATCCCCTGCTTTTTTCAAACACTTCTTCTGACTTAAGCATGGAAAGAAGAATTCGGGGATGGCTCCCATATCCATTTTTCTTTCCATGCTTAAACCAGGGAGTCTTGGGGAACTCCCCGTGTTTATGGAACTTTTGTTTTCAGCCGCTCCAGCCTTGATACGCTGGCTTTCTATGGCCTTATTTCTTTGCCATTACCACTGATACGGTAATGGTTCTGGGTGTGCCCTTGAACGCTCCCATTACCTGCAGGGTTACAGGATCCACTGTCCCCTCCACGATCTCCGTGGTGCCGTCCTCATTTACGCTGATCAGGATCACAAACGCATACTTGGTTACGCCCTTTACAGTTCCTACGGATGCAACGGTTCTGCCGTCCGCCCCGGGAGCCACTGCGGTTACCTTGTAGCCGCCTGCATTCACCATGCGGATGTTTCCGCCCAGTGCATTGATGGTGGCCTTGAAAAGGTCGCTGGCAGGGGTGGTCATCACTGCGGATACTGCCTCTCCAGGGTTTGAGCCAGGGGCTGCGATTGCTGCCGCTGCTGCCGCAACTACGGAGTTGTTGGTCTGCTCTGTGTACTGGGTCAGGTTTACGGTAGATACTGTGCCGTCCGCATTCTTAACAGCTACCGCTACATTGTTGGTGTTCTCTGTACCCCTGGTTGCCGGGTTCTCAGGCTGGGCGCTTACCGGACTGCTGGGAGCGCTGACACTTGCAGAACTCTCCTGGCTTTCCTCACTGGGAGCGCTGGTGCTCTCCTGGCTGCTGGAGCTTCCTGATGTAGAGCTGGAAGCTGCGAATGCAGTCTGGCACATCATGGTGCATACCGCCACGCTCAGGGCGAGTGCTAAAATTCTTTTCTTCACTTCTGTTACCTCCTTATCAAAACTTGCAAATTCTGATTTATCAAAACAGGACCCCAAACTCCTGTTTCAATCCTTTTAATATTTGTTCTTCTTTTGTGCATAACCCTTTTATCTGGGATGCATACTGTTTACAGTGACAGAGATCGGTATCGCTGGCGGCAATTATTTCTGCCATTTGCTATAGTTCCCGCGGCTGGCTCTTTCGGACTTGCCATTCCAGGCTGATAGTTTCAGTCTGGTACTTTCAGGCTGCCCCCTTCAGGAAACATGTTCCTCCAGGACAAGGGCCACCAGGCTTTCCACCGGTACCTCATAGAGCTCTGCCAATTTGCACAGGGCTTTCACCGGCGGGGTGATCCGGCCGGTCTCATAATGGGAATAGGTCTGTCTGATAATATTCAGTTGTGAAGCCACAAAATCCTGCTTATAATGGTGTGACCTGCGCAGCTCCTTCAGATAACCTGGCAGTGTCTGTTGTGTTCCCATGCTCAAACATCTCCCTTTATGTTACAAACCTTTTTTGCCGCCTCATGAGGGAACAGATATGTAAGCTTCCATGCTTTACTCTCTGTAGCACCCTGCCCCATCAGGGTTGTATGATTTCGTTAAATTATATAATTTACGAAA
>CATLHM010000021.1 GCA_949949005.1 uncultured Lachnospiraceae bacterium
GGGCAGCAGGCGGCCAGGAAGGTGCTGAAGGAGCAGGCGGGGCAGCAGGGGCAGGCCCTTCCCTCAGTTTTGACGATTTTTTAAAGGATCCGAAAAATCAGGCAGAATTTGATCGGAGAGTAGGCAAAGCCCTGGAAACAAGCCGGAGCAAAATGCAGGCTGAACTCAATACCAAGGTGCAGGAAGCTGTAACTGAGGCCGAGAAGATGGCCAAAATGAACGCTGAGCAGAAAGCACAGTATGAGAGGGAGAAGAAAGAGAAGGAGATTGCCGACAGAGAAGCGGCTCTCACCAAAAGAGAGCTCACAGCAACGGCAAAGGAGCAGCTTGCAGAGAAGGGGCTCCCCGTTTCCCTAGCCGCTGTGCTGAATTATTCCAATGCCGAGGAATGCAGCGCCTCAATAGAGGCTGTGGGAAAAGCATTCCAGGAGGCAGTTGAGAAGGCGGTGAATGACCGTCTGAGCGGCGGGAAGCCGCCGAAAAAGGCCGGAGATCAGACCGCATATACCATGGAGCAGATTAAGGCAATGAGCCCTGCTGAAATAAATAAGAATTGGGAAGCGGTGCAGGCGGCCATGCAGGCAGAAAAATAAAGCGAATAAAGGAGGAAAGAAAAAATGTCAGTAGCAAACTTTATCCCCACAATTTGGAGCGCCAGGCTTTTGGCACACCTTGACAAGGCGCATGTGTATGCTGCCCTGGTAAACCGGGATTATGAAGGGGAGATCAAAAACTATGGTGATACCGTGAAAATCAATCAGATCGGGGATGTCACCATTAAGGACTACACGAAAGGGAAGGATATTGACGATCCGGAGGAGCTGAACGGCGATCAGAACACCCTCACCATTGATCAGGCGAAATATTTCAACTTTTCCATTGATGATGTGGATGCCGCTCAGGTGAACCCTAAACTCATGGATTCGGCCATGCAGCGCTCAGCATATGCCATGAACGATACAACGGATCTTTTCCTGGCAAACCTTTTGTATTTGGGAGCTGAGAACAATGGCACGAACCTGGGAACGGATGCAGCGCCGATTGTACCGGCCAAAGATAATGCCTATGATTACCTGGTGGATCTTTCCACGGATTTGACAGAAAAGAACGTGCCCACGATTGGGAGATGGGCGGTTATTCCGGCATGGTATCACGGCCTTTTGCTGAAAGATAGCAGATTTGTGGGAAATGGTACAGATTACAACAAGGCACTCATTGAAGGCGGTGAGATTGGTGTGGCAGCGGGATTCAGAATTTGGCTCTCCAACAATGTGCCGAATACTGAGGGGGAGAAGTACAAGATCATTGCCGGAACCAATGCGGCAGGCTCCTATGCTGAGCAGATTCTCAAAACTGAGGCATACCGGCCTGAAAAGAGATTCTCCGACGCTGTGAAGGGCCTGCATGTGTATGGTGCCAAGGTATTGCAGCCCAAGTGTATCTCTGTATTGACAGCAAATAAGAACTAAGGAAGGAGGGCCAACAATGTTCATCTATAACAAGAAAAACGGAAACATTCAGGAGTGCCATAATGCGGATGCCATTAAGGTATGCCGGAAAGATACAGATCATTATTTGGTAGCAGCAACCAGGGAGGAGCTTGAAGGGAAGGCGGCAAATAAGCCTCAGGAGGAACCCAAAAAGCCGGAGGCGGGGGAAAATACCAAAGAACCCGAAAAAGCCGCTCCTGAGGGCGCTGAGAAGCTCACAGAGGGAAATGGAGAGCAGCAGGCAGCAGGAGGAAACGCTGAAGGCGGTGAGAAACAGCAGGAGGAAACCGGTGAAGGCAGCGGGAAACCGGAAGAGGGAGCCGGAGAAGAGAAAACTGGCAATGATCCTCTGAATGGTGCCGGTGATGAACGTCTTGCAGAGCTGAATGGGAAAAAGGTGGCTGAGCTGAGGGAGATTGCCAAAGGAATGGGGATCCAGGGGTATGCAAACATGAATAAGGATACCCTGGTGGCCATGATTATGAACCATTAAGCGGGAGGCGATATTGTGACAGATGTGGAAATGCTCAAAAAGATAACGGGAGAGGGGGATGAAGAGCTCCTCTCCCTTTTGCTGTCCATGGCAGAGGAAAAGGTGCTCTCCCTGGCAAACCGGAGAAAAATGATCTATCCGCTGAAGCCTGCGGTGAGAGAATGGGCCACTGTGGCCTATAACCGTATGGGAATGCAGGGAGAAACAAGCCGGAGCGAAGGCGGGATCTCTTCAGCATTTGCAGAGATTCCAAAAGATATTGAAACCGTGATAAAACGGTACAGATTAGGGAGGATCGGCGGCCATGCGTATGAGAAGGAGCCTGATGAAGAGTTACCACCTGAGGAGGAGGAAAACGGGGAAGGATCGTGAAGGCGGCTCCATTGTGGAATATGAGGAAGCGGTGGAGATCAGGGCAACCATATGGCCCGCAAGCGGCAAAGTGCAGGCTGAAATGTATGGAGAGAGGCTCACCTATATCAAAAATATGGAATATGGGGGAGTTGAGGCCATGCAGGAAGGTGATGGCATATGCGTGTTTGTGGGGCCGGAAGCCGGGCCGGATTATAAAATCATTTCCATAAAACCGGAGTACAGCCCAAAGGTGATGGAGTTGGAAAGGATAATGTAATGGCAGTAAACGGTGTACAGAGCTTAATGAGAAAATTCAATCAGTTGGGGAGCATGGAGCCCATTGTGTACAAGTCTGTAAAACGGCAGGCCGAGGTTGTGAGAGGTGTGGCGGTGAAGCTGTGCCCGGTATATTACCCTAAAGGCGATCCGATCCCTGGTGTATCTTCAGGAGAATTGAGAAACAGCATATATACAAAGGTGGAGCAGGATGCGGATGCAACTATTGGATGTGTTTACACCAATAAAGCATATGCTCCCTATGTAGAATTTGGCACCGGGCCGGTGGGCGAGGCTAACCATGCAGGGATCTCTCCCAATGTTCCGGTGGCATACCGGCAGGATGGGTGGGTGTGGCAGGATGAAGAGGGCGGCTTCCATTCCACGGAAGGGCAACCGGCTCAGCCATTCATGTACCCTGCCCTGAAATCCATGGAAAAGCATGTGATAACGGCAATAGGAAACGATTTGCAGGCAGCAATGAGAGAGGTTGGTGGAAATCAATGATCAATGTGAAAGATCAGGTATATGGGGCAATCCAGGGCATTACAGAGAATGTGAGTGATACATACCCAAAGGAGTGGGCTGTGCTTCCTGCTATCCAGTACACTGAGGAGGATAATTCTGTGGTGGAATGGGTGGATAACAAGGAAAGCAAGGCCCATCTTCTCTATAAGGTGGATATTTGGAACAATGCAAGCACCTCAGAGGTAACTATGAAGGTGGATGCTGCCATATCTGCCCTGGGATTGAAGCGCATTGCATGTGGTGATGTTGCGGATCCGTCCGGCCTGAAGCATAAGGTTATGCGGTATGAGGGCATTATTGATGTGGATACCGAAAGAGTATACAACAATTATTAAAGCAAGGAGGTAAAGAGAAACATGTTAGCGAATGGTGCAACACTGGGATACAGAAAAAAGGGCTCCACTGAGGAGTATAAGAACCTTACCGGCCTGAAGGAGATCCCTGAATTGGGTGACGATCCGGAAAAGGTGGAGAATACCGGCCTGGCCGATAAGGTGAAGCAGTATGAATTTGGTATTGGGGATGCGGGTGATCTTACTTATAAATTCAAGTATGAGAACACTTCAGAAGATTCCCCGTACAGAGTAATGAGAAAAGCGGGAGCCACAAAGGAGGTACTCTCTTTCTGTGAGGAGCTGCCCGATGGCACCCGGTACGAATACGATGCCCAGGTATCTGTAAAGAGATCGGGCGGTGGTGTGAATGGTGTAATGGAGTGGGATCTCAATATGGCCCTTCAGAGTGAGATTGTAACAACGGATCCGGCATAAAAAGCATATAGGAGGATAAGAAAATGGGATTGTTTGGAAATAACAAGGATGAAGCAATGGCGGCAGCAGTAGAGGCAGCGAATAAGGGAGAAGCTGAGGAAACCAAGAAGGAGCAGCAGGAAGCAGGAGCGGCAGAGGAGAACAAAGTGATCGAAATGCCCAAAAGAAAGCCTTTTGCATTGTGGGAGGTAGGAGGGCAGAGCTATAAGCTGAAGCTGAAAACCTCTGCTATTGTGGAGCTTGAAAGCAAGTATAAAACCAACTTAATGAATATCATGGGATCCGGCCAGGGCGGTATGCCTGCCCTCTCTGTAATGTTGGATGTGGCCCATGCTGCAATGAAGGACTGGAACCACGGGATCACCAAAAACGGGGTAATGGATATTTTCAATAGATACATTGAGGAGGGAGGCTCTCAGTTGTCGTTTTACATGACTGTATACATGGAGATTTTCACAGTGAGCGGTTTTTTCTCTGTAAACCTGAGCAATCAGATGGGGGAGGCCCTTCAGGAAGCGCAGGAAACCATGTAAAAGAGCCTGAATCAGTATCAGAGGCAATAATGGGGCTGTATCCGGTATTTTTAGATGCCGGGTATGGCCCTGAATATTTTTGGGAGCTGAGTTTTGGAGAGGTGAGCGATCTCCTGGAAAGCTATGCCAGGAGGAAAGAGCACGAACAGAAGAAACGGGAGGCAGAACTGAAGGATCAGATCATGCTCCTCTTCAACCAGGCCCTTCAGATCGGCAATGTGGTTGGGAGGCTCATGGATAACAAGGTGGCCATCCGGCTCCCGAAAGAGTATTACCCGGAACTATTTGGAAATGAGGAGGAAAAGACAAATTTCACCGAGCAGGAAGATGCAGGGGATAAGCGCAAACTGAGCCCGGAAATGGAGTTACACAAGGCAAGAATGGATGACTTTATCTTCAGGCACAACATGGCCATGAGGGAACGATTGGCCAGGGAGCGAGGTGAAGAGAACAGTGGAAGGAATGACACTGGAACGGCTGCAAGTAATCATAGAGGCACAGACACGGGCCTATTATGAGGAGCTGCAAAAGGTACAGCAGCAGACCAAAAAAGCAACCAGTGCAGTTGAAAAGCAAACAGAAAAAATAAAGAGTGCATTTGGCAAAATTGGGAAGGCGGTGGCGGTTGCCTTTTCTGTGACAGCGCTCATTAGTTTTGGAAAGAGCTGCATTGAGTTGGGCTCTGACCTGGCAGAGGTGCAGAATGTGGTGGATGTCACATTCGGAGCAATGTCTGAAACTATAAACCATTTTGCCAGGGATGCACTTGAGCAATTTGGCCTATCTGAAACAAGCGCCAAGAAGTACACCTCTACATTGGGGGCCATGCTGAAATCTATGGGGATAGCCACAGACCAGGCGGCAGAAATGTCTATGGAAATGGCGGGGCTTGCGGCAGATATGGCCTCTTTTTATAACCTGGAAACGGATGCGGCATTTGAGAAAATCCGATCCGGAATATCAGGAGAAACCGAACCTCTGAAACAGTTGGGGATCAATCTGTCTGTGGCAAACCTGGAAGCCTATGCCCTGAGCCAGGGCATGACGAAGGCTTATAGCGCAATGTCACAGCAGGAGCAGGCGATCCTCAGGTATAACTATCTTTTATCAGTGACAGCAGATGCACAAGGCGATTTTGCCCGCACCTCAGACGGGTGGGCTAACCAGGTGCGGATCCTCACTGAGAGATTTAATGCACTGAAGGCGGCCATTGGGCAGGGCCTCATTGCTGTATTGACACCGGTGATCCGGGTGCTTAATCAGCTATTGGCCAAAATATTGACAGTAACCGATGCCTTCAGCAATTTCATAGCGAAGATCACCGGAAAGAATACCAAAACCACAACCTCAGTGAATGAAATGGGAGGGGCCCTGGATTCAGCAACGGATTCAGCGGGAAGCCTCTCAGGGGCCACGGATAAGGCGGGGAAATCAGCAAAGAAGGCAGAGGAGGCTTTTCATGGCCTTGCTTCCTTTGATGAAATTCACAGCCTCACAAAGGCAGCAGAGGACAGTGGAAGCGGCGGATCCGGGGGAGGCGGTGGAGGAGCTTCAGGAGGAGCGCTCTCTGAGAGTATTGTGGATGCAGCAGACGAAGCAGACGCAACACTAAACCCGGTACTGGAAAAGATTTGGAACCGGCTGAAGGAGCTTGCTGAGCTCTTTAAGAACGGATTTAAGGCAGGCCTGGGGGATGTAACCCTGGAGCCTTTAAAGCAGGCTATTGAGGGAATTAAGAAGAGCCTGAAGGAGATTTGGACGGATCCCGCCGTATTGCAGGCGGCCAATAACTTCCTGGATACCTGGGCCTATTCTTTAGGGCAGCAGGCAGGAGCGGCGGCAAGCATAGGGATCACAATAGCCACAAACCTATTAGGCGGCCTGAATAAGTACCTGGATCAGAACAAAGAGCGGATCAAGCAGCACATTGTTAGCATGTTTGATATAAGCTCAGAAATCGTGAAGATGCAGGGGGATTTTGCCCAGGCGGCGGCCAATATCTTCTCTGTATTTGGAGGAGAGAACGGGCAGCAGGTAACGGCCAACATAATAGGGATTTTTGCCAATGCGGCTATGGGTGCAGCCGAGATCGGGGCTAAGCTGTACCGGGATATAACAGATATAATTACAAGGCCCTTTATAGATAATCAGGATAAGTTTAAAACAGCCCTGGATGGCACCCTGGGAGTGTTGAGCGGCTTTTTGGGAAATATCAAGCAAGTGGTGGATGACACCTTCAGCAAGGCTAATGAGGTGTATGATCAGCATTTGGCTCCCATGTTCAGCTCACTGGCAGCAGGGCTCAGCAGCATAACCGGGAAATTACTGGATGCCTATAACTCATATATTCTCCCGGTACTGGAAGGCCTTCAGGCGAAGGTGAAGCCGCTGATTGATGAACACATACAGCCCGCAATTAACAAGGGCCTGGAACTGATCGGAAAGATAGCGGATGCAATAAAGGATATTTGGGAGCAGACGCTTCAGCCATTCATTGAGTGGTTTATTGCCACGGTGGCCCCGTACATAGCGGCGGCCCTGGATACGGTGGGAAGCGTTTTCCTGACAGTGGCCGGTGTGGTTGCTGATGTGATCGGGAATATATTTGACGCATTGGGCGGCCTGATTGATTTTATAGCCGGAGTGTTTACTGGTGACTGGCAGAGGGCATGGGAAGGAATTAAAACCTTTTTCTCTGCAATATGGGATGCCATAAAGAATATAGTGAGCGCTGTGTGGAGTGCGATCAAGGCCATTATTTCCACGGCCCTGGGAGTAATCTCTTCAGTTATTAGTGCGGTGCTGAACACAATCAAAACCATTTTTTCAACCATTTGGGAGGCGATCAAAACTCTCATAAATACAGTGTGGAATGCCATAAAAAGCATAATCAGCACCACAATCAACACGATAAGCACGATCATAAGCACTGTACTGAATGCGATAAAAACAACCTTCAGCACGATTTTTGAGAGTATAAAGAATACAGTAACAACAATTTTTAATGCAATCAAAACCTTCATAACTACAACAATCAATACCATAAGCACCACACTCAGCACTGTGTTGAATATCATCAAGACTACCTTCAGCACAATACTGGAAAACATAAAAAATACAGTTACAACCGTATTCAATGCAATCAAGGCCTTCATAACCACAACCATAAACACAATAAGCACCACAATAAGCACCGTACTGAATGCGATCAAGACTACATTCAGCACGATACTGGAAAGTATAAAAAATACAGTTACAACGGTTTTCAATGCCATAAAGAGCACGATCACCACAATCATAAATGCGGTGAGCACTACGATCAGCACTGTGCTGAATAGTATCAAAACCACTTTTAGCACAATCCTGAATAGCATCAAAACAACCGTAAATACCATTTTCAATGCTATAAAGAGCACGATCACCACGATAATGGGAACGATTCAGAGCGGAATAAGCACAGCCCTGAGCAGTATTAAAACAACGTGGAGTAATATGTGGGAGAGCATGAAAACCACGGTGATCAATATCTTCAATGGAATTTGGAGCTCTATAAAAGGGGTGATAAATTCCATAATTGGAGGAATTGAGAAAATGGCAAACGGAGTGATCAATGGTATTAACGGAATGATCCGGGCGCTGAATAACCTGAGCTTTGATGTGCCGGATTGGGTGCCGGAGATAGGAGGGAAAACATTTGGCTTTAATATCTCCACAATAGGCAATATATCCATTCCAAGGCTTGCAAAGGGCGGTGTGGTAGACCAGGCCACTATTGCAATGGTAGGAGAGGCCGGGCAGGAGGCGGTTGTGCCACTTGAAAACAACACCGGATGGATGGATAAGGTGGCGGCCAGGATTGGGGAAATTATCTCAATGAATCTGAGGGCTATCATTGGAGAAATGGATGGCGCTGAGGAGTGGCAGACAATTCACACAACCGTATTGCTTGACAGTAAAACACTGGTGGAACAAACAGACAAATACAGACGGAGAAAAGGCTATCAGATGGCCAACGCATAAGGAGGGGAGAGAGAACGCATGGCGGCAAAATATCATAATATTCTGATTGTGGGCGGGGTATCTCTCCCCGATCCCTCTCAGATGACTATATCCGATTATGACATATCGGAGAGTGAGAGAAATGCCAACGGAAAAATGGTATCTCAGATCATACGGGAGGACGTGCATAAAATTGAGTGTAAATGGTTCGTGCTCAGGCCGGATGAATACATGGTAATAAGGCGGGCAATAAAGAAAAAGTTTGGGCTGAGCGTGAATTTTTTCATACCGGATCAAAATGCCGGAGGAAGCCTGGAAATGTATGCCGGGGATAGAAAAACACCCATTTACACCTATGAGGAGGGGAGGCCGGTATATAAAGATTTTACAGTAAACTTTATTGAAATGTAGGTGATGCAGTATGCAGTATGTAAGTACAGAGTACAAAGAGGGCATGAAGCAGGCTGCCCGGAATAAGTCATATATGAGGATCAGCCTGGGCCTGATAAACCAGGCAGCCCAAACGGCGGCAGAGGTGCAGAATGTGGGATATACATATTTTGCCGATCTCATTAAGCCACTGAGCACAGAGGCGGTAAATAAAACCTATGCAACCTATGAGAATGATTTTTCAAAGGTTGATCGCTCCATGTATTTCCTGCCAAGGAATGGGCCGGGAAAGAGCTTTTATAATGCCGGTATGGTAACAGAGGCATTATGCGGCCAGGGGCAGCAGCCGGTGGTTATCATTCATTTCAATACACTGGATCCATTGGATATAAAAGGCCTCACCCTGGAATTGGGGGAGGCTTACCCGGTGGAGCTCACGGTGGAAACGGATGAAGGCATTTTTGACTATGAGAACGATTCACCCACATTCAAGACAGAGGACACATTCAACAACACCACATTTATGAAAATCTATCCAAGGAAAATGAAAAACGGGATCGGCAGGTTCCGGATCCTCAATATCGTATTCGGGATCGGAATCACGTTTGACAATGAGAAGATAGTGAGCGCTGAAATGAAGAGCCACATTTCTCCCATATCGGAGAGCCTGCCAAGCGTTGACTTTAGTGTGACCATAGAAAACATGGATAAATACTATAATGTGGATAATGATGACAGTGCCATCAACTACATGGAAACCGGCCAGGAAATGGCTGTATATTATGGGTATACCCTGAACAATGGAAGCATTGAGTGGGTAAAGGGAGGCACTCTCTTCATGCAGGAGTGGAGTGCTGATGATAAACTGGCAAAGTTTGGTGCTGTGGATATTTTTGAGTATATGAATGACGAATATAAAAGGGGAGAGTACCGGCCTGAAGGTATCTCCCTTTTTGATTTGGCGGTGGATGTGTTTGAGGATGCGGGAGTGCTCCCGGAGGGGTACTGGATCGATCCATACCTGAAAAAGGTTATAGTATACAATCCGCTGCCTATGGTGAAACACAAGGAATGCCTTCAGCTCATTGCCAATGCCGGGAGAAGCGTGGTAATGCAAAACCGGGATGGAATTATCATGCTGAAATCCTCTTTTGAACCGGAGAAGGAGGTGGCGGCAAACCAGGTGGCAGAGTACGGCAGTATTGAGTGCCTGCTGAAAGAGCGGCCATATTCTGAATATGCGGCATTTGAGCAGAATTATTCCCAGGTAGGCAGGCAGCAGTATTTTATGCCCAGGGGGAAGAACTTCATGGAGGTGGGCTATGTAAGCGAATCCATAAGCAATGAGGAGGGATATTTTGAGGAGAACCCGGTGATCACCCTCACCATGGAAAGCGCCTATACCTTTTACAACTTAACTCTTCTTTTCGGCAGCATTCAGCCGGTGGAATTTACGATCACCACATTCAACGATGGGAAGCGCCTGAAGCGGTTCAAAAGCAAGAGTATCACGGAAAAAACCATAGTTTACTATGATTTTATAGACACCGACAAAATAGAAATTGAATTTACCAGGGCAAAGCCGCACAACCGGATCCACCTGAAGCAGATTCTTTTTGGAAGTCAGACGGATTATAGGCTCACCTATGACGATCTAACGGCCACACCCAACGGCACCAAACTGGAAAAGGTGAAGGAGCTGAGGGTGATCCGGACAATCTACACAAGAGGCACAGAGCTGAAGGATCTCACAACGGAAGAAACCATATTGGCAGCAGGAGAAGTGAGGGAATTTGAAATAAATTTCGGTAATGCGGTGCATAACCTCTCAGCGGTGTGCATGATAAATGAGGCTCTTCAGGATTTTGGGGCCGTGGTGGTGGAAAGTAGCTCTTACTGGTGCAAAGTCAGGATCACAAAGCCCCCGGCCAAGGATACCAAGACGGTGATCACGGTGCGGGGATATGAGTACAACATCACCACTTCTCAGGAAACCACAAAGCTGAATAACAGCGGCAGCATTCAAACCTGGAATAATCCGCTCATAAGCTCAGCAGAGGACGCTAAGAACTTGGTGGAATGGGTGGGGGCCTACTACAAGGGCGGCAATCAGTATGAATTGAAGTACCGGGGAGATCCGATCCTGGATACCAATGATCTTGCATACCTAGAAAGCCGGTATGTAGAGAATTTAATGATAAGGCTTGAAGATGTAGGCCTGAACTATTCCGGGGCCCTGAGCGGCACACTGGTGGCAAGGAGGCATGTGTGAAATGGAATGGATAACACCAAAAACAGACTGGATGGCCCGGCAGGATGAAGCCGGGAACTATGCCGGGGATTATTTCAACACCGTGGACTTTAACCGGATCAAGAATAATATTGAATTTTTGGGGGCCGTGGCCCGTAAGTTTTGGCCGGTATTTGTGAGGGCAATGCCGGATCGGAAATATGAGGAATACCCTTTTGCTGATGAAATAAACACTCTTTCAGATAATTTGGAGGCGATCAATGCCTTTGTAAATTGCGAGATAGGCCAAAAAACGGTATATGAGGAGAATGGTGCATTTATTGGCTATGACGATCTAAACCGGTTAGAATCGGCCTGCCTGAAGCTGTATGAGGTTATGTGGAACCTCTACACACGGCCAGTAAAGCTCCCTTTTCGTTTGGGGGCTTTTTATTATCCCTTAAAGAATCCAAGGATACCACGGCCAAAAGAGCCGGAGCGGCTCAGGCTCCCCTTTGGATTGGGTACAAGGTTGGGCGGGGCATATTATCCATTCAAAGCCCCTTCAGCATATGAAGAGCCTCAGGTGGTAACAGAATTGAGAAGGCTTCCCTTCAGGTTGGGCGATCAGTATTTCCCGCTGAAGGATCCGGAGATACCACGGGAGGAAGAAAAAGAAATCAGAGAGAGGAGGTTGCCTTTAATTGCGGGCCGTGAATATTTCCCGTTTGGGAATCCACGGGAGCCGAAAAGAAAAAGAACGCTGCCCAGGAGATTGGGCGGCAATCATTTATTTAACGAATAGGAGGGCATTATGTCAGTATTAAAAACAGATTATGTGGATGACGTGATCAACAAAGAGCTTGCAGCAGATCGCAAGTTTGGCGAGGTGCAGAATGAGGATGGCACCAAGAGCTATAATGACGTAACACCGTACACCCAGGAAGGGGATGAATACGGTGCAGAGCAGATCAATTTTGAGAATAAGCATACCAATTATGCCATAGAGGCAGCAGATCGCACTTACGAGGGCCGGGATCTCACAGTGGAATTTGCTGAGGAGATTGCCGGATTTTCTGATCCGTGGCGGTGGATTAAAACCAGGCTTGCAGCCCATAACATTGATGGCCTGCATGTAGAGGACTATATACCCATTTACATGGGGAATTATCTGATCAAAATGCAGATTGCCGGTATAAATACCTATACACGATGCTGCGATCAGGAGGTAGGGTGGCATATTGATTGGATCTCAAAAGATTGTTACCCGGATACGGTGCAATGGTTCACTTCAAACGATAACAACGGAACCTCAGCGGATCCTTATCCCTATAACAAGTCAACCGTGAAGAGCTTCCTGGCCGGATTAGAGGCAAAGCTCCCGGCAGAGGTGCGGGCGGTTATCAGCTCCAAGCGGTTCCTTTTAGAGCAGAGATATTCTGCATCCGGAAAGCTGAATGATTCAACCTCATGGGGGTGGCAGGATTTAGGGAAACTGTGGATCCCGTGTGAATATGAAGTGTTTGGCTCACTGATTTGGGCAACAAAGCCATGGGGAGAAGGCCAGGCGGTGCAGTATCCGATTTTTGCGAACAGTTGGAAGAATCGGATCAAGGGGGCCGGTGACGGAGGAAGCCGGGCCACCTGGTGGCTGCTGTCTGTGTGTGCGGGCAATTCTGCCAATGCCTGCTATGTCAGCTACAATGGCCTTGCCGACGGCAACAGCTGCTCCAACGCTCGTCGGGTGCCCGTCTGCTTCCGAATCACGGAATAATCATGGATCAATCCCGCCCCCTTCCCAGGGGCGGGGTATAATTTGCGAAAGTGAGGAAAGAGCATGAGTGTATTGGCAAGGCTCAGGAGCGCCTCAAAATTGGATGTGTTGGATCTTGCGGAGGAAATAAGAGCAGAGGCCACAAGGTTGGTATGGAATACCAATATAGTGCCTAAAGGGTGGCGGGATATATTTGCAAAGCCAATGTGTGTGCTGTGCCACAAGCTCTATACTCAGATCCGGGCAGCTAACAGAATATGGAGCACCACGGAGGAATTAGTGGAGAAGAGGAAGGCAAAGGCCCAGGAAGCTATTGACACCTTGCGGGATATTTATGATCTCATAAATTACCTGGCCACTACTTTGCCGGTGGATTGGAACCGATTTGATCCGCTCCTGAATTTAATGCTGAAGGAAGAGGGAAAGCTGAAGAATTGGAAGGACAACACGAAAATAGTTAAAAGAAAATAATAAAATATCGGTTATCCGCTGTATTTTTCGCACCGGGCCAACTGGTGGCTGCTGTCTGTGTGTGCGGGCAATTCTACCAATGCCTGCAATGTCAACAACAATGGCAATGCCAACAACAACAGCTGCTCCAACGCTAATCGGGTGCCCGTCTGATTCACTACCACAAACGATCCGACAAAGTACGCTGTAAAAGGCAGAAATCTGTATCAGGTAGAGGAAGGAGTGGATGACCGTCACTTTGAAAAAAGTGTAAATGACCTTGCCGCCTCTCATGTGCTCAGAGAGGTGGTTTTTGCTTGTTTTGGGTGGGTGTACGCTGCTTGCATGGTGCAGAAATCGGAAGGGAGCTGAAAAGAAGGTGCAGAGGTGCATTTCATACCCATACCATTATGCGGTTAGGGGCACAAATACCGTACAAGGAGGAGATGGGCACAATTTTATATGACAAGTGAAGAAAGAAGAGCGGGCAGAGCTCAGCGAAGGAGAGAGGCCAGGGAGGCACACCGGAGGGAGAGGCTATCCGAATATGATAATTTTGAACGGGTGGCAGATTATAACTCACTTTACCAGGCATACAAGGATGCCAGGAAGGGAGTGGGGTGGAAAGCCAGTGTGCAGCGGTACAGAGCCGAGCTGAGCAAAAACCTTTGTAAAACTCATAATGCACTGATCAATGGCGAGGATGTACGAAAGGGCTTCATTGCTTTTGATTTGGTGGAGAGGGGAAAGCTGAGGCATATTCAGAGCGTGCATTTCTCTGAGCGTGTGCCTCAG
This sequence comes from uncultured Lachnospiraceae bacterium, assembly GCA_949949005.1. Lineage (GTDB taxonomy): Bacteria > Bacillota > Clostridia > Lachnospirales > Lachnospiraceae > Suilimivivens. Next base: position 14,083 of record CATLHM010000021.1, read on the forward strand.
AAGAGCCTCTCACAAAATGCGCTCATGCCGGTACTCTCCAATAGTCTGATATATGATAACGGAGCATCCAGGAAGGGTATGGGAATCAGCCATGCCATTGACCGGATCACGCTTCATTTGCAGGAGCATTATGCAAAATATGGAAATGAGGGCTATATCCTGCAAATAGATCTGAAAGATTATTTTGCAAGTATCCCACATGACAAAATGAAGGAGCAGATCCGGAGCAAATTCACAGATCAGAGGATCATTCACCTTGCAGAGCAATTTATTGATGCCTTTGCTGAGGAGAAAATGAAGGAAATGGCACAATTTAAAGAGGCGGCCATGGAGTACGGTGAAGAGTATGCCAGGGGCCTGGGATTGGGAAGTGAAGTCTGCCAAATATGTGCCGTTTCTTATCCTGATAAAGTGGATCATTATGTGAAGGACGAAAAAGGGATCCGGCCATATGCCAGGTATATGGATGATTCATATATCATTCACATTGATAAGGAATACCTGAAGGAGATACTGGAAGAGGTGCGAAAAATATATGAATCATTGGGAATACGGCTCAATGATAAGAAAACCAAAATTGTGAAGCTCAGCAGGGGCTTCACATTCTTAAAAACACATTTCCTGCTCACGGATACCGGGAAGGTAGTGAAAAGAATATGCCGGGATTCTGTGACAAGGGAAAGAAGGAAGCTGAAGAAATTTGCCAAGCTGAATGCTGAGGGCCACATGAGCTATGAGCAGATCAGGGCGGCATATCAATCATGGCGGGGATTTGCCGGGAAAAAGGATACATACCACACTATCAGGAGAATGGATGCCCTTTTCAACCGGCTATTTATAGAAAATTGGGAGTACATCCCATATATCCCTAAAACAGTATAAGGAAGGAGAAAAAACATGGAAGCAATGACAAGAGAACAGATTGAGGCAGAGATCAGAGGATTGGATCAGCTTATGAGGGCCAAGGACTACATAGGCACCAAGATCGCAATGGGGCGGGCCACGGTGGAGGAATATGCTGAGGAGATCGCTGAATCTGACAGAATGGCCGCCAGGAAAAATGAGCTCAATGCCATGCTGAAGGAAATGGATGAAGCTGAAGCGGAATAATTTCAGGTGCTCTCATAGGGCCCTGGGATATTGCAGGAGGACACTGGAAGAGTGCAGCCGGGAGTGCAAAGAATATGGAAATTGTGGGGAATGTAAAAGTTATTACATGCCATACAGCCAAGAGCCATGCTCCCGATGCGTTTTCTGCAAAGTGCAGGGGCCGGAAAATGAAGAGGAAGGAGAGGAGCAGGAGTGAGCATAGGAGAAATAGTGGCGGCTATTTCAGGCGGGGCTCTCTTCCTGGGCACCTTCATAGAGGTATCCAAGATCAAGATCAATCCATGGAGCAGCCTTTTTGGGTGGATCGGCAACAAAATGATGGCCAGTGTGAAGGAAGAAATGAAGGAACTGAGGAAGGAGCAGGAGGAAATTGCCAAAAGGCAGGAAGAGCTTGCAATACAAAGGGCGATAGATGCCGCCGACAATATCAAAGCAGAGATTTTCAATTTTTACAACGAATGCCAAAGAGGGCAGAGGCACTCTGAGGGTGAATTTAATTATATCATACAGCAGAATGAGAAATATGAGGAGCTGCTGAAGGTGACGAATGATCCCAACGGTGTATATGAAGCAGAATATGAGTATATTCTGAAGATTTACCATAAGTGCCAGGAAGAAAAGGATTTTTATGTGGGAGGTGAGCCGGGTGAGGCTAAGCAGGGAAGAACTCAGGGAGCATGAGCGGAAGCTGAGGAGGATTGAGATCCAGGGAGAGCGGAAGCTATTGGAGGAAGAGCTGAAACAGAAGCGGGAGGAATACTGGCCGAAAAAGAAGCCGCCAAACGCTTCCAAGGTGGCCCTGGCTTATATCTTCCTATCATGTACGGCGGTACAGCTTTACTCTATGGCCGCAATGTGGCACTTTGCGGATCTCTCAGCGCTGTACAGCCTGATCGGGGCCACGGTAGGAGAAGCGATCTCATACTGTGCCTATGCGGCAAAAGCAACCAAAGAAAACACGGAGGGCGGCATTGTGCATGATATGGCAATGAGAGGCCCTGAAACATGCTCAGAGAGCCAGGAAGGGCCCTCTGAGGCGGCAAAAGGATAAGGAGGCATATTTCTATGGATAATATTTTATTAAAGGTTATTGAGCTTGTGGTGATTATTGCAGTAACACTCATTATGAGGTACGGGATCCCGCTGCTCAAAACGTGGGCAGAGGAAATGAAGCTCACCGGAGTTATGAAGTGGGTGGCCAAGGCCGTGGAGGCGGCAGAGCAGATGAATAAGGAGGCAGGATCCGGCGCCGAGAAAAAGGCCATTGTTACGGAGTTTTTGAAAGAGATTCTCACGGCCAAAAATATTTCTATTTCGGATGCTCAGCTTGAAACCCTGATAGAGGCGGCTGTGTTTGCTATGAATAACAGTAAGGGGGCATAAAAGTGTGGAAGGCGCTGCTTATTGTTTATGTGGCTGTGGCTGTAATATTGGCCATGGCCTTATTATATCTGTTTTGCAGCTCATGGAATGAGTTGAGTGAGGAAGAGAAATACATGGAATACCCGGAAGGAGCAGGAGAAGGCTTGATCGCCATCTGCTCCTTTTTCGCTATTTCCTTATTGGCGGCGGTGCTGTGGCCGTTTCTCCCCCTGGTGCTGATCGGGGTGTGGGTATATGGGAAGATAGCGGAGAAATACCCGGATTTGTGCAAAACGGGAGAGGAGGAAGAGGATGAATCTGAAGGAAATTGCTGAGAGGGCGGCTCCGATCATTTTTTCCCATGAAGGGGGTTATGGATCGGTAAATAAGAACGATAACGGGGCTTTATCGGTTGGGAGAGTCCAGTGGCATGGCAGCAGGGCCCTGGGCCTTATGAAAGAGATTTGTGAGGCCCTGGGAGCCAAAAAGGGCAAGGAAATATTGGGGGCGGCCCTTTATACGGAAATTACAGCAAAGGGCACCTCATGGGGCAGCAGGAAGGCCACAGAGGAAGAGGCGGGCCGGTTATCTGCTGCCCTCAGTACCACGGAAGGGAAGCGGGCCCAGGATGCGCTTGCCTTAAAAGATATTACCGGATACTGTACCCATATTAAAAATTTAGGAGTAACAGATCCGGCAGCTATTATTTTCATGGCCGATATTGAGAACCAGGGCGGGGCCGGTGCCTCTGCCCGGATTATCAAGGCGGCCAGTGGAAAGACGTTGGATGCGCTTTATGCTTCAGCGAAAAGTGACAAAGTTTTCAGTAAGTATATGGCCCGGAGGGATGCGGTATATGCAGCAGTAAAGGGCTATGAGGAAAGGAGTGATCAGATGGCTGTATTGATTGGCCATGCAAGTATTGACGAAAACGGAACAATTCAGGGGAAAACACCGGGGGATCAGACCGCAAAAGAGATCTGTATCCGGGAATGGTACAGTAAGCCGTGGAATGTTTACCTGGAATGCCTGGATGATACCCTGGCAGACAAGGCTGCCGCAATCATGGAGGAGATATGCAAAAATGATAATTATGGCTATTCTCAGCCTAACAGATGGGCGGGATATAATGCGATCATTAACAATGGCCGGAAGGTGGCCGGAGGCAAGGGGGATTTTGATTGCAGCTCCCTGGTGCTTGCGTGTTACATATTGGCAGGCCTGAGCATTGCCGCCAGTGGCTACACCGGTAATATGAAAAGCATTCTCCTGGCAACCGGCAAATTTAAGGCATACACGGATGCTGCCCACACCGGATCCAGTGCATACGCAAAGAGGGGCGGCATTTACCTGAAGGAAAGCTCTCATGTAGTTATGGCATTGAGTAAAGGCTCAAAGGCCTCAGGAACGGCTTCAGGAGCCTCTCAGAGCACAGCAACGGCCTCAGGTAATAAAAACTATGTAGGCAAGGGAATAGGCAGCGCAACGGCCAAAAGCAATATGAATGTGAGAACCGGCAGCAGTACCGCATCCGGATCCATTGGAGGAGTGACCAAAGGAGCCTCTGTGGAGGTATTGGAGATCCTGGCCAATGGTTGGTATAAAATTGTATGGCCGGGCGCTTCATGTGGGTATGCCTACACAAGCAATGCAGGCGGCCAATATTATACCTATGTGGCCAATGGGGCCACGGCGGGCAATGCTTCCCTGAAGCCGGTGGGGGCAAAGAGTTTTGCCAAGGGCATTGCCGGAGCCTATAAGACCACAACCAACTTGAACATGAGAACCCATCCGGGAGTGCTGAAGAGTGAGAATATTATCACGGAGATCCCAAAAGGGGCAACGGTGCGGAATTATGGTTACTATACCATGGTGGAAGGTGTGAAATGGCTTTATATTGCCTACAATGGCAAAGAAGGCTTTTCCAGTAGTGAATATTTAAAGAAATCATAAGGAGGGAAACACAATGGCAGAAACAAAAAGCACGAAGGAGGCCCAGATCCGGGTGATTGCGGGCACGTTTCCGGCAGCATGTGGAGATTATGCAAAAAAGCTGAAGGAGCGCCTGGAAGCGGCAGAAATGAAGGATTTTAAGGTGGAACCGGCCAAGGATATGCCCGGTTATATCATGGTATCTGCTGAGCGTGGCAGCAGGGAAGAGGCAAAGCAGCTCATTGAGCAGGCGGCGGCCAAAAAGATCCGGCTGTCAATGTAAAGGGAAAGAGGAGAGCCTGCCCGGCTCTCCTCTGTTTTCTCTTTTTCATTCTGAGGGGTGACAGAATCATCGTGGGGGAAGTGCGCGGGAAGGAAGCAGTTGATATGCTCCAAAGTGTTAATGTGGGACACAGCGCCATGACAACGGTGCATGCAAACAGTGTGCGGGATGTGGTCAGCCGTCTGGAAACCATGGTACTCATGGGAATGGAGATGCCCCTTTCCGCCATAAGAAAACAGATTGCCTCCGGATTTGGATTGATGGTTCATTTGGGGCGGCTTAAGGACGGCAGCAGGCGGATCATGGAGATTGCGGAGCCTGTGGGATTTGCGGAGGGAGAAGTTGTAATGCGGACCATCTACCGGTTTGAACGACTGGGGATATCGGAAGACGGGAAAGTAAAGGGAGAGCTGAGAAAGGTAGGAAAGACCGGAAATGAGGAAAAGCATTGGCCGTCAGGATAAACAAAAAAATGATTTATTCCCTCTCACGGTTGCGGAGAGAAGGCTTATGGTAATAAAGAGCATACTGGTAGTAGTGCTCCTGGATTATTTTTTCTATCAATCTCTCTGGGTGCTGTTTCCGCTGTCGGTGGTCGGGCTTTTCTATTACCGTATGGAAGAAAAGGGGCTTTCTAAAAAGAAAAAGGAACAGGCGCGGGAGCAGTTTAAAGAATTGCTACTGCTGGTGTCTGCCGGACAAAAAGCCGGATTTTCGGCAGAAAACGCCTTTTTGTCAAGCTATGGGGATATGAAAGCGCTCTATGGCAGGGAAAGCAGCGTCTGCCGGATGATCCATATACTGAAGTCCGGCAGAGAAAATAATATTCCTTTTCCCCAATTGTGGAAGCAGATCGGGAACCAGTCGGGAATTGCAGAGATACGTGAGTTTGCCCAGATCTATGAGATATCTCATGAGAGCAGCGGTAACATGGCGTCAGTAATGGAAAAAACAGCGGATATTATTATTCATAAGATTGAAACAGAGAAGGAAATCGTCGTACTGCTCAGCGCCCGGAGGCTGGAACAGAAGATCATGAATGTGATGCCATTTCTCATCATGTTCTATATCGGCCTTACGTCGCCCGGATATTTTGAAGGATTATACCGCAGCTTTGGGGGAGCGTTGATTATGAGCGCGTGTCTTTTGGTCTACCTGTGGGCGTATGCAATGTCGGAAAAGATAGTTTCTATAGAAATCTAGGAAGCGGCTGTGAGCGAAAGGGTTTGGAGAGACAGGAGGTACTTATGAAAAATCCCTTATTTTCTTTGGCAGAAAAGCTTTATAAAAAGCTTTGGGTGCTGACGGGCAAAAAGAGAAATCCTGAAATTGGCAGAGCTTTGTCACAGCTTTATCCCGCAGAGAATACAGAAAAAGTTTATGACCGCTTTCAGATCAAGAGACTGACTTTGGCGCTTACAGTTTTTTGTGTTGGGATAGTGTCTGCCGCTGTTCTTCCCCTGTGCAGCCGGGGAGAAGGACGGCTGGCAGAAGGGGTGCGTCTGATCAGAAATGAATGGGATGCAGGGGATTACAGAGTCAGGCTTCGGGCAGAAGCGGAGGAGTGGAGCAGGGAACTCTCATTTTTGGTGAAAGAAAGAGAATTATCGGAAAAAGAAAGGAGTAGCCTGATTGCAGAGCTCACAGAGGCCCTTCCGGACTTGATCAAAGGCAGTAACCCGGACTTGTCTGCCGTGACCCAGGATTTAGACTTGATGACCGCCGTGGAGGGATATCCCTTTCGCCTTGTATGGAGCAGTGAAGACAGCAAAAGAATAAGCAGAGGAGGGGAGGTGGACAGGACAGGGCTTAGAGAAGCGGGGGAATGGGTCAGGCTGTCTGTGAGAATTTCTTACGGACAGGAAAATGCCAATTACTTTTATGATATCTTCCTTCTCCCGGAGCAGCTCAGCGTGGAAGAGAGATTCTTTGGGGAGCTGGGGGAGGCGTTAAAGGAGGCCGATACGGAGCAGAAAAATGAAAAGGAGCTGTTGCTTCCCAATTACCTACGGGGAAAAGAAATCAAATGGGAGGAAAGAGATGATGTAAGCGGACAGGCCGTATGGATCATCCTGCTTCTGACGCCGCTATGCGCTATGGCGCTCTGTAAGGGGATGGAAAATGATCTGGAGAGAAGCTGTAAAAAGCGAAACCGGCAGTTGCTTTTGGATTATCCGGAATTTGTCAGCAAGCTAAGGCTCTATTTATCTGCGGGACTGACAATAAAAAATGCTCTGTTTCGTATGGCGTCGGATTATTTCGATGATCAGGCCAAGGGAAAGGAGCGCTACCTGTATAAGGAAATCAAACTGGCCTGCCATCAATTGGAAAACGGTGTGGCCCAGGAACAGGTCTATCAGGATTTTGGCAGACGGTGTGGAGAAATGCGATACCGGAGACTGAGTTTTTTACTTTCCGTACATTTGAAACAGGGAAATCAGCAGCTTCTTGTCCTTCTCTCACAGGAAGCGGACAGCGCCCAGGAGGACAGAAGGAGCATGGCAAGGAAAGCCGGGGAAGAGGCAGGGACGAAGTTGCTTCTGCCCATGATGTTGATGATGGTGGTAGTTATGTTTTTGGTGTTGCTGCCTGCTTATATGGGATTTGGCAGCATCTAATATGTGAAAAATGGTATGAAAGAATACCGGAATGGAGAAAAAGGATGAAAAAAGATAGTAAAAAATTAAGAAAAAACAATTTGGGAATGGGAACCGTGGAAATGATTCTGATCATAGTGGTGCTGATTGGGCTGGTGCTGATCTTTAAGACCCAGATTCAGGAATTGGCAGGGACAATTTTTGAAAAGATTTCTGCGGACAGCGCCGCAATTCTGGCCTGATGAAGGGGTATTTAACCGTGTTTCTTGCCTTATCCCTCTCTTTCATGACAGGGTTCATTCTGCTGCTCACGGGCAGCGCGGTGAAAAAGGCGGGAAAAGTGCGGCTGGAATGTGCTGTCGATACAGGAATGAATGCGGTATTGTCAGAATTTCACAGAGAGCTTTTGGAGAGATACGGACTGATCTATATAGACGCTTCCTATTTAGGCAACGAGCCGTCAATCGCCAACGTGGAGAACAGGCTGAAATATTATGTGGAAGAAAATACATCTGAGCTTCTGGGGCATGAAAATGCCCCCTGGGGAGCTTTGGCAATTGAGGAGACGCCTGTTTTATCCTTTGAGACGGCGGCAGCGGATATGGGTGCATCTATGAGAAACCAGGCTGTCTGCTATGCGGAGGATTGCGGCCTTTCGGGAAGCGAGAGGGAGGTTTTGGGACAGATGGATGAAATAAGGGCGTTGGATGGGGCGAATCCCATGGAATACTGGATCGGGATCATGGAACAGCTTGCCGGAATGGAATTGCCCGTCATACAAAATGAAGAGGGGGAGTGGGAGGAAGTGCCGCTCTCCAATCCGGCAGATTGGGTGTTTGGTCTTGTGGGGAGTGATATTCTCTATTTGGCAAAAGTGGACGCCCAATATATCAGCCCGGCAAAGATTGAGTTGCGCAGATACATTTCGCACAGGCAGAGGGAGAATCTTGGGGGCGATGGGAGAGAGTACAGAGACGACAGGGAACTATTTCTCTCGTATTTGTTTGATAAAATGGGATATTTTGGAAAAACAAGGGAAGATTCGCTGCTTTCCTGCCAGTTGGAATATCTTGCTCACGGAAAGGACTCGGATTTAGAAAATATGAGAAGCACGGCGGAAAGGCTTTTGAAATGGCGTTTCGCGGACAATGCCTCGAGGGCCCTGGCAGACGGGGACTTGAGAGCCCAGGCGCTGGCGGCGGCGGAAGAGCTTCTGGCAGTTATATTGAAGGCAGAATTTAAACAGCCTGTGGCGGAAAGCATTCTGTATGCCTGCGCGTTTCTTGAAAGTATCGGAGACGTAAGGTCAATCTATGAGGGGGGAGCCGTTCCCCTGAGAAAATCTGGCCACCATATGTCCGTGTCACATGTATTAAACGGAAGCTTCTATCGAAGTGGGGGCGGGGGAGGGTTGACCTATGGGCAGTATCTTGCCGGAATGATTCTGTTGTTGGATGAGGAAGGGTTGAATCTTCGGGCAATGGATATTATGGAAATGGATATCCGGTTTGGGGATGGAAATGAAAATTTTCGTATGGACTGGTGCATCGAAAGGCTTCAAGTCCAGGTAAAGGCCAGGGGAAATGGCTGGGACAGTTATACTTTGAGGCGAAAGTATGGATATTTTTGAATTCAGGGGCTGCGGGAGAGAGAAAAGGCGCTCTCTTATCAATGGAGGAACAAAGTATGATTAAAATCCCTTCTCTCAAGGAAGTAAAGGCCAGAATAATATCGTTTTGTAAGAGAGCGCTTTTTCTCTCTTCCGCAAAACCGAAGGGAAGCATGGCCCTGGAGGGGAGTTTGGCGCTGCCGATTTTTCTGTTTTTTATGATGACGGTACTGCTTAGCCTGGAGGCTGTGCGTTTTCAGTCCAATATGCAGGAGGCGTTGCACCAGGCCGGAAACCAGCGGGCCGTTTCGGAGTATCAGGTGCGATATTTGGGCGAAGAGAGATCTGACGTTTACGGACAAGTTTATGAATATCTGGACAGCCAGCTCTTCCCTTATCTTTGTGTGGCGGAGGGGGAGAGGGGAATTACCCTGGAGGATCTGTCCCAGTCGGAGGAAGGAGGCCGCATTGAGATTACGGCGGAATATGGGATGAAACCCTTTATCGGGTGGCTTCCCATTGGCCGGATCAGGATAAAGGATCGGTTCGTAAGCCATTCCTGGATTGGATATAGTAAGGCGGATAACCAACACGAGAAGGAAGAGGATACCTATGTTTATGTGACCAGAACTGGAACAAAATATCATTTGGCCCACGATTGTATCTATCTCAGGGTAGGGTTACAGGCGGTGAGCTATGAACGCATTCCTTCTCTGCGGAATGAGTCGGGAGGAAGATATCATGCCTGCCAGCGGTGCAGGCCGGTAAAAGGAGGAATGGTCTATATTACAGGAAATGGAAACAGTTTTCATGGGAGGGCAGACTGCTCTGCCCTTAAAAGAACGGTCTATATGATTCCTTTAAAGGAGGCGGGGGGATATGGGGCCTGTAGTAAATGTGCGGGATAAGAGGAAAGGAAACGATCAAAATGATGGTTTATTGTATCAGTCTTTTCTTTCTTGCCTTATTGGCAGCGGAGGATATCAGAGAAAAGAGAGTATCCATTTATAAAATAGTTCTTTTTGCAGGGACAGCAATCGGGTATCTGGTATCTTCACGACAATTTGACTGGGGAGAGATAACAGTCGCATTGCTGCCGGGATTTGCCTTGCTTCTTCTCGCGTTTCTTACCCGGGAAGGGATCGGGTATGGAGACGGGGCGGCTGTGGCGGCGCTGGGATTATGGACAGGAGGATATTTTGCCATGATGGCAACAGCGGTGGGGATTACGCTTGCGGGATTTTACGGAGTTTTTTGCCTGATTAAGAAAAAGAAGGAATTTATTCCGTTTATGCCCTTTTTGCTTGTGGGAATGGAGGTTGTGCTTTTTTATGCGTAGGAAATGGAATGGATATTTTACGGTGGAGGCTTCGCTTATCATGCCAATAGTGCTGTTTTTGTACCTGCTGATCATCCTTGCATCCTTGTTTCTGTATTGCAGATGCGCTATTTCACAGGATAATTTTCTCCTTGGAATGCGGGCAGGAACCTTTACCTGGGGGGAAGATCATTATGGAGAAGTGATTTATGGGGAAACCGAAAAAGAGGGATGGGAGGCGGAAGCATACGTGCTGGATAGACTCTATTATAAAAGAAGGTTTTATCCTTTTTTCCCATCAAAAGAAGGGGAATGCAGGATCAGCGGAGAAACAGTTGTGGTGCAGACAAGGCAAAAGGCCTTAAACGGCAATATAACCAAAAATATACAAAGATTAAATCCGGTGGAGATCATGAGAAGAGGAAGGAGAGAGCAGAATGCTTGAGGTGAAGTACTACAAGGACTACAGGCATAATTACCTTATTCTAAAGGATAATGGCTGTCTGTCAGAAAATGTCTACCAGAGAAAGATGGTGACAGAGAATAAGATTAAGGGGCTGCTGAGCAGTCAGGAGAGGTTCATCAACGGGGAGATTCTGTTGTACTATGAAATTACTTCGAGACAGAGCCTTTTCAGTATCTATGACGGAAGGAGTATCGGCATGGAGCAACTAAAAAAATTTTTTCTCCAGCTTAAGCTGGTCAATGATTCCTTGCAAAAGTTCTTGCTTGATGCAAGCTGCCTGATTCTTCAACCGGAATATATTTTTCAGGATATTGAGACGGGGGAATATTTCTTTTTGTATTATCCTGACCCGGAGGAGGGAAGCTTTTCACAGCTTTTGGACTTTTTTATGGACAGGGTGGATAATGAGGATGCAGATGCGGTGGAAACAGTATATAAGATCGCGGATCTGGTGGGGCGGGAACAATTTGTCCTGGATGAAGTGCTCAAATGGTTTCAGGATGATGTGGCAGCAGGGAGCAAGAAACAAAAGCAGGAAAATCCTTATGCAAATGCCGAAAAAGAAGAGAGGATGTTTTTAAACAGCGAAGGAGAAGATGAGGCGGAAACCGAAGAGCTGAATGCCGTGGGGCGAGAAGAGGAAAAGGGACGAAGGGATAAGGCGAAAATCGTGAGGAAGGTGGTGCCGGTCTGGGGAACATGCCTGGCAGGAGCCTGTCTTTTGTTATATGCTAAAATATCCTATCAACTTTCCTACCAGGAGGAAATCTATCTGATTGTTGGACTGGCCGGTTTAGGGGTTCTGATGGCAGGATCGGTTTGGTGGTTTATTTACACCTATTTTTTTCAAAAGACCGATCAAGAGCAGGGGGTGAAGAAGGAGGGGGAGAGAAGACAGTACATAGCTACCTGCGAAAACGAGATTCCCCTGCCGTCGTCAGAGGCGGGGGATACGGTTTATATTCCGTGGACGGAAAACTGCGAAAATAAATTATACAGTATGGACAAGAAAAATAAATGCCATATTGATCTTGGGAAACTGCCCCTAACGGTAGGAAAGCTTGCGGGAGCTGTAGACATGGTGATTAGCGAAAAAAGTATCAGCCGTATGCATGCAAAATTTTCCAGAACAGGGAATCATATTTATGTTACAGATCTTAATTCAACCAATGGAACCTTTAAGAATGGAATGCGGCTGATACCTAATGCCTCGGAGATGATTGAGCCGGGCGATGAAATTCGCCTGGGAAAGATAAAATTTATTTACAGATGACGGAAACCGCCTTATACTAAGTACAGTATGCAGCTTAGTGAAAGGCGGGACAGTATGAAAATAAATATCTATTACGGTGGCAGGGGGCTCATGGACGATCCCACTTTGTATGTGATTAACAGAGTGCAAATGGTTTTGGAGGAGCTCCATGTTACGGTTGAGAGGTTTAATCTTTATGAACTGAAAAACAGAATTACTACGCTGCCCCAGACGATCAAAACAGCGGATGGTATTATATTGGCGTCTACGGTGGAATGGTTTGGAATCGGCGGCTATATGTATCAGTTTCTTGACGCCTGTTGGCTTTATGGGGATAAAGAGAAAATCGCGGCAACCTATATGTGTCCGATTGTTATGTCCACCACCTATGGGGAGGGGGAGGGTAATCTGGCGCTGACCAGCGCCTGGGAAATTTTGGGAGGACTTCCATGCAGCGGTATCTGCGGTTATATTGCAGACCCTTCCATTTTTGAGAACAATGAGGAGTATATCAAAATCATAGAAAAAATGGCGGAGAATATGTACCGTACAATCAATCAAAAAATGGTGCGTCTGCCGGCCAGCAATCAGGCGGTAAAACAAAAGATCGCGATCACCAAGAACACCGATCTCACTCCCCAGGAATCCGAGCAGTTATCCCAGTACGCCTCCGACGACGGGTATGTGAGAAGGCAGAAGGAGGATATCCAGGAGCTGACCAGCCTGTTCCGGGATCTAATGGGAGATGCGCAGCAGGAAGAGCGGGAGGAGGATTTTGTCAGGGAATTCCGGGAGCATTTCGTACCTCAGGCCGGGTTCAAGGCGGTTTACAGGATCTTGGTGGAGGGAAAGAAGAAGCCTTTTATCATAGAAGTGGATGGGGCAGGCCTGAATTGTTATTATGGGAACGCAGAGAGCCCGGATGTGGAAATGCAGATAAGCAGAGAGAGCATGGATGATGTTCTGTTCGCCAGAATGACTTTTCAGAGGGCATTTATGAGCGGTGCCATGAAGATGAAAGGGGATTTCAGGGTGCTCCGCACGCTTGATCAAATATTTGACTTCTCAAAAAAATAGGAGGGACAAAAATGAAGCAGGATAATTGTATTTTTTGTAAAATTATTGCAGGAGAAATTCCGTCGCATACGTTATATGAGGATGAGCAGTTTAAGGTGATTCTTGATGTAAATCCGGCGACGAAGGGACATGCTCTTATTCTTCCGAAGGAGCATTTTGCGAATCTCTACGAGCTGCCGGAGGAGACGGCGGCAGACGCCATGAGGCTGGCAAAAAGGATGATGAAGAAGATGACAGAGAAGTTAGACTGCGACGGTTTTAATATCGTACAGAATAACGGAGAGGTTGCGGGACAGACCGTATTTCATTTTCATATGCATCTCATACCGCGCTATAAGAATGACGGGGAAATCCTGAAATATATTGCCGGGGAGCCCGACCAGGAGGAACTGGCGCGCATTAAGAAGATGCTTACGGAGTAAGGCTTTGCGGAGAACGACTTACCATGAGAATAATCAGAGTTGAGGAAATTGTCAGAAATATCAAGGAAATGTGTATTGAGGCCAATCATTATCTGACAGAGGATATGAAGCTGGCCCTGAAAGAAGCGGAGAAGAAAGAGAAATCACCCTTAGGAAAGCAGATTTTGCACCAGTTGGAGGATAATCTGCAAATTGCTGCCCAGGATATGATACCGATCTGCCAGGACACGGGGATGGCCGTGATCTTTATGGAGATCGGACAGGATGTCCATGTGGAAGGGGGGCTCCTTACGGATGCCGTGAATGAAGGAGTCAGGCAGGGATACAGGGAAGGGTATCTGCGCAAATCCGTGGTAGCAGATCCGGTGCTTCGGGAAAATACAAAGGACAATACTCCTGCGGTGATCCATTATGACATTGTGGAGGGGGAGCAGATCCGGATCACGGTGGCCCCTAAAGGGTTTGGCAGTGAAAACATGAGCCGTGTATTTATGCTGAAACCGGCGGACGGCGTGGAAGGAATCAAAAATGCCGTTCTCGAGGCCGTGAGGGAGGCCGGACCCAATGCCTGCCCTCCCGTTGTGGTTGGGGTCGGAATAGGAGGCACCTTTGAAAAGTGTGCTTTATTAGCCAAGAAGGCTCTCACAAGACCGGTGGGTGAGCGCTCCAAGCTGCCCTATGTCAGAGAAATGGAGGAGGAGCTGCTTGAGAAGATCAACCAGTCGGGAATTGGCCCTGGGGGATTGGGAGGAAGCACCACAGCGCTGGCGGTGAACATCAATACTTACCCCACACATATAGCAGGCCTTCCGGTGGCGGTGAATATGTGCTGTCATGTAAACCGGCATTGTGTCAGGGTGCTTTGATTACAGGGAGAAGATTATGGCAGAGAAACAGATTACGGTACCTTATGATGAGAAGACGGCAAGGGATCTGCACTGTGGTGATTATGTGTACCTTACGGGAACCATTTATACGGCGCGGGATGCCGCGCACAAAAGGATGTATGAAGCTTTGGCAGAAGGAAATGGCCTTCCTTTTGACATAGAAGGTCAGGTGATTTACTATATGGGGCCGTCGCCTGCAAGAGAGGGACGTGCAATCGGTTCCGCCGGACCTACGACGGCCAGCAGGATGGACAAATATACACCGTCCCTGTTAGACCTTGGGCTTAAGGGAATGATCGGAAAGGGAAAAAGAGCAGAGGCCGTGCGGGAAGCGATCGTGCGCAATGGAGCGGTGTACTTTGCGGCGGTGGGAGGCGCAGGAGCCCTGCTCTCTAAAGCTATCGTCAGCTCTGAGGTGATCGCCTACGATGATTTGGGGACGGAGGCCATACGAAAGCTGGAGGTGAAAGATTTTCCGGTCATTGTGGTTATTGACGGGGAAGGGAATAATCTTTATGAAAGGGCGATAGAGGCGTACAGAGTATAATCTGTGAAAAGCGGTAAAATTAATTGCCGTTTACCATAGACCCTCCGGGGATGCACAGGCATAGGTAGGGTGAAAGCAGAGATTTCACCATCTATTTGTACGCCCGCTAAGGCGGGCAGATAGGAGTTAGTTTGGAAAAGGCAGATAGCCGGAGTCGGCGGATATCTGCCTTTTTTTGCAGGCCCATGCAACAGAAATCTTGATTAATTTTCAACACTTCGCCACTCTCAAACGTTATATATACGAAGGCACAAGAAACCGGGATTTTGGAGAAAGGTTTGGGGAGCGTCATGATTGACGAATTGTATAAGGCCCTCTATCAGGAGTTGACAAAATGGTGCGTTTCCATGACAGGGAACAGGACGCTTGCGGAAGACTTGGTGCAGGAGGCATTTTTACGCGCGCTGATCAATGCCGAACTGCTTAAGGAGCTTGACCTGAGCCGCAGGAGGGCTTGGATGTATCGCACCATTAAAAATCTTTACATTGATAAAAAGCGCAGGGAAGCTTTCGAGACGGTCATGGATGAACTGCCGGAAGAAGGAAGCACCGAGGCACAGTATGTACAGATTGATGATGCGCTCCTGCTATCCCTCCTTACCGAGGACGAAAAAAGCCTTTTTGTCCTGCGGTATCTGGAGGGCTACAATTCGGCAGAGCTGGGAAAGCTCTTTGGCCTGCCTGCGGGAACCGTAAGATCCAAATTGTCCGGGGCCAGGAAGCACTTGCGGCAGATGCTCGAGGAAAACAGCCGTCAGGATAAGAAGGCAGGCAGAGCTAATGCCGCAGCAGAGGGTTATAATGAGAGGAAAGGGTGATATTATGTTTGAGAAGAAAAATCTTATTGTGAACTGTGATGTGTGTGATGCAAGAAAGGTACAGGAGGAGGGAATGTCAGGCTATGAACGGATTATCCTGAACACAGATTTCCTTCTGGTGGATGAACGCAGCAGAGGCATACTGAATAACCTTCCCATGGTATGCAATGCGGACGAGACATTGGAAGTGGAGGGGGAGGTATCGGTGATCAGTGTTAACGGCGATTATGAGATCAGCGGCAATACCCTGCTGGGAGATCAGGCCGTAATCTGTGTCAATGGAGATCTCACTGTTCGCCTTGGTACGGAGAAGGTTCTGGAAAAAATTTTGAGGATATGTGTCAACGGCAGCGCCAAATACCCTGAAAGCATGGGGCCGTATATGAATAGACTGACAGTTAACGGTTCCGTGCAGTGTATTCCGGATGGGTGTATCGAATTAAAGCCAGTGTATACAATCGACAAGTATTTTCCTCTGCGTGCAAGACCGGACGGGGTTTATTATGTAGATGAAAAGGTGATGCTTACAGATTTGGATGTGGATCTGGAAGCGCTTGCGGCAAAGAATGTGCGGTTCGTGACAAAACATTTCATGGTAAGAGAAGAGCTGGTTCCTCAGTCGATCGCCATGTTTGATGAGAGCGTGGAGCTGCATGTAGTGCCTGCGGGATTTGCATTTGTGGACGGAGATGCGCAGTTGGATGAAACACTGGTACGGACTTATGGGAAACGCTTGTATATTGACGGGAATCTTACCTTGAAGGACGGCAGCGAAAGGTGCTTTGACGGATTGGAAAAGCTCTGTGTCAACGGCGATGTACGCCTGTTAAAAAGGCAGGCCGAGGCTTTTGCCAGGGTGGATGCGGTTTATGGAAAGCTGGTTTTTGTGAAAGGCAGATATATAGAAAACAGTGCGGCAATGACCGTGGATAAGGCTTTGCTGGAAGCCTCCTCGGACGGGCTGGAGATCGGAAACTGCGCAATCCTGAAAGTGAAAGACGACGTGGAGCCGGAACTGATTTTAGACAGGCTTTACATCAGAAACTGTGCCCATATTCGCTGCAATCCGGAGCAGAAAAGCTCGCTTCAATTGGTATGTGGTAATGTGGCCAAGATCAGCGACGGGGAAAAGGACGGAGAGGATGCGGAAGAGGGCGGCATTCTGGGAATGTTAAAGAAGGCTTTGGACAGTAAGGTAGTCAATGCAGATACCTATATTTTGTAAAATGATCCGCAGGATGGGAAATGATCTGTCCTGCGGATTTTAAGGTTATGCAAAAATACTTTTAAAAAATGTAAAAAGGATGGTATGATAGTAAATAGATGAAAAGGAGACTGTCGTTTGGTTAGGGTGTGGAAATCTGAAGAGCGGGGAAGGCAATATGCTGTATATCAAAGATCTGGAAGAGGGAGTGGAGCTGTTTAAGGCGTTAGGCTCAGAATTGCGGGTTACTATAATCCGGCTGCTGCTGGAAAATGGGGAAATGAATATGAATGAAATTGCCTGTAGCCTGAATATTACAAACGGTGCGCTTACCAGTCATATCAAGAAGCTGGAGGATGTGGGGTTGATTCAGGTGAATGTTGATTTTGCCGGACACGGAAATCAGAAGGTCTGCCGGGTGAAACAGGAGCGGCTTCTGGTGGATATTGTCCCTGCGAAGGAGTATGGCAAGGCAGGGTTTTATGAGGCAGAAATACCTGTGGGGCAGTATGGCCGCTTTGAGGTATATCCCACCTGCGGAATCTCCACCACTACGAAGCTGATCGGGGAAGTGGATGATCCCAGGTATTTTGCCCATCCTGACCGGGTAGATGCGGGGATATTGTGGTTTGCTAAGGGATATGTGGAATATTTAATTCCCAATGTGCTGCCTGCCGCGCAGAAAATCGACGAGATCAGCTTTTCTATGGAGCTGTCCAGCGAGGCTCCCGGAGTCAATAGCGACTGGCCGTCGGACATATCCTTCAGTTTGAATGATGTGCCTATAGGGATGTGGACGTCCCCCGGAGACTTTGGCGACGTGCGGGGGATTTATACCCCGGACTGGTGGTTTGCCAAGTGGAATCAGTACGGATTGCTGAAAATGCTCGTCATTAACCGGCAGGGAACCTTTATAGACGGACTGAAAATATCGGACGTTTCGCTGGAGCACTTTGGGCTGGATTATAAGAGCACCATCCGTCTCAAACTGGAAGTCCGGGAGGATGCGGAGCATGTGGGCGGGATGACTTTGTTTGGAAAGGGGTTCGGCAATTACGGGCAGGGAATCGGGGTGCGGATGCGGTATAGTGGGATGGAGACGGTTTGAAGCAGTTTACGGCAAAGGGGTTGTTTCATTACTTTGGGAATGATAAATTTAAAATTTAACGGAAAGAACCCCAAATGCAAATTGATATATACGGAGGCGACAAATCATGGAACTTGTAAAACTGACACACGAAAATATGGAAAAGGAGCATATCTGCTGCGCCATCTCCAATAACAAGGATATTCAGGTCATGTCCAAAAAGAGCTGGCTTAGGGAGCGTCTGGATGAGGGGCTTGTATTTTTAAAGGGAAATGTCCGGGGAAAATGTTTCATTGAGTATATCCCTGCGGAATATGCATGGGCGCCCATCCAGGCGGAGGGCTACATGTACATTGATTGTCTGTGGGTATCCGGGCAGTTCAAAGGGCATGGATACTCGAATCTCCTGCTGGAGGCGTGCATCCGTGACAGTAAAGAGAAAGGAAAAAAGGGGCTTGTGGTCTTGTCCTCCAAAAAGAAAATGGGATTCCTCTCAGATCCGAAGTATATGGAACATAAGGGGTTTCGGACGGCAGATACGGCAGAGCCTTATTTTGAACTGATGTATTTGCCTTTTGAGGAAACCGTCCCGCTTCCCTGTTTCCGGGATACTGTGGGCAGGCATGAAGATATGCCGGAGGGATTTGTGCTGTATTACACGAACCAATGCCCTTTTACAGCCAAGTATGTACCGATTCTGGAGGAGATGGCAAAGACCAGAAATGCGGTGTTTCGCTCTGTCCATATCCAGACCAGAGAGGATGCACAGAATGCACCCTCGCCTTTTACCACCTTTTCCCTTTTCTATGACAAAGAGTTGGTGACCCATGAAATTCTGTCGGAGAAAAAATTTTATAAGATTTTAGTGGACAAGGGGCTGTAAAACGAAAGGAAGGAGGCATAGATAATGTTCTGCGACCGTGATCTGGAGCAGACATTAAACGGTGGAAGGAATAGAAAAGGATCAGGAGATTTGCTATGATGCTGCCAGAGTTTATATCTCAGAGGGAAAAGGAAAAGTTTTTCCGTGCGTTGAATGACGGACAGAAAATAGATGCGCTGAACGAGATGATAGAAGAATCGAAGCATATTGTTTTTCTTGGCGGAGCCGGCGTCTCTACAGAGAGCGGAATACCGGATTTCCGGAGCAAAGATGGGCTATATAATAAAAAGGACAGTAAGTTTCGGAATTATAAACCGGAATATCTGCTCGGCTATGATTGCCTTGCTAAAAAGCCGGAGATATTTTTCTCCTATTTTCGAAGAAATCTGGATTGCCGGATGTTACAGCCTAATGATGCGCATAAGAAACTGGCGGAAATGGAGCAGAAAGGAAAGCTGGATGGGATTGTCACCCAGAACATTGATGGATTACATCAGAAGGCAGGGAGCAAGAGAGTCTGGGAGATTCATGGAAGTGCGCTCCGCTGCTATTGTGTAAGCTGCCGCGCAGAATATGGGACGGAGTTTATTTTTGAGAATACAGAGGATGTACCGCGCTGTCCGAAGTGCGGCAGGATGGTACGCCCTGATGTGACCCTGTATGGAGAGTTCCTGCCACAAAAAGCATACGAGGAAGCTGTTGCTCTCATCAGGTATGCGGACTGCCTGATGATTGGCGGGACATCGTTAGAGGTGGGAAGTGCAGCGCAGCTTGCGCATATGTATCATGGAAAGTATCTTGTGATTATCAATAAAGGCAAAACGAAAATGGAAGGCAGGGCAGATCTTGTATTCCATGACAGCATTGGTAAAGTGATGAATCAGATTGAGGTTTGAAATAGGTTCATAACTCAGGTCAGGTGACCAGTCCCAAGCCATAGAAGCCCTGGTCAAAGGCTTCAAGGAAGGCAATTAATTACAGACTTTGCTGGGTGTCATAGGCTCCGGCAAGACTTTTACCATGGCCAACGTAATCGCCGCCCTGAACAAGCCCACTTTGGCCATAGCGCACAATAAGACCCTGGCTGGACAATTGTACGGGGAGTTCAAGGAGTTCTTCCCTGAGAATGCGGTGGAGTGTTTTGTGTCCTAGCATATAGATGTTTTTGCAAACACAATATATAGATATTACTTGTATATTAAATCAATATATTGTATATAAATGGATTGTAAAAGAGCCGATGGACGGGGTGGATTTGATATAACAGTGAACAGGATTCGTAACGAGAGCTATTCATGTTCCGGGAGAGGGCATTATCTACTATGATATTCGCTTCACCGCGTACCTCAAGGAAAAGGAAATGAAGATTCTATTGAGGAAATCGGTTTTGACAGAAAAACAGTTTTTGGGAATAAGAGAAATTCATATCATACGGATCTGATGAAAGGCATTATTGTCAATATCAGAAGTGGAGCGGATAGTGCTTCCGGAAAAGCTGTAAAGAAATCTCAGAATGTGTTAATAGCTATGCTGGAAGAGTTAGTTTCCAGGAAAGGCGCATCGGAGAAGAAACGTATATTAGCAGATGAATATGGATTGAAAATGACTGCTGAATTGGAAAGGAGAATCCAGATTATGTGTAATTGGTCAGAGAGTATTATAGAACGGGAAAGAATACGGGAAAGAATAGATGCTATTAAAAGAATGATCAAGGCGAATGCATCCAAAGAGCAGATAATTTCTTTTGGATATACGGAAGCGGAATACAAAAAAGCAGAGAGTGCGTTATACGCAAATGCTTAGGCGCAGATGCTGGTGTTGTAATAGGGACAAGTTAAAGGAATTCATGGAATTGTATTAACTTGTGCCCTTATTTTAGTCAGATTGTTGCAAGTTGATGGATGGGGAGGATTTGAGATAACAATGAACAAGACGGAAGGATTATATGAAAATAGAGCAGATGGGATCGAGACTCCGGAGCAAAAGGCGTTAAGAGAGTTACAGAGATTTCGAAAACGAAGTGATGTTGAAATCGACTATAAAGCCGAATTAGCAAAAGCCAGGGAGGAAAAGTATGGTTGTATTGATTGATACAAATGTACTGGCAGATGTGTATTAAAACCGCCAGTCAGAATTGGAAAAATCAGCGGAAAAACTTGCATAGTTCAGTTAATTATGATAGGATTTACCCGTTGAAATAAATCAGTGTTCTAAAGAGAAAAGGAGGGTCTGCCATGCAGAACAGTACAACAATCCAGAACAGAATAATGAAACTGACAATCAAAGGTATGTCACTTCCCGTGAATGACAGATAGTTTTGTTTTAATTATAGTGCTATTTTGTAGAATGGACAAAAAGAGGAAGTGTGACACAGCACCTTTGGGGTGCTTTTTTTGCGCCCATTTTTAAGAAAAGGAAAAGCAATTCATTATGAAAACAGTAAAAGGAATTTATGCAGAAGCAAAAATATTTACAGATGATGTGGAGGATTACGCACAGGCACAGGTGAAAATGATATGTGATAATGAAATCGCAGATGGGAGCACGATCTGTATGATGCCTGACATCCATCCCGGGAAGGTTGCCCCCATTGGTCTTTCCATGACGGTCACGGATAAGGTGATCCCACAGCTTTTAGGGGTGGATATTGGCTGTGGCATGACCTGTGTAAAACTGAATAAGAATCATGTGGAGTTTCAGAAATTAGACAGAGTGATCCGGGAGAATATACCGTCAGGTTTTACAATCCGGAAAGAACCCCATCACATGGCGGAGGAATTTTCCTATGGAGGGATTCATTGCATCCGCCATATTAATAGGACAAAAGCGGACAGGAGCCTTGGCACACTTGGCGGCGGCAATCATTTTATTGAACTGGATCAGGGTGGTGATGGTAGCCTGTATCTTGTGGTGCATACGGGAAGCAGGCATTTGGGGGAGGAAGTAGCGGAGTATTACACGAAGCTTGCAAGTACCTGCCTGAAAGAACAGGGGATGGAAGTGCCTTATTACATGAGTTACCTGGAGGGTGATAATAAAGCCGCTTATTTAGAGGATGTGCAGATCATTCAGCAGTATGCCGAATGGAACAGGCAGATTATCGTCAGGGAAATCCTTAAGGGAATGAAATGGAAGGCGATGGAGCAGTTTTCGGTGCCGCATAATTATCTGGATGATTCGGGTATCCTTCGCAAAGGCGCTATTTCTGCGCGACAGGGAGAAGCTGTGGTCATTCCGGCAAATATGAGGGACGGAGTTATCTTAGGTATTGGGAAAGGCAATGCGGACTGGAATTACTCTGCTCCCCATGGCTCCGGCAGGAAGTTAAAGCGAGAGGATGTAAAGAACCAGTATACCGTATCGGAGTTTAAAAAAGAGATGAAGGGCATCTACAGCAGTTGTGTCGGAGCGGACACTCTGGATGAAGCACCTTTTGCCTACCGTTCTATAGGGAATATTGTGGAGCAGATCAGGGATACCGTAGAAGTTACAGAGATATTGAAGCCTGTCTATAATTTTAAGGCAGGGAGCAGAAAGTAGGGGAACAGAAATTTATGATAGTACAGATCAGTGCGGGACAGGGACCATCCGAGTGTCAGTTAGCGGTAGCAAAGCTGTTTGAAGCATTACAGAAAGAATATGGGGATTTGGAAATGCTGTCCGCAACCGGCGGTTATGAAAAAGGCTGTTATGATTCCATCCGCTTTCGGACGGAGCATGACCTGAGCGGCCTTGAGGGGACGGTTTTGTGGATATGCAAAAGCCCGTTCCGCAGAAACCATAAGAGGAAGAATTGGTATGTGGATGTGAGCATGATTCCGGAGAAGGGAGAGATCGACTCGGAGAAAGAATACCGTATCGAAAAGTTCCACTGTGGAGGTAAGGGAGGCCAGAATGTAAATAAAGTGGAAACGGGTGTGCGGATTATCCATATACCGACAGGGCTTGTGTCGCAGTCCACCGAGGAACGGAGCCAGTTCCGGAATAAGCAGCGTGCCATGGAGAAATTACAGGAGAAGCTTGCAGTTTTACAGAAAGAGCAGGAAGCGAAGCAGAGAAGCGCCGCTTGGCGGAAACATACCCGTATTGTCAGGGGAAATCCGATCCGGACTTATGAGGGAGAGAGGTTTGTCCTGAAAAAGTATCGGGGATGATGTGGCTGTTCTGAAACGTATGAGATACCTCCGTAGGGTAACCGGTTCATAGTATCTGTCAGTATGCTCCATACAAACCTTTGTTTCCCCGTCAAGGCCCCTGATCCGTTCGATCAGGTCATTGATTGCGGACTGGGTGTGCGGATTGTCACAGGGAGGCATCAGGACAATGTCGCCCGGCCTGCGGATGGTGACGGTACTCTTACCTTTGGAAACATCAATATCAACTGCGTTCATAACAGATACTTCTTTGGAGTGTATTAGCAATGGTCAATACCAAGCTTATGAATAATCACATTAGATGTATATGGCGATAATTCAAATATCATCCCTGAGGAGATCCCGGAACTGTTGTCCTATAAGGAAGATGTAGTCCCCAAAAAGCATACCAAACAAGGTGCGGCGATTAATGTACAGGATACGGTCATTGATGTAGGCTTATTCTTGTCAAAGACAGGTTCGGATTAAAAGTACGTAGGTAAATTTATGAGAAATAACAACGTTGGTAGAATGGGAACAAACGTTCTATAAAATGCTGTACAAATCTAATCTGGTATGCTATAATCAAAACTGCTTTCGTACCGACAGAGAAATGCCCTGATTTGATACCCATATGTTTATTTGGTGTTAGCAAATCCGCGTCAGGTTTATTACGTGTATTCAATCTGCAAAAATGCGATTTGGTGAATAAAATTCGTCGTAAGGCCATTTAAAAGAAATGGAGAATGTGCCTCGACGAATTTCTGCCTAATAGTCGAACTTTTTTAATATGAATCCCGGGGGTGACAATTGTGCAAAATGGACAAAAACCGTTCATAGAACAAAAATCCTTCAAACTCCACAGCGAATACCAGCCCACCGGCGACCAGCCCGCAGCCATAGAAGCCCTGGTCAAAGGGTTTAAAGAAGGCAACCAATTCCAGACTTTACTAGGGGTTACAGGTTCCGGCAAGACCTTCACCATGGCCAACGTGATCGCCGTCCTGAACAAGCCCACTTTGATCATAGCGCACAATAAGACCCTGGCCGGGCAGTTGTACGGGGAGTTCAAAGAGTTCTTCCCTGAGAATGCGTTGGAGTATTTTGTGTCTTAATTTGGGGACAGGGTGAAAACCGCATTATTTAGTGTTATTTGGTGTTGATTGTACCGTATTTTGTGGATAAGTTGAGGGATTATGGACGAAATAATACTAGGCGGACGGGTGGAGTTTGTGACCTGGATTCGTGTAATGGATGAGATAATATTAAATGGAAATCAGTGTGGTGAATAATAAAGGGAATCAGTTATTCGATAATATCTAATAACTGAAATAGATGAAAAAGGTTAGAAATGGAGAGTGGGTATGAATCAACACGAAATTATATTATATCAGATAGAAAATACCAATATATGCGTAAACGTTATGTTTGAAAATGAGACATTTTGGATGACGCAAAAAGCAATGGCAGAGTTGTTTGATGTAAATGTGCCGGCAATTTCTAAACATTTAACTAATATATATGATGAAGAAGAACTAATAAAAAAATCAACTGTTTCCAAAATGGAAATAGTTCAGAAAGAGGGGCAGAGAAATGTTAAGCGTATGCAGGAATTTTATAGTCTGGATGCGATTATTGCTGTAGGATATCGTGTAAATTCAAAAAAGGCAACGAGGTTTCGGCAGTGGGCAACGAAAACATTAAAAGAGTATATTATTAAGGGGTTTGTGTTAAATGATGATATGTTAAAAAATGGCAAACCCTTTGGAAAAGATTATTTTGATGAATTATTAGAACGCATCCGGGAAATCAGGGCAAGTGAGCGTAGAGCCTATCAGAAAATCACGGATATATTTGAGCAATGCAGCTATGATTATGATAAGAACAGTGAAATTACAAAGAATTTTTATGCGTTTGTTCAGAATAAGCTTCATTTTGCAGTTACTGGAAAGACAGCGGCAGAATTAATATATGAGCGTGCGGATTCAGAAAAGCCGGCTATGGGGTTGACAACTTGGAAGGATGCGCCAGATGGCAAAGTGCTAAAGAGAGATATCGGTATTGCCAAAAATTATTTAAATGAAAAGGAATTGTCCCGTTTAAATAGACTGGTAACTATGTTCATTGATTATGCTGAACTGATGGCAGAAGATGAGATTTTAATGAGTATGCAGGATTGGGTGGAGCAGACAAATCAGTTTCTAGTAAATAATCGACGAGAAGTGTTGGATGGAAAAGGGAAAATATCGCATGAAACTGCTATGAAAAAAGCGGAAAAGGAATATGAGGCATTTCGAGTAAAACAGGATAAAGAATATATTTCGGAGTTTGATCGGGAAATAGAGAGATATCTTAAAGGGGATTGGTAAAGATTCTGGTTAAGAACTTGATAAATATTTGATTTTTAATCATATTGAGATAGGAGGAATAGCTCATGAAAATGAATTTTAAAGGTTTAGTAAGTTTACATACGTTACCCAAAACTACACCTTTACTAACACAGTAGATGTTGATGAACTATATAGAGAAAACATAGGAGATAATACGAAGATTGTGGATGTGGACATTAAAGGGATTCCATTTAAAATTGTCCATTCTAAAAATTACATGAAAACTAAAGAAAAACATACGGTGAATTTATGTGCAAATCATTGGGTGGTTCAACCCATTTCTTTGTCGAAAATATTTGGCAATGTGAATACAAAGTTGGAAGACGATAAAGGTGAATTTACTTATAGCGGATATGTAATGTCAGAATTGTTGGATAATCATGTAAATAGAGAACGGACAAAAATCGAATTGCCAGAACAGCCTAATTTAGTGGAACCGATAGGAAGTAATGAAATAGTTGAATGTATGGAATCTATGGTTTTGGACTATTTAAATAAGGATATTACTGAAAGCAATAAAAAGAAAGCTGAAATAGTTAAAGATTATGTTTATAACAAAAACCCTAAGTATAGACTATTGTTAAAGAATAGACCAGAATTATTAGATGAAATACCGTGGATAACAGATGAAGAAAAACTTGAAATGGAACTATTCAAACAGGAACAGAAATTCAAATTGGAATTAAAACGAGAAGGAAAAGAACTTGAGAAAGAGTTAAAAGAGGGGGTTAGAGATTATCAGAGTTATATACAAAAGCGCAATACCTATGCAGAAAAAGTATCTGATATGGGAAAGAGCAATTTGGCTGAGTATGTAATGCATAGGAAAGCAATTTTAGATATTTTGGCTCAGAATATTAAGTATAAAGATCAGGAGCAGCAAAAATATACTTATGAAAAAAATATTCATCAACTGATATTTCCAATGACAAAAACATCGGATGATATAGATTATTTGCAACATAACTTATGGATTATAGATGAAAAGCTGGCGTATCATCATTATTTGGCATCTGACATGAAATTAAAAAGTATGAGCGAAATTGATAATGATAGCGGAAAAGAACCAGATATAGTAATTTTTGATTCTCCATTTGCTTTTACTGATGAACAGGATCAGCCATATAGAAATATAACAATAATTGAATTTAAACGACCAGGCAGAGAGCATTACACGGATGCAGAAAATCCAGTTAGGCAAGTAAAGGAATATATGGATGATATTGTTGAAGGAAAAGTAAAAACCAAAGATGGTGAATTTTTAAGCGGCACAGAAAATATCCGCTTTTTCTGTTATATTTTATGTGATGTCGATTTGAGTATAAAAAAACTCGCTAAATTAGAGGATTTGAAACCAACTCCCGATAATATGGGCTATTATAAATATATAGATTCTTATAAAGCATATTTAGAAATTATACCTTATAATAAATTGATACAAGATTCACAGAAGAGGAATAAAATATTGTTTGATAAACTATTTAATCAGGTTTGATTTGTATATGCCATGTTTCTGTTTTTCCTTATTAAAGATACAATAGAAAATAAGATTGGAGGGAACAAGCCTGTGAAACTAATTGAGTTACAGATAAGAAATTTTGGATGTATCGATGAAAAGGGTGTTACAATAAAGATCTATTGGTAGAGGAGCCAGAATCATTCTTGCATCCACCAGCAATTCGTTCTGCCAAAGAAGCACTATATAAAATAGCTGAATTTGAAAATTGGCAAGTTATGATTACAACACATTCGCCTATTTTTATTGATGTTTCCAAGCCACATACAACTATAATTAGAGAAGAGAAAAATGAAGAGAATGCGACAAAGGTTTTTTCAACGGAAAAGGCAAATTTTTCAGAGGATGAGCGAGAGCGTCTTCAAATGATAAGAAATTGTCATCCGACAATAAATGAATTCTTTTTCGCTAGTAAAATAATTTTAGTTGAAGGAGATACTGAACAAGTAGCATTAACACAGGTTAAAAGTGAGGATACAACAATTTTAAATTGCCGTGGTAAAGCCAATATACCTATGTTTGAGAAAATTTTAAATCATTTTGGAATGAGCCATATTGTAATTCATGATTTAGATGCGCCTAAAATAATGAAAAAAGGTAAATGGACTAAAAATCCTATGTGGACAATTAATGAGAAAATATTTTTGGAATCAGAAAGAGGGAAGAATAATCAAGTAATTGTTAGCATACCAGATTTTGAGGGGCAATTTTTTGGTTATTTGCAATCAGGTGATAAGCCATACAATGCAGTTTGTGAATTGAAAAAAGCGGAAAATAAAGTAGTTCGTGAGGAATTAAAAATGATAGCAGGAGGTGAAGTGGAGGAAACTTTTGACCGTAGGATTTGGGGAGTATCTGAGTATAAAAAGTTAGGAATCAAGTATTGTGAGAGTAATGGATTGAAAATGGAAGAGAAATGGGATTTTAACTAATGGTTGTTGATTCAATAAATATGAGTAGTAATTAGATAGGTAAACATGATTACATAGCCGATTGACTTTCAAAACGTGAATCAGTCGGCTTTTTTATTTTCCCAAAACCTATACATAGCTATTTTGCCGCCGATCCACAGGGGGATTCTTTACACCATGACGAAGGCGTAAACCTGATACCAGCGAATATAGAGCTGTCCGGCATGGAAGATGTAGTCCCCAAAAAGGATGCCAAACAAGGTGCGGCGATTAATGTACAGGATACGGTCATTGATGTAGGCTTATTCTTGTCAAAGACAGGTTCGGATTAAAAGTACGTAGGTAAAAGAGTGAAAAATAAAGTAGTTTTTTGGGCGCACTTATACAAGGGTTCATAAAACCCCATTTTTGCAAGTATAGAAAACAGAATAATGTTAGTTATCGCTGCGTTTTACTAACTTAGAACTATCAT
>CATLHM010000022.1 GCA_949949005.1 uncultured Lachnospiraceae bacterium
CTGATCAGCGACACTTCCACCGCCGCAAGGTCAATGTTTGCCGGAAGGAACCACACCCCTTCCTCATGGGAAAGCAGCCCATATTCCGCTTCTATTTCCTGCCCTTCCATGATGGAAGTTATCACTGCGGCAAGCGTTTTATCCAGCCTGTCTGGCTCCCTGCTTCCCATGCTTGCGGTAAGACTTGCCTGCGGATCGGAATCTATGAGTAAAACCCTGTTCCCTGCCCTTGCAAGCCCGATCCCTAAATTTACCGTGGTTGTTGTCTTTGACACACCGCCCTTCTGGTTTGCGATGGCAATGACCTTGCATTTTCTTCCTGTCCTTTCCATATATCCTGTTCTCCTTTCTATCTCACACGGACATTCAGCCCTTTCATGGGGATATCCTCATATCCCATAAGATAATAATCTTCCCCGTCATGCTCCACTTTTGTCTGCACCCAGCAGGGCGCTTCATGGGTATCTTCCTGCAGGAAAGCTTCAATCAGACTTCCACTGCGGTAACAATATCCTTTCTCCGTCCTGTATTCCCCGTTTTCATCTTTATGAAGAGTACTGATCTCCTGAACCGGTCGGAAAAGGTATTCTATGCTGCCACCTATGTCAGCCAACTTTCCCATGATTTTCCGTATTTCCCTTAACTGAAACATCTGGTCGCTGTCTCTATGGTCCACATGGAGTCCCCGCAGGTCTGCATGTTCATCATAAGTGGTGATGCTTAAAATATCATCAATCCGGCATTTTAGCCCTTTCATCTGTACTAAAGCCATACTTAGTTCTGCCATATTGTCCTCCTTCTACACATGGTTCCACCGCGCCTTAACACACTATCCTGCTTTAAATTCCAAACTCCGATAAATCTATCGGGAAACAGTATTCCGGATAGCGCACCTTAACCGCTTCCCAGAAATATATTGCGTATTCACAGCAGAACAGGTCTTCCACTGTGTACCGCTGGCACTCCTTTACTTTTTCATCACCCTCAAGGGCATACGCGCTGGGCGTACCGTTGCAGAAAAGATTGAACGCCATACGCACCACCCTTGCGCTGCCGCTGGTGATCCAACCCTCTTCCAGACACTTTGGCTTTACGCTCCCTTTTTTGAAATCAAAAATTCTCTCTACATTCCGCCTTGTATCGCCGCTGATCCCAAGACAGTAAACCAATGCTTTATGGTATACGTCCTGCTGCCTGCACTTTTGCAGACAGTTTCTGTAAAATATTTCGTGTTCCTGATCCTTAAAGGTAATTGTACGTTTATTTCCTCTATTCATATCCATTGTTACACCGCCTTCCCCTGATATTCTTCAGTTCCTTCCGCTATCATCCCCGCCCCTTTGGGATCAGACCATATCCTGCCTGTCCTTTCCACAATAAGCCTGCCGCCCTCACAGGTTACTGATATTCTGTCGCCTGTGGAAAATCCCAAGTCCCGCAGCCATTTTCCCTGCAACATGATCAATGGATTGTTTATTTCCATGCTGGTTCCCCTTGCCCTGTAAACCGTCATCTCTCTATGCTTCATATGTTCTCCTCCTATTTAATCCGGGATAACCTCAACGATCCCATTACATTCAAGAATTTCCTGAATCCTGTTTATGCCATCTTCCAGTCTGTCGGAATCATGGATTGCGTCCATAATTTCCCCTGCGATAAATTCCATGCTTTCCCTGGTAATCTGGTTACTCATATAGATTCTCCTTTTTTATTTCTGAACAGAAAAGAGGACCAAGCAGCTAATAAATTAACAAACTTAGTCCTCAATATCATTCCACTTCTCTCCGAACACTTTTCCGGGCAAATCGCTTCCCCTGCACCTCCTTAGAGCGTACTTGTCCCGTTCCTGACAGCTTTATGGTAATTTAGTGTCAAGTAGCATAATTTTCAGTTTCAAGATTAAAAACAGGCCTGTCCCAATCCTTTTTTACTGCTTTTGCAGTGAAAAAATATTTGGACTAAACCAGCGGAACACCTTGATTTTACTGGTTCCCTGCTGACTTGACACTATAATATCATAATCCCCCACCCTCTCATTCGGATACACCTTCTCCCCGCGAATCGGCCTCGCGCCTCTTCTTAAATAAGCCTTTACCTTCTCCCCATACAAATACAGATCCTCCCCCCTCACAATCCCCCACTCCATCATAAGCGCCGCGCTTCCGGTCACAAAGGGCGTGGCAAAGGAAGTTCCCGAGACCTGCACAAAGGCATTGTTCGGCCCGATGGTGGCAATATTCACTCCCGGAGCAGCCAGATCAGGCTTTATCGCTCCCTGAGGAAGGCCAGTTCCAGGCGTACTCATAAGCGGATATCCTCTCCCGGAAAAATCCGCGTAGGATTCGTAAACCGTGTCGTAAGCGCCCACCGTTATCACCTTTGATGCGGTAGACGGAATGGTCAGAGTCTTGGACGGCGTGGGGGTAATGAACCGGGTCTGCGCACTGAGCACCCCATTGCTGGGTAAATAGAAATCATAATTTCCCGTCACTGTCTCTACAGGGGAGAGGCTGATGGTCCATATTCCCGGATTCACATAACTGCCTGCGGGTATGAAATCAAAATAAATCTCCTGATCCACACTATAAGGAGAGGGCTCCCCCACATATATCAAAATCTGGGTTTCCTCCAAAGCCACGCTCCTCCCCCCCGGTGTCTGCATGTCAACCGTTGTCCTTCTGCCTCCTGGCGAGATCAGCTCGATCCCGAAAATATCCACATACTCCTTCCACAACTGGACGCTGAAGGCCGTCTGATAGTTTCCCACTCCCAACTCGATCTGCCGGCTCTGGGAAATGCCAGTATTTGTGCCAAAGCTTCCGGATACATGCCCGCCTGCCGCTCCCTCATTGCCGCTTCCCACACAGACCACGTTCCTTCCGATCTCAGCCGCGTTGTCCAGAAAGCGTTCCACCAGGGAAGTGCCCTCGTGGGAACCGTATGTGTTTCCGAAACTGAGATTAACGGCAAGGGGCTTCCCCATTTCCACTGCCTTCTTTATCACATAGGCCATTGCCCGCATCAGCTCCGTAGTTTTGGGAAAAGAATCTGGCATCGGAGTCCCCATTTTCACAATCAGCAGCTCGCTCTCCGGCGCAACCCCCTGATACTGGCCCTGCAAAAGCCTCCCCCCTGCCGCCGCTATGGCTGCAACCGCAGTCCCATGCCCTGAGCTGTCCACGCTGGGGACGATCTGCTTGGGAAACCGGCTTTTCAGTGCCGCGTCAATCCGGTACTTGGAAAATTCCACGCCGATGTCAAAGCCCTCGGGGGGTGCCGCCTGTCCGGCAAACTCAGAGCCCTCCTGAGACAATTGGTCATTTACCTGATCGGCATTTAAGGTCTGATCCCAAAGATACTGAATCCGGGTGTTTCCCTGGTCATCCTTAAATTCCGGGCTCTCAAAATCAATCCCCTCTCCTGTCAGGGGTATGCAAAAATCTTTTCCCCTATTTCGTAAATGTGATACAATGCGAAAATTTTTTCCCCTATTTCCTGTAAATGTGATACAATATGTTCGGAGAAAGACAGTGGATGCTCCGCCCTGCAGGCCGTCCATTGTTAATTCCAAATTTTCAGAAAGTAAAGGCATCCTGAAATGAAAAACAGCAGCAATAAAATGATCGCTCCCATCATCATAACAGTTATCATTGTGTTCTATCTGATTATCTATTTTGGATTTATCGTTAGCCTGGTACATGGCTTGCTGAAAATAATGCTGGGAATCATTCCGCTGGCACTTGCGGCGGTTATGATATATGTATGTGTGCAGAGAA
Organism: uncultured Lachnospiraceae bacterium; assembly: GCA_949949005.1. GTDB lineage: Bacteria > Bacillota > Clostridia > Lachnospirales > Lachnospiraceae > Suilimivivens. The sequence continues at coordinate 3,777 of CATLHM010000022.1, forward strand.
TCAACGAGGTAAAAGGAGGAGAAGAAGATGATCTTGGTAAATACTGATTACATCAGTGGAAAAAACCTGGAAATGCTGGGACTGGTGAAGGGAAGCACCATTCAGTCCAAAAATATAGGCAAGGACATTACCCAGAGCTTCAAGACCCTGGTGGGTGGCGAGCTCAAGGCCTATAATGAAATGATGAACGAGGCCAGAGCCCTTGCCACCAAGAGAATGGTCATGGAAGCGGAAGGGATGGGGGCGGACGCCGTTGTCAATATCCGCTATGCGTCGTCGGCTGTTATGCAGGGAGCCGCTGAGGTGATCGCTTACGGCACAGCCGTAAAATTTGTGTAAAAAGAGAGCCGGATGCATACTGTAGACCGCAGATCATTTTTAATCCACTCTCTACAGTATGCATTCCAACTGGCAGTCATAGGGCTCCTTCTCCACATGGTGGGGATCATAGACCTGGGCCTCCACACATCCCATGGCCCGGTAAAAAGCCTGGCTCTCCACCGCAGAATGGGCGGAAATATAGAGCTTGCGGGCGCCTCTTTTTCCTGCCCACTGCCTGGCGGCCTGGAAGAGGGATCGTCCGATCCCAGAGCCCCGCATGTCCTGGGACACATGGATGCTGGACAGATCCAGATATCTCTGTTCCCCTCCAAAAAAGTCCGGCTCCACGGAGACAAATCCCTTGAGATTCCCCTGGCAGAAAGCCCCATACACAAAGCCCCCTGTTTGAACCGTATTTTTCAGACATTCTACCAAAAGCACATAATCATCCTCCGACCAGTCGTCTATAAAGGGATCGCTTTTTACCACCCACTCTCCCTTTTCCCTGCGCCAACAGTCTGTCACCACCTGACGGCGGATAAAGTGACGGAACAGTTCCCGTTCTATTTCCTCTTCTTTTATCCTTCGATACTGAATCACTTCCCTCTCCCTTCCGCCATCGCTAAAAATCTCAGCAACCTGGCAATAAAATAACACGCTCCCCCGAATCTATCACAGCAATCAACACGCCCTTTCCCGTCAGATAGGGCGCTCTGGCCGTCACCGGATAAACGCAGGATGCCTGCTTGCCTGCCTGGGTGGAAAAATAAAGCCTTTTCGGCTTTTCCACATATTCCACCTCATCCAACTGGGTGAAGGTATCAATCAGGCTCTCTGGCAGGGTCACAATGGCATAGCCTGCGATCAGCTCCTCCACACGGATCACATTGCTCCTCAGCCTTGCAATATCTCCGTTGTATTTTACGATCAGCTCCCATGTGCCGGTACTCTCCGAAAAACCGACCCCCAACTGATCGGACTTCTCCCTCTGGGCTTCTTCTATCTCAAGTGCAAGATTAAGCAGGTCTTCCATTTTTTGATTTTCCATAAAATCTCTCCGGAATCCTTCAGAATTTCTGTTATTTTACTCTATGCCCCAGCCCTATTTCCGGCGCCTGTTACATTAAATTTTCCAGAATAGACTTACCTATCGTCCCCTCCGGCATGGGAACGCCGAAATTGTCCGCCACTGTTGCGCCGATCACTGCGAACGTATCTTTGTTTTCCAGGGCGCCGCCCCTCTCCATTTTCTTTGCATATGCGATCAGAGGCACGAACTCTCTGGTATGGTCCGTCCCGCTATAGGTAGGGTCGTTCCCGTGATCTGCCGTGAGAATCAAAAGGTCATCCTCCCGAAGCTCTTCTAACAAAACGCCCAGGTTTTGGTCAAACTTTTCAATCTCGGCCCCATACCCTTTCACATCCCTGCGGTGTCCCCAGAGGGCGTCAAAATCCACCAGATTGACGAAACACAGTCCACGGAAATCTTCTCTGCTTATGGCAATGGTCTGCTCCATTCCATGGACAGAGCTGTCAGAGTGATAGGTTTTGGTTATTCCCTCCCCGCAGAAAATATCGTTAATCTTTCCCACGCCGATCACATCATATCCGGCGTCCTTCAAGGCATTGAGGACCGTGGGCCCTGTGGGCTTCAAAGCATAATCATGGCGGTTACTGGTACGCTTAAATTCTCCCTTTCTCTTTCCCACATAGGGTCTTGCAATCACCCGTCCCACTCTCCACTCATCCTTCAGGGTAATCTCCCTTGCGATCTCGCAGCAGCGATACAAATTGGCAAGGTCAAAGGTTTCCTCATTCCCGCAGATTTGCAAAACGGAATCTGCCGAGGTGTAGACAATCATGGCCCCGGTATTGATCTCCTCCTCCCCAAGCTCCTCTATGATCTGGGTTCCGCTGGCGCTTCTGTTTCCGATCACCCGCTTGCCGCAACGTCTCTCCAGCTCGGAGATCAGCTCCGGCGGGAACCCGCTGTCTGTAAAGGTCCGGAAGGGCTTATCCGTCTTAATTCCCATCATTTCCCAATGTCCCGTCATTGTATCCTTGCCGTTGCTGGCCTCTCCCAGGCGCAGATAACGCCCCAGCGGCTTTTCCACTCCCTGCATATTTCCTGCCCTGTGCAGATTCAGCATCCCCAGCTTTGCAAGATTAGAAATCTCAAGCCTTCCCAGTCTATCCAGAATATGTCCAAAGGTATCCACTCCCGTATCGCCAAAGCGTGGGGAATCCGGCATTTCTCCAATCCCCAGGGAATCCAGGACAATCACAAAAATCCGGCTGTATTTGTTCATAAACCCACCTCCCAACATCTAATTTTCTGTTTCCGCGCTCTTTATAAGCTTGACGATCCGGCTAGTGCCAAGCCTCTCTGCCCCCAGTGATAAAAATCGCCTGGCGTCTTCCATGGTGGCGATTCCTCCCGCCGCTTTAATCTTCACCTCCGGCCCAACATGCCGGGCAAACAGCTCCACATCCCCAAAGGTGGCGCCCCCACCTCCAAAACCGGTGGAGGTTTTGATGTAATCCGCCCCTGCCCGGGTCACGATCCCACACATTTCTATCTTTTCTTCCTCTGTCAAAAGACAGGTCTCGATGATGACTTTCAGAACATTTTTTCCACAGGCTGCTTTCAGAGTCCGGATTTCCTCTTCCACCAGATCATATCTTTTATCCTTAAGCCACCCTAGATTAATCACCATATCAATCTCCGATGCCCCGTTTGCAATGGCCTCTCTGGTTTCAAACTCCTTCGTGCCAGTGGTCATATTGCCGTTGGGAAAGCCGATGACCGTACAGATCACGATTCTGTCCTTGACATACTCGGCGGCCTGCCTGACATAGGAGGGCGGAATACACACGGAAGCGGTCTGATATTGAATGCCATCCTCACATAGTTGCCTGATTTCCTCCCAGGTAGCTGTCTGCGCAAGCAGAGTGTGATCCACATGCCTTACTATTTCTCCTGTCTCCATTCTTTACCATGCTCCTTTCCAAAAGCAGGCAGAAGCTCCCCGCTCTGCCCTGCTGAGATTTTTAATTTCCCCGTTCTTCTTTCCGAATCAACCTGCGTATGGCCTCCACTGCCACCTGGATTGCCCTGTCCGTATCGTGTACCACCGGATTTTCCAACCCAAGCCTTTCCCTCTCCTGATTGGCCACCACAAGAAAGCAGGAGCCCACTCTCACATGCAGATAGCTTCCCACTATAAACAGGGCCGCCGACTCCATCTCTGAGGCAAGGCATCCCAGCCTTTTCCAGGCCTCCCATTTTTCCATCAGCTCGTAGCCCACGGGCTTGGTCTCCGGCTCATGCTGTCCGTAAAAGGAATCCTTACACTGCACCACTCCTGTATGGAAAGAATACCCTTTTTCTTTTGCGGCCTTTTTCAGGGCATTGGTTATGGAAAGATCCGCCACCGCCGGGAACTCTACCGGAGCATACTCCTTGCTGGTTCCCTCCATCCGGATGGCCCCTGTGGCAATAACCACATCGCCGCTTTTCACTTCTGTCTGCATACCGCCGCAGGTTCCGATACGGACAAAGGTATCCGCCCCGCATCTGACCAGCTCTTCCATCGCAATGGCGGCAGAGGGCCCCCCGATTCCCGTGGAGGTCACGCTGACCTTTACGCCCTCTAAGGTGCCTGTATAGGTCACATATTCCCTGTTGTCCGCGATCAGAACCGGATTTTCAAAATACTCTGCAATCTTTGCGCATCGCTTGGGATCCCCCGGCATGATCACATAGCGTCCCACTTCCCCCTCTGCCACCTGTATATGATACTGCCTGCTTGCATCCTCCGAATAATTTTTCATGGATACCCCCTTTCTACACCGCCTGGCGTACTTTGATCTGCACGCTGCCGGGTGCATTTGTCAAAACAGGCACAGGGAGCAACTCTCCTGTGCCTGTTTTATCAGGAAACTGTAATCCTTCTGTCAGTTCCAAAGCTCTCTTTAATATTTCCCGTAGCCGTCCCCTAAGGAGATCACCTGCTCGTTGTCTGCACTGGAGGAGGAACCTCTGTAGGAGGATGTGGAAGATACAGAAGACGTACTTCCGCCTTCCAGACGGTAGATGGAAAGCATATCTCTCATCCTGGAGGCCTGGTTGGACAGCTCCTCGCTGGCAGCCGCACACTGCTGGCTGGTAGCGGAGTTGGTCTGCACCACCTGAGATACCTGTGAGATTGCCTGCTCGATCTGAGCCACCGCAGTTGCCTGATAGTTGGAGGATTCCGCAATACCGTTGATGATCACTTCGCTCTCCTGTACAACCTTGGTGATCTCTTCCATAGCCTTGGCAGTGTCGTCCACAATCCTGGAACCGGAATTTACCTGGTTGATAGAGTCTTCGATCAGCTCGGCGGTTTCCTTGGCCGCCTCTGCACTCTTGGCCGCAAGGCTTCTCACCTCTTCCGCAACCACAGCAAAGCCCTTGCCGGCCTCCCCTGCCCTTGCCGCCTCAACGGCTGCGTTCAGCGCAAGGATATTGGTCTGGAACGCAATGTCGTCAATCGTCTTGATAATATTGGAAATGCTGGAGGATGATTTATTGATTCCCTGCATGGCACTCATCATCTGCTTCATTTGGGCATTTCCGTTCTTTACATCATCAATTGCCTTTCCTACTAACTGAGCTGCATCATTGGCCTGTTCCGCATTCTGTTTGGTCTTCTCCGCGATCTCGTCAATGGAGGCCGTGATCTGCTCAATGGCGCTGGCCTGCTCGGTAGAGCCCTGTGCCAACGCCTGGCTGGCGCTCGCTACCTGGGAGGAACTGATGGTAACCTGGGAACCCGCATCGCTGATGTTTGAAAGAGTACGTACGTTATCCTCCACCAGTTTCTTTAAGGAATTTCCTAACATATCGTCGGGAGAATTAGGCTTTACCTCTATGGTCAGGTTACCGTTTGCAATCTCTTCCGCCACGCTGGCCTGGTACTTAATGTTGTTGATCACTGTAGTGTACTCATCCACCATTTTACCAAACTCGTCATTATTATACTTTACCAGTGAAATATTGTTCACATGGCCCAGTGCGATCTCTCCAGCCGCATCGGAGAGCTGAGTCACCGACTTCTCAATAGCCCTGATCAGCGTTTTCGCAATCATAAACGTGATCGCCATACAGATCACTGCCATTACTCCCGTAAATATTTCCGAATTAAGAACATATCTTTCCTGTGCTTCAGGATCCATAATTTTCGCAGCTGCCTTTGTGGTTGAGTTGCTCAAAAGGATGTTAATTACCAGAAGTATACTAGGAATTGTAAAACCGATAATCATTTTGGTTTTCATTTTCATGTTTTTCATCGTCTTATTACCTCTCCTTTTTATTCTTCATCCATACTCATATCGTTTACACTCTCAACAACCGACAGATCCTCATCATTGAGCAGCTTATCAGGATCTAACAAAAGCTTTACGGTATCGCCCACTTTGCCGATTCCATATACATATTTGTTGTGCCCCTTATCGCCGCGTCCAATGGTAGGCGGAGGCAGGATATTGTCGTCGGCAATCTCCACAACCTCGGCAATCTGTTCCACGATCAGCCCCACCATCATTGATTTCACGTTGATTACAATAATACAGGTTCTGTCATTGTAATCCAGCTCCGGCTGCTTAAATCTCAGCCTTACATCAATAACCGGAATAACCTTGCCGCGCAGATTGATCAAACCTTTAATATAATCTTCCGTTTCGGGAATCTTTGTAACCGACTGAAGCTGAATGATCGTATTTACATACCGAATCTCCAACCCAAAATACTCATTCCCGGATTTGAAGGTCATATACTTTCCTTTTTGTTCGTCGTGTCCATTGGAATTTGCCTTCAAGTCACTTGTTTCACCCATATAAACACCTGTTCCTTTCTGTAAATTACTCTATTAATCCGGCGGCGTCCAGAATCAGGGCAATACTGCCATCCCCAAGCTGTGTACAGCCGGAAAGTCCCTTAACTTTTTTGATGTAAGAGGGAATCGGTTTCACCACGATCTCTCTCTCTCCCACCAGTTTATCTACCATCAGGCAGATCTTCTTTTCCTCTACTTCAAGAATCATCATGATACCGTTTTCCACGTCTTCTTCGTACTTTTCAAGGCCATACCACCGGCCCAGACGAAGCACCGGATAGGCCTCCCCACGGATCATGATATATTCGTCTCCGTTGGGCTCGTGGATCATCATATCATCCTTCACCCGGATAAACTGCTTGATCACACCGGTCTCCATTACGAAGGAGGAACCGCCCACTTCCATGACGATACCATCAATAATGGCAAGCGTGAGAGGAATCTTCAGGATCATGGTACTGCCCAGCCCAGGCTTACTTTCAATTTCAAGGGTTCCGCCTATGGTCTGGATATTCTGGATTACCACGTCCATACCCACACCTCTTCCGGAATATTCCGTTACCTGCTCATTGGTGGAAAAGCCTGGCAGTGTGATAAACTGGTACACTTCCTTATCGGAGTAAGCGGAATCCGGCTTGGTTTCGTCAAGCAGTCCCTGCTTCCTGGCCTTGGCAATGATCTTCTCCCGGTCAAGACCCGTACCGTCATCCTCCACGCTGATCCATACCTTTCCGGCCTCCGTCTTGGCGGATAAGGTAACCTTTCCTCTCTCCGGTTTGCCGCTCTCTAATCTGGCCTCCTTGGATTCGATACCGTGATCCACAGAATTTCTCACGATATGCATCAGAGGGTCGGAAATATGTTCGATAATATTCTTGTCTACCTCAGTCTGCTCACCCACCATGACGAAGTCAATTTCCTTGCCCAGCTTCCTTGATACGTCGAACACGATACGGTTCATCTTCTGGAAGGTATTGGTCAGAGGCACCATTCGCATGGACATGATTACATCCTGTAAGTCTGTGGACACCTTAGTGAGCTGTGCCGCCTCCTTCTTGAAATTATCCAGATTAAGGCCGGGCACGTTTAAGTCAGGACTTTGGAGAACCACTGACTCCGAGATCACCAGCTCCCCGATCAGCTCCATAAGCTGATCCATCTTGCTCACGTTTACGCTGATAAAGGATGCCTTGTCGTTTTTCTTATCCTTGGCAAGGGTTTTGCGCTTGCCCGGTTCCTTGGATTTGATGACGAAATCTCCCGGCGTGATCTTGGGCTTGGCAGGCTCCTTGCTCTCGTTGCCCTCCGCCTCTTTGGCCGCTGCCGCTGCCTCCGCCTTGCTCTCGATCTCTTCCACACTGGCATTTAGATCAATGACGGCGCTCTCTGCGGCAGAAGGGCCGTTCTCGCCGAAATCAAAGCCCTGAAGGAACTCCTCCGCCTTGCATTCGTAGACGTCCACTTCCTTGATATCATAGCCCACACCGATGATCTGGCGGATCTCCTCCTCGCTACACTGAGCCTGTAAGAGGATTCTAAAACCCTCCTTAACGATGGTATCCGCACTGCTTTCATCGGAAATAATATCCTCCGGTGAGTAGAGCAGATCCTCCGCAATCTCCTTCAGTGCGTACACTGTCTTATAAGCATGGACATTTGCCATTTCCGTTTCCGGATAAAAGGTAATATAAATCTTGTAGAAACGGCTGTCACTGGTGGCCACCGGGGCAATGTAAAACTGCTTGGGCTCCACGTGTACGTTCTCAGGAGGCGGCTCAATCCCCTCCTGTACACCACCATTTTTGAGCATTGTTAAAAATTCATCCAGATCTGCCACGATACCGCTGGCATCACCGTCTGCCGGATCCCCATTTCGGATCTTCTCCAGCTCGCCGGAAATGAAATCCTCCACCTCCAACACATGCTCGACCAGTTGTAAATGAGGCACATTTTCAGGATGGGATTCTCTCAGAAAATAAAAAACATCCTCTAGTTTGTGGGACACAGCCGTTATATTATCGAACATCATGATACCGGAGGAACCTTTAATAGTATGCATGGTCCTGAATATCTCATTAATGCTCTCTTCATCAAAGCAGTCCGCATCTTTCTGTTCCAGAACTCTCTCCTGAAGCTGCTCCAGAAGCTGCTCATTTTCAAACAAATATATGTCCAGCATGCCGTCTGTGCTAAATTCTTCAGCCATATTCTTCTCCTTTCCTCATTATATTGACCAGGCCTTTGCCGAGGCGCCTTTCCAAATCTGCCAAGGCTCTGCCCTTATTCATTTGTCAGATCAGGCCAAGCTTTTTCATTGCCTGCTCAAACCTATCCTGATCAACGGGCTTTCCGGAATATACGGTACAGCCCAGTTCAAATGCCATTTTAACATTGCTCTCGTCATTCAAGGCAGTGGTCATGATCACCTTTGCCGCCTTCTCCTGCGGGATCTGCCTTTCCTTCTCCAGATTACGGATTCCCACCAGTGCCTGATAGCCGTCCATGACCGGCATCATAATGTCCAGACACACCAGATCATAAGGTTCCCCGTCCTCCAAAGCCATCATGTATGCGTCCACCGCTTCCATACCGTCCACGGTCACGTCGCATTCTCCATACTTTGACAGGAAACCGGCCATAAATTTCCGTGTTGCAAAATCATCTTCTGCCAATAGAATCTTCATGTTGTCTCTCCTTTACTTTTTTAGGCATTTACCTCATTTTATTCAGCAAAGCATAGGTTCTTCCCGCTATATCGGAGAGCTTTTCCTGATGCTCCACAGCTCCTAAATCATAGGCAACCTTCGGCATGCCATACACTACGCAGGTAGATTCATCCTGACCTATGGTCCTTGCACCTGCTTTGCGCATTGCCAGCAGCCCCTTTGCGCCATCCCCGCCCATTCCGGTGAGAATGATGCCCACTGCCTTATTTCCCGCCACCTTAGCCACAGAGTCAAAGAGTACATCCACAGAAGGACAGTGCCCGTTTACCTTAGGGCCCCTCTTGCACTCCACCTGATAACTGCCATTTACCTTCACAAGCTGCATATGACGGTCCCCGCCGGGTGCGATCAACATCTGTCCTGGCAGTACCCGATCGCCGGTCTCGGCTTCCTTTACCTGAATACGGCAGATATCGTTGACTCTCTTTGCATACATGGCCGTAAATCCCGGCGGCATATGCTGTACCACAACGATACCCGGGATATCCGTGCCGTACCCCTTTACCACTTCCAAAATAGCTTCCGTGCCTCCGGTAGAGGCGCCGATGGCTACGATCAAACCGTTATTCTGTACGGACAGATGGTTTTCTGTCTGCACCAAAACCTTCTTTTTGATGCTGCCAATCTTGGCGGTAGAGGCAATCTTGATCTTGACCAAAAGCTCGTTTTTGATAAACTCCTCGAGCTGCGAGCGGTTTGAAACCGAAGGCTTCGCCACAAAGTCCACCGCTCCCGCCTGCATGGCGTCAAATACCTTGTCGCTGAGGGAACTGATCACCACCACCCGAAGCGGGTACTGAGGCATCAGCTTTCTCAAAAATTCTATTCCGCTCATTCTTGGGAGCTCCACGTCCAGAGTCATAACGTCGGGCTTATACTCCAAAATCTTATCGCGCGCCTCAAAGGGGTCGCGCGCAGTCCCCACTACCTGGATGGCAGGATCCTTACTGAGGTTCTGAACCAGTAACTCCCTGAACACAATGGAATCTTCTACTACCAAAACTCTGATTCTCTGCATTCCCTACCCCTCTCTCTTTCTGAATATGGAAGGCCGGATAATATCAAGAGGCACGCTGTTTCTGTCCAGAGTCTCGGTGGTACCGATAAAAAGGTATCCGCCAGGCTCCAACGCATTACACACCTTATTAACCAGCTCCCGCTTTGTGTTCTCATCAAAATATATCATAACATTGCGCAAAAATATAGTATGCATTTTTTTCCTGAAAGGAAATGGATCCATCAGGTTGAACTGTCGGAAGATCACCTCCGTCTTCAGTTCGTCCCTGACCTTATACTGACTGCCCCCTGCGATGGGGCTGAAAAATTTCTTTTTCCAGGACTCCGGCACCTTTGTGAGCTGCTCCGCCGTATAGACTCCCGCCATTGCCTGTTTCAGCACCTTGGTGGAAATGTCTGTGGCAAGAATCTTGGTGTCCCACCGCTCCCTTTCCAGTCCAAAGAAGTCCGCCAGAACCATGGCGATCATATAAGGCTCTTCTCCTGTGGAAGCAGCCCCGCACCAGATACGCAGATCCTTTGTCCGCTGTTCCTTTGTTTTCAGCCAGGGCAGGACTTCCTTTTTAAAAAACTCAAAATGTTCAAATTCCCTCATAAAATATGTATGATTGGTGGTGAGCAGATTGACCAGTATCTTCTCCTCCACGCCGGACCGGTCTCTCTCCACGGCATCCATAAATTCGCTGGCGTTGCGCCAGCCGCCGGTTCTCATGTGTTTTTGCAGCCGTCCGTTTACTATGACTTTCTTCTGGGTCAGATCTATGCCGTAATTCTGCTTCATATAAACTGAAATTCTTTGGAACTCCTCATTGGTTATCAAAAAACCTCATCCCCCTTCTTAATTTTTCCATTTATTTCAGTTATCGAAATTGTCGTACTATCTTGGAACATATTTTGTAAATATCCGGGTCAAACCGGGCCCCCGCTTCTTTTTTCATCGCTCCAAGGGCCTCCCTTGGACTTAATCCTTCCTCCCCTGTGAGAGCGCAGTATCTGCTCATCAGGGAAACAATCCGCGCGGAGAGAGGGATTTCTTCTCCCTTAAGCCCCTGGGGGTAACCGCTCCCATCCCAGCTTTCGTGGTGGCAACGGACAATCTCCCCGGCAACGGCGATAAAATCATTATAATCGCTTCTATCCTGTATCTCCTCTAAGAGCTCCGCCCCAATCAGGGTGTGGCTTCTTAAGATCTCCTCCTCCTCCCCGGTAAGCGCCTCCTTCTTTTGTAAAATTTCCCTGGGAATTCCAATGTTCCCTATATCACAAAGGGTTGCAGCCAATTCTATGGTCTCTATGTAAGTATCTGATATCTGTTCCCCAAACTTGGGGGAAAGCTGCATCCCCTGGGCTAATATCCTGCAATTGCGTTTCAGCCGCCTCATAAAAGCCTTGTCATAACCCGTATTTCGGGCTGCTACCCTGGCAAGGGCGCGCAGAAAGCTCTTTTTTTCAAGCTCCATCTGTCTGAGCTGTTCTCTCAGGGAAGCCTGCAAATGGCGGTTCATTTCCTTAAGCTCACGGGTCGCCGCATAAAGCTTAAGATGCAGCCCCACCCTGGCCTCCACCTCCTCGGCAATGAAGGGCTTGGTAATATAATCCTCACAGCCGTGGGCAAATCCTTCCACAATATCCTTAGACTCATTATATACGGAAGTAAAAATAACCGGAATGTTCCTGGTATACTCATTCCCCTTTAAAATTCTGCAAAGCTCATAGCCATCCATGCCCGGCATGGAAATATCCGTCAGGATCAAATGAGGCCTGTTCCCGTCCTGAAGCCGGTTTCTGATTCCCTCAAGAGCCTTTTCACCGCTCTCAAAAAGAACGGGCTTACATCCCATATGGCCGATAATCTCTTTCAAAACACTCCTGTTCACTTCCATATCGTCCACGATAAAAACAGTGGCCCTGCCTGCATCCTTTTCCCTTCCAAACACAGATGCTCCCTCCATCATAATGGCTAAGCTGTTACTCCTCGTCAAACTCCAGGAAAGTCTTTAATTCCTCCACTCCGGCGGCTGTCTTTTCGTAATTTTCTTTCTGAACCGCCATCTTAAGTCGCAGCACCACCCGCCCCACTTCCCGTGGCGCGCCTTCGCAAAGCCCCCTGATGGTGTCCATAAACATCTCTGCCTTCTCCCAGTTTTCCATCTCCACGCACAAAATCAGTTTGGACAGATTTTTGTGCAGGGCTTCCCTGTTCTCACGGGTACCGTACTGCTTGAGGGCGTCACCCGCCTCATCTAACAGCGTGAGACCGGATAGAGGAAACCCTTCCACAAACGTCTCCTCCCCAAAATCCTCATCCTCCTCGGTTTGGGCTCCGTCGGCCTGGGCCCAGATTGAAAAGGAAAAGACGCTTCCTTTGTCCTTCTGGCTCTCCATACCGATTCTTCCGCCCATCAGCTCCACCAGCTGCTTACAGATATTCAGGCCAAGGCCTGTTCCCCCATATTTTCTTGAAATGGAGGCGTCCACCTGGGAAAAGCTTTGGAATAGCTTCCCCTGATCTCCTTCCTCGATGCCGATTCCGGAATCTATCACAATAAAGAAAAGTTCCACTTTTCCGCCCACCTGGGCGGTCTTAAACACCTCCAGGGTAATCTTACCCACGGAAGTGAATTTCAGGGCGTTGGATAACAGATTATTTAATATCTGCACGATTCTCAATTCATCGCCTACGATATATTCCGGCACCTGGGGGGATACCGTCATAAAAAAATCCAGCCCTTTTTCGGTAATTTTGTTGATATGGTTCGATCTCACATAATCCAGCATATCCCTTACGTGAAATCTGCGGGGCTCCAGCACAAACTTCCCCGCCTCTAACTTGGAGAAATCCAGAATGTTGTTGATGATCCGGTTCATATTACCGCAGCAACGCTCAATCACCTGTAGGGTGCGCAGCTTTGCTTCGTCGGTTTCCTTCTCGGAGAGCTCTCTCACATGGCCTAATATGCCGTTTACCGGGGTCCTGAGCTCATGGGTCACATTGGCTACAAATTCTGACTTGACCTTAAGGGCCTGCTCCGCCTCCTGCTTTCTCTGTATGACCTCTCTGCCCAAAGATTCCTCTTCCACAATGACATTGGCCATACATATGTAGGTTCCTTCCCGTCCCTCTGCCTCGATAATCCTTGCCCTCACCGGAAAACAGGTTAAGTTCTTACGGTATGCAATTAGCTTATGGGGTTCGCGGCCGAAAGGATAATCGGTCACTACCCTGCCCTCTTCCTCCTTAAAAGCGCCGGGAAAAATGTCGCTGATCTTCCTGCCACACAAATTCCCCTGGTATTCCAGATTCTTTTCCGCTTCCGTATTGGCGTACAAAATTTTCCCAGACTGTTCAAAAATAAGAACCAGCTCCAAAGCATCCTTCATAGGAAATACGCCGTATTCATATGGTTCCATTTCTGTCCCCCGCATGACACAGTCCCGGCTGTGTCCTTTCTGCCGCTGGCAGATACAAAAAGATTTTGGCTTGCCGCCCTGCTGCGACGCTTACCACAAGAAAGGCAGCAAAGAATCTTTTTCTCTTTTTGCTGCCGCTCCATCACAGCCCTGACGGACACTGAACTATTCTACCCTGCTGCTCCCCTCATCTTGCTGGTAATTCTCTACAAATAAAGTTACCATTTTTCAAGTATTTTGTCAATTAATTTCGACTGGATAATCCTGTAACCGTTATCTGCCGAACCGCCTCCCCTGCCGCTGCCTTAAATTTTTTTCTTATGAAAGTTGTCAAAAAAACATTCCTGTGCTATGATGGCGCTGTATTGTATCTCGATGAAAGGCTCTCTGAGAATGTGGGAGCTATCAAGGAGAATAATAACAGGAGGAAAACGTACCATGAAAAATGAAAAAACCTATGAACTTGTGCTCACCGCACTGTTCACTGCCATTATCGTCATAATGGCGTTCACACCCCTTGGGTATATCCCGCTGGTGGTGATCAATGCAACTGTCATCCATATTCCGGTCATTTTGGGAGCGCTATTTTTAGGGCCAAAAAAAGGTGCATTCCTGGGCTTCGTATTTGGACTGACCAGCTTTATCAACAATACCTTCAAGGCGGCCACCGCTTCCGCCTTTGTGTTCTCTCCGGTTCTGGCAGCAGATATTATCGGTATATCCGGCGTATTCAAGAGTATGTATATCTGCTTTGTTCCCAGAATACTGGTAGGGATCGTTCCTTATTTTATATATCTTCTGATCCGGAATCTTCTAAAAAGAGAACAGAAATTCTGGCGCATCCTTATTAACGCCCTGGCGGCCCTTATCCTGTTTATTTCCGTAAGAGCCTTTGTCAATAACCTCACAGGAGGCGAAAACGCTCTGATAGGCGTCGCAGCAGGTCTGGCCTGCGGCCTTATCCTCTTTGCCGCGCTCACTTTTAACACCGGAAAAATGGGTTCTGCCAGCATTGCTCTTGCCTATGCGGGGCTTACAGGCGCCTTTACCAACACCCTCTTTGTCATGAGCGGTATCTTTGTCCTCTACCGGGACGCCTACGCAAATGCCCTGGGTATTGCGGGAGATACGGTGATTGACGTGATTATGGGTGTGGTAAGCTTCAACGGCATCGTGGAAGCTGTGGTTGCCGCCATCCTTGTATCGGGAATCGGTCTTGCGCTGCTTCATATCAAGCCCATAAAGGCATAAAGGGTGGTAATACCGCTGCCAGAAGCACCCCCAGGCCGTGAATCGTGATGTAATACCAGAAATTTGAAAGGAGTAAACTCATAAAATGATCCTCGCAATTGATATCGGAAATACCAATATTGTCATTGGCTGTACCCAGGAGGAAAAAGTTCATTTCGTGGAAAGAGCCTCCACCAATATAGCCAAAACCGAATTAGAATATGTGGTGGAGTTTAAGACCCTGTTTGATCTCTATCGCATTAACACTGAGGAGATCACCGGATGCATCATTTCTTCCGTAGTGCCTCCCCTGACCAACATTGTCAAGTCCGCCATGCAAAAGCTCCTGCGCATCTGCCCCATGGTGGTGGGACCGGGCGTCAAAACCGGGCTGAATATTCTGATGGATAACCCCGCCCAGGTAGGCTCTGACCTGATCGTCAACGCGGTGGCGGCGCTGAAATACTATAAGGCTCCCATCATCATCATTGATATGGGCACCGCCACCACCATCAGCGTGGTGGACGAAAAGAAAAATTATGTGGGCGGTATGATTCTTCCCGGGGTAAAAATTTCCCTGGATGCCCTCACCAGCCGCACCTCCCAGCTTCCCAGAATCAGCCTGGAAGCGCCAAGAAAAATTGTGGGAAAAAATACCATCGACTGTATGAAGAGCGGTATTGTCTTAGGGCAGGCCTCCTGCCTGGACGGCATGATCGGCCGCATCCGGGAGGAATTGGGATATCCTGTGAACGCAGTTGCCACCGGCGGTCTTGCCGGCTGTATCGTACCCCATTGCAGGGAAAAGATTATCTGCGACAATGAACTGACTCTCAAAGGCCTGGATATCATTTACCGGAAAAATACGGAACAAAACTAACTGCTGCCACGTGAAAGGAGAATCCTCAAATGCTGCACGGAAAACATATTGTGTTGGGCGTTACGGGAGGGATCGCCGCTTATAAGATCGCCTCTCTGGCCAGTATGCTGAAAAAACAGGCCGCTGACGTGACCGTGATCATGACCCAAAACGCCACCAATTTTATCAATCCCATTACCTTCGAGACATTGACGGGAAACAAATGTCTGGTCGATACTTTTGACCGCAATTTCAAACACAGTGTGGAGCATGTCTCTCTGGCCAAGCAGACCGATATATTTATGATAGCGCCGGCCTCTGCCAACGTCATCGCCAAGGCTGCCCACGGCCTGGCCGACGATATGCTCACTACCACTCTGCTGGCCTGTGAGTGCCCCAAGATCATCGCCCCTGCCATGAATACCCGGATGTACCGCAATCCCGTAGTGCAGGATAATCTAAAGCTTCTTACCCATTACGGAATGGAAGTGATCACTCCCGCCACAGGCTATCTGGCCTGCGGCGATACAGGGGAAGGAAAAATGCCGGAGCCGGAGCTCTTATGTGAATATATCCTAAAGGCCCTAAAGCCCAAGGACATGAAAGATTTGAAGGTGCTGGTGACGGCAGGCCCCACCCGGGAAAAGCTGGATCCGGTGAGATATCTGAGCAATCATTCCAGCGGAAAAATGGGCTATGCCATCGCCCGCTCCGCCATGATGCGGGGCGCCCAAGTAACCCTGGTAACAGGCAAGACAAACCTTACGCCCCCTATGGCAGTCCACACCTTAGAAATCACCTCCGCCTCCGATATGGCTTCGGCAGTAAAAGCATGTGCGGGGGAACAGGATATCATCATCAAAGCAGCCGCAGTGGCGGATTACCGTCCCAAATATACCTCGGACGAAAAAATGAAAAAAAGTGACGCCGATCTGACCATCGAATTGGAGCGCACGGAAGATATCCTGGGATTTTTGGGCGCCCACAAAAAGGAAGGGCAGTTTTTGTGTGGATTTTCTATGGAAACAGAAAATATGCTGGAAAATTCCCAAAAGAAACTGGAAAAAAAGAATCTGGATCTGATCGTCGCCAATAACGTGAAGCAGCAGGGCGCCGGGTTTGGATGCGATACCAACATCGTAACGCTGATTTCCCCAAAAGAGTCCGTCCAGCTTCCCCTTCAGAGCAAAGAAGAGGTGGCCGACCACCTGCTGGACTATATTTTGGAGCACAGAATCAAGTAGGGGAGGATTTCCCCTACCCGCCGCGCGGCCCGCATGCTGCGTCAGCAGCAAATTTCCTTATGCGGGCCTGCGTATAAAAAAGAGGCCGGCTCAGTGGCTGTAAACTGCGAAACCGGTCCTTTTCATGCAAAATCTCTTTACTTATGATTATCAATCAGCCTGTAAAATTCCTCTTTCACTGCCTTAAAGGCTTCTAAAAGCTTCGGTGAAAAGACGCCGCACTCGCCATTCAGAATCATTTGGTAAGCGACCTCCCTGTCAAAAGCCTTCTTATAAACCCTCTCTGTCACCAGTGCATCAAAAACATCGGCAATCGACACGATCTGGGGAGCAATCCCAATCTCGTCCCCCTTAAGGCCATCGGGATAACCTCTTCCGTCAAACCTTTCATGATGGTGTCTGCAGATATCGTAACAATAATTATAGTAATCCTCGTCCTCAAGGTGGACAAAAGCGGCGATCATATCGGAGCCTCTTGAAGTGTGGGCTTTCATGATCTCAAATTCCTCTGCAGTAAGCCTGCCAGGCTTTAACAATATGTTGTCCGGCACGGTAATTTTCCCGATGTCATGCATGGCTGCCGCCTGGTTGATGATCTCGATCTTATGGGGTGTCAATCCATACTCCGGAAAACGCCTCATGATCTCCTCTGCCAGAGCCTTGGTAAATACCCGGATCCTCTTGACATGCTGCCCGGATTCCATATTCCGGAATTCCACCACATTACTCATGGCGTCAATCATAACGTCGTTGGTCTTGCGCAGCTTTTCCGCCTGTTCGATCAGCAGCTTATTCTGCTCCTGCAGCTCTGCGGTCTGGCTCTTAACCAGAGATTCCAGTCCCTCCTTGTAAGCGTACAGATTAATATTGTTTTTGACCATCTGCTTCACGACCGGTGCATAGTAAGGCTTGTGTATATATTCCACAACTCCGTACTCATATCCCCGGCGCTCATATTCCACTGAATTTTCACCTGTGATCATAATGATCGGTATATGGGAGATCAGGTTCTGTCTGTTCAGCTCCTCCAACACCTGAAATCCATCCATGACAGGCATCACAATATCCAGCAGCACTGCCACTATGGAAGAAAAATTCTCTGTCAAAACCTTAAGGCCCTCCTCTCCGTTCTCGGCCTCAAGAATCTCATACTCATCATTAAAAATCTCTGCCAGCATCATGCGGTTGATCATTACATCTTCCACGATAAGTATCGTATTTTTTTTCATTACAAATCCCCACTTCTTACTTTCAGTCAACCAAATTTTCTCCGGATTACTGTCTTATCCATATGGGAAAGATCACAGCATCCTGTTTTTGCCATAAATCCTTTTAGTTTGCCGGTTATCCTTCCGATCTCTCTGCAGACGCCCTCTGCCCCTTCCTCCTCCAAAGGCTTTAAGAGAACGCGTCCTACGCAGACAGCCGTGGCCCCAAGGGCCAGCGCCTTAAAGACATCCGCTGCCGTCGTTATCCCACAATCCACAAACACCGGTATCTCTTCTCCTGTGACCTTTAGTATATCCGGCAGAATCATCAGAGGCGGCACGGCATAGTCCATAATCCCGTGATGATGGGATATCACAAGCCCCCGGGCCCCTGCCTCCAACGACTTGTATGCGTCCCTCTCACTCAAAATCCCCTTTATCACAAAAGGAACCGAGGACGCACGGACAAATTCCATAATCTCCTCCCTGCTCTTAGGCTTCATCTCATATCCCCGCACGCAGTCGTACCCGCCATAAACGTCAAAGGCATGGTCAATATCCATCCCCACCGCAAGTACGCCGCACTTTGCGGCATGTTCGATTTTGTCAAATATCAGCCTGTTATCCGCATAGGGCTTGATGATCTTGATGGTTTTCGCCCCCGTCTGGGTGATCTCCCAGAGCTCATCGTCTTCTCCCATACCGGCCCAGTTCACCGCACCGGCCCTGGCCGCTCCCTTTGCCAGCTCCACCATCCCCTTTTCATGCACCTGGTCCAGGTGGGACAAAGGAGCCGTCATCACAGGGGTAGAAAAGCTTTCTCCATATAAAGAGAAGGATGTATCCGGCTTCCTGCCGTCCAAATGGCGCATTTCCAAAAGCAGGGAATCGAAATACTCCCTGGTGATACGGTCAGAATCGCCCCATCCCTTTTCATCCATAAGAACTTCTCCTATCCTCGTGTTTATATCCCTATTCTAACGAACTTCCACTAAAAAATCAACTATATCTTTACCATGACTTACCACTGTTCATTCCATTTCCGGTATTTTTGGGCCGCAGAGCCCACAAATTCTGCTATTCTTAACAAATCTCTGTTCCTTTTGTCCAGCTCTATGGCAGAAAGTTTAATACTATGATAGATCCCGTCATGTCCTTTCATATAAAGAGGGATACCATCTGCCGTTTCACGGATTTTTTCCGTAAGTTTTTTCAGGGACTCTGAAAGGGCTTCCACATTTTGCGCCTGTCTCCGGAGGATAGCATCGTCTGTCAGAAGCCGGATGGTTCCGGAAAGGCCGCCGGAAAAGGATTCCTTGTGGCGAATGGCCTGCAACAGCCTTTTTCCCTCCTCTTTCTCAAGAAAGCTTCCCGCGATCAGCGGTATTCCCTGGAAGGTAAAATCTTTCAGATCCGACAACGTAAGCCTCTCTCCGTTCAATCCCTTTTTCTTTTCTCCGCCAAAGGCCTCCATCATCTGCATGACAACTTCGGCACAGCCGTCTCTTTGCTCTGCCTTAAGCTCCATGACCTGCGCCGAGAGCGCCGCCGCATAGCTTCCCAGCTCTCCCCGGCCTTTAACGTCACTGTTCTTCCTTCCCCCGAAAGCGGTGACATAGCTTTTAGCGGCTTTGTCATAGACAAGGGCCGCAAACATATATTTGATATCATGATATCCTGCAAAATTACTTTTTTCCACAGGCGTCTTCACATACCGGATATGGTTTTCGGGAATAACAGGATTCCCCAGCACGCTGACATAATCGTTTTCCCCATGGATGCCATAAAGCTTCTCCCGCCTTTTTTCGTATTCCTCCTCCCCATACTTCTCCTGCCATCTCTCGATCGCCTTCTCCGAAAACCCCTGTCCGTCCACGGAGTAGCACACATCTATCAGCTCCCCATATCTGGTTTCCATGGTGACAAACTGCGCCTTATTGCCTCCCTTGGAATGGCCTGTCACTACCAGATGATCCTGCTCTCCAAGCTCCAAAGCCTCCACCACTTCCTCAAAGTAGGAAAGGGCCCGCTCCTGCTGCATGGTAGCAGTACTGGTCATGCCAATACCGTTGTCCGGCCATTCCCCGTCCCCTGTCCCCCGGTAAACCACATAATAGCTGTTCTCTTTGGGATTCTTAAAGGTACAGGCTGCCGTTCCCGAGTCGAACCCCATATGATTACTCTGACAATACAGCACCATCTCCCCGATTTCCGGATTTCTGGCTGCTTCCTTAAGGACGGTGTACTCCCCCTGGTGAATGCCGCCTCCCCCATAATCCGGGTGTTCCTCCAGCTCCTTTAAGATTTCATTGACGGTAAGCCCCTCTCTGGCCTCCTTATAATCCAGGTACATATAGGTATCTAAAATCATGCTGATCTCCCCGTCCGAAATTTTTTCGCCGATTGCTGATCTCCTCCTTCCCCTGACGCCGCGTCAGCGGCGCATGTAAATTTACTTTAATGGCTCCCTCCACCTAAAAGAAAAAAGACCGCCATCCTTACACGTGGAAAAAAGGGCCTCCTCCCTGCTTACATACCCCTGGTAACAGGCTCCCATAAAATTATCCGCGGTAATCATTTCGTACATTTCCTCTCCCGCCGGATAGCTGACCACACCTCCCACAACATAGCCCTCCCCGGCCAACGCTTTCAGAAAAGCGTCCAACTGCCCCTGTCTGTCCGAATGGCTGTTTCTGGCATAGACATAAATCCGCACCATGGAAAGGGGATGCCGCAAAAAGGCATCCACCTCCATATCTGCCGGGAAATCGGGCGGAAAAACCAGCTCCGGAATTCTGTAAAAAACCTTGCATTCTCCAAAAGCTTCTTCTGCCGGCACCCTTAAGCGCTCCTCAATCTCCTCCCGCAAAAGACAGGCAAGATAGTTGTCCTGAAAAACCACTTTCTCCTCCCCCATTGCGCGTACCAGGACACTTTCCTCAGGGCAGCTTATGCTGTGCATTCTCCGCATGGTATACGCTTTCCCGATCTGACCGGCCCAGGCCTCTTCGTCCACAAAGTCTTCTCCGTATTTATTCTTCATATAATCCAGCATAAGTTCCGCCTTCTCCTTCCCGGCATAAACAAAGGGATAGCGGGGTTGGCCGGGCATCCGGGTGTTTCCCCAAATGCCCGCCAAAGCCGCCGTCAACAGACACAACAGAAAAACCAGACATCCCTTATACCACAACATTGGAATTCAGACTTCCTCCCTGCTGGGCATTTCCTGTCTCCGCCTTCTGATACTGGCCTGCCATTTCCTGGAGATCCTTTACATGCTCCTGAACCATCCGGTAGAGCCTGTCCATGTCTGACTGCAGGGATTGAAATTTGTTTCCGTAGGCCATGGCCGCCTCTCCCTGCCAGATTCCCTTCATGCTCTGCACCTGGGCAATCATTTCACTGGTCAGGTTTTTGATCTGATTTCCTGTGGTGGCAAAGGCCCCCGAGGTTTGGATTAATTTTTCCGGTGTGACTTTTAAAATACCTTCCATAGTTTTCATCCTTTCGTTTCTGCTTTTTAATAGGTTCTGGCCGAGGCAATCTCTCTGTTTCTAGCCTCCGCCTGTTCATATCTTGTGGCAATCTCCAAAAGAGCCTGTACATACTGACTGATGAGCTGGTGAAAAACATCCATCTGCTGTCTGTCCCGCACGAATGCCTGGTGAAAAGCGTCCTTTGCGCCTCCCTCCCACATACTGCACAGAGCCGATTCCTGCTCCGTGAGCTGTGTCTGCTTTGCCCGGAACTGGCTGTTCAGCTCCGATATCCTCCCTGCCTTGTTTCGCAGCTCCCGTGGTGTTACCTGAAAAAATGCCATAGTGAATCTCCTTTCATGCCGTGGTGGTGCGCCACGTCAGTGGCGCATGTAAGTTACTTTGAAAGTTCAGCGCTCCGGCACTGAACTGCGCGAAAATGGGGTCACGAAGTGACATTTTCCTCTCCCATTTTCTGCGCATCCGCCACAGGCCCAAAGTAAACCCCTTTCATTCATGGTGGCATCTGCAATGCCAATATAGGGGTTTACCTGTAAATCCTTGTGGCTGCAAGCCGGATATTCATCATTTCCGACAGATACATCTTTTGCGCCCGGTCTTTCATTTCCGTTGCCGTCTTCAAAAGTCTCTCTGCCTCCGCGCACAGGCTGCCGCTGATTTTCCCCTCCTTTTCGCCCAAAATATCTGCGCATTTGCTGACCCAGCATGCTCTATTTTCACGGATCATCTGCATCATTTCCTGCTCTGCCAAAAGCTTCAGGCTTTGAGCCAGATGATCCAGCTCTTCTGACAGACGCATAATCTCCGCGAAATGCATTTCAATAGTTTGGGGTGACATGTAAATTCCCCCTTTCCGCTTCCTCATAGATGGTGGCAATCTCCCCAAGCTTTTTCAGATGTCTTTTCAGCCTTTCCAGCGCCTCTGTCCCCTCTTTTTGCCGGGAGACAAACTCATTCTGAGCTTTTTTCACCGGATTTCCCTCAAAACACCGGGGCAATTTTGCCCAATCCGATCCCAATGCCAAAAGGCCTGCGTTCACCTCTTCCAGGATAGCCATCCAATCTTCCTGCCTCTTTCGCAAATCCTGTGGGGTAACTTTTATTTTCTCTGCCAATTTCTATCCCTTTCCTATAGCTTTTCTGCCTCCCCAATCAGTTCCTTTTCCACCTGAAAAAGCGCCTCTGCCGCTTCTGTTATCTTTGGGAGCAAATCTGCCATATTGGCAACCGACTGCCTTAACTCCAAAAGCTCTTTTTGAAATCCTGCCTCCCACTGCTGCTCTGCGCCGCTCTCCCATATTCCCGAAAGCCTCCTCTCCTGATCTTCCAAAAGGTCAAGTTCATCCCTTACCTTCGATAGGTTACTCTCCGCCGACTCCATCCATCCGCAAAAGCTTGCGGACATCAGTTGTATTTTTCCAGCCATGAAACAAACCTCCCTTCCCGAATCCCTTTTTCTTTTCTGATACCTATCCCTTTTTCACAACAAAATCAATCTGTCCCCGGCCTCCACTCCCTGCCCTTTCAGTGTGCCTTTTTTATCCAAAAGGCTCTCCTGCCGCAAGGCAAAGAGCTGCATATTACCGCTGTCTTTCAGGGCGGTCTTCTCCTTTTGCCCGATCAGGGCAAGGATCTCCCTCAAGAGCTCCTCGACCCGGCTCTCCTCCTCCAGCTCAAAATCATAAACCTCATCCAGCACAGGACTGTGTACATCCACTAAAATCATCTCTTCCTCCCTTTTTGCCCTTCTTTCAAACTTCTCCCTCCCAAGGTATCCGCAGTCTGCAAGTACCACTTCCATTTCCCTCTTTCAGGTATCCGACTCCCGGGGCTTGCCGCTGATTTTGCATGGCATAGCTGAGATCCTCAAAGCAAAGGGCTCTCTGCCCTGCCGCATTCCCGCCTAAATGAATGCCCTGCTGCCATGCGGTAAATTCCCGGAAGAATCCGGTCCCTTCCGCCTCATAGTCCCGCTCCGGATGGTAAATCCCTGCCAGAAAGTCCACGGCCCCCTTTCCCATAGCTGCTTCCTCCCAAAATCTGATTCTTTCCTCTCTTTGGTCATCGTTCTGATAAAGGAAACGGCAGAAGTATCCCAGATTTCCAATAAAGAAGCTGATTCCCGTCCCATCCTCCTTCCCAATACCGCTCTCTTCACAGGCCTCTCTCCAATCCTCCGCTTCCCTCTCATCCTTCAAATAGATCACTTCCGGATGGTACTGAAAGGAGGCCAGCTTTTTTTCCGTATCAAGCACTACGGCCTGCCTGCCAATGCGTATCGTCCCTTCCAGAAGCGCGCTCAAAACCGCCCCTCTTCCCGTTCTTTCCCTCCCCGAGATCAGGAAACAGACGACACGCCCAGGAACGATCCCCTTGACCTCCCCGGTGGAAAGACTGTACCCCAGAGGAAGCCCGCCCTGCTTCCAGTCAAAATCCTCTGCAATCCTTCCAAAATCTGCCTTTTGTGGCAGCACCGGGAATTTTTTCGGCAGCGCTTCCCCCTTTTTCCTTACTTCCTGTGTCCTCCTCTCTCCCAGCTTTCGGATTTCACCGCAGTAGGCATAATCCTCCTGCCCTTCCCCGATCATTGCCGCCTGGAACTCCAGCACCCTTCCCTCTACCCTGCAAAGCCCCCGGCCCTTACAGTTCTCCTCTGGCAGCACCGGAAGATAATATTGTCTCAAAACATCCCCATACTGGAAGCGGTCGCTCATCTCAAAGGCCAGTGTGGTTCTGATTTTTTCAAAAAGCCTTCCTCCCATTTCCTCTGCTCCCGATGCTGACAGTATGAGATAGATTCCCAGGGTAAGCCCCTCTGTGGCAAGCTTTAGAAACAACTCTTCCTGCTTTTCCTCCCATATTTTCTTAAGCTTGCCGAAATTGTCCACCGCCAAAAAGAGACAGGGTACTTTTCCCTTCCCGGAGCTGTTGTACTGGCTCCAGCTCATCCCCGAGAGCCGGGTTTTGCGCTCCTCCATCAGCCGCTCTAAATGATAAAAGAAAATATCCTTCCCCTCTTTCTCCTTCAGTACACCCAGACAATGGGGCATGGCCTGAAAGTCTCCTAAGTTTTCCTGCTCCATGTCCACTGCCAGAATCTGTACCTCCCAGGGGTCATAGTTATTACAGAGCTGCCAGAGCAGCATTTGAACAAAGGAAGTTTTTCCAGTGGCCGGCCCTGCGCAGAGCGCTAAGTGTCCCTGAACCGTAGGCGTATAGGTGAGAATAAACCTGCACTGATTTTCGGGATCGTCACAAAGACCAAGATTTAACAGCGGCTTTTCTTCCTCCTGCTGCCCGCCGGGAAGCTCCCTGAGAAAAACCTTCCCTGGCAGCTCCGGAAGCCACAGGGCCTCTGCCCGGGGATAATGGCAGCACTTTGCCGTCTCCACAATATACTCTGTTAAAACCTCCATCTGGCTCTTTTCCTTTCCGGTCTTTTCCGCCCTTATTTCTAAACGTCTTCCTGTATTGGACAAAAGCGCCGCTTTTTTATGCTCTTCTTTTTCCCGGTAATCTCCGCCACAGTAGCCCGCCTGAAAAAGCACGTAATACTCATGGTTTCCAATTTGCAGGTAACATTGTCCGGGAGCGGTGAGATAAGCCGCATCCTTGTTGTGAAGCATATCCATGCTGTCCTGCCCATCCTGCACCCGAAGGCACAAGCGAAATCTGGCATTGCTCCATATCTTCTCATCCACCGTCCCTGCCGGCTTCTGTGTTGCCAAAATCAAATGCATCCCAAGGCTCCTGCCCACCTGGGCCAGAGAAATAATCTCCTGCATAAACTCCGGTTCCTCCTTTTTCAGTTCCGCAAATTCATCCACCACAAGCAGAAGGTGTGGCATGGCCTGTGTCACCGCTCCCTCCCGGTACAGCCGGGTGTAAGCGTCAATATGGTTGACCTGCGCGCTGCCTAGCAGCTTTTGCCTTCGTTTGTTTTCACTGGTAATGGCTGACATTGCTCGCCCGATTTGTTTTCCTGATAAATTAGATATGACCCCCGCGCAATGGGGGAGATGCTTTAACAGATTTCCGGTTCCGCCGCCCTTGTAGTCGATCATGAAAAAATTGACGTCGGCAGGGCTGTAGGATACCGCCATAGAAAGTAAATAGGTCTGCAAAAGTTCACTTTTTCCCGAACCTGTAGTTCCCGCGATCAGCCCGTGGGGGCCATGAAATTTTTCGTGTATATCCAGGCTGATCAGGTTTCCTCCTGCCCCAAATCCCACAGGCGCTTTCAGCCTTTCCCCGGTTTTGGCCTGCCTCCAGCGCCTGCCGCTATCCAGTTCTTCCACACGCTGGCAGCCAAAAAGCTCCAAAAACCCTACCTGACCAGGAAGCTGTCCATCCCCTGCACCCTCTCTCACCCGAAAGCCGGATGTGTGCCTGACATACTGCTGCGCCCTGCTGCCTGGACAGCTCTCCGGCACAAAGGCCTGCCTGTGTGGCTTTTCTTCTCCCAGATACAAAAGCTCTCCCTCTTCCCCGTCCCTGCTCAAGAAGCAGCGGCAGCTCTTGGGAAGCTCCTCCCGGTTATCTCCCACAAACACTGCGCCTGCCCTGTGCAAGCCTTCTGAGTCCGTCAGATACTTGTAGAGCGGTTCGCTCCAGATCAAATCCTGATCCAGCACCAGGATGAGATACCATGGAAGAGATATCCCCCAGGCGCCCCCGGAGGATCCGTCTTT
This sequence comes from uncultured Lachnospiraceae bacterium, assembly GCA_949949005.1. Taxonomy (GTDB): domain Bacteria; phylum Bacillota; class Clostridia; order Lachnospirales; family Lachnospiraceae; genus Suilimivivens. The sequence continues at coordinate 29,860 of CATLHM010000022.1, forward strand.
TCCGCCGCCCCAGCCAATGCCCCCTCCTTCTCCCGTAAGGGCTTTTGTCAGCACAGGAAGAATTTCTCCCGCTTCCTTTTCATCCCCAGCAAGCAGCCTCACCTTTTTGTCCGCCGTCCAGACATGAGGCATCCACTTCAGGCACTGCGCAAGGCTTCTGTCCGGGAACCGTTCCTTCCGGTAAAAGCAGGCGAGCTTTACCTCCGTATAGCAGTGGCAGGACAACGTCTGCAAAAGAAGGGCTGTGAGCATTTCACAGGTTTCTTTTCTCTCCGGTCCCCAGATCACCCCAACCTGCCGGTTCTGATAAAAATCAATCCCCACCGGGACCTGCTTTAGCAAAAAATATTTCTCCGCCAGCTCCCTGGCCCATACCGCCTGCTTCCTCTCCACAATATTTCCGCGATCTTCCGAAACCTTAATCTTCATTTGAAAGGGCACGTCTCCTGTCCCTAACCGAAAAAACAAAAAATCCTTCTGCCGGTAATAACGATCCCACAAAACTTTAAAATCCTTCCCATCCTCCCCAAATAAATCCGAGACCGGCGGGTATTTCCGTGTAAGGATGCTGCGGTTCTTATCCTGGCAAGCCAGCAGATATTGCTCCGTTTCTTCCAAATACTCTCTGTACTGCCGCTCCTTTTCCCTTCCCTCCTTCTTCCTCCTGCCCTTTGTGTAGCTGTGCCCTGCCAGCCCCCAGAGAAGGGCAAGAAGGGCGCTGCACCCGCTCATGGCAACGGACAGATAATAAAATCCTCCTCCTCCCATATACCGGTTGCCAAGCTCCGCCATCAGCAGCATGGGAAGTACCATGGTCATGGATGGGCCAAGGGAGAGCCAGAGGGGCTGGGTCTGTTCGGCGGCCGGCTTATTTGGCAATAGGACTTCCACCTCCCCGGCCCAAAGCCCCTCCTCCTGCCCACACCTGCGCTCAATCAGATTCCTTCCCATATCCGCTTCCCGTAAACCGGGCAAAACCTGCTTTTTCTCCCATCTGCTTCCCCGGCCCTTTACCACACGGCAGACTCCTGCAAAAGACACGCAGACCAGGGTTTCCTCCAGCATCAGTAGGCGAAGGGCGTAAATTTGTATCTCATCCCCTGTCCGGAGAACTCTTGTTCCCCGCAGCGCCTGTCCGTTTACATAAATTCCTTTATCTGTGGAACTGGAAATCGTATATCCCTGCTGCCCGAAGCAAATCTGTCCATGACATTCCTCAACCAGAGAAAAGCACTCATAAAAAATCTGATTCCGGAAGGCCCCTCCGATCTTCAGCTCTTCCTCCCTTTTTAGATGGATCTTTTCCGTCGGATGCAGGGTATCGGGTTTTTGCGTAAGTATCAGCAAAAGCTTCTCCTTTTGCGGCGTATAAAAATAGAAAGGATTCCCGGCGCCCAGCTTTTTTTCTCCTATCATCCATCCGCCTTCCCGCGATGCCAGCGCAATCGCCACATCCTCCGCCAATCCCGTATCCTCCCGGCATAACAACAGCTCCCACTTTCCCGCCATAGTCTCCACTAAATGTCGGCTTAGACAGGCATACTGGCTGAAAATAAACAATATCCCACCAGGACATTCTTCCTGTAATTGTTCCAAAACCAAAAACACTTACCTCCTTTTCCTCTTTGCTCATTCTTTTATTTTGGAAAATAATGGATTTCGCTTAGAACTGCCAAGGGCAGGTCAATAGATCCTATAAGAAAATAAATCTTGGATTAAATTAAAATGAATTTTTGTTTACGTTTGAAAGTGTTATTACTTTAGCAAATAGCGGAGGGGTTGTCAATAGGATTGGGGGAATTTATAATTATTTTAGATTTTATCGAGCAGGGAGGGTTACTTTCCCTACTCGCGCACGGCCCGTGGGACACTTTAGTGGCATGCTTCCTTTACACGGGCCTGCGCATAAAAGTACCAAAGTTTCCTGATGATGGAAGGAGACTCCGGTGCAGACGTATTTGTCTATACACCCCCTCTGCTTCTCTAAATCTCCCTGTATAATTGCTCGCAGTCATAATTCGGGGCATATTTCCGGGCCGCCTGGCAGATTTTCTCAATTGTAGGCAAATCCTCCTCCAGCTCTTCCGCAATCTGCTTTGGTACTTTCCCTTTTATCAGCTTCTTGCAGACCTGCCTTGTAAGCTGTATTTTTTCTCCCTCTGCCCTTCCTTCAGCTTTTCCCTCTTCTTTTCCTTCATCCCTGGCATATGCCAGCTCTTCCCATTTCTGCAAATATTTCACCCCCATTTTCTCCGATGCCCTGATCTTCCTCACATTCTCATGGAGCTGCTTGATCCTCGGGCTGTCTGATAATTTCGCCACCGCATCTGTGGACGCGGTAATATATTTCATAAGATCCAAAAACTCCTGTGTGAAAAATTCACCGTTCCCGGTTCTAGCAGGGATACGTCAAGCTGGGCCTGGTAGTACCGGCTCCTTCTTCGCAGGTTTCCGGTATCTTGTTTTTGCATTTCTGTGAAATAGACCTTTTTCTCCCGATCCATACTGATAACATCCAGCCTGACCTGCCGTATATAAGTTATTGGGATATAAAAGCAGGAGATTTCAGGAAATGAAAGAGCAGAATGCCCTGCCAGACGCGGCTTTCGCCGGAAGAAATCATTTGCTTTGCATTCATGATAGCATAATATGACCGTCCTTTCAACTCCCCACCCCCAAAAAAACGTCTAAAAGAACTTGAAAAAATTCCCGTTTTCTTATATAATTTTTATAGATTCTTTTTCGATAAGGATACTATAGCAAGCAAAGGAGACTTTATTATTATGAGATTAGTTACCCGCTCCGATTTCGATGGACTGGCATGCGGCACCCTGTTGAAGGAAATCGGTCTGATTGACAGTTGGAAATTTGCGCACCCAAAGGATTTACAGGACGGGCTTGTGGAAATTACGGAAAACGACGTACTCGCCAATGTGCCTTTCGTGGAAGGGTGCGGTCTTTGGTTCGACCACCATTCCAGCGAGCACGAACGCAACGAACTTGCCGGAAAATATAAAGGCGAAAGCCGCATTACTCCCTCCTGTGCGCGCATTATCTATGAATATTACGGCGGAAAGGAGCGGTTCTCCCATTTCGACGAGATGATGGAAGCGGTGGATAAAGTCGATTCCGGCAATCTGACGATTGATGAGATCCAGAACCCCTCCGGGTGGATTCTGATCGGCTTTCTCATGGATCCCAGGACAGGTCTTGGAAGATGGCGCAACTTTACGATTTCCAATTATCAGCTCATGGAAAAACTGATGGAATGCTGCCGCACCATGAATACGGAGGAAATCCTTGCCCTTCCCGATGTGCAGGAGCGCATCGCCGTCTACCGGGAACAGGACGCCAAATTCAAGGAAATGGTACGCGCCCACACTCGGGTGGAAAAAGACGTCATCATTTCCGACCTGCGCGGCGTTGACCCGATCTACTCTGGCAACCGTTTCCTGATTTACAGCATGTATCCCGAACAGAACATCTCGGTATGGATCGTAAACGGCAAAGGCGGGCATGGCTGTTCGGCGGCGGTGGGTTACAGCGTTTTGAACAGGACATCCACTATCAACGTGGGCAGCCTGATGCTGAAGTACGGCGGCGGCGGACATAAAGCTGTGGGCACCTGCCAGTTCAGCGATGAGAATATGGATGAAAAATTACCCCAGCTCATTGATGAGATTGTAAATTATAAAGAAGGCTGATACATAGGCCAAAAGCGCCACCACGGGTCCCGTTCAAAAATAGTTGCTTTCCGTTTCCCGGTGTGCTACAATTTATGAAACATTTGAATAACAGAAATGTCTTCAGGGCAGGGTGAAATTCCCGATCGGCGGTTACAGTCCGCGGGCGCGAAAGCGCGGGGTCTGGTGAAATTCCAGAACCGACGGTATAGTCCGGATTAAAGAAGGTGTATTGAGATTGTCAGGATAAGCCTGACGATAATTTTTGCACTCTCTTTTATCAAGCTGCTCTGTTGACATTTTCAATACTCCTGAATTACTGACACCTGAAAGACATTTGCTGCTTTCAGGTGTTAATTATTCTAAGGAGGTATTCAAATGAATCTCAGCAAAACAAAGAAACTTACCGTAACAGCCATGCTCTGTACCCTTGCCTACATTGCGGCGATGGTTCTCCGAATCCCGATTGTACTTTTTTTGAAGTATGATCCGAAAGACATTATCATCGTAATCGGGGGTCTGATCTGGGGGCCGCTCACCTCCCTGACTGTAACCGTGATCGTCTCGGTTGCGCAGATGTTCACTGTCAGCGGAACCGGAATTCTGGGATGTATGATGAATATCATTTCAAGCTGCTCTTTTGCCTGTACCGCGTCCTTTTTCTATAGGAAAAAACAGAAATTATCCGGCGCAGTATTGGGGCTCTTGTGCGGCTGCATCTGTCAGGCCGCAGTCATGATGCTCTGGAACTATCTGATTGCTCCAATCTATATGGGCTATCCAAGAGAGGCCATTGCAGAGCTGCTGCTTCCCGCTTTTCTGCCCTTTAACTTAATCAAGGGCGGCATAAATGCCGCCGTCACCCTGCTTTTGTATAAACCTGTTGTCACTGTACTGTACCGCTCCAATTTAATTGAAGCTAAGGATGGGCCGGGAAAAGAGCGCTGAAAATGTGCCTTGCCCTGATTGCGATCCCCAGGGACACAGCGCCCGAAAACAGGACAACGGCAGCTTCGAATCCCTCACAGATTTCAAACAGCACCCCATAGAGGGCGTTGCCAAGGGGCTGGGCGCACATGGAAACGGTGAGAACCACCGCGATCACCTTTCCGATCAGATTTGACGGGGTTTCCGCCTGCATAAAGGACATCATCTGCACGGTGAACATGGCGGAAAAGGTCATAACGCCAAAGCAGCACAGGGTTATGACAATATAATTTACCATGCCCGAGGAAAAAAGGAGCAAAGAAACACCCATGGGAAACACGCAGGCCGCACAGGCGATGACCAGGTTTCCGGATTTTTGTATTTTCAGCCTGTCTGCAAAAAGGCCTGCGCCGATTCCCCCAAAAAGTCCTCCTGCCGCCAGCGCCCCTTCCGCAAAGCCGTAAAGTCTGTTGGCCCGGGACGCATCCAGATTCAGCACTTCTGTCACCAGATAGGGCAGGGCAACAACAATCATGGAAGCCAGAAATAAATTGATTCCGCAAACCACAAGAAGGGCTTTTCCGATGACCGGTTTATCCTTTCGGATAAACCGGATGCTCTCTGCAAAATCCGTTTTGGCCGTCTTTAGCACTCCGCCCTTTAAGTCCTGCTTCTGAAAGGGTATTTTAATAAAAATTTCCATCACGGCCGACAGGGTAAAGCACACCATGCAAACCAGCAATACAGGCTCGAGCCCGAAGGCGCTGTACAAAATCCCGCCCAGCACGGGGCCTGTCAGGGATGCAAAGGAGTTGACAGTGTTAATGACAGAGTTTGCCTCCATAAACCGATCCTGCCCGATCAGCGCCGGGATACTTGCCTGGACGGAAGGCTGATAAGCGCCTGCAATTCCGTATAAAAGCATCAGTGTAATTGTCAGAAGGAGTACAAGATTCGCTCCGTCCATCAAAAGGGAGAATGCCAGGATCACCGCCGCCGTAAAAAAATCCAAAATTACCATAATATTTCTTTTGTTAACCCGGTCCGCAACAATCCCCCCAATGGGCGAGAGCAAAATTGCAGGAATAAAAGCACAGGCCGTAACCGTTCCGTACAGCGCCGAGGAGCCTGTAAGATTTAATAAGTAAAGGGGCAATGCAAACCGAATGATTGCATTGCCAAACAGCGAGATTATCTGACCGATGACCACTAAAATAAAATCTTTTGAAAACAATTTTTGATCCATTATTCGTCTCCTTCTTTTCCCACAATGTTTTATTATAGATACCGTCCGTTGGTATGTTTAAAGTTCAAAATAGATCTGCCCATTTTACCGGGCAGATTATTTCCCTGGGCATCAGGATGACCGGCAATGCCTCACATCCGTTTCCTTTGATATATACTTGTCAGCTCCTGCAGCCTCTCCAACATTTCACCGTCCACAATATCCAGTCCAAAGCCCTTAAGCATCTGGTCAAATATCAAGAATTTTTTGCAGGACTCCTCCTCCGTGCTGCCGAATATCATGGGATTCATCCAGACATTGGCCGCCAGAAGAATCAGCTCCGCCAACTGCTGCGGATAATCCGTTTTGATGGAACCGTCCGCAATCCCCTGCTCAATGATGGGCGCAATGTAGTTTGGCGCCGCCTCTTCTATGGTATCATGCAGAAGGCTGAAAAGAAGCTTCGGGTTATTGTGGAAATCCGGAGCCACCGTAAAAATATCGTTCTGCACAGGCCGGCTGATGGATTCCCTGAAGATCGTTTTCAGCTTTTCCCTGCCGCTTAAGTCTGTGCGGTCGCGAATCGTCCCAAGCATTTCATTAGACTGTGCCGTCATCCTGTCCACAACCGCAATCAAAATATCTTCTTTCGATTTAAAGTGATGATAGATTGCGCCTTTACTAAGGCCGCCCAAATGGTCAATAATGTCCTGGATGGAGGTATGCTCATACCCCTTTTCCATAAAAAGCCGAAAAGACACGTCCAATATTAAGTTGACAGTTTCCTCCGGATGTTTGTTTCTTGCCACGGCTTCCTCCACATAACATACTTACGGTATGTATCTACATTAACATACTGTCAGTATGTTTGTCAACACAAGATTCGGGAATCCTTATCCTCTCGGATCACAGGTTACTGTTCCGTCTTCGGTTAATCTATTAGATAATCTGTAAATTGTATCAACATCCTCCTCCAACTCCCGGGCAATTACTTCGGGGCTTTTTCCTTTGGAGAGTTTTTTCTGAATCTGTTCCAGCAGCTTTTCATCCCGTCCTTCTTGGATGCCTTCCTCCCTGCCCTCCTCAAAGGTATGCCGTAAATGCTTTTTCTCGTCATATTCCGTCAAAAAGATCATATGAAGCACCTCGCTTTTCTCAGTTCTCAATATATCTGTCAATATATCCCTCTCGATACAGCGGTTCATGGCGGACTGCACAGCCTCGTCGCGGCCAAGCCCTGCTTTTATGTTCGACTCAATCTCAGATACAAACTCCGAGTATTCCCACAGCCTGCGGCACTTGTCCATGAGCTCCCTGTTATGTCCGCGCCTTAAATTGATCACCTGGCAGGTACACTCCAAAGCACCGCTTCCACGCCCCATGGAAAAGCTGTCCGATAAATAAAGAGTTCTTCTGTCCTCCTCCATACCGCTTCCGTTATAAAAGATTACATACTCCGGCGTCGGCAGCGCCACTCTTTTCGTTCCGTACATATCCGCATTTTCCGCGCCAAGCAGACCTTCATACTGCTGGGAAAAATAGAACAGGCCTCGCAGAGGCATATTGGGATTCCAGGTGCTCTGGTGTTCGTAAAGATTTAAGCGGCTGTCAATGAGGAAGGATAAGTCGTTCTTCATCTTCAGTTACTATTTACAGCCGATTTTATTTAACGTCAAAGCAAGCATCATTACGTGACGATTTTTATATTTGTCTTCAAGACGAAAAAATGTTGATTTTATCATTTTTTTCGTCTTTTCTATTGCTTTTCAAATCGTCATGTGTTATAATATACGTGACGATTTGGAGGAGGTATATATATGGCTATTACTTATAACAGAGACAAAAGATCCGGAAAAACTTATGCCTATGAAACCACTTATACATGGGATAAGGAAAAAAAGCAGTCAAGGTCAAAGCGCACTCTGGTCGGGCGTCTTGATGAGGAAACGGGTGAAATTGTGCCGACTGATGGCCGCGGCAGGAAGCGGAGCCCTAATTATATCCCGGAAGAAGCCGCAATGCCGTCCACGATTCCTGAACTTCAGGCAGAACTCGCCAAACTCCGCAGGGAAAACCATACCCTCAGGAAACAAATCCAGGAATTAAAATCCAGGCAGGCATAGGGAGGCTCGCCATGTACAAACCATCTGGAAACCTTCGGCGGGACTATGAGCGTTTATCCGGCGAATATATGAAACAGAAGGACAGGATCCTGTCATATCAGGAACAGATCGCCTCGCTCAGGAATTCAAACAGGGCATTAGAAAAAGCCCTTGCAAAGGAGAAAGAGCAGCATAAGGAAGAATCTGCACAAAAAGACGCCGAGATTCAGGCCTTAAAGAACAAAGTCGCACATCTGGAGGCGCTTGCAAACCGGGACGGAACAAATATCGGAACGCCTACTTCGCAGACTCCGATTAGCCGGAAAAAGGTCATACCGAATTCGAGGCGGGGAAGCAATAAGAAAAAAGGCGGCCAGAGAGGCCATAAAAAACACGTTCTGAAACCTTTCGATAGT
>CATLHM010000023.1 GCA_949949005.1 uncultured Lachnospiraceae bacterium
TGTAGGAGTGGTGCATGAATAAAATAGGAATTACCTACATTTCTCTGCTTTTTACCACTCTTAACCACTTTGAAAACATAGTATTTATACGGTCTTAGAAGCCGTTAGGTGTGTAGTGAGATTTTATACTAAAAAAACGAGCATAGCTCGTTTACGAGATTCGCTGCGCGAACTCGGATAAGCGAAACTGTCAGAAGTTTTTCACTACGAGGTTGTTTTCATGAAAGTATCCGGTTTGAAAAATATATCCTTAAAATCCAGAATAATTATATCCTTTTTTGGCATCCTTCTGCTGATGGCCGGTTCCTGCTTTTTTACCATCAGCCGCTTTATCATCCGCTTTACCGAAACACAGCTAAATGATGATTATGACAGTATTCTGTCCGAAACCTGTGATACCATGGAGAACCTGCTCTGGAATCTCACATTGACATCAGGACAAATCTTAGATAATGAAGAGATACAGGATACGCTGATGCTCTACCAAGACAGCCTCTCCCCCTATGAAAGGCAGACACACTATGCCGCCCTCCTTGATTCGGTTTCCATGCTGACCCTTGCCAACACCGATATTTCCCTGCTTTATCTTTATGACAACACAGCGCAGGATTTCATTTTCAGCAGCTTCCCGGTCAGCAGGCAGCAGTTCGGGCGCTCTCCTGTGCTTTATCAGAATACCGCTTTCTCCTTCTGCGGGCCCTGCAAAAGCCAGAGCAGCTACAACGGAAATCCCGTACTGATTCTCAACCGGACGGAAACCCTGCCAAACGGGAAGTCGGTTGTCTTGTCCATTGAATCCGGTTTTTATTCCCTGCTTGCACCGCTGCGCCTTCTGGAACGCAAATCCGCTTTCCTTGCCATTACAAATTCATCCGGGGAACCGGTCTATACTACATTTGAAGAAGCCGGTACAGGGGTCATTGATATTCTGGAGGGAAAAAGCAGAAATTATCGTTCCATGTCCAAATCCATGTCCCAGGGATGGGGTGTCCATATCATTATCCCGGAACATATCTATATTAAAGATTATTACCAGTCCCTCGCCGACATCCTGATCTGCATCCTGATCATCGCCGCTTTTGTGGCCCTGATCGCTGTGTATTTCTGGAAAAGCATTTATTCCCCGCTGCGGCTGTTCGACCGCCAGTTAGAGCTTCTGCTTTCTCAGGAGAGCGGCGATACCCAGACCCATTCCTCCATTCCCGAGTATGACCACCTTCTGCGTAAAATCGTGTTGATGCAGAGGCAGATACAGGAAATGATCCGCCGGATAGTACAGCAGGAAAAGACCAATGCCAAAATGCAGATTGAAAAGCTCCGGGCACAGATCAATCCCCATTTCCTGTTAAATACACTGAATACCGTTCACTGGATGGCTCTGATGAACGGGCAGGATGATATTGACGCCATCACCCAATCCTTATCCCACCTGCTCAGCTATAACCTGGATAAGGAAAGCGTTGCCACCAACCTTGAAAAAGAACTCAGTGCCCTGACCGAATATGTCCAGCTCCAAAAAGTGCGCTATGATTTTCAGTTCCGCATAGAAAGGCCCGCATCAAACGACTTAAGTTATCCCTGCCCGAAATTTTTATTGCAGCCGCTGGTTGAAAATGCGCTGGCCCATGGCTATCAGCCAGGCATGGATCTTCTCATCCGGATACAGGTTGACGATTCCATCCATCTGACCATATCGGATACCGGTACGGGAATGGATGCCGGGATTCTGAAAGGAATAAACAGCCTTTATCCCCCATCCGCGCTGCAGGCAGACAAATCAGCCTCCGGCGCCGAAAATGAGATCCCCAAATTTGGAATCGGGCTTGCCTACGTAGTAAACAGCCTGCATGATTTCTTCTCAGGCAGTTTTCATTTTCATATAGAAAGCTCTGAAAACCATGGAACTGTTATTACCATAAATTTTCCAAAACTGAAAGGGAATGGTTATCATGTTAAAAATACTGATTGTTGACGACGACGCCCTGACCCGCAAAGGGATACGGATGCTCATGCCCTGGGCCAAACATCATATGGAAATCATAGGGGAAAGCGCAAACGGCAAAGAGGCTCTTGCCTTCCTTAAAGAGAACAAAGTGGATCTGGTTCTTGTTGACCTTGATATGCCTGTCATGGACGGTCTGACCTTTATCAGAACCGCCTCCGGTCTGTATCCGGAATTAAACTATGTGGTGCTCACCATCCATACGGAATTCGAATATATTCAGAACGCCCTGCGCAGCGGCGCCATCGATTACATTGCAAAGACACAGTTTGATAAGGAGAACTTTGACCAGATACTTGACCGCATCCATGCAAATATAATCCGTAAAAATTCTGCCCTTGCCGGTTCCTCCGGCATGAAATGGAAGGAAAGCAAGATTTTGTATCCCTCCATCTACGCTCTTGTCACCGTGGAACTGGAAACTGATCAGCATATTTTTGAATTCTGGGAACGAAACGGCCTTTCCGAAAGAAAAGACATCTATGAACTGATGGGCGGCGTTTGGGTATTTACGCAGCAGAAAGAATCCTTTGTATTTCCCGACAGCTTTCCGGGCACCATGCTGCTGCGCATCCTGGATGTCTCCGATCTGACCTTCGCCCAGCTTGGGAAACAGCTTCGCCGGTTTATGAACGACAGCTTCTTTTATGAATATCGTCCCGGCAAAACCGTCCATATCAAGCATGCCTATGAGCTTTGTGAAGAGGAAACAATCCAGAATGAGAAAACCCTTGAACGGCTGAAAAAAGAGTGGCTGTCCTTAAACTGGGTATATGAAAATGAGCTTTTTGATAAGATCACCTTTGACCTGAAAAACAGCAAGCTGAAAACCTCTACCCTGTACCACCTGCTGCTTGCACTGGAATCTGTCTGGAACAGCGCCTATTCGGAGCTTACCGGCCAAACCCTCTCCCTGCCCCCGGTTTTTCATAACTGGCAGGAAGTGGAGGACTGGCTGGTTCAGGTTTACAAAAGAACCGACATTTTCCAGTCCCAGGCAAAATATTCCTCTACTATCGTGCGCAGCATCCTGAATGTAAAAAGCTATGTGGATTCCCACTACAGCGAGGCAATGGATACCACCGAAGCCGCCCGCAGCGCTCAGATGAGCTATGGATATTTCAGCCGCTGTTTCCATGATATTGTAGGCGTATCCTTCATTGATTACTGCACCCAGGTACGGATCGGCCACGCAAAGCGGCAGCTTGAAAACACGGATAAATCCATTCAGGAAATTGCTTTCAGCGTCGGATATAATGATGAAAAATATTTCAGCCGAACCTTCAAAAAGCTCACCGGCTTAATCCCCAGCGATTACAGGAAGGGCTGCAAATAAGCGGCAGCCCTTCATCCCGCCGTCCAGCCTGTCATCCGGACATAATAGTCATCACTCCCGTACCGCTTTCCGCTCTTGGTGGCACAAACGCTGTTCTCTCCCGCTACAGCAATCCTCACCACATAGCTTCCCCGGGCCAGATGGGGGGAGCGGTACCGCAGCCCGCTGTCCGGGACGGCGCTATAGAAATCAATGCTGGTTTTATGCACGCAGGCCCCCTTTTCATCATAAATACAGATATTCCCGTATCCTCCGTGAGAATCCGTGTTTCCAAAAAGCATAATCCGATTTCCCTGAAAACGGATGCTGATTTCCTCACCCCGGACATTGGAGCAAAACTCCAGCAAATGCTCCGGCGCAGGACTCTCCCCCTCCAGCGTATCCGGCAACCACACCGGCAGATACCTTGAAATCTTCATCCCGTCTTTTCCGGCCTCAATCGGCAGAAGCACCAGGGTAGCTGCCGATGCCTGTCTGGGGAAGGACCAGCGGTCTCCCAGGTAAACAGGTATACTCTCATTCCCCCTCTCATACCGGAACACAAAAGAGCACTGGGTATTATAAGTCCGGCTCCCCTCCGGGCAGAACAATCCCCTGTACGTCCAGGGCCCGTGCAGATCCCTGGCTGTAAAATAATAATTGTCGTTCCTCTCCCAGCTCGTTTTATCAGACAGCATCAGATAGTACATCCCTTCCTTTTTGAACATAGCCGGGGATTCTCCGCCCGGAGCAATATCCTTAGCCACCAGTTCCACAGCCTCGGTGCATGCCTCGTCCAGCCGGTAGATATTCCCCTCGTGGGTCAGAAGATAAGCGCTGCCGTCTTCATCCACGAAAGTCCCCATATCCCAAAACCGGATAGGCTCCCCCCGGAAAAGAAGCGGGCCCTGAAACGAAAACTCCTGATCCAGGCGTTCCCCCACTGCAAATCCGATGCAGGGATCGCAGTATCTCTCATCATCCGTGTGCATCAGCATAGTGTATCTGCCTGTCAGCTTACTTTTCAGGACTTTGACCCTCTCTCCGATCCGTCCCGGCCCAAGCAGCCCTTCTCTTAAGGGCGGCAGGGCAAGCCCCTCAAATTTCCAGTCCGTAAAATTTTCTGTCCAGTAGCAGGAAAAGCCCCTGTACTGATTGACATCATCCGTCTTGTATTCTCCGAACAGATAATACCTCTTCCCTTCCCGAAGGATACAGGCCCCATGGGCGTTTACCGGATTCCCGTTCTGGTCATACCAGGGGATTCCATTATAGATCATTTTCTTCATCACTGCTGCTCCTTATCCTCATTTCGGCATTTTCCTCATACCATGCCTACAATACCGTTAGATTCTCAAAGCAGATTCCCCGGCACCTGCTCAGCGACAGAGAGCCTTTTTCTCCGCTCCCTTTTCGTCCGATCACCACGTCCTTCAAACGGATATTTGACACCTCATGCCCCGGACGGTCAAATCCCCTCAGTTCTATAGCGTCGCAGGGCGTCCACTCCCCCTGCCTGCCGTAATATTCGCCAAGGATATGAAGCCGGTTAAATTCACAGTCCGAAAAATACGGCATGTCTTCTGCCGGTTCCCCGTCATTATTGTAATCCACCTCATGGAACAGCAGCCTTGGAATCACACAGTTGTCCATACGGATATTTCTCACATAGCCGCCCCGCTTCCAGGTTCCCTTGATCTCCATCCCGTAGGTGGACTGTCCAAGGTCACAATCCCAGATGGCCACGTCCTCCACGCCGCCGGACATCTCGCTTCCAATGGTAATTCCATGGCCAAAAGCGGACTTGCAGTCAAATATCCGGATTTTCCGACAGGGTCTGGCAATTCGGTTTCCCTCCGGATTTTTTCCCGACTTTACCGCAATCCCGTCATCGCCTGTAAAGAACCGGCAGTCGAAAATAGTACAGTCCTCGGAGGAATCCGGATCCCACCCGTCCCCGTTCCACACCTCCCGGGAGATAAAGGTGCAGCCATGGGTGATAATATGCCTGGAATAAATCATGTGGACATTCCAGCTTGCCCCGTTCTGAAACGTGATACCTTCCAGCAAAATGTTCTCACAACGGCTGATGTTCACCAGCCTTGGACGCACCCTGCCCGGAATGGTTTCCGGCTTCTCGCACTCTGCCACAAGCTCCGGCTTCTGTTCCAGTTCCTTTGCCAGCTCTGCGCTCTCTGCCGCAATCACACGCTGGGCCAGGAGCTGCCCGCCGCTGGCAATGGTTCCACGGCCCCGGATCACTACATTTCTACAGACAAAGTCTTCCCCTGCATCCAGAAAGCCCAGGTTCAGCACACTGCTGTAGCAGTCCATCTCGATTCCCTCGAACCGGCTTCTGATCTTGGGAAGATAATCGGACACCTGTGCCGTTCCCCGCAGGACAGCTCCCTTTTCCAGATACAGCTCCATGTCACTGTGAAGCCGCAGGGCGCCTGTCATAAAAATCCCCTCGGGAATATAAACCGCTTCCCCCTCCCCACAGTCGTCAATGGCCTTCTGGATGCTTTCCGTATTCATCTTCTCCCCGTCCCCCACAGCCTCATAAGGATGCTTTGTAATGTCAATCCGCCGTTTTCTTTTCAGAGTCCTGACGGCCAACTCTTCCGATTCCCAGAAAGGGCCTGCTGCCCTGACCGTATAGACCTGTTCCGGCAAAAGCCCCGTCAGCGTACAATGGGTTTTCTCCGTGCAGGCCGCTTCCCTACCATCCAGATACACCCGAAAAGGTTCCCCTGCCGCCATCTCCTTCGTCCGTTCCCAATACACCGTGAGTGAATCTTCTGTTACGATATACTCCATTTCCGATCCTCCTTCCTGACATATGATGTTGTTGAAACCAAAAGGTATCGCCAGATAGACCAGTAAGAGGGCTGCCACCTCTATGACACCCCTCTTACGGATCCTTTTCAATGTAATCTTATTTCACCGACTGATACCACTCATTGATCTCCTGGGTGATCTGATCGCCGCCCTGGGCTTTCCAGTCTTCTACAAACTTGTCAAAGGCTTCGATAGGTTCATTTCCATAAATGATATTGGTGTACACCTGCTTCTCCATGGTCTGTAACTGTTCCCAGCTCCTCTGCATGGTCGCGGTGGGCGCTGCATTGAACAGGTTCGGAAGCTGCTCTGATCTGTGCTCATTTGCCAGGGCGTATCCTTCTGACTGTTCCGGCGATGCCTTAAAGGAAGCTTCGGCTTTGATCTCTGCCGGGGATACCGGTTCCTGTCCTGCCGCCACATTGGCATAGGCTGCCATATTGTCCAAAACAGGAGTATTCTTCAGCACCGTTGACTTACCGGGATCAAACACACTTTCCAGCGATGGATCGAACAGCTTGCAGTCAAATACGACCTCATCATTCACAATATCATAATCGTAATTTTCCAGGTATCCATATTGGAACTCCCCTGTTCCGAAAGCGATGTCATACAGCCAGTCATAATATTCAAAGAACTTGTCCATATGTTCAAAATCCGCATTGAACATCAACCATCCGTCGTTCACCTCAGCAGACTGGTAGGTAGGTTCCCCGTTGTCCTGTCGTATGGTGGGATAAGCCTTCATCACCGCATCCGGAGCCACCGTAGTCACATCCTTGATAGAACCAATGATCCAGGGACGTCCGATCAGTATACCTGCCTTGCTTTCCGTAAACTGGCTCATAGCGTCCCATGCCCCTGTGGCGGCTGCCTCCTGGAAAATCCAGCCGTTGGCATGCCACTGCGCCATGCGCTCCAAGGTCTTTCGGTTCCCCTCATGGATAGAGCCATACATCAGATTGCCCTCTGCGTCCTCCTGCCAGGAGCCGGGGATATTCTTTCCCGTATTTGCAGAAAACAGGCTCACAGGATCGGACACCCAGCCGGTATTGTAAAGGCCGTCTCCTGCATAGGCAAATCCGTAAGTATCCTTCTCCCCGTTTCCGTCCGGATCGTCCTCCGTAAACGCCTTGATCACAGCCTCGAACTCGTCCAGATTAGTGGGAGCCTCAAGGCCCAGGTTATCCAGCCAGTCCTGACGGATGACCATAACCTCACCCTCTGTCAGCCTGGGGGCGCAGGCAATGGCGTAAATCTTCCCATCCTTTGTTGCCGGGTAAAAGGTTTCCGGAAATCTGTCGTAAATCTCCCGGAGTCTTTCCGGCATATACTGTTCCACATCTTCCGTAATATCCTTTGCGCGTCCAGACTCGATCATATCCGCAATCATCTGCGTATCATATACCGGAAAAACGTCCGGCAGATCCTCAGAACCTGTCAGGGCGAGCCGGAGTTTTGTGGTATAATTCGACGCATCGCCTCCCAACAGGGTAGTTTCCATCTTGATTCCTTTTTTCTCGATTGCCAGATCGATCATGGGATTATTATTGATGTCATCACCGCTGTCATATTTTCCGGCGTTTTCATCCAACTGCTTGGCAATGGTAATCGTCAGCACTTCCCCGGAACCGGCGTCTGCACCTGCATCGCCTTCCGCTTCGGTATTGCCCTCCTGCGCCGTACTGCCTTCTCCATCCGAACTGCTCTCCACGTCCTGGCTGCTCTCCTCCTGGCTCCCGGCATCTGCCTGACCGGATTCTTTGCTGCCTCCGCATGCGCTTAAAAGCATAGCCGCTCCCAGCAGCAGGCTCAAAGCTATTTTTCTTTTTTTCATTTCCATCCTCCTTAATTTCTACTCTTACATTTCTATCGCAAGCCCTGTGGGGCAAGGATTCTGTTTCCTGTTTCACTTTCTTTTCAGCCCGCTTACTCCTTCACTGCTCCCATAACGATTCCCTTTGCAAAATGCTTCTGAAGGAAGGGATAAACCATCAGGATCGGCACAGCCCCAATAAATACCTGGGCCGCTTTTATGGTACGCTCCGACATGGCCGCCGCCGTTGTGGGATCCAGCGCCAGATCCTGTTTATTGTTCTGTACCACGATGACCTGAAGAAAAGAAGCCAGCGGATAATTCTTCGTGTCGGACATATACAGAATACCCGTGAACCATTCATTCCAGTTTCCCACCATAATAAAGAGCGCCACCGTTGCCAGCCCTGCTTTGGAAAGCGGAAGGAATATCTTCCACAATATCTGGAAAAAGTTAGCGCCGTCTACCAATGCCGCCTCCTCCAGCGCTTTCGGAATGGATTTGAAAAAGTTCATGATCAGGATCAGGTTGTAACAACTGAATGCTCCCGGAATAATGTAAACCCAGAAGTTGTTTTTCAATCCCAGCGCCGAGTTCAGGATGTAGCTGGGGATCAGGCCTCCGCTGAACAGCATGGTGAAAACGAAAAACCACATCAGCGCTGTCCTCCCCCGGAAATCCTTGGAAAGGGCGTATCCTGCCGTAACGATAACCGCCATACTCAGAAGCGTTCCGATGACAGTTCTTGCAATGGAAATCATGATGGAACGGATAAAATTTGCATTCTGGAAAGTTCTCTCATAGGCCGTTATCGTAAAGTTCACCGGCCAGAAGGTCACAATCCCGCTGTTCACAGCCGCTTTCTCACTCAAGGATATGGCTAGCAGATTCACCAACGGAAGCACGCACAGCAGCGCCATCAGCACCAGAAAAGCCGTATTGCATACAATAAATATTTTTCTTCCTGTGGAAACACGTTTCATCCCGACACACCCCCTAGAATATTCTGTATCCGGCAAACTTATATGCCAGCCGATATGCGATTGCCGTCAGCGCCAGTCCCACGCCCGATTTAAAGAGCCCCACCGCAGTACCGAAGCTGTACTGTCCGTTTACCAGAGACTGTCTGTAAACATAAGTGTCAATGATGTCGCCCGTGCTGTAGGTCAGCGGGGAATACAGGTTAAAAATCTGGTCAAACCCTGCGTTCAGCACATTCCCAAGGCTCAGGGTGGCCATGACAATAATCATGGGCATCATGCCCGTCAGCGTAATATGTATGGTCTGCTGCCAGCGGTTGGCCCCGTCCATCTCCGCCGCCTCATAGAGATTCTGGTCAATGTTGGATATGGCGGCCAGATACACGATCATGCCAAAACCGAACCCCTTCCACAAATCGGATATCACCACGATCTGACGGAACATCCCCGCCTCGCCCAGAAAGAAAATGGGTTCGATTCCCAGCCTTTGGAGCGCGCTGTTCACGATTCCGTCCAACCCCAGAATATCCCGGAGCATTCCCGCCACCGTCACCCATGAAAGGAAGTGAGGCAGATACACCAGCGTCTGGATTCCCTTCTTAAGCCCCGCATGGCGCACTTCATTGAGCAGAAGTGCCATCACCACAGGCACAATGAGCCCGAACACCATCTTTGACACCGCAATGATAACGGTGTTGATAATGGCCTGGTAGGATTCCTTAAACATGAAAATCTGCCGGAAATTATCCCATCCAACGAACTCCGACTTGCTGATTCCCAGCCAGGGCTTGTAATTCTGGAACGCCATCACCAGGCCTCCCATAGGGATATAGCAAAATATCACCGCCAGTATGACGGCAGGCGCCACCAGCACATACAGCGGCCAGTTATGGGCTACTTCCTGTTTCCAGGATTTCCGATGCATTGTTTTTGCCCGGGCATTTTTCGTTTTTCCCATTTTCATCTCTCCCTTTTCTTTCAAGCATTTCTTTAACGATCCGGATTTCCGCCAACTGTAGCATCCGTTAATCTGTAAATAAATTATAATGATCCTGCCTGTAGGTTTGGACTGATTATTCTCACCAAAAGGGGGATTATTCTGCTATGACCAATTTCCCAGGTCAGAATCGTCCTCCTTTTTTGCAGAATTGTCCACATACAAAAAAGAGATTGAATCATGCAAATACACAATTCAATCCCTTACATATAGTAAACGACAATTGGCTTAATACTTCTTTTTATTCTTCAACTCCTCATAGAGCGTCACATAGTTATCATAACGCACCCGGCTGATTTTCCCGCCTGCAAGAGCCTGCTTCACCCCGCAAATCGGCTCGCTGATATGGGCACAACCGCCGAAACGGCAGTTCTTTTCGTATTCCCCAAACTCCGGATAATATCCCTGCAGCTCTTCCTTCTCCACATTTTCAAGGTAAAGGGAAGTAAATCCCGGCGTGTCCATAATGTAGGTATCCTCCCCCAGAGCAAAGAGCTGCGCGTGTCGGGTGGTATTCTTCCCCCGCCCAATCTTTTTGCTGATCTCGCCTACCTCCATATTGGCCTGGGGATGGAGGGCATTGATCAGGGTGGACTTCCCCACTCCGCTGGGGCCTGCCAGTACCGTGGTCTTTCCTGCCAGGCAGCTTTTGACCTCTTCGATTCCCTCCCCCCTACTGCCACTCATGAACAACACCTGATAGCCACAGCCTCCGTAGGCCTCTTCCAGCATGGTGAGCTCCTGAGGAGATGCGATGTCCTTTTTGTTAAAGCAGATCACCACAGGGAGATTTCTCTGCTCCATGGTGATCAGGAAACGATCCAACAGGTTATAATTGGGATCCGGCCGCAGGATGGCAAAGATCAAAAGGGCCTGGTCTATATTGGCCGAAGCTGGCCGGACTAGACGGTTTTTCCTGGGGAGAATACGGATGATATTTCCTTCTAAAGGCTCCTGCGTTGTCAGCTCTATCTCCACATCATCACCCACCAGGGGTTTAATCTGATCCTTTCGGAAAATCCCCCGGGCCTTGCACTGCGCCAGCCCGAGGGAGGTATGCACGTAGTAAAAGCCCGCAATCCCCTTGATAATTTTTCCCTGCATTTGTTTCCTACTCCTCCATGAACTGGATGGGCCTTCTGATCTCCTTGTTCTCGGAGGTGCCTTCTATGGTAGATACGGAGCCGTCCTCATTGGTAATGCTGGTAGCCTCGGTTTGATTCACATATTGGAACAGGATATAGCCCGTAGGGCTCTTAATTCCTGTGATATTCTGCTGCTGGATAGGGAAGGAGGCGGTCTGGGTGCTCAGAAGCTGGGTCCCGTCGTCGGCCATCAGCGTCACCGTCACCATGGTGCCTGACCGGTAAGCCGGATCTTCCTCCGGTGTGGGCCCTGCAATCGCCTCCATAAACCGGTAGGTTGCCTGGGCAGGCCCCAAGCTGATATTGATATCCACTACGGTTCCCGGATCCACATAGGTTCCCACAGAATAGCTCTGATAGCAGACAAGCCCGGTGAGGGCGGGATCCTCATTGTTCACCTCTCCTACCGTACCGAGCTGGAGCCCCGACTCGATCAGAATGGCCATAGCCTCCTCTTCCCCCTTTGCCATCAGATCCGGCATGGGAACCTTGGTCACCTCCGGCCCTAAGCTGATGGTAAGGGTTACCGTGGTTCCCTTGGGGGCCTTAGAGCCTGCGGCAGGGGACTGAGTAATTACATTGCCCGCCTTGATATAAGGGTCATGGCTCTCTGTCTTATTCACCACGAATCCGCTCTTCCCAAGGGTGGCCGTAGCCTCCGCCTCGGACATGCCCACGGTATCTTCCACCTTGATTCCCTCGGAACCGGCACTGACGGTGAGCACCACATTAGAGCCCTCATCCACCATGGTTCCCTTAGAAACACTGGACTTCATCACAATGCCCTGTGCAAATTCAACACTCTCCTCATATTCGATCTCCGGCGTGAGACCAAGATTTAGAAGGGCCACCTTTACCTCGTCAACATCCTTCCCTTCCACCTCGATCATCTCCACCTGCTTCTTTTCCTCTTCTTCCTCATCCTGCTGCTGTTCCTGCTGGGTCTCTCCTCCAAACAAGGTGCCGTCAAAAAGCCCCAGGGCCTTACCCACCAGGAAAAGAACGATACATCCGATGAGAACGGCGGCAATTACCGCAAGAACCGTGGTGATACGCTCCATCTTCGGATCGTAATCCTCGTCCTCATCATCCTCTTCTTCCTCGTCCTCATACTCATATTCTCTCTCGTCTATCTCATCCTCTTCTTCCTCGTCGTCCTCTTCTTCCTCCTCATACTCATAGACAACCTCTCTTTTTTTGCGGGCGTTACGCTTCATGTCCGCTTCCTTGCGAAGGTGCATGGCCTCTTCCATGCTATCCCGGTTCCTGGCCTGGCGTTTGATCTGCTCCCGCTCGCTGCTTCCCATCATTTTGGTGGAACCTTCCTCGTTGGGATCTACCATTTTTACAAAGTCTTCATCCGGCGTCATCAGGGAACGCTTTAAATCCGCAATGAGCTCGCCCATAGACTGGTATCTCCGGTCAGGACTCTTCTGGCAGCACTTAAAAACGATCTGCTCCACACTCACAGGGATCTCGGAAACGTACTCTCTGGGGGAGGGCATTTCCTCCTGGATATGCTTGATTGCAATGGCTACCGTGGTTTCCCCGTTAAAGGGCACACGTCCTGTGAGCATCTCAAACATGGTAACACCCAGAGAATAAATATCGCTCTTCTCGTCCGAATAGCCGCCTCTGGCCTGTTCCGGGGAGGTATAGTGGACAGAGCCCATCACATTGGAGGTGATCGTATTGCTGGTGGCCGCCTTGGCAATGCCAAAATCCGTCACCTTCACCTTTCCCTCCTTGGAAATAATGATATTCTGAGGTTTAATGTCTCTATGGATAATATGATTATTGTGGGCGGCCTCGATACCCATACTCACCTGAATAGCAATACTGACTGCCTCCTTGACGGAGAGCCGGGCCTTTTTTTCGATGTATTTTTTCAGGGTAATGCCCTCTACCAGCTCCATGACGATATAGTAGATGCCATTTTCTTCCCCCACGTCGTATACGTTCACAATATTGGGATGAGCAAGTCCGGCGGCAGCCTGAGCCTCCACTCTGAATTTGGATACAAAATTGGCATTTTCGCTGAATTCCTGCTTTAAAACCTTTACCGCCACAAACCGGTTCAGTTTGTGATCCTTGGCCTTATACACATCGGACATCCCGCCTGTGCCTATTTTTTCCTGAACTTCATATCTGTCTCCGATTATCATTCCTATTTTAACCATATCTACCTCTTATATATCATTCTTTCGCGAATACGTCTATCAGTATCACCGCTATATTATCTTTTCCTCCATGGTCATTGGCCGCCTCTATCAGCTTTTTTGCCTTTTCCTCTATGGAAATACGCTCTTTGGCTATTTGATGGATTTCCTGATCCTCCAGCATGTTGGTGAGTCCGTCGGAACATATAAGCACCAGATCTCCGGCCATTAATTCCTCATTAAAAAAGTCGATCTCCACCGTATCAAGCCCGCCAATGGCTCTGGTAATGATATTCTTATCCGGATGGTGCTTTGCCGCCTCCCGGTCAATGCCGCCCATCCGTACCATCTCCTCCACCAGAGAGTGATCCCGGGTAATCTGCCTGATTGTGTCATTTATAATATAGAGCCTGCTGTCGCCTACATTGGCAACCTGTAGGTAATGCCCCATACAGGTAGCCACCACTGCCGTAGTTCCCATACCGTAAAGGCTCTCGTCCTCCCTTGCCCTGCGTCTGATCAGGTCGTTGGCAGCTCTGATTGCCTTCCCCATTATCCGTACAGGGTTTTTTTCAAAGCTTCCCCGAATCTCCCTTACAATGGTTTCCGCCGCACATTTGGAAGCATAATCTCCCGCGTTATGCCCTCCCATGCCATCTGCCACAATAAAAAGGTTGGGAAGATTTCCGATCGGAGCTTCCGAGACATACACAAAATCCTGATTCAGTTTTCTCTTTTTTCCTATATCTGTAGCAGAAAAGGATTTTAACACGGTATTACCTCCTACTGTAACGCCCTCTGCCTTCTTCTTAATTGTCCGCAGGCACCGTCTATATCTCTTCCCATTTCCCTTCTAATAGTAACATTTATTCCATATTTTTCAAGTTTATTTTTAAAACCCTTAACATTTTTCGTATCTGGCTGTACAAAATTCCGCTCACTCACAGGATTTACCGGTATCAGGTTCACATGAGCCTTGCATTTTCCCGCAAGAGCCGCCAGTAAATCCGCATCCTCCTCCCCGTCGTTCACTCCCTTTACAAGAGAATATTCAAAGGTAATCCTCCTGCCTGTCTTTTCAAAATAGTAGCCGCAGGCTTCCATGAGCTCACTTATGGAATACCTCTTTGCCACAGGCATCAGTCTCCTTCTCTTTTCGTCGGTGGCAGCATGGAGGGACAGGGCCAGGGTGATCTGAAGCCTTTCATCTGCCAGCATCCGCATTTCCCTGACCAGACCGCAGGTAGACACGGTGATGCTGCGCTGGCTGATATGTAATCCGTTTTCGTCGGTAAGGAGGGTGATAAATTTCAGAAGATTTTGATAATTGTCAAGAGGTTCCCCGATTCCCATCACCACCACATTGGAAACTCTCTCTCCGGTGAGAAGGGTAACCGCATAAATCTGATCCAGCATTTCCGAAGGGGTCAGAGACCGTTCCAGTCCGTCTATGGTAGAGGCACAGAAAGCGCACCCCATCCGGCACCCCACCTGGGAGGAAATACACAGGCTGTTTCCATGGTGATATCTCATCCAAACGCTCTCCACAAGCTTTCCGTCCCCTAACTCAAACAAATATTTCCTGGTACCGTCTAAGGAGGATTCCTGGACGCGCAAGGGCTTTAAGACGGTATAGGCATATTCCTGAGACAGCCTCCCCCGGAGAGCGGCGGGAAGATTGGTCATTTCCTCAAAGCCCCGAGCCAGCTTCTGATGCATCCACTGATAAATCTGCCCGGCCCGGAAGGGCTTTTCCCCCAGCTCTTCCATCTCAATTTTCAGTTCCTTAAGGGTAAGGGATTTGATATCCTTCCTCTGTCCTTTGTCCTTTATCCTGTCCATGATTGTCCTGACTACCGCCGTCTTAATCTGGCGATGAAAAATCCATCCGTCAAATGATACCCCGGAAACAATTGCAGCATCCCATTCTTCCCCTCTTGTCGCAAAGCCTCCGGCAGGAAAGGGGTAAGCTCCTCTCTCTCAAAGGGATAATTTTGGGTGAACCACTCCGTCATTTTTTCGTTTTCGCCGGGATTCATGGTACAGGTACTGTAGATCAGGATTCCCCCCGGCTTCACATACCGCCACACCACATTCAGAATCCGTCTCTGGAGCTTCTCAAGCTCCCCCAGCTCCTCCTGGGTGATACGGTATTTGATATCCCGCTTCTTTCCAATCACTCCAAGACCGGAGCAGGGCAGATCCGCCAGAACCACATCCGCCTTTTCCTTAAGGCTCTCGTCCATCACAGCCGCATCATGAACCTGCACCCGGATATTTTCATACCCCATCCGCTTTATATTATCTCTCATCAAGGATACCTTATTCTCCGAGATATCCCTGGCAATCACTTTTCCTCTGCCTGAGAGCTTTTCCGCCACATGCATGGCCTTTCCTCCCGGGCAGGCACATACGTCCAAGACAAGGGGCTGCCCCGCTATCTGATGGAGGCCGCAGGACTCCGCTACCAGCATACTACTCACATCCTGCACGGTAAAGAGGCCCTCCTGATAGCCCGGCAGGCTGCGGATCCCGGCTCCGCTCCAAATCCTGACGGCATACGGAAGATAGGGGTGTTCCTCGGTTTTGATGGCCGCCTTCTTTAAGGAGGCAAGCCACTGCCTTCTCTCTTTTGTGGACAGGCTCTCCCTGAAACGTAGGGTAAGTGGCTGGGGCTTTAGTAACCCTTTTAAGATAAAATATGTGATTTCCTCCCCGTAGGTCACCATCCAAAGCCGGATTAGCCACTGGGGCATGGAATATTTGATCGACAAATATTGATATTTTCCCATTTCCGGGCAGAGTCCCTTCTCCGCACCGGAAAAATTCTCCCCCTCAAGCAGCTCATTTTCTCCCTGAAAAGACAGACGCTGCCTGTTTCTGGCAAGATTGCGCAAGACACCGTTGACAAAGCCCGACAGTCCCCCATAGCCTCTCTTTGCCGCCAGCTTCACCGCCTCATTGCACACGGCGTGCTCGGGTACGCTGTCCATATACAAAAGCTGATAGACGCTCATCCGCATCAGATTCCTGATCAGAGGCTTCATTTTGGACACAGGAGTCCTGGAAATCTGATCCAGATAATAGTCAATCTCTATCAGCCTCTCTAAAGTCCCTTCCGTCACCCTCTTTACAAAGGCCTTATCCCGATTATCCATATAATCGTATTTATCAAGCACGTCCCGGATCACCAGATGGCTGTAAACGCCTTGTTCCAGAATCTCCATCAGCATGTCCAGAACCAGTTCTCTCGTATTTTCCACTTTGGTTCCCATTCATCTAATCGTCCCTTCGTCTGTTACCGGAGAGTATCACAAGCCTTAAAAGCTGTAAAATCGAGGACGCCGCTGCCGCCACATAGGTCAGCGCCGCCGCGCCAAGCACCCGCCTACAGTCCCCCGCCTCGTCGCTTCCCACGATGCCGTAGCTTTCCAAAAGCTTCAGCGCTCTTCCTGAAGCGTTAAACTCCACCGGAAGAGTCACCAACTGAAACAACACCGCCAGGGAAAATACCCAGATTCCGATTTGAGCCAGAGAAAAATATCCGCCTCCCGGCAGGTCAAAGCCGATTCCCAGAATAAGGCCAAGGATCACCAGCGGAATTCCCAGCTTAGAACCAATATTCGCCGCCGGAACCAGGGCGGAGCGGAATTTCAGCGGGAAATACCCTTCTTTATGCTGCAGGGCGTGTCCGCACTCGTGAGCCGCCACCCCAATGGCTGCCACCGACTGGGAGCCGTAAACCGCATCCGAAAGCCGCAGCACCTTCTTCGTAGGATCATAGTGATCGGTCAGGTTACCGGCGATGTGCTGGATCTGCACATCGTGAATCCCCGACATCTGCAAAATCCTCTGGGCCGCCTGTGCCCCGGTCATGCCGCTTCTGGCCCTTACCCTTGCGTATTTGCTGTAAGTGCTGTTTACCCGGGAGCTTGCCCAGATACACAAAATTGCACCTGCCAGTACCAAAATATAAGTGGGATCAAAATAATAACCAAACAAATTTATGACCTCCTATCCCGTCTAAGCTGTCAAATATCTTGCCTAATCTGTCAAAAATTGCCCTAACACAAAGCCCGGAGCCATCTCATAGCCCAAAAGAAATTCTTTTGCCTGCATCCGCCTTTTTCCCTCAAGCTGCAGCGACTTCACCCGAAGATAACCGCCCCCGGCGGCCACGTCAAAGGATTCCTTTCCCACACGGGCAACCATCCCCGGCTCAAAGGCAGCGCCTTCCCTTAACCCGGTTCCTGCCTCTGATGCCACCACCTCTGCCTCCCAGATCTTGAGCTGCTTCCCCTTATAAAAGGTATAGGCGCTGGGCCAGGGATTTAACCCCCGCACCAGACGTTCAATCACCGGCGCATCCTCTTTCCAGTCGATCAGGCCCATGGTTTTGGTAAGCTTCCCTGCATAGGTGGCGTCCTCCTCCCGCTGCGCCTGGGGCAGCAGGGATCCCTCTTCTATCCGGGGAAGGGCTTCCAACAGGAGCCTGGCTCCTGCCTCCATCAACTTGTCGTGAAGGCTTCCTCCGGTTTCCTTCTCCTCCACAGGCACCACTGCCTTTAAGAGCATATCCCCCGTATCCACCCCTTTCGCCATACGCATGATGGTGACGCCGCTTTCCTTTTCTCCGTTTAAGATTGCCCACTGGATGGGCGCAGCCCCCCGGTAGGCCGGAAGGAGAGAGGCATGGATGTTGATACAGCCAAATCTTGGCATATTTAAGATTTCCTCGGACAAAATCTGGCCAAAGGCCGCCACCACAAACAAATCTGCCCCAAAGGCGGCCAGCTCGCTCACCGCCCCGGCCTCCCGGATCTTTACCGGCTGGAATACCCGAAGGCCATGGCGCAGGGCGCATTCCTTCACTGGGGACATCTGCACTGCCTTTCCCCTGCCTTTTTGCTTATCCGGCTGGGTCACCACCGCGCTCACCTCATACCCGGCATCAAGAAGGGCCTCCAAAGGCGCCACCGCAAAGTCCGGGGTTCCCATATATACTATTTTCATCTGGCACCTCTCTTTTTCCTTCTCTTTCTCGGTTCCTGTTCCTCCACCTCTTCCTCCTCAAGCTCTGACACGTCCATCAGGCGCCCTTCCACCTTCTCCACATAGAGATGGCCGTCCAAATGCTCCGTCTCGTGGCAGATGGCCCTTGCAAGCATGTCGTCAGCCTCCATCTCAAAAGGTACCATATCCTTATCGAGGGCTTTGATTCTCACATAATCCGGCCTTGTCACCGCCCCGGTCTTACCGGGAACGCTCAGACACCCTTCATTGGCCGTCTGGGAACCGCTGCTTTCCAGGATCACCGGGTTGATCAACAAAAGAGGATCCTCCCCTGTCACATCAATCACCGCAATCCGCTTGAGAATTCCCACCTGGGGGGCAGCCAGACCCACTCCCTCGGATTCGTACATGGTATCAAACATGTCGTCGATCAATTCTCTTGTCCGATCGGTCATCTCCTTTACCTCTTTGCACACCTTGTTTAAAACCGGATCTCCTATTTCTCTTATGTTTCTGAGTGCCATTTCTTTTTCCTTTCCTTCCTGTTTAATATTCTGATTCCAAGCCAAAAATATTCAAATACTGCCGACAGGGTCAAAGTCGAACTGAATATTCTCCTCCTTAATCCCTGCGGATTCCCAATAGCGTTCCACTTGATCCTTTATTTTTGTAAGGCAATGATACTTCGGCGATTTGCAATAGAGTAAGAACCGGTAAATATCATTGATCTTCCCTATGGATGCCCTGGCAGGGCCGATCAGCGTAACCTCTCTGGCAATCTCATCTTTTTGGATATCACAATGGCCGGCGCAGGGCGGCATTTGCTCTTTGATCAGGCATGCAATTCTGCCTGAGAGAGCCTCCCCCCTCTTTTCGTCCGGGGAGGTGATCAGGATTGCCATCATATGAATCACCGGCGGATATCCGCCTAATTTTCTGTAGAGGATTTCTTCCTCGTAAAAAGCCCGGTAATCCTGGCGTGCCGCCTGCACAATACCGTAATGATCGGGCCGGTAAGTCTGTATCAGAACCTCCCCCGGCAAACTCCCCCGGCCTGCCCTTCCCGCTGCCTGGGTCAAAAGCTGGAAGGTTCTCTCCCCCGCCCGGTAATCACTGTCATTTAAGGACAGATCAGCGGCCAGCACTCCCACCAGCGTCACATTGGGAAAATCATGGCCCTTGACAATCATCTGGGTTCCCACCAGCACATCCGCCTCCCCACCCGAAAAAGCGGCCAGTATCCGCTCATAGCTGTCCTTTTTTCGGGTGGTGTCTGCGTCCATGCGAAGCACCCGGATTCCGGAAAACCTGGCTTTAAGCTGCTCTTCGATCTGTTCCGTTCCCGCCTTAAATCCCAGAATATAGGGCGAACCGCATTCCGGGCACTTCTGGGGCTGCCTGGTTTCATAGCCGCAGTAATGGCACACCATCCTGCCCCCCAGATGCTGGGACAGGGATACGTCGCAGTGGGGGCATCTCATCACGTAGCCGCAGAAGCGGCAGGACACAAAGCCTGCATACCCCCGCCGGTTCAAAAAGAGCATGGTCTGCTCCTTTTTGGCCAGTCTCTCCTCCATCAGCTCCTGAAGCCTTCTGCTGAAAATAGAGCGGTTCCCCTCCTTGAGCTCCCTACGAAGGTCAATCACCGAGACAGCCGCCAGGCTTCCCCCTGTGGGCCTGTTATTTAAGGTAAACAGCTCATAGCAGCCCTTCTGCGCCCGGTAATAGGCTTCCAGGGAGGGAGTGGCGGAGCCCAGCACCAGGCAGGCCTTCTTAAGTCCGGCCAGATACTCAGCCGTCTCCCTGGCATGGTATCTGGGCATGGTCTCGCTTTTGTAGCTGGTCTCATGTTCCTCGTCCATGACGATCATTCCCAAATCGGGAAAAGGGACGAACAGCGCCGAGCGGGGGCCAATAATCACATCCAGCTCCCCCTTTCTGGCCCGTTCACACTGGTCAAATTTCTCCCCGGCGGAAAGGGTGGAATTCATCACAGAAACCCGGTCGCCGAATCTCTTGTAAAACCGAAGCAGTGTCTGGTAGGTAAGGGCGATCTCCGGAATCAGCACAATGCATTGCTTTTTTCTCTTTATCATACCCTCAATCAGGGATAAATAGACCTCCGTTTTTCCACTTCCGGTGATACCGTGGATCAGATAGGTCTTTCTTTTTCCTTCGTCAAAATCGGAAAGAACCCGGCCACATATCCCGGCCTGCTCTTTGCTTAGGACTCTGCCATCCTCCCTGTCCGCCTTAAGCTTAACCGGATTGCGGTAATAGCTCTCCCTCTCGATCCTGATAACCCCCTGGCTTTCCAGGCTTTTCAATGTGGCCTGGGAGGCGCCCAGCTTCTCTCTCACCAGCTCATAGGGAAGTATCTCTTCCTCTGTCAGCTCCTCCAGTATCTTTGCTCTTGCCTTCTGGTTCTTCTGGAGGGCCTGGGCCCATACCGAGCGGGTCTCCTCGGCCGTCAAGAGGCGGGTAATCTTCTTTTTTTCTTTCAGCTTCATGGCCTGCTTCACCGGGAGCACGGTTTTCAGGGCGGCAATCATGGTGGAGCCATAGGTATGCTTCATCCAGGCTGCCAGTTTCATGGCGTCTGCCTCCACAGGCAGGCTCCCGGCCGCAATCCCTGCCACCTGCTTTAACTTTTCCTCCGGAAATTGTGGCCTGTCCGTCACCTCCACCACATAGCCCTGGCGCAGGTGGTCTCCCTTTCCGAATGGCACCTGTACACACATGCCTTCCTCCAATACCCCCAAAAGCGGCTCCGGTATTTTGTACTGAAAGGTTTTATCTACTTTTTCATGGGAAATATCTATGATGATATTGGCATATCTTCCCTGGATCATGCTTCTTTTGCTCTTTCCTCAAGTATCTGGGCGATCAGCACCCGGTCGTCCATGGGGTACTTGACCCCCTTAATCTCCTGGTAGTCCTCATGGCCCTTTCCGGCGATCACAATGATGTCTCCCGGCTGTCCATGAGCAATGGCATAGGCGATGGCTTCCTTTCTGTCACAGATTGCCACATAGCTGCCCTGGGTCCTCTCCATCCCCACCTTAATGTCCTCTATGATAGCAAGGGGCTCCTCAAACCGTGGGTTATCCGAGGTAATGACGGTGAAATCCGCATAGGTTCCGCTGACCTCCCCCATCTCAAAGCGGCGGAGCTTTGACCTGTTGCCGCCGCACCCAAAAAGACTGACGAGTCTTGTGGGATTGTACTCCCGCAGGGTGGTCAGAAGGCTTTTCAGACTCATGGCATTATGGGCATAGTCAATCAGAAGGGTAAACTGGTCGGAAACCGGTACCATCTCGATTCTCCCCTTTACGTGGGCGCCGAGAAGCGCCCTTTGAATCTGGAAATTCTCTACCTTAAAATGCCTGCATACGGCAATGGCAGCCAGGGCGTTGTAAACGCTGAAACGTCCCGGGGCCGGAACCTCCACCTCAAAGGGTATATTCCCTATTCCCCTTTCCCTGACCTGAAAACGGATCCCAAGTTCTCCCGGTTTATCCACCAGCTCAATATGATCCGCATAAATGTCTGAACGCCTGTCAAGGCCATAGGTCTCGATCTGGCAGGTATGCCCCTTTATTACCGCCTCCATATGGGCGTCGTCCTTATTCACGATTCCGAGCCAGCACTGTTTAAAGAGAAGCCCCTTGCAGGCCTGGTATTCCTCAAAATCCGCGTGCTCGTTGGGGCCAATATGATCCGGCTCCAAATTGGTAAAAATCCCGATCTCAAAGGTAAAGCCCTGGGTTCTGTGAAGCTTAAGTCCCTGGGAGGCCACCTCCATCACCACAATATCGCAGCCCTCCTCCTCCATCTCCCTGAAATACTGCTGGAGCACAAAGGACTCCGGGGTGGTATTGTCCGCCGGGATATGCCTGTCGCCAATGATCGTCTCGATGGTTCCCACAAGCCCTACCTTATAGCCCGCCTTTTCCAGAATGGACTTGATCAGATAAGTGGAGGTCGTCTTGCCCTTGGTACCGGTGATGCCGATCACCTTAAGGCGGTCCGCCGGATGTCCGAAATAGGCCGCTGAGATAAAGGCCATGGCATACCGGCTGTCCGCCACCTTGATCACAGTGATATCACTCTCCGCCGGCAGCTCCACATCCTTCTGAACCACCAGGGCTGCCGCCCCTTTCTCGGCAGCTTCCCAGGCAAACTGATGCCCATCCACCTGATAGCCGCAGATACAGATAAACATGCATCCCGGCTTAATCTTACGGGAATCATAAACCACCTCTTTGATCTCTTTCTCCACATTTCCCCTTGTACATTCCCATTCGAATCCGTTCAGCAATTCTCTACATCTCATAATAATAACCATTCCCTTTCCATAAGCAATGTGAAAAAATATTTCCGCATTGTTCCCCCCTGCCGCCGCGTGGCAGCATCGCAACGTGAATATCTGAAAAATTTCCTTATAATAAGATAACACGATTGCGTTCTTTTTTCAATTACCTGGAAAACTCTCTTCTGATTGATACTATATGTTTCTAATTTTTTTTGTTGTGCTTAATTTTTTATTTAGAGGTTTTAAGAGTTTTATCATAAATCGGACACAATTTATACACATATTTCCTTTATGATAGTATTCAAGATAGTTGAACAACTCACTATCTCCCCCCTCATAAGAATGTGAAAGCCTCCGGCATCCCCGGAGGCTTTTGCATTCGGAAAAGAGCCCACGAAAAGGCAAGAGCACCGCCCCTGGCATCGCATGACCCTGACAGCACCTGTCATGCCAGCCGGAAGCTGTAGCTCTCGATCTCCACCTTCTGCGCCAGTTCCACCGCAAGCTCCATGGGAATGACCCCGTTTTCCACAGTGGCGGCATTAGCCGCCGATATACCCGCACAATACCGCAAAAGCTCACGGCTGTCCATCTGCTGCAAATAGCCCATGGCAAAAGCCGCCACCACACTGTCTCCGCAGCCCACCGTATTCACCGCCCGCACTTTCGGCACCTTAGCGCGCAGGATTTCTCCTTCCTTTACATACAAAATCCCCTTAACTCCCATGGAAACCAGCACATGGGGAATCCCCCATCCCTGTACCAAGAGGGCAGCCTCCATAATATCCTCCAGCTCCCGCAGCCTTCTGTCCGTCAAAAGCTCCAACTCCTTCAGGTTGGGTTTGATCATAAAGGGAGCCTCTCCTGCGCTTTCTCTCAAAAAGGCCCCACTGGTGTCAAGAAGCACCTTTTTCCCCTTGGCCTTTGCCAAATGTATCAGGTCTGCATAGATTCCCGCAGACACACTGGCAGGCACACTGCCCGAGAGTACCACCAGCTCACAATCCGAAATTCCCGTTTCATAATCCTTCATAAACCGGAGAACCTCCTGGCCTGAAATTTCCGGCCCTGGCTCTAAGAGCTCCGTCACATACCCGTCCTGGGAGAGGATATTGACACTGCATCTGGTCTCCCCTGCCACGGCGGTAAAACGGCTCTCTGCGCCAATCCGCTTCACATGCTCCTCGATCAGCTTTCCGAAATAGCCGCCCAGAAATCCCAGAGTCCTCACCGGATACCCATACTGCCGCAGCACCTTTGCCACGTTTACACCCTTTCCTCCTGCCAGATTTTTCACGCTCTCCATCCGGTTCACCTGACCGGGAAGGATTCTTGCGCAGGTATACGTCTTATCCACCGCTGGATTCAGCGTCACTGTTGCTATCATTTTTATACCCCCACATACCGCAAGCCGTGCTTGCATCTCTTTCAGCAGTAATGCTGCATCACCAACTGCACCGTCTCCCTGCCCGCAAAGGAATTAATGTCCGGGTAATAGGCCATACTGATCACGGCCCTTCCCGGCCGGATGCCTCCCTCATAAATTGCCTTTGCCGTGTCTCTTCCAAAACGCCCGGCCAGGAATCTGTCAAATTCCTCCAAATCCCCAAAATAAATCATCTCATAGCTTCTGCCCTCTTCGTCCCCGACCCGGTACTTCCCTACATTTCTGTTTTTGCCCAATTTCCTGCCCGAGATCAGGCTAATCCCCTTCCTGGCAAACAAAGGCTTTGGATTCCCTGTGCCGAACGGGGCAAGGAGGGATAACTCCTTTACAAATTCCATGGTGGCATAGGAAAGAGGCATTGGCACATCAATATGTACCACCTCCTCAAAGTCCTTCTCTGTCAGGGAGCAGTTTTCATTCAATCTCCTGCGGAAGACTTCCACCATTTCCTCCCCTGCCATGGAAAGCCCTGCCGCCATCTTATGCCCTCCATACCTTGTAAAGAGCTCCTTGCAGGCCGTGATCTCCTCATACATATGGTAGGCGTCAATGGAGCGTCCGCTTCCCTTGACTCCCTCTTCCCCCTTGGTCAGCACAAAAACCGGCTTCCCGTATCTTTCCCTGACTCTCCCGGCTATAATCCCTGCCAGGCTTTCATGGCAGTGGGGAAGATAGAGTACCAGCACCCGGTCTTGTTTCAGATCCGTGTTTTCTACCAGGGCAACCGCCTCCTGCACCCCATCCTCGGTCATCTGCTTGCGGCCCTCGTTCAGGCTCTTCAAATCTCCGGCAATGGTAACGGCCTCCCTCCAGTCCCTGCTGTCGAATAACTCCAGGGCACGCTTGGCCGTATCCAGCCGTCCGGTGGCATTTAAACAGGGCCCGATGATAAAGCCTGCATGATAAGGTGTCAGCTCCTTTTCCTCAATGCCATTGACCATAAGGAGCGCCTTCAATCCTAAATTTTTGGTCTCCCGCATCAGGGCAAGCCCCTTCTTCACAAGAATGCGGTTTTCATCCTTTAACTCCATCACATCGCAGACTGTGGCAAGGGCGGCAAAGGTGAGCATCTCCTCAAAGACCTCCTGCCTGCCGGCGCTTTCTCCAGGCTCCTTCATGGCAAAGAGCGCCTGCACCAGCTTCATTGCCACTACTGCCCCGCAGATCTGCTTAAAAGGATAGCCGCACCCAGGCTGCTTGGGATCCACCACCGCATCGGCTTCAGGGATGAGATAAAAGCGTCCATCCACTTTGACAGCGCCCTCCCTGCCAGCCCTTTCCTGGCAGGCAGTCTCTGATCCCTCATCCTCATAGGGGACTTCATGGTGATCTGTCACCACCACGGTCATTCCCATATCCTTTGCCATCCGTATCTGGGGAGCCGCCGCAATTCCGTTATCGCAGGTAATGATCGTATCAATTCCCTCTTCCCCTGCCGCCTGAATCAAATGCTCGTTTAACCCGTAGCCGTCCTTCTGCCTGTGGGGAATCACCGTGTCCACCTTCCCTCCCAGAGCCCGAAGCCCCCTGAGCAGTATGTACGTGGCGCATATCCCGTCCACATCATAATCTCCTATGATACGGATTCTTTTTTCTTCCCGGATCTTTTCCAAAATAATCTCCGACGCCTTATCCAAATCCTTCAAAAGCAACGGTTCATGCAGATCCTTCAAATCCCCGTGGAGATACTTTTCAATCTCTTCATCCCCCACCACATCCCGGTTCCGCATAATCCGAGCCAATACCGGGGAAATCTGAAATTTTCCGGCTATCTCATCAAAATCCGCCTTTTTGGCTGCAACCATCCAACGCGCCATAATTCCTCCTGACTCTGAGCCCAAAACAACGAATGCCAGGCCTAGCCAGACATTCTCATGTTTAACAACGGATATCAGGCACTGCCAGACATCCCTCTGTTAAAATCAACAAAGGGCAAAACACTTTGCCCTTTGCCATAATACCTATCTTTTATGCTTTTTTCTGGGGAAATACCTTCCTTAAAATCAGCCAGAGGGCTCCCGTAATGCACACGGAAGAATAGGTTCCGCACAGGATTCCTGCCATCAAGGGCAGCGCAAACTCCTTCACCGAGGAAACGCCGAAAGCATACAGCGCCGCAACCATTATAAAGGTAGTCAGCGATGTAAAAATACTTCTTGTCAGCGTCTGGGTGATGCTTCCGTTTACCATCTCTTCTAAGGATTCGCCTCTTCCCATATTGTGCATATTCTCACGGATACGGTCGAAGATAACGATGGTGGCATTGATGGAATAACCCACAATGGTGAGCATACATGCGATAAAGGTAGTCCCCACAGACACCTTCACAATGGCGTAGAATGCCAGCACCACCAAAACGTCGTGGAGCAGCGCGATCACGGAGCTGGCTCCGAAACGGATATCCTTAAACCTGAACCAGATATATACCAGCATACACAGAGCCGCAACGATCACAGCGATCACAGCATCAGATTTCATCTCGCTGCTGATGGTGGAGCTGATGGTTTCCGTAGTGATCTTCTCCGCATCCACCTCAAAGTTCTCTACCATAGTACTCTTAAAGACTTCTCTCTCATCCGTATTCAGGGAGCGGGTCTTAAAGATCACCTCGTTGGTTCCCTCGATCTTCTGGGTCTGCACATTGCCGTCCCCGGTAATCGACTCAATCAGGGGCACCACATTGGCGTCAATATCTGCAAGGGCCATATCCTCATTAAAGGTCACATTGGTGGAGGTACCGCCTACGAACTCAAGGCTGTAGTTTAATGCGCCGCCAATCTGGGACTTGTTGATTCCCATAAACACAAATCCGGCCAGGATGGCAACCACGGAAATTCCGAAAAATAGGGTTCTTTTGGAGGTAAAATTAACAGCCTTCCTCTCCTTGGCGGAGCCATAAAGCTTCTCGCTTTGAAGTCCAATGGCATAAAAGGCTTTCATCAGCATTTTGGTGATCACCATGGCAGTAAACATGGAGAGAACGATACCAAGCGCAAGGGTGGCTGCAAAGCCCTTGATGGTACCGGAGCCCAAAAGCCCCAGCACTGCCGCCGCAATCAAAGTGGTAATATTACCATCCACGATAGCGGAGGTTGCCTTTTTGTAGCCGATGTCAATGGCAGATTTCACAGTCTTTCCCTTGGCGATCTCCTCCCTGATACGGGCGAAAATAATCACGTTAGCATCCACTGCCATACCAATGGAAAGGATAATACCCGCAATACCGGGCAAAGTCAGGGTAATCTCAAAGGCGTCTAACAGGATAACGATCAGCTCCACATAAAGGGCAAGGGCAAGGCTGGCTGCCACGCCGGAGAGATAGTATACCGCGATCATAAATACCACGATCACCGCAAACCCCACGGCTGCGGCTTTGATACTGGTGGCAATGGCTTCCTCACCGAGCTGGGCTCCCACAATCTTGGAGTGAAGCTCTTCCAGCTCCAGCTTAAGGCCGCCGATACGGATGGTGGAGGCAAGCTGCTGAGCTTCCTCGTAAGTGAAATTTCCTGTGATCTGGGCTTGTCCGTCTGTGATTGCGGAATTTACCCCAGGCGCGCTGATAATCGTCCCATCGTAATAAATACCGATAGACTCTCCCTTTTGAAGGGCTTTGGTAGTGGCGTCCGCAAACTTGGAGATTCCCTCCTCGTTCATAGACAGCTCCACCACGAACTCACTGTTCTGCATATCATTGCTGACAGAGCCTGCCTGGGCATTCTTCACGTCCGTCCCTTCCAGCACAACAGAGCCGTTCTCCTGCAGCTCCTCAATGGTCTTATACATGGTATAAACAGGCTTCCCGTCATTTCCCATGCCAAGCATCTGGTAATTCAGTTCCCCCTCCGGGTCATGCTCCGCGATAAAGTACAGGGAACCGGGCTTACCCAACTCTTCCAGGATGGCATTGGCATCCGATACCCCGGGAATCTCGATATTGATCCGATCGCTCCCCTCCTGATAAACCACTGCCTCCGTACTGTAGCCTTCCACACGCTTTTGCAGCTTGTAGATGGTATCCGCCATATCCTCGCTGCTGGGATCCTCGTCCCCCACCACCTGATAAGTGATGCTGACGCCGCCCTCCAAGTCCAGTCCCAGATTGATACTGGATGCTGAGCCTGATGCGTCCGGCCCGAATCCCACTGCGGCAGTATATCCAAAACCGCCCAATAGCAGCAAAAATACCAGCAAAGTGATAATTGCCTTATTCTTTTTCATTGCTCTCTTCTCCTTCTGCTTCGGCCAAAGCCGCTTTTATCATAATCGCACATTCAATACGCTTTCTCTGCAATTCACATCCAAGCTCATAGGCGTCATTAATGTGTCCGTGGAACTGATAGGAATTTGCCGCGCAGCCGCCGCTGCAATAAAACTTTGCAAAACAGCTTTTGCACTTTTCTTTGGCATAGACATTACAGGTCTTAAATTCATCCCGTATATCTGTCCTGGTAATCCCTTCCTCCACATTTCCCATGAGAAATTCTTCCCTGCCCACAAACTGATGGCAGGGATAAAAGTCTCCCCAGGGCGTCACGGCCAGGTACTCTGTTCCCGAGCCGCATCCGGAAAGCCTTTTCGCCACGCAGGGCCCGCCTTCCAAATCTATCATAAAGTGGAAGAAATTAACGCCTCTTCCCTCTTTATTTCTTTTTAAAAGTTCTAGTGCCAGCTTATCGTACTCTTCCAGGAGCCCGGGTATATCCTCCTGCCTGAGAGCATACTCTTCCTCTGGCGAGGCCACCACCGGCTCAACGGAAATCTGCCGAAAGCCCAGATCCGCCAGATGAATCACATCCCTGGAAAAATCCAGATTATTTCTTGTAAAGGTTCCCCTCACATAATAATTCATCTGATTCCGGCTCTCCGCCACCTTCAAAAACTTAGGGACAATGACGTCATAGCTTCCCTGTCCTCCCCTGTGAGGCCGCATCAGGTCATTGATCTCTTTTCTGCCGTCAATGCTCAACACGATATTTGCCATTTCCCTGTTGGCAAACTCCAAAATCTCGTCGTTTAAAAGAATGCCGTTGGTGGTCAGGGTAAAGCGGAACTTCTTGTGGTAAGGCTCCTCTAAGCTTCTGCCGTAGGCTACCAAGTCCTTGACCACCTGCCAGTTCATAAGGGGTTCCCCACCAAAAAAATCCACTTCCAGATTCACCCGGTTTCCGGAATTCTTCACCAGAAAATCCAAAGCCTTCTTTCCAACCTCAAAGCTCATGAGAGCCCTTCTGCCGTGGTATTCCCCTTCCTGCGCAAAGCAATATTTGCAGGCCAGGTTACAGTCGTGGGCAATGTGGAGACACAGAGCCTTCACCACGGTTTCCCGCTTCTTAAAATCCATGATATAGTTTTCATAGAGATCAGGGACATAGAGCATCCCTGCTTCCTTAAGCTCCCAAATCTGCCCCAGGGCGTCCTCAATATCCTCCGGCGGGTATTGGCTCCCCAAGGCTTTTTTCAGCCCATCTTCCATCTCTTCCCTGGCCTGGCCCTTTTCCAGCGCCTTCTCCACCAGGGGAATCAGATCGTATACCACATCGTCCACCACATGGACAGAACCGCTGTTCACATCCAGGACAATGTTATAGCCATTGTTTTTATACTGATGTACCACTCTTTTAATCCTTTCAGCACGGATAAAACCGCGTCCCTGCGCTTTCCCTGTACCATTGAGTAGGGAAGATTTTTCCCTGCCCGCGCAGGGCGCGGTTGTGTCAGCAGCAAATTTCCTTATGCGCCCCTGCGCAATAATAAGCAGCGGCTGATACCGCTGCTTACCTTCACTATCTCATTTTCCTGCTTTATTTCACCTTTTCACAGCTCTGGTTTCCTACTGTGCAGGAGGTCTTGCAGGCTGACTGACAGGAAGTCTGGCATTCGCCGCAGCCGCCCTTTTTCATGGATTCCTTTAAATCTCTGGTTGTTAATGTTTTAATACGCTTCATACCTGTTATCTCCTTTAACCTTCCTATATTATAGATAGTGAACATGTTCACTTTATGAATATGTTCACTGCGCCGATTTTACGTTGCGTGAAACACAACATTTGCCTTTGCAAAATCGTGCGCATCCCCCGGAGGGATTATAGCAAATGGCAAGCAGCTTGTCATTTACATATCGAACAAACTCTATTGTATCATAGTAAACCGTATTGGAAAAGCTTTTTTTATTCCTCTTCCCTCTCCGGTTCCGGGCTGTCAGTTCTTTCCGCCTGTGAATCGTCCCCGGCCTCCTCCTCCGGCTCTTTCTCCGGAAGGGTCATAAGCACCTTCACGATTCTGTTCTGGCTGATTCCTTTTACCTGCAAAGTAATACCCTGCTCCGTAACGATCTCTTCCCCGTCCTCGGGAAGTCTGTCCAGATTTTCAATGATCAGACCGCCGATGGAATCATAATCCTCAGAGCCAAGCAAGGTTCCCAGTTCATCATTGATGTCGCTGAGTTTCATGCCGCCTTCCACAAGATAGGTTCTCTCCTCTATCTTCTGAATCAGCTCCTCCTCATCCTCATCATACTCATCGCGGATTTCACCAACGATCTCTTCCAGCAAGTCCTCTAAGGTAATCATACCCACTGTTGCGCCGTACTCGTTCAGCACAAAGGAAACGTTCGCCCTCTTCTCACGCATTTCAATCAGAAGATCCGCAGTCTTTTTAAACTCATAAGTGTAGTACGCCTGCCTCATGATATTACTGATCTTAAACTGGCTTCTGTCATCCACCAGAATAAAATCCTTGATATTGATCATACCGATAATATTATCCTTATCCTCACAAAACACTGGGATTCTGGTATACATACACTCCTTGAACAAGGCCATCACTTCCTCGTATTCGGCGTCCTCGCTCACGGTAACCATATCAATTCTGGGAATCATAATATCCTTAGCCACCGCGTCGCTGAAATCGAACACGTTGTAGATCATTTCCCTCTCCTCGGACTCGATCACACCATCCTCATGGCTGACTTCCACATAAGTGCGCAGCTCCACCTCCGTCATGGCGGTTCTCTTGCCGGGATCGATATGTAGCAGCTTCATGATTCCGCCTGAAAGCTTATCCACCACAAAGATCACCGGCGTCATAACTTTCATCAGTCCTGCAATCAACACCGCATAAAAAAGCGAAAATTTCTCCGCATAGATCATCGCCATATTTTTGGGTACGATTTCTCCGAAAATCAGAATCACCACCGTCAGGATTCCTGTCGCCACTCCCACGGAAAGCCCAATCTTCATCGCTACGATCGTCATCAGAGACGACGCTGTCAGATTTACGATATTGTTACCTATTAAAATGGCGCTCAGCATCTTCCCATATTTTTCGAGGATATCCAGAGCCGTCTGCGCGTGCTTATTGCCCTCGTCCGCCAGAGCCTTAAGCCTCACCCTATTCACCGTAGTGAGGGATGTCTCCGCCGAGGAAAAGAAAGCGGACAAAATCACCAGAATCAGTAACGAAAATAATTGTATGACACCATCGGTATCCAAAGTAATAATCACTCCCTGTTTTTTTATTTGCCATAGATATGGCTAAATGAAATATTACAATATATGGGTATTCTCTGTCAAGTTCAGACATATGATTGAAGTAAAGAATTAAGAAAATTTAAATTTTTCTTAAGCTTGGAGGCTGTTATGTTAAAAAAACTGAATCTAAGCAACAGGCTTACCTTTCTATTAAAATGCCTTCTCCTGTCCTATCTGCTCACTACCGGGCTTCTGCTTCTGCTTGCCCTCCTGCTCTACCGTTTTGATCTGACAGAAAAAGTAGTGTCTGCCTGCATTGTGGGAATCTATATCCTTGTCACCTTCCTTGCAGGTTTCCTGGCGGGAAAAAGAGAGGGAAGCCGGAAATTCCTCTGGGGGCTTTTATTAGGAGGCCTGTACTTCCTTATTTTGATCGTTATATCTCTGATCGTAAACCAGGGAATGAGAGAGGTTACCGGCAACTTTTTTACCGTGCTCATCCTCTGCTGTGGAAGCGGGATGTTAGGAGGTATGCTCAGTTGATAAGAGCCGGCGCATCGTCATGCGCCAGCTCTTACCCTTCCCCTTTTTACACTGCTTTACCTGCACTCATCTCCTGAACCAGTTTTAATATGCCCTGTACATGCTCCATCTGTTCCGGACTGAAACTTTCCAGTATACCAATCACCTTATCCGGGAGCTTACTGCTCTCGTTTCCACTTAATATATAGTCATTGCTGACACATAATGCCCTGGAAATTCTAAACAGAATTTCGGCAGTAAAGCCTTTCTTACCAGTCTCAATCTCATATAAAAATTTCGACGAAATATGAATTTTCTCTGCGAATGCGTCCCTCGTGTAACAATTAGCTTCTCTCAAACTGCGGATCCTTAGTCCAATGTCTCTATATGACATCTCTTCACCTCCTACAAAATCTTGTCCTCTGTTATCTTTACACCACAAAATATGGCGTACTGTTATTATACCATCCATATCCATAATTGCATAAATATTCACTGAGTTAATCATATTTCATATTTTTTTGTTCATTTACCGCGTATTTCGCCATTTTTCTACAATTAATTCGCTAATATGGGCAATTCAGGGAAATATGGTTCCGCTCTGTGGAATAACTTTTAGAATAAGCAAAAGAAAGGACGTGATTGATGTGGATGAGTTCCTGAAAAAGAATTACCAGTTCAGCGATTATCAGGTTGCTGTGCTTGGGTTCATAGCAAAAACTCTTGCCTCAGAAATAAGCAAGCTTTTGATTATGGGATTTATATTCAGAGACAGGCTGGGTATTTACGTGGTGGCAGTGAGCGTGATGATCTTTTTGAGAACGGCAACCGGAGGGCTGCACTGTAAGAAGTATATTTCCTGCTTATTGGCATCCTTCACTTATCTTTTTTTAGCAATAGTGATTTTACCAGTGATTCCAATTAATAAAGTATTCCAATTAATTTTACTTTTCATTTGTATGCTTTGTACTTATTATATAGGCCCAGTAACATCGACAGTTCATCTTCCTCTCAAAGACGGCACGGTAAAACGGGTGAAAATTCAAGCATTTTTGTTCGTTTTCTTCTTTATTATTACAACGTATATAGTTCCTGAAAATCCTTATATCACTGTAGGTTTTTGGGTGATTATATTACACGCTCTGCAGCTTATTGTTGCAAGAATAATAAAGAAAGGAGAACCCTATGAAAGAGAAATTATTGAAACTGAGTAAACCATTGTTATTAGCTTGTATGGCATTTGATATTTGGTTTACCTGCAATTTTACAAGTATACTTTTTTTGGGAGAATATGAACATCCTAGACTATCTTGAGATAAGTTAAAAAAAAGAAACCATTTATTTAAATTTTAAATGGTTTCTTTTTTATTATTTATTGTAAAACAAAGCCAATTATCTTCGGCTATATTTCTGTTTTCACAATATATATTTAAGGTATACTCATCACATATTTTTTTTACATTATAAAGGCCAAGGCCTCTGTTTTTTCCTTTTTTACTATATCCCTTTTTAAAAAAGGACTCTATTTTATTATAATCAATAATTATACTTTTATTTCTAACTTCAATTTCAAAACTCCCCTCTTCTTCTATTAATCCCACATATATAGCCTTTGATACCTCTAAAGTCTTCATAGCTTCTATAGCATTTTTAATCAAATTACCTAGTATCTCTACAAGTTTATATATTGGAACCCCAATATCTAAATCGTTTACGCATACTTTATATGTAACTTCTATTTCACATTTTTCTATTTCTTTAAAATTACCATATAAAAAACCAATCAGTAATGGATTCCCAGCTTTCAAAAGTTTATTATAACGATTTTCTTTAATTATATCCTGACTATATTCATTTTGAGCCTTTACTAATTCTTCATAAGAATCACATGTATAATGCAAACTATAAATAGCACTTATATGATTATCAAATTCGTGCTGTCGTAATCTTATATCCTCAATTAGGCCTTGAAAGGAATCAGCATATAATCTATGCATTTTCAGCTCTGTTTCTATTTCTTTTGATCGAATCTTATATTTCCCCAATTCCCCAGCTAATATACAAAATAGAAATAAACTTATAAAAAGGACTAAATTCTGATATATTCTCAATCCATTGTATACTTTATAAAGCACAAAACAACTAAAAGCAAATATAATACAAAAAACCAAAGAAATAATTAATATCTTTTCCTTATCTTGTAAATATATCGATAATTTATGGACTTTCAACATAGGTAATAAAAACCATACAACTAATAAAACACCTCCACTTACTACTATTGCCTCCTTCCCCCAAAACGCAATCCTATTTAACGATAACATATTAAAGCACCATCCATAGCAAATAATAATTATTATTTGAATTCCACCTACTAGAACCATATATAAAATATTGTTTATTATTAATTCTTTCCAGTTGAAACCAAATTTAATTCCACAATATAAAATGATAATCAGATAAATCACCAAGGAATATATCTTAGGTAATCCATAGTAATCTATAGTTGTCATAATTATCATATCCATAGAAAACAAAAT
Organism: uncultured Lachnospiraceae bacterium; assembly: GCA_949949005.1. Lineage (GTDB taxonomy): Bacteria > Bacillota > Clostridia > Lachnospirales > Lachnospiraceae > Suilimivivens. Next base: position 34,564 of record CATLHM010000023.1, read on the forward strand.
TACAGTATAAATATCCAGCCTAAATTTTTCCCCATATAAATGATGCAAACAAATTACTACTGATAATGCTTCCAACAACAAACAAATTCTTTCAATCATCCCCCAAACTCCTCCAATACATCTTTTTTAAACGATATTCCAATTTCAATCTTCTCAGCCACACCCTCCAAAGTGATATACTTATTTGAAATATCTATATTCACCACATAATCCTTATTGATGATCGTACCTCTGGCGCATTGAAACAGGCAGTCCGTGTCTGCCCTGTCCAGAATTTTCTGACAGGTCAAATAAGGAAAGGTCAATACTTTCCCATCTTTCTTGTGGACATAAACAACCTTCTTAATGCTCTCTATGTATAAGATATCACTTATTTTAACAGGATATAAAATCCTGTCCTTGCCGAAACAGATAGACGTATCTCTCCTCTTATCGGTTGTGTGGTGAAGCGCCTTTTTTATCAGTCCCTTCACCTCGTCCAGAGAAAAAGGCTTTTCTGCATAACCCAGACAGTTCAAGTCTGTATATGCAAATTTAAGTGCATCCTCCATGGAAGTTACAAATATTACCGGAGCCAGCACATACTTTTCCACCTCCCTGATCCTTTTGACAAGCTCAATACCGGAAATATCTCCCGGTTTCGTGGTATCCAAAATAATATCCACAATAAATACGTCAATTGTCCTTTTCAGTACATTGGCATAGGCTTCATCCGGATTCTCTGCAGTATATATCCTTACCGTCGGATCCACCTCCAATACCAGCATCGCAAGCATATCCAATTGTGGTCTACTATCCTCTACAATTAAAACTGTCTTTCTCATACGCACCTCAATCACATTTCTAAAAATCCCAGGGTCTGTTTTGCCAGCGGCAGTATTTTTCCCTGAATCTCAGGTATAATCTGATCCCACAAATCATCAATAATTTTACTTTCAACGGCACCCGCCGCCTCGAGAAGAAGGCTGGGCCTGCATCCAGTTACCTCATAAATGCGAATCAATAGCTCCGCATCAGGATTTACCTTCTCCTTTTCCAGCATACGGTATTTTTTGATATTTACGCCTAATTTCTCTGACATTGGTATCTGTGCCATACCTGATATCTGTCTGATTTCATGCAAAACAGAATCTGCTGTTTTTTCGCCCGCCCGCATCTTTAGTATCCCGATCTCACATTTAGTTTCAAAACTTATATTTACAGAACTTTTTTCAATCCCCTGTTCCAAAAGCAATGTAAGGGCGCTAAGCAACACCCTCTTATCCTTCTCTTCTATTTTTGTTACCAAAGTGCTTAATTCAGAAGCTCTATAAGATGATCTCTTCCCAGTAATAAGATAGTCAATATCCCAGCCTATGTCCATCAAAATCTTTAGACACTTGTACGATACAATAATTTTTCCCAGTTCTATCTTGCTGAATTGGCTTTGTGTAATTCCAAGTCTGAGCCCCACTTCCTCCTGGGTCATATTATGCTCCTGCCTGCACTGGACAAACCTTTGTAAAAAGTCTTCATAACTATCACGCATAAACTAATTCCCTCACGAAAATTACCCTTTGTAATACCATGAATAAATTTTACGGTATCATAGATTTCCCACTTTAGACCTATATTTGACTATCTTCCAATATATAGGAATATTCAATACCATATATGGTATTGATGGCGCCAAATCCTCCCTTCTAACGCCACAGTAAAACTCAAACAAATCGGATAGGAAAGATTTTCTCCCTACCCGCGTGCCGCCGATGTGCTACTTTGGCGGCATATTTCCTCTATATGATTTCCTCTATATGGCGTGCGCCAAAAAAGCGATATAGGTATACCATGATCGGTAACTATATCGCCTCTTTCATTCACTGCCATTTATCAATGTAATTTTCTGAACAGCTCATTCCCTGCTGCTGCCATTTTACTAGGACGAATTTTTCGTCCAAACGCAAGAAAGGAAGGTCTCCCATGCTCCCTGCAAATTCATTGTTCTTTCCTGCGATAGATGCGGTTCAGCCTATTATGGTATGCGACCATTCCCAATATGCCGCCTGTAGCTTCAATGATGCACAAAATCGCAGCAATCTCTCCGCCAAAAGGTAAGCCGCACAGGAAGCAGAGTATAAACCCCGTCCCAAACAAAATCCACATAAGCCCATGCTTTTGATTGTACGCTTTCATATCGGTGATCTGCTCTTTTTCCAGCGGCTTGTCCCCGCTCCAAAAGCCAACCGGTTTTTTACTATTGTACTGAACGATCCCTAGAATGATGATAGGCGCTACGCTATACAAGAGTATTACCAACATAATCACTGTTTCAGCCGTCATACCACCGCCCCCTATCTCACATAGATCCCTGAAAAGCGCATATCCTCATCAAATGTGAGCCGATAAGTAGCACTTACATTTTCATAGGTAACCGTAATCTCCCCTACCGCGAAATGCCTGTTTCCCTGTCTCAGCTCCACCATATACGCAGTGCCAAACAGTTTTCTCTCACCCCAATCATCGGACATCAATCCTCTTACTTCGTCCATTGTTTCCGCATTTAACAGGGCCTGCATCTTCGGATCAGCGCTTTCCTGTAAAACGGTATAATCTCCTGCATCTAACAGCTCTATGGTTTCTTTCATGGCCGCTTCGACCTGCTCTTTGTCGAAATACTTGCTATGGGCAATATCAAAGCTCTTAGGAAGCATCCAATATCCAAACAAAATCAGAACAGCCAGCAAAAAAATAACGGGAATTATTATTTTAAGCGCTTTGCCTCTGACATACCGCTTCTGCTCTTTCACGGAAACAGTTTCATTAAAGCTGTCTGCGATTTCCTTTGCTGTCCCCATCTGAGAAAAGATTTCTTCCGGACTTTCCCCCTGCTCTATCCGCGTATGGATATCCATCAAAAGCTGCTTCTCAATCTCCTTTTTCCGTTTTCCACTGCATCTGATCTTTCTTACAATAGTGTTCACATATCTTTTTGTATCCATTGCCTAATCCTCCCTATTTAGTCAAGTCTTTTTTCCTTATTTTTCAAGGAATTATTAGTTACATATCTCAGATGAATGAGCCAAGATGATGGACATTTCTCTGTATCTGGTACGAAAATAGAGGTGTTTGG
>CATLHM010000024.1 GCA_949949005.1 uncultured Lachnospiraceae bacterium
GCGTCAGCACAAATTCCTGGTTGAAAATAGCCGCAGGCCTTTCTCAATCTTACCTCCATGTTGCTGCCGCAGGGCAGCCCTCAAATCAAGGGAACTTTGTGCGTCAGCACAAATTCCTGGTTGAAAATGGCCGCAGGCCTTTTTCAATCTTACCTCCATACCATCTCAGGCAGTTTTCGAAGCAAGCAGCTTCTCCACGCTTGCCAGCTTTACACATAAGACAAACAGATCCGTTGCCACCGCCAGCTCCTCTTCCGAAGGGAAGGTAGGCGCGATACGGATATTGCTGTCCCTGGGATCCGCCTTGTAAGGATAGGTGGCCCCCGCTCCTGTCATCACCACGCCGGCCTCCTTGCACATATTAACAATTGTCTTGGCACAGCCCTCCATAGATTCAAAGGAAATGAAGTAGCCCCCCTTGGGCGTGGTCCAGGAACCGATTCCAAGGCCGCCAAGCTCACCTTCCAGCACGGAAAGAACCGCCTCAAACTTCGGCCGCATAATCGCCGCATGCTTCCTCATATGGGCCTTCATACCGTCAATATTCTTAAAATATTTCACATGGCGAAGCTGATTGAGCTTATCAGGGCCAATTGTCTGAATGGTCATGATACTCTTGATTGAGTCCAGGTTCGCTTTGGAAGCAGCAATCGCTGAGATACCGGAACCCGGGAAAGTCACCTTGGAGGTGGAACAAAATTCGTAAACCAGATCCTCATTCCCATTCTTTTCACATTCGGCAAAGATCTCCAAAAGCTCGTCTCTTTTATCCTCATACAGGTCATGAACCGCATAAGCGTTATCCCAAAAAATTCTGAAATCCTTTGCCGCAGGTTTCAGAGCGGCAAACCTTCTCACGGTTTCATCCGAATAGGTATAGCCCTGGGGATTGGAATACTTGGGCACACACCAAATTCCCTTTACTGCCGGATCCTCATTCACGTATTTCTCAACCAAATCCATATCCGGCCCATTCTCCGTCATGGGGATATTAATCATTTCGATGCCGAACTGCTCCGTTATTGCAAAATGCCTGTCGTATCCTGGCACCGGGCAGAGGAATTTCACCTTATCCAGCTTGCACCAGGGTGTGCTGCCGAGCACCCCAAAAAGCATACAGCGCGCAACCGTATCGTACATAATGTTCAGGCTGGAATTACCGAACACGATGATCATATCCTCGCTAACGCCGATCATATCCGCAACCAGCCTCTTTGCTTCAGGAATACCGTCAAGCAATCCATAGTTTCTACAATCAACGCCTGTCTCTGTCTTTATATTTGAATTGGAATCAATGATGCCCAAAAAGTCCATCTCCATATCCAACTGGGCTACAGATGCTTTCCCCCTGGACATATCAAGTTTTAACCCTTTTGCTTTTGCTTCCTCATACTGTTTGTCTAAATCTTTCTTCAGTGCCAATAATTCCTTCTCATCAAGCTCCCTGTAAGCTTTCATAGCACAAATCCCTCCTGATTCTATCATAATAGTATGATTGGATAATTGTATACAATCCAACGCCCAAATTATTCTACTATAACATTCCCATACAGGCAAGAGGTTTTTTTTAAATTTGAGCAAAAATTTATGTTCACAGACCAACAGGCTGTAAAGGGAGAGACATAGCGCTGCTAAGGGCAGTAAAAAAGTGTCTGATTGATGATTGACTGCCTATCGTATTCAGGTTACAATATTTACAAATACTACTGCTAGTTCTGATTGATAGAAAGATTGTGATCATATGGGAATGAGTGATAAACAGTATGACGGATTTTTGTTAGATAATATTGAGGATTGGGATGATGTGATTGCATTGCTTGAAGCCAAAGAATATGACAAAGCTTTGGCCTTAGCGCAAAGGAAACGGGCGAAGAACCAAAATAAATTAGAATTGCCAAATGGGAATAATAATAACTAAATTATTGGGCTGAATGATTGGGAGATAACCTATGAATAAGCATGGGTTATCTTTTTGCTTCCAATTCATATTCCATCACTTCTCTCATTATACTTCCTCCATAATACAACTGATGGACTGACGAAATCAATCCACCAAGCATATATTATATATTTCTCTTTACATTCAACACATTCATTAACGCTTCCTGTAGCACTCTCGAAACATTAATTCCTGCATGTTCAGCCTCATAATTGAGCCAACTTGGAAGTGCAACATTTCTTCTGACAGTTTTTGTATCTATTTTTCTTCTGTATTCGCCAGAGTCAATATCAACATAGGATAAAATAGTTTCTCCATCATTTGAGAAAGTCCCCTTTGTAATATCTAATGTATTAGATGGTAATGGAATTTCTTTTTGGTGGTCTTCCAGAGTAACACACGTCAATTCCATTGCATCTCTTGCCATATCAATAGCATTCTTCATATCTTTCCCTTCAGTTAAAATCTCCAAATCAGGAACTTCAACTAAAATACAATCTTCCGTTTTCGTAAACAAAACCGGATATACTTCCTGCATAATAATAACCATACCCTTTCCATCGCCTGCAAACTTTGGGCCGCTGGCACAAATTTGCCTGTGAAAAATTTATTTTTCACAGTATTCCCTCCAATATTTATTATTTTAATCCACGCCTTTTCAAAATTGCCTTTGCCAATCTTTCTGGTATTTCCTTATACCTTTCTACTGTTTCAAATTCATCTTCCCCACGCCTATAGATATCGTGATTACTTCCATGATGATCAAAAACAAATCCTCCGGCTTCAAGTTTCTTAATCAACTTTGTTTCACTAGTATTTCTCCTCACGACATTATTACACACACTGATTACACAATAGTCAATGTATTTATTCTCCATTGACACGGTCATACGAAATCGTATAGTTCAGTATAATTAATTCAGCATAGTTCAATAATTATCCAAATAAAGAAAGTATTGAAAACCTTACATTCTCAATACTTTCCTTACTTTCAATGTTATTCCTTAATTATTTCGCATAATCAATTACCCTTGACTCTCTGATCACATTGACCTTAATCTGTCCGGGATATTCCAGTTCAGCTTCTATCTGCTTGGAAATATCTCTGGCCAAAAGCACCATGTCTGAATCAGAAATCTGTTCCGGAACTACCATTACACGAATCTCTCTACCTGCCTGAATTGCAAAAGATTTATCTACGCCTTTAAAATTGTTTGTAATGTCTTCTAATTGTTTTAATCTGCTTGTATAGGTCTCAAGCGTTTCCCTTCTCGCTCCCGGTCTCGCTGCGGAAATAGTGTCAGAAGCTTGTACAATACATGCGATCAATGTCTGAGGTTCCACATCACCGTGATGGGATTCCACCGCGTTGATGACGGTAGGCGATTCCTTGTACTTTCTGCACAGCTCCACGCCTAACTGAATATGGGAACCTTCCATTTCATGATCCACTGCCTTGCCTATATCATGTAAGAGACCGGCTCTCTTGGCCATCCTTGTGTCAAGGCCAAGCTCTGAGGCCAAAAGACCCGAAAGCTGCGCTACTTCTATCGAATGCTTCAATGCATTCTGTCCGTAGCTGGTTCTGAATTTCATCTTGCCGAGCAATCTCACAAGCTCAGGATGAATGCCATGTACACCTACCTCTAAGGTAGCCGCCTCACCTTCCTCTTTGATCATGATATCCACTTCTTTTTGCGCCTTCTCAACCATTTCCTCTATTCTGGCCGGATGGATACGTCCGTCCACAATAAGCTTCTCAAGCGCAATCCGTGCTACTTCCCTTCGGATAGGGTCAAAGCCTGACAAGATAACGGCTTCGGGTGTGTCGTCGATGATAAGATCCACACCTGTCAGGGTTTCCAGGGTTCTGATGTTCCTGCCCTCCCTGCCGATAATCCTTCCCTTCATTTCATCATTGGGAAGCTGTACCACCGATATGGTAGTCTCAGACACATGGTCAGCCGCACATTTCTGTATGGCTGTGACCACATACTCCCTGGCTTTCTTGTCTGCTTCTTCTTTGGCGCGACTCTCCATATCCTTGATCATCACAGCCGTTTCATGTTTTACTTCGTCTTCAACAATTTTAAGTAAATACTCTTTTGCCTGTTCGGAGGTTAATCCAGAGATTCGTTCCAGTTCCTGTAATCGCTGTTCATTCAGTTTTGAAACTTCAACCCGCAGCTTGTTTAACTCATTTTCCTTCGCTGTCAGGTTAGCTTCTTTCTTCTCGATTGCTTCCGTCTTCTTATCAATGTTCTCTTCCTTCTGCTGAACTCTGCGCTCATACCGCTGTGCTTCGGCACGGCGTTCCTTAATCTCCTTGTCAAGTTCATTCTTGGTACGAATGGATTCTTCCTTGACCTCAAGTAAGGATTCGCGCTTTTTCGTCTCGGCAGTTTTCAAGGCTTCATCAATAATCTCACGTGCCTTCTCCTCAGCATTTCCGATCTTGGCTTCGGATACCTTCTTATGGTAAGCCGTTGCCAAAAACCATGCCACAGGAGCCGTCACGATCAACGTGAGGAAGATCGAAATCAAAACCTGCGCCATTTACAGGAGCACCTCCTTATTAAGTTTTCATTGTACTCTGATCTATATAGAATGTATGTAACAATATTGACCGGAAAGTCAACTTATTGTAATAATTACATTCTAAAAGCAATCTACAACAGTTAAATTTTAAACTTAAATAGAAGTAATGTCAAGTAAAAGTGCATTTCTTATATTATCCGCTGAAAAACCCTTCCGGTACAGGAATGCCATCATTTTCTGCTTCTCTTTGGGCGAGGCCGCCCGGGCATCAAAGTTCTTTTTTTGGATCCAGTGAAGGATCTGTTCCTTCTCCAGCTCGCCAGCGTCTTCCCCTGCTGTCTGCTCCCAGGCCGCCTGCGCAAGCTCTCCCGAAATCCCTCTGGCCGCAAGATCCTGAAAAATCCTTCTTTTGCTCTTCTTTTCCTTGTTGCATTCGATAAAGTCGCAGGCGTACCTCTCATCGTTTACATAATTAAAAGAAGCGACATATTCTATTGCCTCCTCCACGATCACTCCGGGATATCCCCCCATGGCCAGTTTATCCTTAAGCTGGCCTACGGTATAGGAACGTCTCTGCAAAAGATTCATGGCCCGCAGCTTCGCCCTTTTGGGAAGAAGCTGCGTCATGATGGCGTGATAGGCTTCTTCCGATATTTCCTTATCCTGCTCGATCCCATAACTTCTTAATTCGCCGTTGTACAGGACAAAAGCAAATTCTTCATCTATCCATATCTTTTTTCTGGATTTGGAAACCTCCGTGATTTCTGTCACTGTCATGAGGGATTACGCCTTCTCTTTCTTTTCTGCCGCTCCCGTCTCCTGGGCGGATGCTTCCTCTGATTTCTTAGCGCCGGATGCGGAAGACTTGCCGGATGCCGAACCTGTATCTGATTTCTTCGCTGCCGGCTCCGCTTTCTTCTTTTCCGTCTCCTGCTTCTCCTCCACCTTATTTTGCAGGTTGTAATGAGCCCTGACCTTTTCGGATATTTCCTCAAAGATCTCCGGATTTGATTTCAGGTATTGCTTGGTATTCTCACGCCCCTGGCCGATCTTACTGCCTTCATAGGCATACCAGGCCCCGCTTTTGTTTACAATATTGGCTCCGGCCGCCAGATCCAGCACATCTCCTGCCACAGAAATACCCTCTCCAAAGATAATGTCGAATTCCGCTTCCTTGAAAGGAGGGGCTATCTTATTCTTCACCACTTTGACTCTGGTTCGGTTGCCAATAGTCTCCCCGCTTTGCTTAAGGGCTTCGATCCTCCTTACATCCAATCTTACGGAGGAATAGAACTTAAGGGCCCGGCCCCCTGTGGTGGTCTCCGGATTGCCGAACATAACTCCTACCTTTTCGCGAAGCTGATTAATGAAGATCACAGTACAGTTGGATTTGCTGATAACAGCGGTCAGCTTGCGCAGGGCCTGGGACATTAGCCTGGCCTGCAATCCTACATGGGAGTCTCCCATATCTCCGTCAATTTCCGCCTTGGGTACAAGCGCAGCCACGGAGTCAACTACAATAATATCAATGGCTCCTGACCGCACCATGGTTTCCGTAATTTCAAGGGCCTGCTCACCGTTATCCGGCTGGGATATATACAGATTATCAATATCCACACCGATATTCCTGGCATAGACAGGATCCAGGGCATGTTCCGCATCTATAAAGCCTGCAATGCCGCCTCTCTTTTGAACCTCTGCGATCATATGTAGGGTAACCGTGGTTTTACCGCTGGATTCCGGCCCATATATCTCAACAATTCTTCCCCTGGGAATACCGCCAAGCCCTAATGCTATATCAAGGCTTAGGGAGCCGGTAGGAATCGTCTCCACATTCATATGAGCGGAGTTATCCCCCAGTTTCATAACCGCCCCCTTTCCAAATTGTTTCTCAATCTGCCCGAGGGCGGCGTCCAATGCTTTTAATTTGTCGTCTTTTTCCATAAAAAATCTCCTTTTCTCTCATGCGCTTTTGGGAAGCGTTCTTCGAGAACATCTGTTCTCATTTACTATAAAACAAATGTTCGATCTTGTCAATATCAATTCGCATCAATTGCACTGATCCGTTACCGATCAATAAGCCATCGTTGACTCTGATATCATCATATCACATTATGTGTCCAATAAAACTCCCTCAAAGATACCCCCTTCCATTTTTTAATCGAGTAAGAAATTTTGCTTTGGATTCGTTGGCTGAAAATGCCGGATATGCAAAGCGGACTGCTTCTGTGGCCCAAAGAGAGGCGCACTGAACTGTTTCTTCTTATAGGAAACGGACATAAACCACTGGCGGGGCGCACCACCACGACAGGAAAGCCTTTCCCTATACAATGTAGCATATCGGGGATAGTTTGACAACCGAAAAAAGCGGCAATTTTTTAAAAATGCCGCTGAAACTTCGCATAATCTTTGTAGGTCACTGTCACCCAGCCGTAGCCATAGTCGTAATTGAATCCCACCTCCATACCCAGAGGGGTATAAAAAATAATCAGACTGTTATCGTCGTTAAGCAAATCCGTGATTTCCTGATCCGTAAAATTATAAAGATACGAAACCTCCCCGTTCTGCCTCTCGCTCCGGTTCCTGAAATCCACGGAAAACTGATCGTTAATCTCCAATATCTGGGAGTTGGTGAGGGCCATTTTGCTCTCCATGTCTATATTGACGGAAACCACATAGCTTTCATAAAACTCACCGTCCAGGTAACCGTACTCCACATAGGCTATACTCAGAACGTCTTCGTCCATGTAGGTGATATAGCTTTCCGTTTCAAAGTAAAAGGTTGACTCTCCATCCACTTCCCCGGCAATCGACCCTACATATTCCCTGAGCTCCTCCACTTCCTTTTGGATGGCACGGTTGACCCCGTCCATATCCCCCGGCACCTTTCCGGACACCACCGGATATTCTATGAAAAGAAGGACATTTTCCGTTCCAAACATTTCAGCATAGCTATCAAGTTCCACCTGATAGGACAAATCCTGTCTAATCTCATCATGAAATTCGTAAAAATCCGCATTCGTCTGGGGGACTTCCTCCTCATAAGGCTCATTAGGGCTGTCCTTAAAGGGAATTTCATTCTCCTGACTCTCCTCCTCCTGGCCCTCATAGTCCTCGGTGGAATCCTCTTTTTCCTGCTCACTGCGCTGTTTATATTCCGCCCTTGCCCTGGCTTCCTGCGTCAGGCTAAGAAACCGCATCACGCTAAGGAGCTGTGCTACTCCTATCCAAAAGGTTGCCAGCAGAAGCATACCCGCCGCAATTCCTCCCAGCACCAGGGCTGTTATTTTTCCCGGACTCCATTTTCCTTTCATGATACCTCCCATCTGCCCGGCCGGGCAGGGCTGCTTTTTATTCACAGGAGCGGCTAAGGAAATTTGTTGCTGGCACAACATGCACTGCCCCCGCGCCTCAGTGGGGAAGTAACCTTCCCTACCCGATTGTCAAAAGCAGCTTATCCAGAAGAAGCGTAAGGGCCGCCTCTGTGGTCAGCGTCCTGATCTCCATCCTGCTTCCCTGGAAATGATTTCGGGTGACAAAAACTTCTCCATTCACATAACAGCCGATGTACACAAGCCCCACCGGCTTTTGGGGCGTGCCGCCCCCCGGGCCTGCAATGCCGGTAACCGCTATGGCCGCCTGGGCCCCGGCCTGCCTTGCCGCCCCCCGGGCCATCTGTTCGGCCACCTGGGGACTGACAGCGCCGTATTCCACAAGGGTCTGCTCCGAGACACCAAGAAGCCTGTGCTTGGCGGAATTTGCATAGGTCACATAGCTCTCCCCAAACACGTCCGATACGCCCGCCACATTCACCAACCGGGAGGCGACCATGCCTCCCGTGCAGGACTCCGCACAGGTCACCTGCCAGTGTTTTTTCTGTAAAATGGAAACGATCTTTTCTTCTATGGAACTGTTTTTATTCATAACTTATTTATTCTCTTTCATTACCTCTTTATTTTTAATTAAGTAATCAACCAGAGACACCACCGTCAGGATCACTGCTATCCATAACACGATCTGGGTCACAAGGGCAAGGGCGGGGATATCCGCAATCATAAGGCAAACCGCCACCATCTGGAAGGTGGTCTTAAATTTCCCGAAATAACTGGCGGCAATCACAACACCGTTGTCCGAGGCCACCAGGCGGAAGCCGCTGATAATGAATTCCCTGGCTATAATAATGATAACCATCCATGAGGGGATTTTATTCAGTTCGATCAGGCAGATCAGCGCCGAACACACCAGCAGCTTATCCGCCAGGGGATCCATAAACTTCCCGAAATTGGTAACCAGATTGTATTTCCGCGCAATTTTTCCATCCAGCAGATCCGTCAGGCTGGCGATGATAAAAATTGCCAGGGCAATCCATTTGTCATAAGGGGTTAAGGGTATTAAAAGAAATACTATAAAAAACGGGATCAATATCACCCTGAACATAGTCAGCTTATTTGGCAGATTCATCTTCCATCTCTCCTATCAAATCGTATTCATTCGAGCCGGTTATGGTTACTTCCACAAAATCGCCGCTCATTAACTGCCGCTTCGCATGGATAAACAGATAACCGTCCACTCCCGGCGCATCCTTGTAGGTACGGGCAACGTAAACATCCTCATCCGCCACCTTTCCCTCGATCATTGCCTTTAGCCTTCGTCCCACCATTTTTTCTGCCGTCTCAAAGGCAATCTCCTGCTGAAGCTCCATGAGCTCATCCCTGCGCCGCTCCTTTATTTCCTCGGGAATCTGATCCGGCATCTCCGCCGCCGGGGTTCCCTCCTCCTCGGAGTAGGCAAAGACTCCCAGCCGGTCAAATTCCATTTCGTCCACAAAGGCCAAGGTCTGCTCATGATCCTCCTCTGATTCCCCCGGAAAGCCGGAAATTAAGGTGGTGCGAAGACAGATATCGGGAATTTCCTCCCTGAGCTTTCTCACCATGGCCTCGATCTGCTCCCTGTCGGTCTTTCTTCCCATCCGTTTGAGGATGGCATTACTGCCGCTTTGAACGGGAATGTCCAGATAGTGACAGATCTTTTTTTCCTCCTTCATCACCTGTATCAGCTCTTCGGTGATCTCCTCCGGATAACAGTATAAAATCCGGATCCAGCAAAATCCCTCTATCCTGCACAGGCTTCTCAAAAGCTCTGGAAGGGCCTTCTTTCCATATAAATCGGTTCCGTAAAGGGTGGTTTCCTGGGCTACCAGAATCAGCTCCTTCACTCCCGCCCCGGCAAGCTCCCGGGCCTCTTTTAAAAGCGCTTCCATGGGAATACTTCGGTAGCCGCCCCTCACCTTGGGAATGATACAATAGGTGCAGTGCTTATCGCAGCCCTCCGCGATCTTTAAATAAGCATAATAGCCGCCCGTAGTCATCACCCGCTTTTGTCCCCCTATGGGGGGCTTATCCAGGGGCTCCAAATAGTTGTGGGGATTTTTCTTCAAAGTCTCCTTCAGGGCCTTTACGACAGCGGAAATAGCCGTAGTTCCAATAATGGCGTCCACCTCCGGAATCTCCCTTTGTATCTCCTCCTGATAACGCTGGGCCAGGCATCCGGCTACGACCAGGGCCCTGATCTGCCCGCTTTTTTTAAGCTCCCCCATCTCCAATATGGTGTTGATACTCTCTTCCTTGGCATCCCCTATAAAGCAGCAGGTATTAATCACTGCCGCATCAGCCTCCGACTCGTCGTCCGTAAACTGATACCCTTCCTCGGAGAGCATTCCCAGCATCACCTCGGAGTCCACCAGATTTTTATCGCATCCCAGCGAAATAAACAGTATCTTCATCTGTAATCCCTTCTATAAGGTAAAAAGAGCCCGCTCACGGACTCTTCTTGCTCCAGGTACGGCGGCTGCTCAATCGTCAGAAAGAATCTTGATCTTGCCCTGATTCAGTTCCTCCACAGCCACGGAAAGGGGCTTGGTATCCTTTTCGTTGACCAGGGGCTCCTCCCCTGCAATAATCTGCCTTGCTCTCTTGGAGGTTGCCATTACAATGGAATACCTGCTGTTGACCACAGGAGCCTCGCCGGGCTCAACCTCGCTGTTTACTACCTTCATTAAGTCAGAATAAGATGGATGTAACATAATTTCTCCTTTCAAAGCAACTCTACTTAAACGCCTCCAGCTCTTTTCGCATCTCAGCGATCAGTTCCGAATTCCGGACAGGCATACTGTGGGCCGCCTGTATCAGCCCATGCATTTCCTCCACACACTGCTCCAGCCTGTCATTGATCACCAGAAAATCATATTCATCAATGCCTTCCGCTTCCTCCGCCGCCCTTCGCATCCTCTCGTCAATGACCTGGCGGCTCTCGGTTCCTCTCCCTTCCAGACGCTTTTTCAGCTCTGCGGCATTGGGCGGCATCACAAACATAAGCAGCGCGGTAGGGAACTTCTCCCTGATCTTAAGCGCACCCTGGATCTCAATTTCAAGGATAACATCCTTGCCCTTCTCTAACTGCCGCTCCACATATTCTCTGGGAGTGCCATAATAATTGCCGCAGTAGCAGGCATACTCGATCAGGCCGTCCTCCTCCATCTGCCTCTTAAATTCTTCTTCGCTTACAAAAAAATATTCTTTCCCCTCTTCCTCCCCTGGCCTGGGGCCTCTGGTGGTCATGGAAACCGACAGGGAATAATTCTCATAGCTGCGCACCAGCTCCTTCATGAGGGTACCCTTCCCTGTCCCTGAAAATCCTGAAACAACAATCAATATTCCTTTACGTTTCATTCTCATCTCTGCTTTCCGCCTGTGCCCTGAGTGCAATGGTTTCCGGCAGAAGCGCCGAAAGCACAAGCTGGCTGTTCTCCATCACAAGCACGGCCTTAGTTTTCCTTCCCTGGGTGGCGTCAATGGCGCTGCCTTCCTCCCTGGCCTTCTGCACCAGACGCTTCACCGGTGCGGACTCGGGGCTGACAATGGCAATGATCTTGCCCGCATTCACAATATTGCCAAACCCAATATGAATCAACTTATCCATTCTGATTTTCCTATTCGATATTCTGGATCTGCTCCCTTACCTTCTCGATATCTGTCTTTAACTCAATGGCCCGGTTGGAGATTGCAAGATCGGTGGTCTTGGACAGAATGGTATTGGCCTCCCTGTTCATCTCCTGGGCAATAAAATCCAGCTTCCGCCCGATGCCGCCTCCCCTAAGCAGCGTATCCCTGGTTGTCTCGATATGGCTCTTTAGCCGAACCAGCTCCTCGTCCACGCAAACTCTGTCCGCGTAGATGGTTACTTCCATCAGAAGCCTGTTTTCGTCCACCTTGGCATCCGCCAAAAGCTCCTTGACCTTATCCTCCAGCTTCTGCCTGTATTCGGCAACAATCTGAGGGGAACGCTCCACAATAAAGTCCACGTTCACAAGCATGGTATCCAGCTTCTCCAGAAGGTCGTTTTTTAAATGCTCCCCTTCCTTCACTCTGGTCTCCACAAACCCTTCCGCCGCGCCTTTAATCGCTTTGGCAAGAAGGCTCCAGAGCTTCTCCTCGTCAAGGGTCTGCTCTTCCATGGCAAGAACCTCCGGATAACGGGAAAGGGCATAGACTCCTATATCATTCTCGAGACCAAAATCCTCCGACATCTTCTTTAAGTAGCTTACATATTCTGCTGCAAGCTCCTTATTATATTTGATGCACACATTCGACTCTGTGTAATCCTCATAGGCTACGAAAACGTCAACCTTTCCCCGCTGGATATAATTCTTGAGCTCATTTCGGATGGCTGTCTCGAAAAAGTTAAGCTTCTTGGGCATCTTGATACTCACATCCAGATAGCGGTGATTGACCGATTTCATTTCTACCGTTATTTTACGTTCGGTTTCCTGTATCTCACATCTGCCAAACCCCGTCATACTCTTGATCATGTAAGGCCTCCTGCCGCCCGGGAACACATAGCTGCCCCGAGGCTCTTTCTTCATTTCAATCTGACTCCCCCCTGCCCGCTTCAGCGGGCGTACACATCAGGATGGGGAAATCTTTGATTTCACTCTAACTCCCCCTGCCCGCTTCAGCGGGCATACAAATCAGGATAGGGAAATCTTTGATTTCACTCTAACTCCCTTCTGCCCGCTTCAGCGGGCATACAAATCAGGATAGGGAAATCTTTGATTTCACTCTATTATAGGGGAAACGGAGGGTTACGTCAAGAATTTATGAAGGGTTAGTTTCCGCCATAAAATCATAGTTGTGCTATCCTGATAGGTGCTATATAATGAAGTAACACGCTCACGCGTGCAGAAATTGAATCAACAGGTTATATTTACATCAGGATGCCTGCCATCCGGGCATCCGTTGTGATAGAAAGGAATCTTCCCATGGCTTTTGACGGAATCACCGTTGCGGCGGTTGTAAAGGAATTAAAGGACACCCTGATTGGGGGACGCATCTATAAGATTGCCCAGCCGGAAAACGACGAGCTGCTGCTTACCATAAAGACAACTGATGGAGGGCAAAAGCGCCTCCTGATCTCTGCCGGCGCCTCCCTTCCCCTGATCTATCTCACAGAAGGGAACAAACCCAGCCCCATGACAGCTCCGGGCTTTTGTATGCTGCTGCGCAAGCATCTCCAAAACGGCAGGATCACCGATATCACCCAGCCCGATCTCGAGAGGATCATCCATCTTCATATCGAACATCTAAACGAGATGGGGGATCTGTGCCGCAAGCGGCTGATCGTGGAGATTATGGGCAAGCACAGCAATATCATTTTTGTGGGCGATGGGGATATGATTATCGACAGCATCAAGCATATCTCCGGCATGGTCAGCTCCGTCCGGGAGGTGCTGCCCGGCAGAAGCTACTTCATTCCCCTGACCCAGGAAAAGGAAAACCCTCTCTGTGCGGACGCTTCCTCCTTCCGCCAGGCCCTTATTGGCAAAAATATGCCCGTTTACAAGGCAATTTACGGCATCTATACCGGAGTCTCCCCTGTGATCGCCCAGGAAATTTGTTTCCGGGCCAGGGTTGACGGGGATACCTCCACCGCCTTTTTTAAGGAATCCCCCGAAGGCGGGGAGGCTTTGGACAGGCTCTGGGAGGCCTTTTCCCATATGATGGAACAGGTGAAAAGGGGCGATTTTTCTTCTTCCATTGTCTACACCGACAAAACCCCCAGAGAATATGCCGCCCTGCCCCTCACCATGTACGGGGACGGCGAGAGCGTATTGTTTGACTCCATCAGCAGGCTTTTAGAACAGTATTATGCGGAAAAAAGCACCCACACCCGCATCCGCCAGAAGTCTTCGGATCTGCGCAAAATCGTCCAGACCGCCCTGGAGCGGAATGTGAAGAAATACGACTTACAGCTCCGACAGATGAAGGACACGGAAAAAAAGGACAAATACCGGATTTACGGGGAGCTTCTCAACACCTACGGCTACGAGGCTCAGACAGGGGATAAGTCCCTGGAGGCATTAAATTATTATACCAATGAAAAGATCACCATTCCCCTTGACCCTCTTCTTTCCCCGTCGGAAAATGCCAAAAAATATTTCGACAAATACAGCAAGTTAAAGCGTACCTATGAGGCCCTCACCACCCTTACCGCCCAGGTAAAGGAGGAAATCGACCATCTCGAGTCGATCCAGGCTGCTCTGGATATTGCCCTGCGGGAGGAAGACCTGGTGCAGATCAAGGAAGAGTTGATCGAAAGCGGTTATATCCGTCGGAAGGGAGGAACCAAAAAGGCCCGCTTTACCAGCAAGCCCTTCCACTATTTGAGCAGCGACGGCTTCCATATTTATGTAGGCAAAAACAATTACCAAAACGATGAGCTCACCTTCAAGCTTGCCACCGGCGGCGACTGGTGGTTTCACACGAAGAAAGTCCCCGGCTCCCATGTGGTGGTAAAGTCCGAGGGGGCGGATCTGCCCGACACTGTTTTTGAGGACGCCGCCAGGCTTGCGGCCTATTATTCCAAAGCCCGGGGGCAGGATAAAGTGGAGATCGACTACACGGAAAAGAAAAATGTGAAGAAGCCTAATGGCAGCAAGCCGGGTTTCGTGGTGTACTACACCAATTATTCCATGATGATAGATTCCGATATCTCGGGGCTAAAACTCCTGGAGGATTAGTCTGTTCGAGCAGGGGAGGATTTCCCCCTATTCGCGCGCCGGGCACCCGTCAGCTCTGCTGACATTTTCCTTTGGGCGCCCGGGCACACCAATTGGATAGGGGATGTTTCTTCCCCCTACCCGCCGCGCGGGGCGCGTGTTGCCTCGGCAACTATCTTCCTTACGCGCCCCTGCGCATAAAAAAGACGGGCCAAGGCTTCCATCCTTCCCCGTCTTTTTTAAGCTTTCTTTCAGCTCTTAAAGAGTTTTGCTGGTAAAAAGGCTCTTCACATGCTCAACCTCTTCCTGGGTTGCCTTGGATGCGGGAACATAATAGGACTTCTCCCTTGCCAGCTTGTAAAGCTCCTCCTGTGACTGCTCACAGGTATTGCGGAACTGCTTCAGGGTCTGCTTCAGCTCCGGATTCTCGGTCTGTGCGATCATTTCGCCGAAACGTACCAGCTCTCCGTTGATGCCGGTCAGTGTATCTGCCACCATGGTCTTTTCATTTAACTGCATCTTTCATCCCTCCTAATCTTACTGCAAAAATTTCATCAACTCGTTTTTGTTGTCCATTGCCGATTTAGCCCCTTTTTCAAAGAACTGCTTAATCTGGGAATCGGTCGCAGAGGATGCATATTCTTTCATTTTGCAGTGGGACACGTCGTAGCCGCCAATCAAATGGCGCAGATTCTGTAAATCAAGCTCTGATAAGTTAGCCATAAAAAAATACCTCCTGAAAATTAAACGCTGCCGCGCCCTGGCGCCAGCTTATTATCAAACGCTCAGCATTTGCCATGCCTGACACTCTTATTATTTCCAGAAGGTTTTTATCTATACGGATTTTTTATTTTTAATCATCCAGCCAAAAATCGTCGTCGTCCTCGTCCATCTGCTCCTGATAGAGCCTGCGGGTCTGCGTCGTTACGGTCACCCCTTTTATCTGCTGGGTCTCTTTGGAAAGCTTTGCAGATTTTTGTTTTTTTGCAGAGGCATTCCTGCCCCCATTCTTCTTTTTAGAGCCCTTACCCGCCTTTTTGCCTTTTGCTTTGGCGGCTTTTCGCTTTCCACTCCCCCCTGCTCCTGCGTTTGTCTTTTTCCCTCCTCTTGGAGGTTCTTCTTGAGGTTCTCTCTGAGGTTCTCCTTGAGGCTTTCCCCCCTGGGGCTTCAAAATCCGCAGCTTTCTCGCCAGGGCAAGCAGCATATGGCCCTTGGGCATTCCCCTTAGCTCCTCCTCGGAGACAGCCTGAGAGCGGATCATCAGCACAAAGTAAATAAGCGCTCCCAGGGCAGCGGCCAGTCCCAGGGCAAGGATATTGCTCTTGCTGATATAATAGACTCCCTGATAGATCCCGAAAGCGGCAGCCCCCATGATCGTGGAGGCTATGACCGGAAGAAAAAAGGTGCGGAAAAATTCCTGGCGGTATACCAGATGGCGGTGTACGGAAATCTGGTTCAACACACACAAGATGAAAGCGTAAAGCACCGTGGCAAATACATAATAATACAGGCTGTACCTTTCATCCAGAAACAACATCATCAGCACCATGACGGCCCCGTGAAGCACCACTGCAACAGAGGCGTTGATAATCGGCGCCTTCATGCGCCCAATGGACTGTAAGATTCCCTGGGTCAGGGTAGAAAGCCCGTAAAAAACAATACTCACAGCCATACCCGAAAGAAGGAGGGAGGCGATCTCTAAAGAATCCGGCTGGGGAAAGATCACCATCATCACCGGCTTTGCCAGCACCCCGATGCCTACGGCGCAGGGAATGGAAATCAGCATGGTAACCTTTACCGCCTTCGCCACTTTTTCCCGAACGCCTCTTAACTTTCCCTGGACAAAATCACTGGAAATTCCGGGAATGAGGGCCGTGGACATGGCGGAGGCAAAGGCGATGGGGATGTTGGCGATTTTGGTTCCCTTGGACACCACGCTGAGGTCAGCCGCCACCGCCGCCTCATTCAGTTTCCGCACTCCCATCATGATCTGCTGATAGATCCGGTTATCCATAAAGTTGTTAATGTTATAAATACCCGTGCTGAGAATAAAAGGGGTTACCACCAAAAAGATCATTTTAAAAATATCCCCGTAGGATTCGTCCTGATGGACAGTGTCCCGTTTGATCCTTCTGCGCAGTGTCTTTCTGTTCAGGACAAAGACCCCAAGCATGAACAAAAGCCCGGCCAACACCCCGGCTCCGGTTCCTATGGTGGCCCCCGCCGCTCCGAAAGACGCCTGGGTGGTGGCGTCCTTGTCCGCCACGGCCTGCACCAGCACATAAGCCATGCCGATACTGACCCCGGCATTGACGAGCTGCTCCACGATCTGTGACACGGAGGTCTGCACCATGGTCTTATGGGCCTGGAAATATCCCCTCAACACCCCCAATATTCCGCTGAAAAAAATGGTGGGAGCCAAAATCCGCAGGGGCAATACGGCGCTCTCCATCTTCACCATAAAGCCCGCTCCGAAAAACACAAATAAGCTGGCAATACCACCGACTACCAGCACATAAATAAAAGCACAGCAGAAAATTCTGTGCGCATTCCGATATTCTTTTGTGGCAAGGCGCTGGGCAATCACTTTGGACACCGCGGAGGGAATGCTGTAGGAGGATATCAAAAGCACAATGCTGTAAGCATAGTAAGCGCTGTTATAATATCCGTTTCCCTCGTCCCCGATGATGGCAACCAGCGGAGTGTTATATAATAACCCTATAATGCGGACGATGATCCCGGCCATAGCCAGGATCCCCGCCTGCATGATAAAACCGTCTTTTTTTTTGTCATTCGGCATTGCTGCTGCGCTCCAAACAAGCTTAAACCTGCATCCCTTATCCGATCAGCCAGTCATACATCTCCTGATACTTGGCTGCTGAGACATGCCATGAGAAATCGGTGGCCATAGCCCGGTCTACAATCTTGTTCCACTCCCGTTTCTTATCATAGAAAATCTGCTCCGCATAGCGGATAGTCCGAAGCATCTCATGAGCATTGTAGTTGGTGAAGGAAAAGCCCGTGCCCCTGCTCTCATATTCATTGTAAGGCTCTACCGTATCCTTAAGTCCGCCTGTCTCCCTGACAATGGGAACCGTGCCATAGCGCAGGCTCATGAGCTGGCTCAGGCCGCAGGGCTCAAAGAGGGACGGCATCAGAAACGCGTCGCTGGCCGCATAAATCTTATGAGACAATGCTTCTGAATAATATATGTTGGCAGAAACCTTATTATTATATTTCCAGTCAAAATGACGGAACATATTTTCATAGCGCTCTTCCCCGGTTCCCAGGACTACGATCTGAACGCCGTCCTGGCAAAGCTCATCCATAATGTAGGCGATCAGGTCAAAGCCCTTCTGGTCGGTAAGCCTTGACACAATACCGATCATCATCACCTTGTCGTCCTGGTCAAGACCAAGCTCTGCCTGCAGGGCCCGCTTATTCTTCACCTTCTCTTTGCGGAAATTCATCGCGCTGTAATTGTGCTCAATATACTGATCCGTCTCCGGATTAAATTCATCATAATCGATCCCGTTCACAATACCCCGCAGGGAATTGCTCCTGGCGTTCATAAGCCCGTCAAGCTGCTCCCCGTAAAAAGGCGTCTTGATCTCCTCCGCATAGGTATCGCTTACGGTAGTTATGGCATCCGCATAGACAAGGCCTCCCTTGAGCAGGTTGGCGTCCTTGTAGAGCTCTAACTTATCCGGCGTAAAGAAGTATCCCGGAAGTCCGGTAATGTCCTGTACCTCCTTCACACTCCACTTGCCCTGGAATTTCAGATTATGGATGGTCATAACCGACTTGATTCCGCGATAAAAATCGCTTCCCTGGAAACGCTCCTTAAGATAAACCGGCACCAGTCCCGTCTGCCAGTCATGGCAATGGATCAGATCCGGCCGAAAGTCGATCACCGGCAGGATTGAGAGCGCAGCCTTGGAGAAAAAGGCAAATTTTTCAATCTCGAAGAGCGCGTTATCGCAGTAAGGCTTAAATCCGTTAAAGAACATTTCATTGTCAATGAAATAGTACTTAACCCCATCCTCTTCCGCATACATGATGCCTACATACTCATTTTTCCAATGAAAGTCCATATAAAAATGGGTGATGTAACTCATCTTGTCTTTCATTGCCTGAGACATACAGGTATACTTGGGTAAGATAACCCTCACATCGAAATATTGCTTATCAATACACTTCGGAAGCGACCCCACCACATCCGCAAGGCCTCCCGTCTTTATGAAAGGAACGCCCTCCGATGCGACAAAAAGAATATTTTTCATCATAAACCCTCCAACCATTATTGTTATTCTTTATTATACATCATCCATCCTGTCAATTAAAGACAAATTTTCAAAATAAAGCCGAGAAATAAAGCCGGCCCGCCATCTTCTGGCGAACCGGCCCTTACGCAGGAAGCTGATGAACTGTTTCCCTGTCCGCAGCATATCATTCCCTCACAGGCGGCAACCTAAACCGTACCATTTTATCTGTATTGCAGCCTAATCTTGTCCGCGATCAGCGCAATAAATTCCGAATTGGTGGGCTTTCCCTTTCCCGTATTGATGGTATAACCGAACATGGCGTCCAAGGTTTCCATCCGCCCTCTGTTCCACGCCACCTCAATGGCGTGTCTGATGGCACGCTCCACACGGCTGGCCGTGGTCTGGTTTTTCCTGGCGATGGTGGGGTACAAAACCTTGGTGATGGAACCCAGCATTTCCGGATCCTCCACGGACATCATGATCGCCTCTCTTAAGTATTGGTAGCCCTTGATGTGCGCCGGGACACCGATCTCATGAATCATGTCCGTTACGTCTCTTTCAAGGTCAATGCCTGTCTTTTCCTCCGTCTTTATCCTAATTTCATCCTCTGCCGTCTGGTGGCCTTGGGAAGGTACGGTAATCATAATCTGAAATTCCCGGTCCGTATGTATCAGTTCTCCCAGGATTTTGTATACTCTCTCCGGATCCTGCACTGTGGATAAATTCAGTTGCTCCATCATATTCCCTCCAATTGTCGTCCCGCAGGTGCCCCTAAAGCGCCCGGCATCTGCTGTTTTCGCAAATATTTGCTATGAATCCATTATAAGGAACATGAAATGACACTTCAACTGTCATTCATCGCGCTTTATTTCACACAAGAGCCAGGGCCGTGTCAATCGTTGGGCTTTTTATAAAACCTTCCCGTAATCTGTTCTGTCTTCATGATATTCACAAAGGACAGCTCGTCGATCTGCTTGATTTTCGTCACCACCTTATGGATCTCATCACTGCCCACCACGGAGTAGAGCATGTTGCACTCCCGCTTTTTGTAGCACCCTGTCCCCTTAAACAGCGTTGCATCATGATTGGTAATATCCCGGATTCCCTCGTAAACCTGCTGGGGCTTTTCCGTGATGATGAAGAGGGTCTGCTTCTGATAGCGCTTATAGAGCATATGAAGCATCTGGGTGGAGGTAAACTGGAAAATGATGGAGTAAAGAGCCTCCCTCCACCCGAAAAGGCTTCCCGCGATCAAAAGGATAATCACGTTTCCCACAAAAATATAGTTAAAGGTGTCGATGCCGTACTTTTCCGAAAAGAAAATGGCAATAAAATCCGTACCGCCGCTGGTAGAGTCCGCATTGAGACAAAGGCTCAGGGCAAAGGCGTGAATAATACCGCCGAACACGCACACCAAAAGAATATCGTCCGTCACCCGAAAGCCCGGCAGAATATCCGTCAGGATACTGGAAAGCACCAGCATCAGACAGGAATAGCCTGTGAACTTCTTCCCGATAAATTTAAAGCTGATCACCACCGGAACCGCATTCAGCAACAGGTTCACCAGCGTGTAAGGGATCTTCACCCCCCAAAATTCCGTGCCGATCTGCTGTATCAAAAGAGTGATCCCGCTAAAGCCGCCGGGAAGCAGATTCCCCGCATGAATAAAGCTGTTGATATTAATCGCCATAATGCAGGCGGACAATACCACCATAACCAAACGGCGCGCATCATTATACAATGGATTTTCAACTAATTTTTTTACGATTTTCCTTCTCATTTTAACCCTTACCTACTCTTTTTATCGATAATTCATCCCTATTTTCAATCTGTCCCCGTCCATGGTAAGCTCCGCCATACTTCCTGTCACAAGCGGCATCATGGGAGGCAGATGCCCCAGATCCGCATCCATAATCACCGGAACCTTATGCCGCAGGGCGGTGGGAAGCACTGCCTGATACTGGTCAAGCCCCATCATTTCCTGTCCATGGCAGTAGGGGCGTCCGATCAGGAAGCCCTTTGCATATTGAAACCACCCGGCCTGCTCCATCTGCCACATGGCCCTGCGGATGGCAAACACGTTTAAGTCACAGGATTCCAGAAACCAGAGGAAGCCGTCCTCCTTATACTTTTCCGTAAAATCCCTTACTCTATCAAATTTTGTTCCCAAAAGGTTCACCAGACAGTCCATACATCCGCCCAGAAGACGTCCTTTCATGGAAACCTGTCGTACCTCCTCCATTTCCTTTTCCCCGGACAGGAAAGCTTTCAGATTCAGCTTTTGGGTACAGTTGTAGGGCGAAAGGGGGTTCTCCTCGCTTTTCTCCGACTCCTGCTCCCACATTCCATAGCTCTCCACGGTATTTCTTTTCCCTTCCAGAAGCTCCATGGCGTCTTCAAGGGAAGGGTGCCATGGCTCCATTCCGAAAGCCGGCGCGCAGGGCCCGTACACCGAGGCCGTGTCACAGAGCGTGGTAAGAAGGAAGGTCATATTGGTGTTATCGGAATATCCCATATACCATTTAGGCTCCGCTCTCTTTATGGCCTCGAAATCCACATGTTCCAAAATTTCACACATCAGTTCTCCGCCGCCGCAGGAGATTAAAACGTCGTTTTCTTTCCTTAAATAATACTCTGTCAGCTCCTGCCCACACTTTTGAGGGGTATTGCTGATCCCCACCCCCGAGCCTTCAAAGCAGTTGGGGCCAGGGTCAAGGCGGTATCCCCTCTCCTGCCACTTTTTCCCTGCATTTTTAAAGGCCGTCCTGTAAGGCTCGATGTTACAGCCAAAAGAAGGGGCTACAAACCCGATACAGCCCTTTTCTTTTAAAAAAACCGGATATTTCATTCTCTTTTCCTCTTCCTTTTTGTCAGTATACCGCAATCTCTTTCAGAAACACCTCATCCCTCGCCGCGCTCACCTGCACCTTAAGCTTCGTAAGCTCCGGCCCGGAATTATCCGTCAGGGGGTTCTGGAGTGCAAAGGGATCCTGGAGCTGGCAGATTCTTTTATTTCCGATACAGGTACCCTGATAGAGAGGATACTGACTGCCGCTCTCAAACTCTGCCAGGATGCGGAAGCTCTCCACTCTCTGCCCCTTCGCAATGTCCTCCCGAAGCACCACATAGTTCACCTTTTCCCTGGGCTTGTCCAGGGTAATCGTGTAAACCGGCTGGGTGGCCCCGTGCCCTTCTTCCTTTTGGATTTGAGTCGGAATCGGTTTCCCTAATTCCCGGCTGATCAGGCTTCCAAGCTCCCTGAGCCTGGCGACGTCCCTCTCGTCAATCAGGCCGTCCCGGTTGGGAGGAAGATTTAAATGCAGACAGGCATTGGCCCCCACGCTGGTCAAATAGGTCTGAAACAGCCGCTGCAGACTGTGGGGCTCCTCTTTTTCATGCCAGAACCACCCAGGCCTGATGGACATATCGATCTCGGAAGGCGTAAACACCAACCCCTTGGAATACAGAATATTGGGCATGGTTCCCAGCTCCTGCTCCGTATTGTAAAGGAAAGAAAGCTCCCCCTCCCCTGCCATAGGCCCCGGCCCTGTCTGCACCGCGGCATAATGGCACAGCTCCGAGGGAACCACCGCCCACTCCGCGTGGCGGGCCGCTCCGGCCTCATTGCCGCACCAGCGCACATCCGGCCCGAAATCATTAAAGATCAGCGCATTTGGCTGGTACTTGTGAATCAGGTCAAAATAACGGGGGAAGTCATACACCTGCTTTTTGCCGTTCGGTCCCTCTCCACAGGCATTGTCAAACCAGACATAAAAAATCTCCCCGTATCCGGTCAGAAGCTCCGTAAGCTGGTTACAGAAATAGTCGTTATAGGCAGGCGTTCCGTAATACCGGCTGTTCCGGTCCCATGGAGATAAATAGAATCCGAACTTGATACCGCCTCTTTTACATGCCTCCGCAGCCTCCCTCACCACATCTCTTTTACAGAGGCTGTTCTTCACCGAGTGCTCCGTGTAGGCCGAGGGCCAGAGGCAAAAGCCGTCGTGATGCTTGGCGGTCAGCACCATTCCCTTCATCCCGGCCGCCTTGACGGCCTCCACCCACTGATCGCAGTCCAGCTTCAAGGGATGAAAAACCGCCTCATCCTCCGTCCCGTCTCCCCATTCCCTGTCGGTAAAGGTATTGGGCCCGAAATGGATGAAAGCATAGAATTCCATGTCAAACCAGTCCAGCTGCTTCCTGCTGGGTTTTACCTGTGCCGCCTCCCTTAAAAAGTCAATCACATTCCTACCTCCCTGCATCTTTAAAATTGATTTCTCGCCGTGTTATCACACCGCTTTTTTGTTGATATAATTTGTCTTGAATTTTGAGTACATAATCTTCTGGCTGTGATACAGGCCAAAATATCCCGAAAGCATATAGCTGAACGCAATTGTGAGCAAAAAGTAAGGCATTCCCTCATATCCGAACATCTCAAAGCTGATCAGCAGAGAAGAAATCGGGCAATTCGTCACCCCGCAAAACACGGCGGTCATTCCCACTGCGGTACACAGTGAGGGCGAAAATCCCATAAGCTTCCCCATCACACATCCGAAGGTGCCTCCGATACAGAAGGAAGGGACGATCTCGCCTCCCTTGAAGCCCGCCCCTAAGGTAGCGGCAGTAAAAAGCATTTTCAGAAGGAACATTTCCGGCGCCGCCTCCCCTTCCATGCTGGGCTCGATCAACCCGATGCCGGAGCCGTTATAGCGCTGATCTCCCACCAGAAGGGTGAGCAGAATAACGATTCCCCCTCCCACAAAGCTTCTTATGTAGGGATTGGACAAAAACCTTTTATACAGATACTCCGAGCCGTGAAGCAGAATGCAGAATAAAATACTTACCAGGGCGCACAGGGCCGCCAGCAAAGAAATTCTCACTGCGGAGCCCACCCCAAACTCCGGGATCTGAGAGAGCAGGAAAATCTCCGCTTCCGCGCCAAAATAAGAGGCAATACCATGGGCAATCAGGGCGGAAATCACGCAGGGAACCAGAGCCGCATAGTACATGATTCCCACGCTCACCACCTCCATGGAAAAAATGGCCGCCGCCATGGGCGTCCCGAACAGGGCGGAGAAAGCGGCGCTCATGCCGCACATGGTCATGATATGCTTGTCCTTCTCATCGAACCGAAACAGCTTTCCTATTTCATTTCCGATACTGCCCCCAAGCTGCAGGGCCGCTCCTTCCCGCCCCGCCGAGCCTCCCAGAAGATGGGTGATCAGGGTGGAAACGAAAATCAGAGGCGCCATCCGAAGGGGCAGTTTATCTCCGGAATGGATGGAGGAGATTACCAGGTTTGTCCCTGCGTCCCTTTCGTCGTGGAGCAGATGATAGGCGCCCACGATACAAAGGCCTCCCACCGGCAAAAACCAGATCAGCCACGGATGCTCTCCCCGCAGCCCGGTCACCCCGGCCATACAAAAATAAAAGGCTGTGCCCACCAGTCCCACCGTAATACCGGAGATCACTGCAAAGACCACCCACTTTACCGAGGTTTTCGCCCGCTGCAGGTTATGCCGGATTTTATGTTTGATCAATTCCTTCGTAGCGTCAGTCATGGTATCCCTCAAACCCCTTTCCCAGATATATAGTGAACGACAAAAATCTTTGTTTTTGGCGTTCGCTGCGCCGATTTTGCGCTGCGTGAAACGCAGCATTTACCTATGCAAAATCGTGCGCATCCCCCGGAGGGGTTATAGTAAACGACAAATTATTTTGTCGTTTACTATACTAAGCGGTCTGCTTCCCCCTGATTGTACCACAACTGTTTTCTTCCTTGAAGTTCTTTTTTTACTTTTAGGGATGGATTTTTGAAGGTAGATTTTCGGGATTGGATTTTCGAGGTTGGATGGACAGGAAAATTTTAGAGAAATTTTAGAGGTTTCTCTGCTATACCTATATCCAGACAGGCTTGCCACGGCAAATTTCATTGGCCGTGAACATAATCTGTCCGGCCAAAATTTGCAGCCTGAAAAACATTGTTTACAGCCTGGGAAAGCATTGCAGGCAAAGAAAAAAGGAGGTTCATGATACTATGAAAAGAAAACGGATAGCGGCAGCGGGGTTAAGTGTATTTATGATAGCCGCAGGGGTCGGCTGTGCAAAGGAGCCGGACTCTCAGACAGTGTCTGTAAATCAGGAATCCTTAGAGGATGCGGACAAGGAGACCGGGGAAAACAGTGCATTGCAGGAAGAGGAGACGGACAATGCAAACGCGCAGCCTGGCGGCACTATACCGGCCGCAGATTCAAAGAGCGAAAAAACAGAATTTCTGAACGGAATGGTATGCGGGGTTTCCGACGACGCTATTGTCATCATAAAAATAGAGACGGAGGAAACAGAGGAAGAGGGCGTTTCCTTAGCCGTTGCCCCGGCGCCTGAAAATGCGACGGAAGAGGATTATGTGGGCGTCAATTTCACGGAGCAGACAAAATTTGAACTCCACACTGTGAAAAACGGCGGGACGAACCCGGAGGAAGATGTTACCGTCAAAGAGGCTTCTCCCTCCGATATCAAAAGCGAAATGATCGTCAACCTGGAAGGTTCTTATGACGGGGACACCTTTGTAGCGGAAAAAGTGGTGCTTTACGAGTTTGTGTAGGCCCGCTGCAGCGCACCGCCTTATGTAAGCCTGTATTTCTCCCTCACCCTTCTCTCATACTCGGCAAACATTCCCGCCGCCTTTGGCAGGTTTTCTTCGATCTCTTCTAAACTGGCCACTTGATAAAAGGGCTCCAGTTCTCTTACCGTTTCCGCAGGCAGGTGATGGGAGATATGGCACAGGCCGTATCCATAATGCCTTGGCGTATAGAGCAGCCGCGCGGCCCTCACCAGGGGCTCTGCAATATTTTCCATGTACTTCATGTAGGCCTCCAAATATTGGTTCCTCTTAATATACTTCACTACCCTGCTCTCCTGCAGGAGTCTGTTTTTATCCTCGTCAAGCACACGCCGGATCTCCTCCCGGTCTATTTCATAATCATAGAAGGAAATGATCTCTTTCTTATCAAACAAAACAAGGGGCAGCTCCGCAATGTCATTCCTGGCATAGCTGGTCACTTCCTTTCCTCTGAACTCATGGGACTGGACGCAGAGGTCAAGGGTCAGATATTCCGAGGTGTTTTCCAGGTGAATGTTGCTCTGAGCGATAGCCGGCCTGATCTCATCCACCCTGGAATCAATGGGCGCAATCTTGCCCAGGGCTTCCACACATTCGTACAAGAAAGACTCCTGATGGGATTTTTCCACATCAAACCAGAAGTCAATATCCGAATATTCATCCACCCTGCCGAGCCCGTCCGCGCCTTCCAGCCACATGGCGTTGACATAGGGTTTCTCCATGCTGAAATTTTTCAGATAGGTAATGATTTCGTCACGCTTCATCCTTAGTTTTCTCCTTTAGCTCCCTGCAGATTCCTTCAATGGTCTCCACGTCCTCCTCCAGTTCTTCCGCAATCGTCCACGCCGTTTTGCCCCTGGCAAGCTTTTTGCTGACCTGTCTCACCAGATGGTTCTTTTCGCCCTGGGCTTTCCCTTTTGTAATTCCTTCTGCTTTTCCCTTTGTTATACCCTCTGTAAAGCCTTCTGCCTTCCCCGCATCCCTGGCATAAACCAGTTCCTCCCATTTTTGCATATATTTCACCCCCATTTTCTCCGATGCCCTGATCTTCTTCACATTATGATGGATCAGCCTGATCCTTTCGCTCCCTGAATGCTCCGCAGTAGCATCGGTTGATTCGGTAATGTAATTCATCAAATACAAAAACTCCCGTGAAAAGCTTTCCTTAAACACACCGCAGCCTTTCTTTTCCTGCCATATTTAAAGATGATTGGGATATAAAAGCAGGATTTCAGGAAACAACGGATGTCAGGCTGCCGCCAGCCATCCTTATGCTTCATCAAACGCTGTCACGCTCTGAGTGCCAGCTCATTGATCAGGAACAGAATGTTCCATAAGACACGGCCTTTGCCGGAAGAAATCATTTGCTTTTCAGTCATTATAGCATAGTGTGATTGATATTTCGACAACAATATTTACATTGAAGGGAACATCGGTCAAATAGACGTACCCCTTACAGGATACGCCCCTCCCAGCTGTAGCTTTTCCCGGAACCACCAGACCAGCACATAATGCATATAGATATTTGCGATTACTGGTGAGCAGACTGAGCCTTATCCGGATCCTTCCTCTGTTTCCTCATATTGGAACTCTTTCATGATTCCTGCTTTCAGCATTCTTCTCACGAGTCTGGTAATGTTCGGGTCTTTTATGCGTGCTTCCTGTACCAACTTATCCTCATAACAGTAAATGCGCAGTGGTCTTGTCTTTCCATTATCCTTTGGTATCTCCACCTGCCTTGCTGGCTGTGGCCTGTAGAATTTTTTGTTTTAACCTCCCCACACGTCGGCGCACTGGTTCTGGCTTTCTTTCGATGCTAAATCTGCCCTATAGCCCTACTACCTTACTACCTACGCTTAGCCTGCATTGTTGCCAACACCTGCCCAAGGCTCACTACTGGTGGTGTGGCCGGCACCTATAGTTACGCACTAACTCCCATCTGCCCGCTTCAGCGGGCAGACAAATCAAGATGGTGAAAGCTCTGATTCCACACTATTTTGGCAGAATATTCCGCTTTAAACTGGTATAGGCCAGCAGAATGTAAATTACATAGATGAGAAAGAAAATCCCCAGCGAGATTGCCGCAATTACCCCAGGGCTGCTCATTCCCACCATCACCCCCGGCTCGGGAGCGTGTGCCAAATGAAGGATAAAGGGCACACCGATCAGTACCGGAGGCACGGCAGGCAGGGTGTAGTAGATAGCGAACTGGTTACGCAGAGCCTTACCCATCTCCGACCGATCCATGCCCAGCTTTTGCAGGAGTTGGAACTGCCGCCTGTACCGCTCTGTCTCGCTGAGCTGCTGAATGGTAAGGATCGTGGCGGCAGTCATAGTGAGGGATAGGGCCAGGAAAAAGAGGGGAAAGACGCACAGGACGGTCTGGGCTGCCGCATCTGCCTCTTCCTGGGCCTTCGCGTGGATCTCACTATAACCCGGTTGCAGATTCTGCTCCACCAGCCTGTAGTTGATGTCGCACAGGTCATTAAATTGCACCTCCGTCACCGGCCGGACTGTCCTGGCAGCATAGGCGTAGTGAAGTACCGCAAGACCCTCTACCGCCTCATCCGGCACCACAATAATATAGCGGGGCCCATTACTCGTGTCGTAGTTTTGCAGCAGGTGTTCCGTGTAGACCCCGCCGGGGGTCAGGCTGGTGCGCCCTAAGGAAACGGGCTGGGTGTAGCCGGTCAGGCGCTTTTCCAGGTAGGCCCTGCAGTGGATGAGATACTCACCCGGCTGAAACTTTACCGGCGGGTATCCGGCGATGGCGCGCAGAGCGGCATAGTCGCTGTAGCGCAGCACCGGATCCCGATCAAGGTAACGGTAGTAGTCCTCTTCCCCGCTTTCCACATAGTCCATGACCCGGCAGTCCTCTGCCTGGTAGATGGGATAGCACAGTGCCTGCTCCACGGAGATGTTCGCCTGGATGTAATCCAGATAATCCTGGCTGAGAGACCCGTCACCGGCGCCGCCGATATATAAATCGAAACAGGCGCTTTCTGCCGCCCGCCCGTTAAAAAGTCCCCGGAACATCATCCCTGTCCCCTCGGAGATAAGGGTGGCGGTGAAGATCAGGGAAATGACGGCCATGAGCGTTCCCATAGTAGCCAGCTTAGCGGTAAGGGTGCGGAACACCAACAGGTTTTGTCCCCGATACTTCCGGGCTGGCCTTTTTTCAAAAAAGGCAGGCACACCGGAGGCAAAGCTGAGGAAGAACCCGAACAGGAACGCAATCACGCACGCCGCCCCGATCATGCCAAGGACAGAACCTCCCGCCATCAGCAGGCAGGTTCCAACCACGCCCAGCGCAATGGAGACGGAGAAAATCCAACGGCGCATTTTGCCTGTCCGGATAACCAAGTCCTCGTTGACCTGGTCAACATAGATCAGATCATGGATCTGTGCTTTGCGAATATATTTGCGGCTGCGGCGAAGAGCGATGAGATAAATCAAGGCAAAATAGAAAACCGTCAGCCCCAAAGCCGGAAGAGAAAAGCCCAATGAAAAGGTATAGGGCAGGCCAAAGAGTGTCAGCACAATCGCCCGAAAGGCCTGGTAGAGCAATCCTCCCAGGGCAGTCCCCAGCACCAGGGCACAGCCCCCCACGGCCAGGTTCTCCTGAAAAAACAGCCCGGCCACCTGCCGATTCTCCAGACCAATGAGCAGGTAAATCCCCAGCTCCCGGCCCCGGCGCAGGAGCATGAATCTGGTTGCGTAGGCCACCAGCCAGCCAAAGACGTACACCACCACCACGCTGGCCAGCAGGATCATCGTGGGAAGCATCGATATGCTCCCAGACAAGGTGCTGATCTCCTGAGAAAACACCAGCCCATTGAAAGAATACAACAGTGCGGCGGCCATGACCACCGTGACAAAGTAGACCAGGTAGTCCCTGGTCTGGCGCCTGGCGTTGCGTAGAGAGAGCTCAGATAACGTCACTGACATCACCCCCTAACACGGCAAGAACATCCAGAATTTCATGATAGAACACTGACCGTCCCCGTTCTCCCCGGAGCAGCTCGTTGAACACCCTCCCATCCTTTAGGAACAGCACCCGCTTGGCATAGCTGGCGCTGTAAGCGTCGTGGGTAACCATAAGGATCGTGGCTTCCATCTCCCGGTTCATGGTGGACATGATCTCCAACAGATTCTTGGATGCCCTGGAGTCCAGCGCCCCGGTGGGTTCGTCGGCCAGCAACAGGGATTGTCCTGCCACCATCGCCCGGGCGCAGGCGGCCCGCTGCTTCTGGCCCCCGGAAACCTGATAAGGAAATTTCGTCAGGATGTCGGTAATCCCCAGCTTCCCGGCCACCTCCCGTACCCGGTTCTGCACAGTCCCACAGTCCTGATGGTTCAGGGAGAGGGCCAGTCCGATGTTTTCCTCAATGGTCAGGGTGTCAAGCAGGTTAAAGTCCTGGAAAACGAAGCCCAGCCGCTCCCGGCGGAACCTGGCCAGTTTACTTTCCGATAAATCGGCCACGCTCACCCCGTCCAGGAGAATCTTTCCAGCGCTTATCGTGTCGATGGTGGAGATACAGTTGAGCAGAGTGGTTTTTCCGCTGCCGGACGCCCCCATAATGGCCAGAAACTCCCCGTCCTCCACATCGAAGCTCACCCGATCCAGTGCCTTGGTGACGTTATTTTTGCTTCCGTAATATTTTTCAATATTCTGTACTTGTAGCATAGTGTCTGCCTCCTTTGCTTGTGACTCTAGCCTCCATGCCGCGTTTTTTTGCGGCAACGCGATGTGAAAACCGCGTAGGCGGTTTCGCATCTGCGATCCAATTTGGGCCGCTTGCGGCACAAATTGCTGTTTGAAAATAAGCCATCAGGCTTATTATCAAACACGCTCTAGGGTACACCAAAAGCAAAGGCTGTTGTATCGATGTCATATTGATTTACCTTACAGTTTTGTAAGG
The DNA here is from genome assembly GCA_949949005.1 of uncultured Lachnospiraceae bacterium. Classification (GTDB taxonomy): domain Bacteria; phylum Bacillota; class Clostridia; order Lachnospirales; family Lachnospiraceae; genus Suilimivivens. The sequence continues at coordinate 30,341 of CATLHM010000024.1, forward strand.
TTCTCTTTTGCCGGAAAGGTAAGGGCCACGGTGGTCCCTCTCCCCTCCCCGGAGGCAATATCCAGCTCCAGCTCCAGAAAACCGGACAGTTTTTTACACAGATACAAGCCCATGCCCGTAGAGCCGCCCCGGCTTCGTCCGTTGCTGCCTGTGAAGCCCCGTTCAAACACACGGGGCAGCTCATGGGCCGGAATACCGATGCCATTGTCTGAGACGGTAAGCCGTACCTGTTTCCCAAGGGAACTGGCTGAAATTGCGATGACCGGGGCTTCCCCCCGGTAGCGGGCAGCGTTTTGCAACAACTGTCCCAGGATAAACACCGCCCACTTTTCATCGGTATAGACAGGGCAATCCAGCCCCTCTGTCTCCACCCGGATACCATTTTGAATCAGTAGAAAGCGGTGGTTCTCGATGGCCTGGACAACAATTTTTTCCAGCGTCACCTGCCTAAGGAGGCAGTCCTGCTCCGGGTTTTCCGCACGGGCATAGAACAGGGCTCTCTCTACATGGGCCTCGACCCGGGCAAGCTCCGCCGTAAGTTTCCGGCGGGTTTCCCCGTCTAAATCCCGGCAAATAAGCCGTGAGGCGGTGATGGGGGCTTTGATTTCATGCACCCACCTCTCCACATACTCCCGGTACTCCCGCTGGGCGGCCTTAGCATCGGACACTGCCCCCGTCATGTCCCGGCATGCCCGGCGGGTCAGATCGAACACTCGCCGTTCATAGAGATTTTTGGGGGGCGGGGTACACTCAGTAAACAAATATTTTTGATCCAGGCTATCCAGAATGGATTCCAGCTCCCGGAGCCGTGCCCGCTGGAGAAAAAAGTCGGACAGATGTACTGCACAGAAAACCGGCAGAAATGCCGCCAACAAAATCGCCAGCACACCCAGTTGGGTCCCGGTGGCCCAAAGGAACAGGGCCGCTGTCGTGACGCAAAGCAGTTGTATTATGATTCTAAGCAGCCGGTCAGATAAAAATTCCCGAAGAGTCATAGCTGATACCCCATCCCCCTCCGGGTTTTGATGGCGTCAGGCAGGCCAATCTCTGCCAGTTTCCCTCTCAGCCGGGTCATATTTACACTGAGGGTATTGTCGTCGATGTAAATCTGATTGTCCCACAAGGCATCTATCAAATCCGCCCGGGAGACAATCTGCCCTGCATGAGCCATCAGACAGGCTAAAATTTGCAGTTCATTCCGGGTCAGCTCCACGCCCCTTCCACCAGCCGACACCATCCCCTTTGTCAGACTCAGCCGCAGCCCTCCGGCATCCAGAACGTCAGACGGCTCCGGCTCACCAATACTCCGGCGCAGAACTGCCTTGATACGGGCCAGCAGCACAGGGACTCTGTAGGGCTTGGTGATGTAGTCATCCCCACCCAGGCTCAACGCCCGCACCTCGTCCATACCGGCATCCCGGCTGGTAACAAAGATCACCGGTGCGGAAACAGTTTTCCGCAGCGCGGCGCACAGGGAGAAACCGTCCTTACCCGGAAGGCTGATATCCAAAAGGATCAGATCCGGGCGTTCCTGCGCTGCCTGCCCCGGTACATCCGTAAACTCCGTAATCACCAGAGGTATATATCCCTCGTTTTCCAGGAGCAGTACCAGTTCTTCCCGAATGTCCAAATCATCCTCAATTATCATAATTTTTGGCATATTAACCTCCATGCCGCGTTTTTTTGCGGCAACGCGATGCAAAATCCGCGTAGACGGTTTCGCATCTGCGATCCAATTTGGGCCGCCTGCGGCAGAAATTGCTGGTTGAAAATAAGCCATCAGGCTTATTTTCAACCTATTACCGCCTGTCGTTTTCCCTATACTAACACGAACGCAGGGAGCCTGTCCAGAAGCTTCCTCCGTGCCATTATCTGTCTTTTTCTTAAATCCTAAGTTGACCAAATTTGGCGCAAATTTCACGCAAAGTGGGGCGTACAGATAGCGGGAATAAATTTTCAAACACGCTCTGACAAAAATGCTTGCTTGTGACGCAACGTAATAGGATATACTGCTTACAAGAAAGGTGTTCCTGCGGATCGTGATAGGAGGCTTGGAGGAAACAGAATGAATAAGGCTGTAAAAAAAGAGGCTATAAAAATCAGTAATTTAACAAAAAGTTATGGAACCCACACTGTACTGAAAGGCTTAAATTTCTGCGTACAGCAAGGAGAAATTTTTGCTCTGCTCGGCATAAATGGCGCCGGCAAAACAACATCTCTTGAATGTATTGATGGTTTAAGAAACTACGACAGCGGAAGCATTACGATCAATGGAATCATGGGTATTCAATTACAATCGGCCTCTTTGCCGAAGTACATAAAGGCGCTGGAAGCTGTAAAGCTGTTTGCCAAATGGAATAAGACATCTCCTGACAGAGAGGCACTTGACGCTCTCGGAATTTATGAGATTGCCAAAAAACCCTATTATCAGCTATCAACCGGGCAAAAGCGGCGGCTCCATCTGGCGCTTGCCCTAACACGAAACCCGGATATCCTGTTCCTGGATGAACCAACCGCAGGGCTTGATGTCGAGGGACAAATATCTTTACATGAACAAATCCGCCAGTTAAAAGCAATGGGAAAGACAATCATATTAACAAGCCATGATATGGCGGAGGTTGAAAATTTATGTGACCGGATCGCGATTCTTTCCGCCGGCAAAATTGCCTTTATCGGGACTGTCGAAGAGCTGAGCGAAACCGTCGGAAAGCATTACAATATCACAATCCGAACCGAAAACAGAGCTGAAAAGTATGAATCTGAAAATATCGGGGATTCGCTGCTTTCGCTGCTTATGCAGTACAGAGAAAAGGGAGAAACTGTCACAGATATTCAGATCGACCGGGGTTCACTGGAACAACACTTTATAAAAATTACAAAGGGGGAGTAATCATGGGTGCTTTTTTATACGGAGTTTCTTTACAATGGAAGTTGGATATAAGGAGTAAGACATTACTGATCACCTGCTATATCGTACCGCTTTTGTTCTTTGCGATTATGGGCGGTATCTTTACATCCATCATGCCGGGGGCGAGTGAAACGCTGATCCAGTCGATGACTGTATTTGGTGTGACAATGGGGGCGTTAATCGGCCTGCCGCCCTCTCTTGTTGAAATTTACAGCAGCGATATTAAAAAGGTCTACCAGGCAAATGGCGTTCCCTTAATCCTGGGCCTTGCTTTGACCAATATTTCAGCATATATTCATTTATTTCTTATGAGCATTATCTTATATATTGCCGCACCCCTTGCTTTTCATGCCAAAATACCGGAAAATCCGGGAAGATATTTCCTCAGCCTTGCTGTCTTTATTGCGGTATCGCTCAGTATTGCCAGTATCATTGGTCTGGCAGTCAAAGACCAGGCAAAAACTTCTATGTTTTCTATTATTGTTTTTGTGCCCTCCACCATGCTTTCCGGAATCATGTTCCCTGTGGAACTGCTTCCAAAAGCGCTTCAAACAGCGGGAAAACTATTTCCGGCTTCCTGGGGATATAAACTGATGACAGAGAGTGTTTTTCAGTTTGAAAGCCTTTTACCATTCCTTTTAATCTTTGCCTTCGCTGTGGTTATTTGTAATATTCTGTTGCGGAGAATTGATCAATAGCAATTTTTTAATATTTTTTGGTATGTCCAGCAGATCATGCTCTAGCCCCCAGTTTTAATTGATTCTGAACAACCCAATTATACCAAACCAGACGCTGTTCATGCCTCCTCGTATTTGAAATTAAAATACTACAGTAGAGCCTGCCCACCTGTTTTTTTCCTCTGTCTTCACCAAGCCCCTGGCTTGCATATTTAGCAGCACCATTTTCTATATAGATAGAATTATCTGCGTATGATAAAAGGCAAATATCCTTCCAAAAAATCATCCAGCATCCTTCCCATTAGCAGGGAGTTGACTACAGTAATGATATTCACAAATATACCCCAAATAAGACCCGTATAAAATACGTCCATTTTTATTGTTTTTCTTATTTCACCTATATTTATCGCTCCTCCAGTTTACTGCCGGTATTTCGCATAAATCTTTTGTGAATGGATTGTATCATGCTAATTTCAATACGTCAGATACCCTTTTGTTTAAGGCATGTGCTCCTCTGCATATATCTTTCTTTTTACCTATGTAATTATCTGCCTGCTATCTCTACTATTCATCCGTCTGTTCTTCTAACCACTGGTTAAAATCACCATCTGGACTCCATTCATAATATATTAATGCACTTTGTGAGGCTTTGCATGGAATTATAAATCCTAAACTTTTATTAATGATGGATAATTAAATGTTATCCGCTATATATATAATGGATAATTCCTGATTATCGACAGCCAAAGACCTGTTTGTCCGTTTGTCTGGACAGGAGATAATATTAGTCAACGTAAATGATTTCTGATAACTAAAAATTGT
>CATLHM010000025.1 GCA_949949005.1 uncultured Lachnospiraceae bacterium
TAAAGAATGATGATAAGTCCTAATCCAAGGGCCGCTCTCGCTACCTTATAAATTCGATCAGTAGCGAGAGCGGCCGCACATTCCAGAGAATTTGTCAACCCTTTTTTTAAATAAAAATGGTTAGACCTCATAAAAAGAATCTAACCATTTCAGGAAGTTCGTTATTAACTTAATGACATTGAGGAATGAAGTGTAAAAGGATTTGTTTACAGAAAGCACTGCCCTGAAACGTCAAAAGCGCTTCGGGGCACGTAAGATACTTAAATTTAAAAAGGAGTGTACATAATTATGATGGAAGCATTACTTACGCTTGACGGAAATATTCTTCTGTTTATTCAGGAGGCAATCCGCAGTCCCGTGCTGGATCCTGTGATGAAGGTAATCACATCTCTTGGCAATGCCGGAATCCTGTGGATTTTGCTCACAGTTCTTTTGCTGATTCCCAAACAAACCAGGCGGGTGGGAATGATCAGCGCCCTTGCTCTGCTTGCCTCCCTGCTGGTGAGCAACATCCTGATCAAAAATCTGGTGGCCCGCACCAGGCCTTATAATGTCATAGCGGCGCTGATCCCTATCGTACCTAAACCCTCGGAGTTTTCTTTCCCCTCCGGCCACACCGCCAGTTCCTTCGCCTCTGCCACCGTATTTTACCGAAAGCTTCCGAAAAAATACGGCATCCTGGCCATGACCATGGCCGTGTTGATCGCCCTTTCCCGGCTCTATGTGGGGGTACATTATCCAACCGATGTGCTGGCAGGAATCATAAGCGGAATCGGATGCAGTTATCTGGGAGAGTGGTGGTTTACCCTCATTGAAGACAAAATAAACGCCCGCCGAAACAATGGATAGCATGGTCTTTATGTTAAAGAAAGCGCAGGACTCTTAATCCTGCGCTGCCATTGCCCCCAACACATGGCTGGCATAGTCTGAAAACAACTGTCTGTTTTTCTTAATTTCATCCGTCAACTCAAAAAACAGTTCCTTACTTTCATAATCCCTCTTGAAAAACGGCTCCACCAGCACCTTCCACTGAGGCAGATAGCTGGAAAATTTCCTGGTGTAACAGTTGGCCGCCGTTGCCTGTTCCCGGTAATCCCGATCCACAAAGGAAGAGATTGCCTTGTGCAGAGCCATATCCTCTGTGGGAAGATAATAGTAATCCTTGTAATTGGCATAAAAGTATTTCAGCTCTTCTTCATAGATGGGAACGATCAATACTCCCTCATGGCCTTCCCCCTTAAAATGGCAGCCCCTTCTCATATAAGAGACCGGAACCGGAAGAGGGGAGGCAAAGACAAGTTGGAGCATCAGCTCTTTCCGGGGCACTCCGTGGACATCATTGTAATAATTTGCCTGAACCTTGCGGGCCTTTATGCTGTTGTTGAACAGGTCGTAGTAGGCAAGAACCGGCAGGATCTCCAGCATCCCCTTCATATCGTCGGAATTGTGCTGCAACAGTGTATGATACAGATTATAATCATGGGAGAAGATATACTCCCTGTATACCCGTATCAGTTCTCCGCCGCCAAAGGTATCTTCCCGTTTCACTCCCAAAAAAGCCTCCACCGTCTTTAACTTGCAGTCGGAAAGCTTCAGGAAATTTTTGTACGGCGCTATACGGCGGTAGATATCCAGTCCTTCCATATCATTAAATCTGCAGGTCAGCCCATATTGGCTGGCTTTGCGCTTGATAAAAGGAAGGTCAAAGCTGTTGCCGTTATAATGGATCAGGTAACTGAAGTTTTGGGCAAAGGTCAAAAACGACCTGATCAGTTCGGGCTCTTCATCAGGAGACTGGGCAAACCACTGCCGGATAATCCAGTTTCCTTCCGAATAAAATGCACTGCCGATCAGATAAATGGCAGATTCGGAAGAAAGAAAGCCGGTGGTCTCGATATCTAAAAACAATATCCGATTCAAAGGCGCCAGATGTTCCAGCGGATATTTTAACTGAAAATTACCGAGAATAATCTCTTCTGTTTTCATTCGTACCTCCTGTAAGCTTTTCCCGAAGCTTTTTAGCCAGATAATTTATGTAAAAATTTCCTTCCTATGACGCGGCGTCCTCATCTTCTTTAGTGGAAGCATCAGCCGATTTCGATTCCGCCGATTTATCGGTCAGCCTGTTCGTAGACGTCCCTCCCAAAACATTGCCTGAGCCAGTCATCATGGTGCAGCGGCCATCAAAGTAGGCATCCTCATCAATCACAAGAGATCTGGCGGAAATATCGCCTATGATTTTGCCGGTGGAGAGAAGCTCCAATTTGCCATGAACGGTGAGATCGCCTGTTACCTGACCGGAAATGATTACATTCTGGGCAGAAATATTACCTTTGACCTGCCCCTCGGTTCCTATGATCAATTCCTTCTCACAGGTGCAGTTGCCGTTCACCACCCCATCCACACGTACCGTTTCCGGAGCTCTCAGATCACCGTCAAAAACAGCCCCTTCTCCGATCAGTGTACCAACCTTTGTCCGTGACTCCACGGAAGAACCAGTGGCTTTACTTTTTCCTAACATTGTAATACTCCTCCTTTATCCTTTCGCATCTATGACGTTAAGCGGATCAATCGGGGCACCTTCATAGATGACCTGATAGTCCAACTGCGTGTTGTCGGAGGTGATAACGGCCAGGATATCCCCGGCTTTCACCTGTGTATTTTCCTCCAGCCGCAGCTCCGCCATCTGCCGGCACATATAACGTGTCTGATATCCGTTCCCATGCTCTAATTCAATGATGAGCGGGTAGGTCTCATCGGAAGTGATTGCAGTGACGGTTCCGTCCCCTGCCGCAATGAGATTATTTTCCGTATGAGTATTAATTGAAATATAGGGCTCATCTTCTGTGTAAGCAGCCATCAGCATTCCCATCTCCGAGGAGGGAGAAAGACCCGGAAAAGCGGGATCGGAGGGTGGCTCTTCCCCTTCATCCCCGGCAGAAGCCAGGATGGCTTCCTCTTCACCGGATTTGCCTGCCAGCACTAAAAATTCATTTTCCCGGGCAAGCGCCTTGTTCTCGCTGCTCAAGGCCTCTTTTTCTTTTTCAAGAGTCCTGATCGTCTCTTCCTGTTGGGCTAGCCTGGCCGATAGGAGCTGTCTTTGCCTGTGGCTCACAGGGATCTGAACGATCAGCCCTATGATCAGGGCACACACAATCACCGATGCCGGGACAAGCAGACGTAAAGTAAACGGCGAGATATGGAATTGCCTGCCATCCCGTCCTGTGTGTGAGATCAGGAGTATGGAAAAGGAGTCCTCATGCTTATGCTTTTGACGTTTCATACAAAGCCCCCTTCTGCATTGCTCGTCGCATACATATAGATTATACCATAATCATAAACGGCGGGCAAATAATTATTTTTTTATCGGGAAAGAGGGATAGGGAAAATACGGGAAAACAGAATTATTTTTTACATGAAAGGAAGAAATCGGACAAAAACAGACAAAGTCTTGTTGTCAATCTGACAAAAAAATAGTATATTTAAGGAAGTAAATTTTTGAAGGAAAGAAGGGAATCAAGTGGCAAAATTAACATTCACAGGGGGGATACATCCCTATGACGGGAAGGATCTGTCCAAGGATAAGCCCATCCGGGAGGTTTTACCAAAGGGCGACCTGGTATTTCCGCTGTCTCAGCATATCGGGGCTCCAGCCCAGCCCATTGTCAAAAAAGGCGATAAGGTACTTGCCGGACAGAAAATCGCGGAGGCGGCAGGCTTTGTGTCCGCGCCCATCTACGCAACCGTCTCCGGAACGGTAAAAGCAATTGAACCAAGAAGAGTCGTGACCGGCGATAATGTGATGAGCATCGTCATCGAAAACGACGGCCTGTATGAGGAAGTGAAGTGGCTGGATGTACCCCCCTTTGAAACCCTTACCCGGGAAGATAAGATCAAACGTATCCGGGAAGCCGGCATCGTGGGGATGGGAGGCGCAGGTTTTCCCACCGCTGTCAAGCTCTCTCCCAAGGATCCCGGAAAGATAGAATATGTGATCGTCAACTGTGCGGAATGCGAGCCCTATCTTACCTCCGATTACCGCAAGATGTTGGAGGAGCCCGAAAAACTCATCGGCGGCCTCAAAGTTTCCTTAAGCCTGTTTGAGAATGCCAGAGGGATTCTGGCCGTGGAGGATAACAAGCCGGATTGTATCGAGAAGCTCAAGAAGCTGACCCAGGATGAGAGCAAGATTGCCGTCAAGGCCTTAAAGACCAAATATCCCCAGGGCTCGGAGCGGCAGCTCATCTATGCCGCCACCGGACGGGCCATCAATTCCGCCATGCTTCCCGCCGACGCCGGGTGTGTGGTCAACAATGTGGATACGGTGATCGCCATCTATAACGCCGTGATCTGCGGCCGTCCGCTGATGTACCGGATCGTGACGGTGACAGGGGACGCCATTGCAAATCCCCAGAATTTCAAAGTGCGGATCGGCACCAATTACCACGAGCTGGTGGAGGAGGCCGGGGGCTTTAAGGAACAGCCGGTGAAGATCATTTCCGGAGGCCCTATGATGGGGTTTGGCATCTTTGACCTGGATGTGCCCACCACCAAGACTTCCTCGGCGCTTTTGTGCCTGACCAAGGACGAGGTATCGGCCATGGAGCCCAGCGCCTGCATCAACTGCGGTAAATGTGTGGAGGTCTGCCCGGGAAGGGTGGTTCCCAGAAAGCTGGCGGATTATGCGGAGCATTATGAGGAAGAGGCCTTTGTGAAAAATAACGGCATGGAATGCTGCGAGTGCGGATGTTGCAGCTTTATCTGCCCGGCCAAACGCCCGCTGACCCAGCTCATTAAATCCATGCGAAAGATGCAGCTTGCCAAAAAGAAAAAATAGGAGGAAATATCATGAGCGATTTGATGAAGGTTTCATCCAATCCCCATATCCGGTCGAAGGTCACAACCAGCAATATCATGCTGGCGGTGGTGATCGCGCTGCTTCCTGCGGCAGGCTTTGGCATTTATAATTTCGGATTGGATGCGCTTATCTTAATACTTGTAACGGTGTCCACCACCGTTCTTACGGAATATCTCTATGAACTTGCCATGCACAAAAAAATTACCGTAGGGGATTTTTCCGCGGTAGTGACCGGACTTTTGCTGGCCTTAAATCTCCCTTCCTCCGCCCCCTGGTGGATCGGGATGATTGGCGGTGTCTTTGCCATTTTGGTTGTGAAGATGCTTTTTGGAGGATTGGGACAGAATTTTATGAACCCTGCCCTGGGGGCAAGGTGTTTTCTCCTGATTTCCTACACCTCTATCATGTGCAATTTTGACTGCGACGCCTATTCGGGAGCCACCCCTCTTGCCAGCTTAAAGGCGGGGGAAGAGATCAATCTTTTGAATATGGTGATCGGCAAAACGGCAGGGACTATCGGAGAAACTTCCATGATCGCCATTGTGATCGGCGCATGTTTTTTGATCCTTCTGGGCGTTATCGACCTGAAGGTTCCCGGAAGCTATTTGGTTTCCTTTGTATTGTTTCTCATTCTCTTTGGCGGGCACGGGCCTGATCCGGTATTTATCAGCGCCCATCTGGCAGGAGGAGGCCTGATGCTGGGAGCTTTCTTTATGGCCACGGATTACGTCACAAGGCCGGTGACCAAAAAGGGACAGTATGTGTACGGCGTTATTCTCGGGCTTCTCACCGGAATTTTCCGGATATTCGGGCCCTCGGCGGAAGGGGTTTCCTATGCCATTATTCTGGGTAATCTGCTGGTGCCTTTGATTGAAAAGCTGACCATGCCCAGAGCTTTCGGGAAGGGAGGGGAAAAAGCATGAAAAAAGAGTCAAATATCGTAAAGGATGCGGCAATTCTCCTGATCATTACCCTGTTTTCCGGGATGATACTTGGTTTTGTGTTTCAGATCACCAAGGAGCCTATTGCCCTGGCCCAGGAGCGGGCGGCCAAGGAAGCTTACTCGGAGGTGTTTCCCTCCGCATCGGATTTTGTGCTCCAGGAGGATTTTTCCCCGGAGGCTCTTCTGGCGGATGGCGGATGGCAGGAAGCCGGATACGACGGTGTTTCCATAGAGAACGTGCTGAGCGCGCTGAACCAGGACGGCTCGCTTCTGGGATATGTCCTCACCGTGACCTCCCATGAGGGTTATGGGGGAGATATCACATTTACCATGGGAATTGCCAATGATGGCACCTTAAATGGTATTTCCATCCTGAGCATTTCCGAAACCGCAGGCCTTGGAATGAAAGCGGAAGATGTGCTAAAGCCTCAGTTTGCAGGTAAAAATGTTTCCCTTTTTACCTATACAAAGACGGGCGCTGTCTCTGAGGATCAAATCGACGCCATCAGCGGAGCTACCATCACTACCAAGGCAGTGACCAACGCAGTCAATGGAGGCCTTTACTTTTTTCAGACACAGTTAGGAGGTGACGGCAATGAAACAAAATAGCGCGGCGGAGCGGCTGATCAACGGACTCCTGAAGGAAAACCCCACCTTTGTATTGATGCTGGGAATGTGTCCCACGCTGGCTGTCACCACCTCGGCAATCAACGGCCTTGGCATGGGCCTGACCACCATGGTAGTTCTGGCTCTCAGCAATCTTTTTATCTCCCTATTACGAAAGATCATACCGGACAGAGTGAGAATTCCGGCATTTATCGTGATCATAGCTTCCTTTGTAACGGTGGCGGAGCTTTTGCTCAAAGCCTTCATTCCCTTCCTGTATGATGCGCTGGGGCTGTACATTCCTCTGATTGTTGTAAACTGTATCATTCTGGGCCGGGCAGAAGCCTATGCCTCCAAGAATGGCCCGGTTTCTTCCCTGTTTGACGGGATTGGCATGGGACTTGGGTTTACCTTTGCCCTGACGGTGATCGGCGCCATCCGGGAACTGCTGGGAGCGGGAGAGGTGTTCGGACTTTCCATCATGCCTGAAAGCTATGTGCCCTGTAGCATTTTTGTGCTGGCGCCCGGTGCCTTCTTTGTCCTGGCAGCGCTGACTGCCATCCAGAATAAGGTGAAGCTTGCGGGAGAGCGCAGAGGCAGAGATATGTCCAAAGTGCAGTCGGGCTGTAACCTGGACTGCGCAGGCTGCGGCGAGTCGGGATGCAGCCGCCGGCTGGTAGAGGAAGCGGCCAAAAAGTCCGCAAAGGAGAAGGAGGGTAACAATGGTTAAGGATTTACTGATCATACTTATTTCGTCTTCACTGGTGAGCAACGTGGTCTTGAGCCAGTTCCTGGGACTTTGCCCTTTCCTGGGCGTGTCCAAAAAAACGGAGACGGCGGCGGGGATGGGAACGGCGGTTATTTTCGTCATCACCCTGGCCTCGGCGGTGGCAGGGGCTATCTACAAGTATATCCTTCTGCCTTTTGACCTTACTTACTTACAGACCATCGTGTTCATCCTGGTAATTGCGGCTCTGGTGCAGTTTGTGGAGATGTTCCTGAAAAAATTCATGAAATCCCTGTATCAGGCCCTGGGCGTTTATCTGCCTCTCATTACCACCAACTGTGCGGTGCTTGGGGTGGCGCTCACCAATGTACAGAGAAATTACGGAATATTGACCGGCATTGTAAACGGCTTTGCCACAGCCCTGGGCTTCACCATCGCCATCATCATTTTGGCCGGAATCAGAGAAAAAATGGAATACAACGATATTCCGGAATCCTTTAAGGGAATGCCCATCGTGCTGGTAACCGCAGGGCTTATGGCAATTGCTTTCTGCGGATTCTCAGGACTGCTGTAGGAGGTGCGGATATGGAAATGACAGGAGTTTTGTTAGCGGTGGCCGTGGTAGGCGGCGTGGGACTGTTTATCGGTGCCTTTTTGGGCATCGCGTCCATCTGCTTCAAGGTTCAGGTGGATGAAAAGGAGGAAGCCATTTTAGCGGCCCTTCCCGGCAATAACTGCGGCGGCTGCGGTTTTCCCGGATGCAGCGGCTTAGCTGCCGCCATTGCCAAAGGGGAAGCGCCCGTAAACGCCTGCCCTGTGGGAGGCGAGCCGGTGGGGAAGGCCATCGCGGCCATCTGTGGCGTGGAAGCAGAAGAAAGTGTACGAATGACGGCTTATGTCCAATGCCAGGGCGATTGTGATAAGACCACCTTAGACTATGACTATCATGGGGTTCATGATTGCCGGATGCTTTCCTTTGTGCCCAACGGCGGGGCCAAAAGCTGCAACTATGGCTGTCTGGGCTTTGGAAGCTGCGTGGATGTTTGCCCCTTTGACGCCATCCATGTGGTAAACGGCGTTGCGGTGGTGGATAAGGAGCGGTGTAAGGCCTGTGGTAAGTGTGTGGAGATTTGTCCTAAGCATCTGATCACCCTGATTCCCTACGACGCCAAGTATACGGTGGCGTGCAGCTCTAAGGATAAGGGGCCGGTGGTCATGAAAGACTGCAGCGTGGGCTGTATCGGCTGTCAGCTCTGCAAAAAGAACTGTCCGGCAGAGGCGGTAACGGTGACAGATTTTAACGCTACCATCGACTATGATAAGTGCGAGGGGTGTGGTATCTGCGCCCAAAAATGTCCCAGGAAATCCATCGTGGCTCACTGAACAATCAGATTATGTAAATATATTGAAACAACAGGTCGTGGGCTTCGCAAACGATCTGTTGTTTGGGAAAGGCAGGTAAACATGCAGAATAATGAAACAATGGTAAGATTAGGAAGCACAGAAATCACTGTAAATAAAAACGGCTTCGGGGCTCTTCCTGTCCAGCGGGTCGACTTAGAAAGTGCAGCCAGGCTGCTCCGGAAGGCTTACGAGGGCGGAATCCGCTTCTTTGATACGGCAAGGGCCTACAGTGACAGCGAACAAAAGCTGGGGGTGGCCTTTGAGGGGATGCGGGAGAAGATTTACATCGCCACCAAGTCCGGGGCCGCCACAGGCGAAAATATGGAGAAGGATCTGGCCAAGAGCCTTTCCATGCTACGCACAGACTATATTGATATTTATCAATTCCACAATCCTTCCTTTTGTCCGAAGCCGGGAGATGGAAGCGGGCTTTACGAGGCGGCGCTGGCGGCCAAAAAGGCTGGCAAGATACGCCATATCGGTATCACCAATCACAGGCTCAGTGTAGCCATGGAGGCCATTGAGAGTGGTCTGTACGAGACCCTTCAGTTCCCGTTCAGCTACCTTTCCACCGCCAAGGAGGAAGAGCTGGTTCAGGCCTGCAAAAAGGCTGATATGGGCTTTATCGCCATGAAGGCATTATCCGGCGGGCTGATCACCAATTCTGCCGCCGCTTATGCTCATGCAGCCTGCTTTGACAATGTATTGCCTATTTGGGGAATACAGCGGGAGTCGGAGCTGGATGAATTTTTATCCTATATCCAAAATCCTCCGGTTATGACGGATGAGCTTCGGGAAATCATTGAGAAGGACAGAGCCGAGCTGGCAGGAGAGTTCTGCCGGGGCTGCGGTTATTGTATGCCCTGTCCGGCAGGAATTACCATCAATAACTGTGCCAGGATGTCGCTTCTTCTGCGGCGTTCCCCTTCCGCAAGCTGGCTGGGAGAAGAGTGGCAGGAGAAAATGAACAAAATAGAAGACTGCCTGCACTGCAACCAGTGTAAGAGCAAGTGTCCTTACGGGTTGGATACTCCCGCCCTGCTTGCCAGAAATCTGGAAGATTATAGGAACGTGCTGGCAGGAAAGGTCAGCGTCAGCTAGAGATTTGGCAGGCGGCCAGGAGCTTTAAGGTGTCAGTTCCCGAAAGAACAGTTAGTGAAAATTTTCATAAATAAGATCGCCGTCTTCCGTGACGAAAATTGCCTGGACATCCGGGTAACTTTCCAGCAGGGAGGCGGCTTTTTCGTAGCCGGAAATAAAACACAGGGTGGATAGGGCGTCGGCCCGGGTGGAATCCGGGCTGATGATGGTCACCTGGGCAAGAGAGCTCTGGGCGGGATATCCTGTGGCGGTGGAGAGGATATGATGATAGAGCCTGCCGTCCTTTTCAAAAAAACGCTCATAGTTCCCGGAAGAGACCACGCTTTTGCCTGACAGCTCAAGGGTGGTGATGGGAGAGCCATCCGTTTCAAAGGGATCCCGGATTCCCACCCGAAAGGCGGAGCCATCCGGTCTGCTTCCCAGCGTGACCACGTTGCCGCCGAGATTAATAAGCGCACTGCTTACCCCCTGAGAGACGAGATACTCTTTCATCTTATCGCCAATATATCCCTTGGCAATAAAGCCCAGATCAAGCTGCGTTTGCGGGTCGGTGAGTTTTACCTCCCCCTCCCCGGTCACAATGGCATTGTAATCCACATGGGAGAGCGCTTCTATAATCTGCTGGTGGTCGGGAACGATCCCTTCATTACCAGAACCAAAATTCCAAAGACGGGAGAGGCCGCCTATGGTGGGAGCCACCAATCCATCCGAGAGCCTGGCAAAATCCAGGGCGGCATTTAGCAGGGCCAGTGTGTCTTCATCCACCTTCACCGGAAGGCCGCCGCTGTGGTTGATCCTCCACACATCGCTTCCTTCCACAGTGGCGCTGAACAACTGTTCATAATGCTCAGCCAGCTTCATACACCCCTCCAAGAGCTCCTGCGCCCCTTCCCCGTAAAGCCTGACGGAAATAATCGTGTCGAAATAAAAACCGGTGGCCTCGAAAGGGGAAGAGCTGTCCAAAGGAGCAACGCAGCCGGTCAGTAAAACCATACATAATAAGAGGCAAAGGGCCCTTTTGCTTGTTTTAAAAAAAACAGTAATATTCATGGAAAAAATGTCCTTTTTATTTCCTCGCCGGGGTGGCATCTGCTCTTCTTCGAAGAGCAGATCAGCCTCGCGGTATTCGCCAAATGTCTGCTTCCCAGCCGCTTGGCTCATTGCTCGCGGGAATAAATATTCCAGATTTTTGTCTGTGGAACAGGCCCGGATATCGGTTGTAATAAAGTACCGTTTCGTGTATAATAAGCAGGTCGTGTATAGTTAGCAGGACTTTCATTGTCCCATCAGCTATTATATATTTTTGTGATCAGAATGAAAAGAGAAAGCGGGGAATTTTATGCGTATACCTGAAGAACACGAAGAGAGAGGCTCGGGAACGCCGGTGGTATATACCGTCATTGTGGTATCTGTCCTGATATTGGTGGTTCTGGCCCTTGTTTTTATGACCAACAGCAGACAAAGGAGCCATAACCGGCCCAAAAACCAACTGGCTCAGGCCACCCCAACCGCGGAACCCGAAGTCGATGTGGAGTTTGCCGAAGGCCAGGAGGATATTGAAACCCTTTACAGGGAACACAGACTTCGCTCAGAGGATCTGGATTTCTGGGATATGTATCAGGATGATTCACCTCTTGTGATTGTGGAGCCCACGGCAAGCCCAAGTCCCACACCCTCCCACGAACCTACCGATGAGGAGTTGGCTGCCGACGGAGAGCATGTCCAGGTCACCTTAAAGGACGGCACTCAGGAGTGGGTGGAAATTTCCAGAAAAATCCCGCTCTACACCTATGACTTTACCAATATAAAGATTACCGCCGGAAAGATGGAATATTTCCAGGACGGAGAAAAAGTCTCCCAGCTCGGCGTAGACCTTTCCCGGGAGAGCGGAAACATAGATTTTGAGGCGTTAAAGAATGCGGGGATCGACTTTGTCATGTTGAAATTGGGAAGCAGGGGCTATGAAACCGGATTGCTTACATTGGATGAAAATTTTGAGTCCAATATCACCAAGGCGCAGAGCGCCGGGCTGGAGGTAGGCGTTTCCTTTTTTTCCCAGGCCGTGACAGAGGCGGAGGCCCAGGAGGAAGCCAAATTTATTGTAGATCACCTGATTCCCTATCAGATCAGCTATCCTGTGGCCTATGAGATGGAATATATTGCTAACGATACGTCGCGGATTGAGATTTTGGGCAAAAAGGAAAAGACCCAGGTGGCGAAGGCATTTCTGTCTTATCTGGAAAAGGAAGGATTCGATACCATCCTCTATGGTACCAAGAATTGGCTTTTGGGAGAGCTTGAGAGCGAGGAGATCCTCACCGAATATGACGTATTGCTGGGCGACCAGACGCCGATACCGGATTATCCCTACCAGTTCAGGATGTGGAAATATGCCACAGGACAGAAGGTAAACGGGGTGGAGAAGGAGACCGCTTACATTATCAGCTTTGTGGATTATACCCGCAGATAAATCAGTAAATCTTACAGGAAGACTCATAAATCAGAACCAGTGAAAACTGGTTCTTTTTTTATATAAGGATGCCTGGAGAAGCCTGATATCCTTTGTTTGCCCTCTTTTTTTGGGGGTTCCTGTCAATAAAATTCCATGGTGTATGCTGTTAATTCTGAAAGAAATTCCCCCTAATTGCAAATTTTAGAAATATTTTTGGCAGTAACTGTATAAAATATTAAAGAACTATTACAAAATTGTTCCAGTTCTGAGTAAAGAAAGGACGTGTATTAAGCATGTATAAAAAATTTATAATGCAGATGTTTTTATGTAATATGATATTTCTTTCAGGATGGTTTTGCGTAAAAGAGGTTCAGTTAAACAGGCTTTCCGCCACACCTGCATTTAAGAGCAGCTTATCGGAGAATTACCAGCCTCCCAGGGTGGACAGGTTTTTTGGCATTCCAAAGCAGGCGGCTTCCGGTCAGAGGATCGTAGACTACTGCGTGATCGAAAAGGAGTACAAGTATGACCTGGCCCAGTCAGACTATGAAGCTTTGCTGAAAATTGTACAGGCCGAAGCCGGAAACGAGGATGAAATGGGAAAAATGCTGGTGGCAGGAGTCGTCCTAAACCGGGTGGACAGCCGCAGATTTCCCAATACGGTGACAGAGGTGGTCATGCAGCAAAAGGGCGGTGTATACCAGTTTTCCCCGGTTGCCATTGGTACCTACCAGAAGACAAAACCCAGCCAGGAAACCATGGAAGCAGTGGAGAAGGTTCTGAAAGGGGAGGATTATACGCAGGGAGCCCTCTATTTTGTCTCCAGAAAAAGCGCAGACCCGGAGAAGATGAGATGGTTTGACAGCTCTCTTTCAAAACTTTTTGAACATGGCGGACACGAATTCTTTACAAACCCCTGACTCTTTTCGTTGTAAAGCGCCCTGTTTTATGTTAAAATGGGTGAAAATTCCCAGAGCCGGAGACGGGCCTTAAAGGGCGATTTCAGGCTTTTTTGAAAGGAGCAGGGTTAACATGGAAGTTTTATATAACAGTACCAGAAGCAAAGATCAGAAGGTGACGGCGTCCCAGGCCATCCTGAAAGGTCTCTCGGATGAGGGGGGACTTTTTGTGCCGGAACAGATTCCGGCTCTGGACAGATCCTTTGAGGAATTGAAGGAAATGACCTATTCCCAGACAGCCTATGAGGTAATGAAGCTCTATCTCACAGATTTTACAGAGCAGGAGCTGAAAACCTGTATTGCAAGAGCCTATGACGATAAATTTGACACCCGGGAGATCGCGCCCATAAGGAAGGCTAAGGACGCCTATTATCTGGAGCTCTTTCACGGAGCCACCATTGCCTTTAAGGATATGGCTTTATCTATCCTTCCCCATCTGCTCACCACAGCCGCCAAAAAAAATCATGTGGCCAATGAAATTGTAATCCTTACCGCCACCTCAGGGGATACTGGAAAAGCGGCCCTTTCCGGCTTTGCGGATGTGGAGGGCACACGGATTGTAGTCTTTTATCCCAAAAACGGGGTTAGCCCCATCCAGGAAAAGCAGATGGTTACCCAACGGGGCAAAAATACATATGTGGTGGGGATCCATGGCAATTTTGACGATGCCCAGACCGGGGTGAAAAATATCTTTGGGGATAGAAGCCTTGCAGAGGAGATGGATGAAAAGGGATTCCAGTTTTCCTCCGCCAATTCTATCAATATCGGACGTCTCGTCCCTCAGATTGTCTACTATGTATATGCCTATGCTCAATTAATCAAAAAGGGATGCATTGAGGGCGGAGAGAAGATCAATGTGACGGTTCCCACAGGAAATTTCGGTAATATCCTGGCTGCCTTTTATGCCAAACAGATGGGGCTCCCCATTGATAAGCTGATCTGTGCCTCCAATGAAAACAAAGTACTCTTTGATTTCTTCCGCTCCGGAACCTATGACAGAAACAGGGACTTTGTACTCACCTCCTCCCCGTCCATGGATATTTTGATCTCCAGCAATCTGGAAAGGCTGGTCTATCTGATCGGAGGAAAGGATCCGGACAAAAACAGAGAGTGGATGGCCTCCCTTTCCGGAGAGGGTTCCTATACCATCACGGATTCTATGAGAGAGAAGCTGGCCGATTTCTATGGAAATTATGCCAGCGAGGAGGAAACTGCCCGTACCATCCGTTCCATGTATGAAGATACCGGATATGTGATTGACCCCCACACGGCAGTGGCCTGCTGCGTCTATGAAAAATACCGGCAGGAGACAGCGGATCATAAGCCCGGGATTATCGTTTCAACGGCAAGTCCCTACAAATTTACCAGAAGCGTCATGGCTGCCATTGGCAGGGATGATTCGGAGGAGGATTTTGCACTGGCAGATAAGCTTTCCGAACTTTCCGGGGTAAAGATCCCCAATGCTGTGGAGGAGATCCGCACGGCTCCCATCCTCCATGACCGGGTATGTGAAAAAAATGAAATGAAACAGGTTGTGAGGGAAATTCTCGGCCTGTAGAAGCGAGCCTTGCGCATCAAAAAAACGACCGCCTCCTTTTTCGAGAGGTGGTCGTTTTTGACTGATAGTAAACGGTAAAATAATTTGTTGTACACTGTAAAAAGAGAGGAGTGCCTGCTGCCTGCCGCTCCTTAATAATGCCGGTCCTCAAGATCAACATAGGTACGGTCGGGACAGATGGGCTTGTAAGCAGGACGGATAATCTTTCCATTGTTGGCCAGCTCTTCCATGCGGTGGGCGCTCCAACCGGAGATACGGGCCATGGCGAAGATCGGTGTGTAAAGCTCCATGGGAAGCCCCAGCATATGATAAACAAAGCCGGAGTAGAAATCCACATTGATACTGACCCCCTTATACATCTGCCTCTCGCCTGCGATAACCTGGGGAGCAAGCCTCTCCACCAGGGAGTAGAGGGCAAATTCCTTTTCCAGCCCCTTCTCCACGGAAAGCTTCTCCACAAAGGATTTAAAGATTACCGCACGGGGATCGGATTTGGAGTAAATCGCGTGGCCCACGCCGTAAATCAGGCCTGCATGGTCAAAGGCCTCTTTATGCAGGAGCTTTTGCAGGTAAGCGGCCACCTCTTCCTCGTCCGTCCAGTCCTTGACTTCCTGTTTCATTTCCTCAAACATCTGAACCACCTTGATGTTGGCGCCGCCGTGGCGGGGGCCCTTCAGGGAACCAATCGCCGCCGCGATCACGGAATAGGTGTCTGTCAGGGAGGATGTCACCACATGGGTGGTAAAGGTGGAGTTGTTACCGCCGCCGTGCTCCATATGTAACACCAGTGCCACGTCTAAAAGCTTCGCCTCCAGAGGGGTGTAGGACTTATCCGGCCGAAGAATGCGAAGGATGTTCTCCGCGGTGGAGAGTTCCGGCTTGGACTGATGGATGAAGAGGCTCTTGCCGTCATGGTAGTGGCAGTAGGCCTGATATCCGTAAATGGATAAAAGGGGAAACAGGCTGATGAGCTGCAGGCACTGTCTGAGCACATTGGGCAGAGAGACATCGTCGGCCCTCTCGTCATAGGAATACAGGGTAAGCACACTGCGGGCCAGGGTATTCATCATGTCGCTGCTGGGAGCCTTCATAATTATATCCCGTACAAAACTGGTGGGAAGGGAACGGTAACCGGAGAGCAGGGTGCGGAACATCTCAAGCTCCTTAGCATCCGGAAGCTGGTCGAACAAGAGAAGATAGGTGATCTCCTCAAAACCAAAGCGGTTCCCGGAAGTAAAGCCGTTCACCAGATCCTTAATATCATATCCCCGGTAAAACAGGCGGCCGTGATCCGGCACCTCCACGCCGTCCACAATCTTCTTGGCACGGACATCCGACACGTTGGTAAGGCCTGCCAGAACGCCTTTACCATTTAAGTCCCGCAGTCCTCTTTTGACGTCGTATTTGGTAAAAAGCTCGGAATCAATGATGTCTGCCTTCTCACTCATTTTAGCAAGGCGGACAATATCGGGTGTAACCTCAGAAAATACATTATAGTCCATTCACATACTCCTTTCTATGGTGATTCTATGAGAATTGTTAACCAGGCATGGCGTATATAACAAGAACAATAAGGATATTGTCAGTTAATTACAAGAAATGAAAGAACATTTCAGAAAAAAAGTTAACACAATCATATTAGCATGAAAATGTCTTTCCAACAAGTAAAAAATAATCTGTTTACAAATTGTTTAGAAAATAGAAATAATTTAATGTAAAACAGAATGCTTTCATATGGAATACAAGAACTTTCAAAAAATGCGCCCGGTAAATATTGACTTTTAAAACCATGTTTGAGATAATACAATCAATGTGGCAATGCTATGCCCATTCCACGTACAAAAGAAGCTGCCGCCACCGGCTTAAGGGGCAGAGATGAGGATTCCTTTTCGTCAGAACGGCTGCTTCTGGAAAATATACAACAATTTAAGGAGGACGAATAATATGTCAACAAAAGCGTATTATCCCATTTCCGAGATCGGCAAAGGTAAGGTGGGCTTTTCCAAGACCCGTTCCATTATCGAGGCCGCTTTTTACGGAAATAACGTAGTAAAGGTGAACACCTTAAAGGAAGCTTATGAATTAGCTAAAAATTCACCCGGAACCATCGTAACGGACATGCCCGTTAAGGATGGCGATACCTTCGGTCTTGAAAAAGATGCAAAGGTGCTTCTGTTTAATGACGGCGCCGTAACCGGCCGTTATGCCGCTGCCCGCCGTATCAAGGGAGAGCCCGGCGTTGACGAGACAAAGCTTGACAAGGTTGTTATGGATGCCATCTATAAGACCCGTTGGAAAACTCTCTATCATGCAGAGTGCTTCGTAGGCCTTGATCCTGAATTTATGGCTAAGGCACACCTTCTGATTCCGGAAGGAGAAGAGAACCTCCTTTACAACTGGATGATCAACTTCCAGTATATGTCTGACGAGTACGTTAAGATGTACAAGAATTCCAAGCCTGTAGGCAATGGAAACGAGCCTGACATCTATATCTTCTCTGATCCCCAGTGGGCTCCCGAGGAGGCTCCTGACGTTGATTATAGCTGCCTGAGCGATCCTCTGACCCTTTGCTACTTTGATACCAACCAGAACTGTGCTGCTATCCTTGGTATGAAATACTTTGGCGAGCACAAGAAGGGTACTCTCACCATGGCATGGGCTCTTGCCAACAGAAACGGTTATGCCGCATGCCACGGCGGACAGAAGGAATACACCCTTGCCGATGGAAGCAAGTTCGTAGCATCCGTTTACGGTCTGTCAGGCTCCGGTAAGTCCACATTGACCCATGCAAAGCACGGCGGCAAATATCCCATCACCGTACTGCATGACGATGCTTTCGTTATCAATACAGATACCTGTGCTTCCGTAGCTCTTGAGCCTACTTATTTTGACAAGACGGCTGATTATCCTACAGGATGTCCTGATAATGAATATCTGCTGTCCGCTCAGAACTGCTCTGCAACCCTTGACGAGAACGGCAAGATCCAGCTTGTAACCGAAGATATCAGAAACGGTAACGGACGTGCCATCAAGTCCAAGCTCTGGAGCCCGAACCGTGTGGATAAGATTGACGCTCCTGTTAACGCCATCTTCTGGATCATGAAGGATCCTACCATCCCTCCAGTAGTGAAGCTGGACGGTGCAGCCCTGGCATCCGTAATGGGCGCTACCCTTGCAACCAAGACCTCCACTGCTGAGCGTGTGGCAGCCGGTACAGATATGAACGCTCTTCGTATCGTTCCTTATGCTAACCCTTTCAGAACCTATCCTCTGGTAAACGACTATGAGAAGTTCAAGAAGCTGGTTGAAGAGAAGAACGTTGCCTGCTATATTGTAAATACCGGTGACTTCATGGGCACAAAGGTGAAACCTGCCGATACCCTTGGCATTCTTGAGACCATCGTTGAAGGAAAGGCCAAATTTGAGAAGTGGGGCAACTTTGATGACGTAGAGATCATGTATGACTGGGACGGCAAGACGGCTGACTTCAAGCCTGACTTAAACGATCCTGAATACAAGGCTGCACTTAAGAGTGCTATGCAGAACCGTGTGGATGCGGTTAAGGGCTTTGCCGAGAAGAAGGAAGGCTATGACAAGCTTCCTGATGAGGCGCTTGCAGCCGTTCAGAAGCTGGTTGATGCCCTTTCATAAGACGGGGGATTTTGCATCGCATCGCCGCAAAAAACGCGGCATGGAGGATAATATGATTTTTATAAAATGCGGGTATGATTTACCCGCATTTTATTGTTGTATTTTTCCCGGAGATTGGATATAATAGAACTAGCCTGGAATGTGCGATAATTCTTGTTGTTTTGAACCTACAGTTACTTTAAACGGGATTCCTATATCGCCAGATGGCTGCCAAGCCTCCACTCGAAAGAGGATTGCAGGGGAAGGCAAAAGTCTGGTTGCGGTCACCCACCTAGCTTCAGGCTAGGAGTCAAAAGACAAGAACCGGCATTTTGGGTCAACAGAAGAAAAAGCAGCCTTAAACGAGGCTGCTTTTTCTATCGTAAACCATAAAAATTATTGGTCGTTCGTGATATCATTAACATAAGGAACGCCATGAGGAAGGGCAGACAATTTCATGGAAAAGAGAGCAAGGATCCTGTTTAAGCTGATTTTGACAGCGGTATTGACGCTGCTGTTCCTATGGCTCATCTATCGGGATGAGAAGCTGCTTCAAAGGCATTTAACCCAGCCTGAAGGAGAGCCGATTGCGGCAGAAGATGTCCAGATCCTGACAATGGAACTGTGCCAGGCGCTTGGGGAGCAAGGACAGGGAATGATCCCGGAAAGGGAGTTGGACAGCTTTTGGAATCAATATTTTGAATTAGAAAATACACAATCCCAGCCTCTTAGCTATCAGGCATATACGGAATTGCTTCCCATACTCACCGGGGATGATGACAGGGAAACGGACGCCCGAAAGCAGGAAGAGACTCTGCGTGAGAAGCTTACATATGAAAATAAATATGAAGAGGATTTTTTCCTCTTAAAAAGCGACTGGTACGACAGCTTTACACAGCTCCTCAAACATTACGGGCTTGAGGAAACCATACAGATACAGGAAATTCCGATCCTGTGCGGCAATCAGAATCTGGTAGGGACAGAATCCGTAGGAGATAACTGCCTTCTCGACTTTAAGGGCCGGGTCTACACTTATATTTCCAGCGCCTTTTCCAGCCTGAAATTCACAACTGCCAAAGCCTGTGTCCGTGATAACCGTCTGCTCACCCTGCTGTCTTTGGCGCTGACCAGGCAAACCCTCTCCAATGTTTGGATTATGGAGGCAGACGAGGCAGGGATTCAGTTTTTTTATGATGGGTATGAGATTCGGGCCGATCATGCCACTCCTTCCGGGGATACCCCACAAATGCGGGAGCAGGTGGCAGATCTCTCCTTCCAGGAGGGCGGGATATCGGACATTTCCTTAAAAAAAGAGCGGATCGGGGGAAAGCTTCTGGGAATCTCTGATTCCTGGGTGGAAGTGGAGGGCTACGGCAGCCTGCCCCTGAATGATCCCTGTGTGGGCTATCAGCTTTATGAGCAATTGCGCACGGTGGATACCTCCGAGATGGCTATCGGCTATGATTTTACCGATTTCGTGCTGGAGGAAGGGACGGTATGCGCCTTTTTGATCACCCGCAAGGAATCCATGGAAACAATCCGGGTTGCCATAAAAAGCGAGGGCTTTGGCAGCCTGTATCACGATAAGCTTGTCTTTTCTTCTCCGGAGGATATGATTTTAACCTACGGGGACTATGATGACCGGAAACAGGAGACCATTGCTGCTGGGGAAGAACTGACCATAGAAAAGGGAGGAAAATATCTTTCCGGTGAGCGGGTCAGTCTTGCGCCTGTTGCCGCCTCAGGCAGGATCTCGGTGCTCTCAGGCAGACGCAGCCAGGGAATCCCACAGTACAGAGGCAAAATGGAGGTGGCAGAAACCAAAGAAGGGCTGGTTCTGATCAACGAGGTCTTACTGGAGGAGTACCTTTATTCCGTGGTAGCCAGCGAGATGCCCGCCCATTATCCCATCGAAGCGCTCAAGGCTCAGGCCGTCTGCGCCAGAACCTACGGCTACCGTTACCTGGAGCATCCGGGCTATGAAGAGGCGGGGGCCCATGTGGATGACAGCGACAGCTATCAGGTCTATAACAACAAGGAGGAAAACGTGAATTCCACCAAGGCTGTGAAGGAGACGGCAGGTATTTTGCTTTTAAATGAAGAAAAGCCGGTAAACACCTACTATTACTCCACCTCCTGCGGCTTTGGCGCCGATGCCGGCGTATGGGGCGCTGACCGGCAGGAGGAATACCCTTACTTAAGCGCCGCCTATATCGGCGGGGAGGAGGAAGCGCCTTATTCCCCGGAAGAGCTTTCCAAGGAAGAAATTTTCAGGGACTACATTTCCCAGATGGATGAAGCTGCTTACGAGAAGGAAGAAACCTGGTTTCGGTGGGATTATCAGGTGGAGGAGCTTGATGCCTCCCTTTTATCCCAAAAACTCAGGGAACGGTATCAGGCAGCAAGCACAAAAATCCTCACCTTCACCGGAGAGGGCAGGGCGGATGACGCCGATGCCCCCTTTGAGGAAAAAGAGCCCGGTAAATTTCAGAAAGTCTATGATATCCGCTGTCTGAAACGCAGGCAGGGGGGCGTTATGGATGAGCTTTTGATCGAGACGGATAAAGGATGCTACAAAGTTATCTCCGAATATAATATCAGATATATCCTGAATCAGGGAGGAAAAGCCCTAGGCCAGAAGGACGCAGCCCTCAATTCCACCCTGCTTCCAAGCGCTTATATGATAATTGATACTGTTAAATCCGGTAAAAATGTGGTAGGATATCATATTATGGGCGGCGGTTATGGCCACGGCGTGGGCATGTCCCAGAACGGAGCCAAGGCCATGGGGCTGAAGGGCATGGATTATGAGAATATCCTTTCTTTTTATTACCAGGGCTGCCAGCTCGGCAAAATCTATTAGAAGAAGGACTTAAGTATGCTTAAAAGGCTGTTGTTTATCGGGTATGATTTTGGAAAACATATGAGTAAGCGCAATATCAGCGTGTTTGCTGCCAGTACAGCATTTTTCCTGTTTTTGTCGCTGATTCCGGCGCTGATGCTGTTGTGCTCGCTCTTACCCTACACCCCCCTGACCAAAGCCAATCTGATGTACCTTGCCAGGGAAATCTCTCCGGATGCCATGGACGCCCTGCTTGTGAGCATTATCTCCGATGTGTACGACAAGTCCATCGGTATCATTTCCATCACCGCCGTGGGTACTCTGTGGTCGGCGGGAAAAGGGGTGCTGGCGCTGATGCGGGGACTGAATTCCATCAATGATGTGGAGGAAAACCGGAATTATTTTCTGCTGCGCCTGGTGGCCAGCCTGTATACGGTCTTAATGCTGGTGGCCGTGATCTTATCGCTGCTCATCATGGTTTTCGGGAAATCTTTGGTCGGCCTGATCGAGGGCTTTATCCCCCAGACCTCCTATTTATTCGACGGACTGATGCACTTTAGGACTCTTTTTGTGTGGGCAGTGCTTACGGTGGTGATCGCGCTGATGTACGCCTATGTGCCAGGCGCCAGGCAGGGCTTTAAGATGCAGCTTCCGGGGGCTGTTTTTGCCGCCGTGGGATGGAGTGTGATGACCTGGGCCTTTTCCATTTACGTGGATGAGTTCAACGGTTTCAACACCTACGGCAATCTGACCACCATCATCATTTTAATGCTGTGGCTCTATGCCGCCATGTATATTATTCTGGCAGGCGCTTATATCAACCGGTATTTTAAGCCGGCTTTTCAGTTCTTTATCGGGAAAAAGAAGTAAAGGTTATTTTTCACATCCACGCTTGAGGACGCCCGGATAACGGATCAGTTCTACGTCGCCGCGCTTTCGCTCTACGAAAACGTAACGGTGCTAAACTCGATAGAACCTCGTTAAGCACCGACGTTTTTGTAAGGGCTCCTTAAGAACTGATCCGTTATCCGGGCTGTGCTTCTTATGTAATGAAATAAAGGTTTCCGCTATGAGTGATAAAAAGCATATTGACAAGTGAAAAAAGATTGGTTAAAATGACACATAGATTTCACAGAGAAAGGCTAGGAAGGTGTAGGGAGCTGTCAGGCAGCTTCGCAGTAGCCGTTTATTTTCCATCAGAGAGAGGAGGCCATCGGCTGAAAGCTTCCCCAGGTTCAGATAAAACAGGCGAATTTCCCACCGGAGCTTTTGGGTTTAACACAGTTTTGGGATTCTTTTCAAGTGGCTGTAAGTAGGCTCAAACGTAGGCGCGCGTTAAGCGCATAGAGAGCCTGTCTTATGACAGGAAAGTGGGTGGTACCGCGGAAAATTTCGTCCCTCGTGTAATTGAAAGATGCACGAGGGACTTTTTTTTATGCGCAGGCCCGCATAAGGAAGTTTGCATAAAGTCCCTATTCGATTCAAAATTGAGAGGAAAGGAAAAGAGCAATGAAAGAAAAACTGGAACAGATTAAGGCGGAAGCCTTAAAACAGATTCAGGACAGTAATGCGCTGGATAAGTTAAACGAGATCCGGATCAGTTATCTGGGCAAAAAGGGAGAGCTTACCGCTGTCCTTAAGAGCATGAAGGATCTGGCGGCGGAAGAGAGGCCCAAGGTTGGACAGATGGTCAATCAGACAAGGCAGGAGATCGAAGCTGTCCTGGAGGAGGCAATGGCAAGGATGGAGCAGGCCGCCTTAGAGGCCAGGCTCAAAAATGAGGCCATTGATGTAACCCTTCCCGCTAAGAAAAACACCGTGGGACACCGTCACCCCAATTTTATTGCACTCGAAGAAGTGGAGAGAATATTTATCGGTATGGGCTACGAGGTGGTGGAAGGCCCCGAGGTGGAAACTGATTACTATAACTTTGAGGCATTGAATATCCCGGCAGATCATCCTGCCAAGGATGAACAGGATACCTTTTTCATCAACGGGGATTTTCTTCTGCGCACCCAGACTTCCAGTACCCAGGTGCATGAGATGGAAAAAGGAAAGCTTCCCATCCGTATGATCGCCCCCGGAAGAGTGTTCCGTTCCGATGAAGTGGACGCCACCCATTCTCCTTCCTTCCATCAGGTGGAAGGGCTGGTGATCGACCGGCATATTACCTTTGCGGATTTGAAGGGAACCCTGGCGGAATTTGCAAGGGAGCTCTTTGGAGAGGAAACCAGGGTAAAATTCCGTCCTCACCACTTCAATTTCACAGAGCCCAGCGCGGAAATGGATGTTTCCTGCTTCAAGTGCGGAGGAAAGGGGTGCCGTTTCTGTAAGGGTTCCGGCTGGATTGAGATCTTAGGCTGCGGTATGGTACACCCTAATGTGCTTACCATGAGCGGGATTGATCCTGAGAAATATACCGGATTTGCTTTCGGTGTGGGGCTTGAGAGAATTGCCCTTCTGAAATATGAAATTGACGATATGCGTCTGCTCTATGAAAACGATATCCGTTTCTTAAAGCAGTTCTAAAAACCAGGAAAGGAAGAGAATGAAATGAATACAGCATTATCATGGATCAAGGCCTATGTGCCTGAGCTTACATGCACAGACCAGGAATACTGTGATGCAATGACCCTCACCGGAACCAAGGTGGAAAATTTTCACAGGCTGGATCACAATCTTGAAAAGATTGTGGTGGGACAGATTGAAAAAATAGAAAAACATCCTGACGCGGATAAGCTGATCGTTTGTCAGGTCAATATCGGAAGTGAAGTGATACAGATTGTAACCGGAGCCCCCAACGTAAAAGAGGGCGACAAGATCCCGGTGGTGCTTGACGGCGGCAAGGTGGCCGGAGGCCATGATGGCGGCCCCCTCCCGGAGGACGGAATTGCCATCAAAGCCGGAAAGCTGCGGGGAATCCCCTCCAACGGAATGATGTGCTCCATTGAGGAGCTGGGTTCTGACCGGAATATGTATCCGGAGGCGCCGGAGCTTGGCATTTATATCTTCCCCCAGGAGACGCCGGTGGGGGCAGATGCGGTGGAGATTCTGGGCATGAGAGACACCGTGTTTGAATACGAAATCACCTCCAACCGGGTAGACTGCTACAGTGTTCTCGGTATTGCCAGGGAGGCAGCGGCTACCTTCCGCAAGCCTTTCCATATGCCTGTGGTGGAGGTTAAGGAAAACGGAGAAAAGGTGGAGGATTATATTTCCGTGGAGGTAAAAGACCCGGATCTGTGCCCCAGATACTGCGCAAGGGTCTGTACCAATATTAAGATTGCCCCCTCCCCGGAATGGATGCAGAGAAGGCTCCGGGCCAGCGGCATCCGTCCCATCAACAACCTGGTGGATATCACCAACTACGTGATGGAAGAGTACGGCCAGCCCATGCATGCCTTTGACTTGGATACGGTTGCCGGACACAAAATCATTGTCCGCAGGGCAAAGGACGGGGATCAATTCCAGACCTTGGACGAACAGGTAAGGACTCTGGATCGGGATATCCTGATGATCTGCGATGCGGAGAAGGAGATCGGAATCGCCGGGATTATGGGCGGTGAGAACAGCAAGATTACCGACAATGTAAAAACCGTATTGTTTGAGGCTGCTACCTTCAACGGCCCCAATATCCGCAAATCTGCCAAGCGTCTGGGACTGCGCACGGACGCTTCCGGGAAGTTTGAAAAAGGGCTTGATCCCCACAACGCACAGGCAGCCATCGATCGCGCCTGCCAGTTGATTCAGGAGCTGGGCTGCGGTGAAGTGGTAAGCGGCATGGTGGACGTTTGCCAGCCGATGAAAGAGGAGGCCAGAATTCCCTTTGAGCCTGAAAAGATCAACAATCTCCTTGGCACCCAGGTTTCCAGGCAGGAAATGCTTTCCATTTTTCAAATGCTGGAAATCCAATATGAAGAGAGCAGCAATGAGCTGATAATTCCCACCTACCGTCAGGATCTGGAGTGCTGTGCGGATATGGCGGAGGAAGTTGCCAGATTTTTCGGATATGACAAGATACCCACCACGCTTCCGAACGGGGAGGCCACGGCCGGAAAACTGTCCTTTAAGCTCAGGATCGAGCAGAAAGCAAGGGACGTGGCGGAGTACTGCGGATTTTCCCAGGGAATGAGCTATTCCTTTGAAAGTCCCAAGGTGTTTGATAAGCTCCTTCTTCCGGCAGACTCGCCTCTGAGGAAGACCATTGTGATCGCCAATCCCCTGGGGGAGGATTTCTCTGTCATGAGAACCATTTCCCTGAACGGAATGCTGACCTCTCTTGCCACCAATTATAATAGAAGAAACAAAGACGTCAGGCTCTATGAGCTGGGAAATATCTATCTGCCCCGTCAGTTCCCCCTGACAGAGCTTCCCGATGAGAGGATGCAGCTTACCCTTGGTATGTACGGGGAGGGTGATTTTTACACCATGAAAGGCGTGGTGGAGGAGCTCTTTGAAGCGGTGGGCATGAACAGCAAGGCAAACTATAATCCGGATTGTGGCAAACCCTTTTTGCATCCGGGCCGTCAGGCTGCTATTGAATATGAAGGAATGGTGGTTGGCTATCTGGGCGAAGTCCATCCCCTGGTGTGCCGAAATTATGACATTGGCGCCCGGGCTTATGTGGCTGTGATTGACATGCCCTGCATTGTTGAGAAGTCTACCTTTAACCGGAAATATGAGGGGATTGCCAAATATCCGGCGGTTTCCAGGGATATCAGCATGGTGGTTCCCAGGGCCGTACTGGCCGGCCAGATCGAGACGGTTCTCGCTCAGAGAGGCGGTAAGATTCTGGAATCCTGTCACCTCTTTGATATCTATGAAGGGGAACAGATCAAGGAAGGCTATAAATCCATGGCTTATTCCATTACCTTCCGGGCAAAAGACCGTACTTTGGAGGAAAGCGACATCAGTGCCGTGATGAAAAAAATATTGAACGGGCTTGAGGCTTTGGGAATTGAATTGCGGCAGTAAATGGAGTAGAATATAAAAAGCAACGGATGGATGGATACCATCCATCCTAATAGGAATCAAAAGAAAGGTATGGGAACTATGGAGCAGAAAAACACATGGGAAACCTATGATGAAAAGCAGTTGGAGGCTCTGGAAGAGCTTGCTGCGGGCTACCGGGCTTTTTTGGATGAAGGTAAGACAGAGCGGGAATGTGTGGATCGTATCGTCAATGCTGCGGAGCAGAGAGGGTATCGCGATCTGAATACCCTGATCAAAGAAGGCAAGAGCCTGAAGACCGGGGATAAGGTGTATGCAGTCTGCATGAATAAGTCCGTGGTCATGTTCCGCATGGGAGATCGGCCTATGACGGAGGGGATGAATATCCTTGGGGCACACATTGATTCGCCCAGGCTCGACATCAAGCAAAAGCCTTTTTATGAGGACGGCGGTTTTGCTTATCTGGACACCCACTATTACGGCGGCGTAAAAAAATATCAGTGGGTGGCGCTTCCTCTTGCCATCCACGGGGTAATCGTCAAGAAAGACGGAACTACCGTGGAAGTGAACGTAGGCGAAAATGAAGACGATCCGGTATTTTTTGTCTCTGACCTTCTGATTCACCTGGCACAGGAGCAGTTGGAGAAAAAGGCTTCCAAGGTGATCGAAGGGGAAGCCCTGGATATCATTGTGGGAAATAAGCCTTTTATCTTTGGAAAAGAAGACGAGGAAAAAGGCGAGGGCGAAAAAAAGAAAAAGAAGAAAAATGCCAAGGAGGCTGTGAAAAAAGGGATTCTTACTATCCTGAAAAAGACGTATGACGTGGAGGAGGAGGATTTCCTCTCTGCGGAGCTGGAGGTTGTCCCTGCCGGAAAGGCCAGGGAGGCCGGCTTTGACCGCAGCATGATCCTTGCCTACGGCCAGGACGACAGAGTGTGCGCCTATACCTCCCTGATGGCTATGCTTGATGTGGAAGAGACAAAGCGCACCGCCTGCTGTCTTCTGGTGGATAAGGAGGAGATTGGCAGCGTGGGAGCTACCGGTATGCAGTCCAGATTTTTTGAGAACGCTGTGGCAGAGATGATGAACCTGGCAGGAGAATACTCAGAACTGAATGTGAGAAGATGCCTTGCCGCTTCCTGTATGCTCTCCTCCGATGTGAGCAGCGCCTTTGATCCCACCTATGCCGCCAGCTTCGACAAGAAAAATGTGGCTTTCCTGGGAGGCGGTATGGTATTCAACAAATTTACCGGTTCCCGTGGGAAATCAGGCTCCAATGATGCCAATGCGGAATATCTGGCCCATATCCGTCAGATATTTGAAAAAGGCAAGATCAATTTCCAGACTGCGGAGCTGGGCAGAGTAGATTTGGGCGGAGGCGGCACCATTGCCTATATCCTTGCCCTCTATGGCATGAATGTGATCGACAGCGGCGTGGCCGTGCTGAACATGCACGCTCCCTGGGAGGCTACCAGCAAGGCGGATGTGTATGAGGCAAAGAGAGGATATG
Organism: uncultured Lachnospiraceae bacterium; assembly: GCA_949949005.1. Taxonomy (GTDB): domain Bacteria; phylum Bacillota; class Clostridia; order Lachnospirales; family Lachnospiraceae; genus Suilimivivens. The sequence goes on from CATLHM010000025.1 coordinate 27,541, forward strand.
AAGTGTTCTTAAAGGAAGCAGATTTGTAATGAAGGGGGAAACTCTGAAAACCTCAGATTTTGATTTTGACCTGCCGGCGGAATTAATCGCCCAGGATCCCCTTGCGGACAGAAGCGCTTCCCGGCTCCTTGTTCTTGATAAAAATACCGGGGAGACGAAGCACGAGAGCTTTAAGAATATCATAGATTACCTGAATCCGGGAGATTGCCTGGTGCTCAATAACACCAGGGTACTCCCGGCAAGGCTCCACGGCGTCCGGGAGGGAACCGGCGCCTCAATCGAGGTTCTTCTTCTCAAACGCAAAGAAAAGGATGTGTGGGAAACCCTGGTAAAACCTGGAAAAAAGGCAAAGCCCGGCACGGTTCTGTGCTTTGGTGAGGGGCTCTTAAAAGGAGAGGTTCTCGAAATTTTGGAAGAGGGCAACCGTCTCATTCGTTTTCAATATGAGGGAATTTTTGAGGAGGTTTTAGACCGGCTGGGGGAAATGCCCCTTCCGCCTTACATTACGCACAAATTGGAGGATAAGAACCGTTATCAGACGGTTTACGCCAAATATGACGGTTCGGCTGCGGCTCCCACCGCAGGACTCCACTTCACCCGGGAATTATTGGACGAAATTGAGAGGAAGGGGGTCAGGCTGGCCTATGTGACCCTTCATGTAGGGCTCGGCACCTTCCGCCCGGTAAAGGCCGAGGTGATCACAGAGCACCATATGCACTGCGAGTCCTACCAGATTTCGGCTCAGGCGGCAAATTTGATCAATGAGACCAAAAAAAGCGGCAGACGGGTGATCTGCGTGGGTACCACAAGCTGCCGAACGCTGGAAAGCGCCGCCGACGAGAGAGGATTGGTGGAGGAATGCTGCGGGGATACGGAAATTTTTATTTATCCGGGTTACCGCTTTAAGGTCTTGGACGCTCTGATCACCAACTTCCATCTACCGGAATCTACGCTAGTGATGCTGGTCAGCGCCCTGGCGGGAAGAGAGAACGTGCTCAGGGCTTACCAGGAGGCTGTGAAGGAGAGGTATCGGTTCTTTTCATTTGGGGATGCGATGCTTGTGATTTAACACTGTTTCCGTACATTTTGTAAACAAGGAAATATTGAGGAAATGAGCCGAAGAACTACTGATCTTCGGCTTTTTTCATGGATTTGTAAAAGTAAAAATACTGC
>CATLHM010000026.1 GCA_949949005.1 uncultured Lachnospiraceae bacterium
TAAATTTATAGAAATACTGGAATTGATGAAAGAATCTAAAGGAATAGAAAATGATAAAATAAAATATTTATCTGAAAAAGAAATTCAAACTAAAATAGATATTTTGATAAAGGAAATCGATAATAGTTTGTCAGATATAATTTTTTTGCCTACTATACATTTGCCGGAAAATTATTCTGATATGTTAACTACTATCCTATCAATTTATCACCTATTATTGGCATTGGAAACTACTATCGATATATATGAAACGCTCCAAATGGATGTAGATAAAACCCAAATTGGATTGAATATTAAGTTGCCGCCTACTGACAGTATTACTGAATTTAGAAAAAATATAGAAGATATAGAATTTCTTTTTACAAATTGTCCATTTATTCAAAGCGAAGAAAACAGTATCAAATTTCAATCAGTAGATATAGGTTCAGTTTGGCTTGTTGTTGGAGTAGCATGTATATCTATAACAGCAGGAAGCATATTATTGAATAATATTGTAGCGCTTATAGATAAGTGTATGATTTTAAAGAGTCATAAATTGACTATTTTAAAGCAGGCACAACGTTTGGAAGTAATGAAGCATAATGAGGAGGAAAAAGAAAAATTAATAAAGAATTTAGTAAAGCTATATCAGGTTTCGGTTAATAATGTAATATTTGAAATGGAAGAATCTTCTGGATATAACATTGAGAGTGAAGAAGATAGAAAAAAGGCTTATCAAAGTTTGGAAATTTTAGGTAAACTATTAGATAAAGGTTTGCAAATACATGCGTCAATTGAATCGCCAGACGAAATAAAAGCATTATTCGAACCGCTAAATCTGCATTACATTGCACTAGAAGAAGAGTTGAAAAAGATAGAAAAAAAGAAGGAAAAAGGGGAATAGATAGGTTGATTTTCATAAAAATGTAGCCATGTTGATGTGTGGTTACTTTTTCCCCCTAATAAATCTATAGACCGATTCAGGATCTTCATTTAAGCAAATAATAAGCAGTTTGAAAGTTTCCTCATAACTAAAAAGTGAGTTGGGTACGATGGACTCTCTGGGACACTCAAAATATTTTTCTTTAAGCTCTTCATCCGATAAATTGAGTTTTTTTCTTATGCTGTCAATACGTTTAACTACGCCGGGAGCCACAGAAGGATGAGGTTTCAAGCCCATGCGAAAAGATTTAAGACTGCTAATTCCTATAAGGTCGAGATAAAAGACATACATATATGAATCTAAAGCAGCCATTAATTTGTTTTCACGCTTAAGCATTTCTGCACTAGCAAATAAATCATTTCTATAAAGGCCCAATTCTCCAGATTGTAAATGTTTTTGGATTTCTTTCCCGAGTTTTTGATATTCAATATCATTTTCCATTTTTGAATGAGCAGATTTCTTTTTTGATGGTTTAGAATTATCTGTATTGTATGCAGCATTCGCTTGGCGTTTTAATTCCTCTGTTGAAGGAGCATTTATAGTAAGGTGCGAAGAAGGAGTTTTTTGTTTTTTAGAAAATAGTTTCATTATACGACCTCAGTTTAGATTGCATCAGAGGGGAAGTATTACCCCGATGCTTGCATCGGGGTAGTTCATTAGTCATCAAATTTTAAATCATATAGAAATTCTCTTTTATTATGTATTTCTTGCCTTAAAGCATCAATTCTGTCTCGCCATAAAAAATATTCTTCCACATTATTTCTTGAGGCTTCTTGCTTTTCTTCATAATCTTGTTTTCTCTGTTCCATCATGTCTAATTCATACTCAAGCCTTCTTATGGCAGTTTCTTTGTCCATACAAAGCACCTCCGTTTTTATGATTATTTTAGCAGGAATTAGTAAGAAATACAATATATTGCCAATTTAAGTTATCAATTAATATGGTATTGGTACTATTTATGGCTTAGACGATGACAGCGATTTTCCTTAAATATATTTTGAGTATTGACATTTTGGTGTGACATAAATATAATATAGGTGTGACAAGAAAGGAGGTGTATATGTCACCAGCAGGAAGACCAAAAGCAGATAAGCCTAAAGATATAAGATATAGTATTCGCCTTGATGCAGAAACAGAGAGAAAGTTGAAATTTTATTGTTCAGAACATAATATCACAAAAGGAGAAGCGATACGACAAGGTATACATCTGCTTTTACAACAAAAAAAGTAGTAGCTGACAAGTTTGGCGACCGACAACTACTACTTTCCCGTTACAGAGAAGTTTCCCTGCGTGCATATTGTAACATGCAAAGAAACTTCTTTCAATCAAATTTTGGAGATTTTTAGTTGTAATAAAAATATCATGAATTTAGATATTGACTTTTTGTGCCACATCAAATACAATTTTATTGTGCCACAGAAAGTAGGTGATGAAGATGTCGCCACGCACAGGCAGACCTAAAGCCGAAAAACCAAAGACATTAGAAGTCAAGGCGAGAATTGACGAGGAAATGAACAAAAGACTTGTTGATTATTGCAAAAGAAACAATACAAACAAGACGGAAGTTGTCAGAAAAGGTATTGAAATGGTTTTAGGAGAAAAAAAGGAGTAACCGTCATACTTTGGTCGGTAGACACGGTTACTCCAAGTCCGAGGTTCCCCTCTATGAAATATTCTATCATAAAGGGAAATCTCATTCAACAAAAAATGAAAGGAGATTTTCATGAGTAAAGCAGAAAAAATGAATAGGATAATGAGAAAAGAGAGCAATGCTATTTTACTGCTAAAAATTATTGTAAAGGACTATGGAGCCAGAGATACTGTGGATTGTTTATATTACAACCTAAATGATGCCGACCAGGATAGATTTCTGAATATGGCCTTACAGGAAGTAGGTGAGTAGTATGGATGATAAAAAATTGGAGAAAACTCTGACATCTATAGAAGTTGCTGAGATGGTAGGAAAAGAGCATGATAAGCTCAAAAGGGATATTGGAAGATATAAGGAGCAGCTTAATACCGCCAAGATTGGCGATATTGAATTTTGGACAGAATCGTCATATAAAGATAGTAGAGGCCGAGAACAAAAGTATTATTTAGTCACACGAAAAGGCTGTGAATTTATAGCCCACAAGCTGACGGGACAGAAAGGTACGGAATTTACCGCCCGGTACATAAACCGTTTCCATGAAATGGAGAACCAATTAGTGGCAGGAGAGTATGAAAAGGGAATCCAACAGCTTATGGAGCGGCTGGAAAAGTTAGAGCAGATGGTTTCCACAAAATTCAACCAGATAGAATCCCATGCGGAGAATGCCAAGGATCCGGAGTATATAAAATTTCCAACCATAGAGGAAGATACAGACGGACTTGTGCGACGTCGCAGGGAATTGAACAGGCTGGTGAATAAACTGGTAAGGGTAAGCGGCTGGGATAAGAATTTTGCCCTGCACAGGTTATATAAGACACTGGAAGAGGTATTGGGAATTTACCTGGATGATTATATGGATATTTACAAGGAAGAAACGTGTAGAAATTATGCAAGCACTATAGAAGTGGTGACAGCGTATGACAGACTGTATGAAACGGCTGTAAGCCTGTGTTCTAGCACAATAGAGAGGTATCTGTAAGCTAAAATATTTCTCTATTAGGCTTTTGAAATCGAGTAGAAAAAGAGTAGGTTTACTTTAGAATCACTGTATGTTAATCTGGTAAAGACCAATAATTTTAATGTCACCCCCAAAAAAGGAATATTTTAAAAGTATAGGCATCGTATTGACAAGCAATACGGTGCCTTATTTTTGTTCAAAATGCCGAAAGGGGTATCTCAAATTACGGGGTTAATACTTATAATCGTTTCCGTCTTTTGTATATATTATACAGAATAAGGAAGGTGGTGGAGGCATGGCAGCGAAGCCAAAGTATAATAAAGATTACCATGACGATTGGGCTTGGTCTTTGGCTGCCATGGGAGCAACTAACGAAGAAATAGCTTCTGCAATGGGTGTAGCAAAGCGGACGATAATACGTTGGGGGCAGGAACACGAATCATTTGGCAGGGCATTGGCCGAAGGTAAGGGGGTATCGGATGCGAAGGTTATACGGAGTCTGTATCAGAGAGCCGTAGGGTATGATTACGAGGAAAATAAAAAGGTTATTGAGCGGGATAAAGATGGCAATGAGAAGGTGATCAGGGAGGAAACAACAAAGAAACATGTTCCCCCTGATGTCGCGGCGCAGTGTTTCTGGCTAAAAAACAGGCAACGTGACCGATGGGCTGATCAGCCCAAATATGTTCCAAGTATACCTGAGGAAGAACAGACAATTTTCTATCTTCCCAAAAAGGATGATGATATATAAAGAGGGGGACTGGTTATGCCAAGAATAATTAAGCCCCAAGAGGGACCGCAGGAGCGATTCCTTGCAACCTCTGCAGATATTTGTATTTATGGCGGGGCAGCAGGGGGTGGAAAGACATATGGACTTTTATTGGAACCATTAAGATACATCAACAATCCAGGGTATAATTCGATCATATTCCGGAGGGATTATACACAGATTACTTCACCAGGAGGATTATGGGATAGTGCCAGAACAATATACAGTTACGTGCAAGGTGCTTATCCACTTAAGACACCTAAATATCATTGGCAGTTTAAATCTGGTGCTACGGTCAATTTTGCGCATATTGGACGGGACGATGATTGCGAAGGATGGCAAGGATCACAGATTGCGTTTATAGGTTTTGATGAACTTACACATTTCAGTAAATATAGCTTTTTTTATATGCTTTCGCGTAATAGGACAACTTGCGGCATACATCCATATATGAGGGCTACCTGTAATCCGGATGCGGACAGTTGGGTTGCTGGTTTTATATCATGGTGGATAGACCCGGAAACAGGATATCCGATACCAGAGCGCAGCGGGGTTATCCGCTATATGGTCCACAACAATGACATTGTTTCCTGGTTTGAAACGAAAGAGGAAGGTGTGGAGTTTGCCAGGCAGATTGGGCTCAGTGAAGATGAGGCGAACCGTGCTGTAAAGAGCGTCACATTTATTGCGAGTACTCTGAAAGATAACAAAATCCTCATGGAAAACGATCCCGGTTATCTTGCAAACCTGTTGGCCCTTACAGAAGTGGAAAAAGAAAGGCTCCTGCGTGGGAACTGGAAAATCAAGCCAAGTGCGGGCGCCTATTTCAAACGCATCCAGATTAAAGAAATATTGAAAGCACTGCCGGACGATATCATCAGCCTGTGCAGGGGATGGGATTTGGCCGCTACTGACGAGGATGAAAATAAGGATGCTGCGTATACTGCCGGAGTCTTGATCGCAAGCAGGGCCTGTGGCAGGTTTTTAGTTGTGGATGTTATCAACCAGCAGCTTAAGGCCGGTGACGTCCGCAAGCTGGTGCTGACTACCGCCCAGATAGATAATGCGAAGTATAAAAAATTCGGAGGGGTAAGGCAAAGGCTCCCGCAAGACCCAGGACAGGCGGGAAAAGAACAGGCCCAGAGTTATGTAAACATGTTGGCCGGATATGATGTGATACCCAGAACAGAATCAGGAAGCAAAGAGTCCCGCGCTGAGCCTATGGCGGCACAGTGGCAGCAGGGATTTTTTGATGTTATGGAAGGGGAATGGAACGAGGAATATTTTAACCAGCTCGAAAGCTTCCCTGAAAGCAAGTTTAAGGATATGGTAGACGCCGGGAGCTCCGCCTTTGGGGAGCTAACCTTGTGGATGGGATTCAACATTGATGGATTATTGTAAATAGTATGAAAGGAAAAAAAGAATATGACAGACAGAGAGCGAGAAGTGGAAAAGTTTTTAAATAAAAAAAGGAATAGAAATGCCTGGATAGATTTGTTTAAAGTATTATTGAGATTTCTTACTTTTATTGCCATCGTTATATGTGCCATCCATATTTTCATATATCGCATACAAAATCCGCATATGACTGAAACCCAGATTATGCTATTTGTACTCTCTAAATATTGGTGGCTATGTATAATGGCCTTTGTTTCGGCAATAACCGGTTCCTTATAGGGAGGTGAGAAAGAAGTGAAAAATGGGACAACTGAGTACGTCCAGGAAGAAAACGGCCACCGCATCCTGCGGATGAAGGCATCCGATGAACAGGAGCAGAAAAAGAACTACGATGGCGGCTACCAAAATGTGCTGACCAGGTACAATACAAAGAATGACAGCTCCACCGCCTACACCTATTCTGCCGAGGGTCCGGTATCTGACCTGGAACTGACAGAACAGTATATGGAGAATGGCCTGTTTTCCACGATCATAGACGAGCCTGCGGAGGAAGCGGTGAAGCACGGATATGATTTCAAGCTGAATGACCCTGATATAGAAGAATTTATATCGGATGAGCTTGACCGGCTTGATTGGGAAGAGAATGCGGCAACGGCCATCAAGTGGGCCAGGCTTTATGGAGGCGCCGTTATTGTGATGCTGGTGGATGATGGGTGCGATATTGACGAACCCCTGGATTGGGACTGCGTGGAGGCGGTAGAAGAGCTGAGGGTTTATGAGCGGGCAATTGTGGAGCCGGATCAGACGTCCCTTTATTCCTACAATCCGGAAAAGGTGCGCAGGCGCGGCAGCAAGTTCCAGGAGCCGGAGTTTTACTGGATAAACAGCCAGTATGGGAGGTTCCGGGTGCATGAAAGCCGATGCCTCATATTTCGTAATGGGAAACTGCCGGAGACAGGCTTTTATTCGGCCTACCAGTTTTTTGGAGTCCCGGAACACCTGCGGATACAGCACGCACTCAGGGAGACGGTGTTATCCCATTCTTTTAGCGTCCGGATGTTGGAACGGTGCGTTCAGGCTGTACATAAGATGAAAAACCTGTCAAATATGCTGCTTACTCCGGATGGGGAGGATAAGGTGCTTAAGCGTATGGAGCTTATCGACCTTGCCAGGAGCATCCTCAGCAGCATTGTGATTGATAGCGAGGGAGAGGAATATGATTTCAAGAGCATGCCGCTTGCAGGCGTGAAGGACATCATAGACAGCACCTGCAACATGCTCTCCGCCGTGACCCACATCCCGCAGACAATCTTATTCGGACGTTCCCCGGCAGGGGAGAACAGCACCGGGGAAAGCGACATGGAGAACTACTACAACTATGTAGGAAAAATCCAGAAAATGATGCTGAAAAAGAATCTGAGGGCGCTCCTTGATCTGGTCTTTGAATGTGGCAGGAAGAATGGGGATATTAAGGAAGTCCCGGCTTATAAGGTTGGCTTTGTCCCATTGTGGTCTTTAAGCGAGGCGGAACAGGCCAACGTGGATGCGATTAAGGCAACCACAGAGCAGACAAAGGCAGCCACAGCGCAGATTTATGTGGATATGCAGGCACTTGACGCTTCGGAAGTCCGTGAGGGTCTTAAAGGGAGTGAAGAGTTTACGATCAATGACCTGATCAATGAAGAGGATGATTTGGACATTGCCGGGCTTCTAGGCATTGACATGCTGGGGGATGAAACAGTCACGGAACAGTCCCAGAACAGCGGCAAAGGTGCCTTGGACAAACAAATAACCATGGGGGATAAAACAAAGGCTCCCAGCACCCGTAACGCTACCAGAGGGCTACACAAAGATGGAGATTCCGCAGGAAATAAAGGCGTAGGGGTCATTGTGGTAAACGGCGGGAAATTTCTGGTGGGGGACCGTCTGGATGGGTTGGGGATATGCGGCCCGGGAGGCCATATCGAGCCGGAGGAGACTCCGGAGGAAGCTGCCATACGGGAAGCAATGGAGGAATTTTCCATTCATTTACAGGAGCTGATCCCGATTGGATATATGGATGAAAGTGTAATGCCGGAAGAGTTCTGTCCGGCTTATTTTTATCTATGCACAGAATATAATGGCACCGCTTCCGGTGATGGGGAAGAGATCAGCAGTGCCAGGTTTGAAAGCATGCAGGAGCTTATGGAAAAGGATTTGTTTCTCCCATTCAGGCTTTCGCTAGAGGAATTGATAAAAGCATTGAATATCGGAGGTGGATGCCGCAGTGGATGAGCAGATGAATAAAGAAGCCATACAGGAGATGATCCGAAAAAAGTTCCACGGCCATGATGTCCTGGTATCAAAGTATACCCCGGCATTCCCTGTCAGCATAGAGCGGGAATATGCCCGCCTCTCCCATGCGTATATGCGGCTCCTTAAGGAAACCATGGAAGAGGAGCTTCCGGCGCTTAAGGGACAGATCATGAAAGAGCGTGGGACATACCGGGCAGACGGCATCAATGACGTGCTCTCACTCCTGGTGCAAGTATTTGACAGGATACAGGAGAGGTTTACCGAAAAGGAGAAGGGCTTCGGTTTGCGCCGGAAGCTGGAATCCTTTGCAAACCTGACCCGGAAGCTGACAGTAAAGGAATGGAAAAAGGCCGTCAGCAAAACCCTTGGAATTAACATCCTTGAAGATTACTACATGGGCGAGTTTTACCGTTCGGTCATAGATCAATGGGTGGACGAAAACGTGTCCCTGATAACGTCAATCCCATCAGAAACTTTGGGGGATATGAGAAAGATTATAAAGGACGGGTTCCTGGAAGGGAAGAGTACCACCAGGATCATGAAGGATATCCAGGATAGATATAACGTGAAAAAGTCTAAAGCCAGCCTGATTGCTAGGGACCAGGTTGGGAAGCTGAATGCCAAAGTTACAGAGGCACAGCAGCGGGATGCCGGGATAGAGGAGTATATCTGGTGCGACTGTAGGGATGGCCGTGTGAGGGACTGCCATAGGGCGCTGAACGGGAAAAAATTCCGCTGGGATAACCCGCCTGAGATGTGGTATGTGACCAAAAAGGGAAAAAAGGTAATGACAGGGAGGTACTGCCATCCGGGACAGGATTACCAGTGCCGGTGCCGGGCAAAGCCGGTATTTAAGTTTGGGACGTTCAACGCCCCAATAGCGGAAAAGGAAGGTGACAGGAGTGCTTAAACCAGCTCAGGAATACAAAGGGGAATTGGAGGGGAAAATGCGGGAAACATGGGGGGACGAAAAATATATGTATTATCACTCCAACTCTTATTTTTCCCCCATAGGTATAGAGGATGATACCTGGAACAAGATGCAGTTTGCCTCGGTGAGCCCTTCGGGAGAAGTGATTGGATACCTGGGATACAGCATAGAAAGGGAATGCCGGTATGTCAGCGGCCTTGCCATCTGCAACTTTACCGATGATCCTGTCTTTGGGGTTGACGTCAAAGAAATGATAAAAGACATTTTTGAGAAGTACAGGTTCCGTAAGATTGATTTCTTCGTCGTGATAGGGAATCCCATAAAATACCAGTATGACCGTATGGTAGACAGGTACGGGGGCCGGGTTGTCGGCATAAGGAAGGAGCATGTAATGCTTATGGATGGGAAACTATATGACCAGAAACTATACGAGATACTTAGGGAAGATTATATGAAAAAGAGGTATGGGGATGACGCTGGATAACAGCGTTTTTTTATTGCATGGAAGGAGGTGAAAAAGGTGGACAGTGAAAGGAAAAGAAAATACAGGCTGGACAGTATCAGGATGGACCAGACCTACTACACAGAGGAAGGCTACCTTGTAGACCATCCCATAGTTACCCGATGCGGGATCTTTGAGTATGAGGACCCCCAGGCCAAGGACGGCATACGCCGGGAACTGAGGATTCCGGAGGAAGTCTTTTCCGAAAAGAGCCTGGCAAGCTATGAGGGCAAGCCGATCATCATCACCCATGACGCAGGGGAGATTGACAAGAACAATGTCCACCGGGAGCAGATCGGCACCATCCTGAGCAAAGGCTACCGGGATGGGGAGAGTGTCCGGTGCAAGATCGTAATCCATAACACGGATGCCCTGAAAAGATGCGGGCTGAGGGAGCTTTCCCTGGGATACAGCCAGACGCCGGAAGAGAAACCGGGAAAGTACCAGGGCCAGAGCTATGACTGCATCCAACGTGACATTGAGATCAACCATCTTGCCCTAGTCGGTGAGGCGAGGGCAGGGGACGCCGCAAGGCTGAACATAGACCACAAGGATGGGGCAAAGAAAAAATATTTAAAAGGAGGACCAGTGATGGCAAAAGTAGCAGCAAAGGGAGAAGTCGGGAAGAAAAAAAGGTATGACGGCGACCTCACGCCGGAGCAGATTGCGCAGGCAATTTCCCTCTTCCTGTCACAGCAGGAGTCATCTTCCGTGACAGGGGATGAAGAAGAGGTGAAGCTGGATGCGGATGAGGTGATCAGCGCGGTGAGAGAAAGGAAAGACCGCAGGGATTCCGGGGCGGAGCATATGGATTCCGAAGCGGTGATTGCAGAGCAGGAGGGTGACATTGAAGCTCTGCTGAATGTGATTGACGAACTCCAGGCAGCCAGCGACATGGGGACAATGGACGAGGATGACACGCCAGAGGGCAGCTCCAATAACGATGAAGGGGATCCGGAGACAAATACGGATGAGTCTGAGGAAACCGCCGACGGCGAAGATTTATGCGGGGACGGAGAAGAGGCGGAGAAACCCGTCAACCTGGACAGCATGGATAAGGCTGTCAATAGGAAAGTCAAGGAATACCTGGAGGTGTGCCGGATCGCCGACAAGCTCAACCTGGATGGCGTGGAGGACCTTGACCTGACGAGCGCCCGCAAGAAGGTGATTAAAAAGGTGAATCCGAAGCTTAACCTGGACGGGAAGTCGGATGCCTATATCAGGGCAGCGTATGACATTGCAAAGCAGGAGGTAGCCGGGCGAAAAAGGACGGACGACCAGCGAAGGAGCATGTCAGGAGGCAGGGCCCAGAACATGGATTCTGTGGATACCAGCTCAGCGGCAGCGTCACGCAGAAAAATGATTGCAAGGATGAAAGGAGAAAAATGATGGGCGTACAGACTAGCTACATTTATGGAATCTCAAAGGGCATAGCCGGGGGGCTCTATGACCTTACGTATCACGAGAATAATACTTTTATCACGCCTGGGGCAATCCCTTTTGGATACGGAGTCGTAAAGGGAACTATTCCCGGAAGCGACATCAGCCTGCCTTCCGCTGCCAGCACAGAGGCGGATTTTGAGGGCGTAGTTCAGAACGGCTTCACAACCCAGCAGGATATGAAGGGGAATGCGGTGCCTGAAAAGGGGGAGAGCGTCGGCGTCCTGCGTACCGGTAAGATATGGGCCGTCCTTGGGGAAGCTGCCGTGCCTGCCTATGACAAGGATGTTTACCTGATCACGGATGGCGCTGAGGTGGGACGTTTTACCACGGTGGAAGATGAATCCACTAAGATCAAGCTCTCCGCCAGATATGTAATGGAAAAAGACAACGGGCTTGCGCCTGTCCGTCTCGGATAACAGGAAGGAGGAAAAAAGAATCATGAACAGAAACAGACACATGAATTATGACAGGGCCGACGAGGAAGTCCTGCGCAAGTCCAACGTCTGCCGGAGCGCTGCAAGGGGCGTAAGGTATGATGGGGGCATGGAGACGTCCGCAAGCGTATTCTTCGCGAGGGAGCTGGATTATGTAAAGACCCAGACCTATGACGTGGAATACCCGGAAATGACGGCGCTGAGCATCTTCCCTGTATCCAGCGAGATCCCGGAAGGGATGGAGACATTTACCTACTACAGCTATGACCGGACGGGTATGGCGAAGATCATCAACAACTATGCCACAGACCTTCCTCGTGCGGATGTAAAGGGGAAGCCCACCACCGGCCATGTCAAATCTATTGGTGACAGCTACGGCTACTCCGTGCAGGAAATGCGGGCTTCCAGGATGACCGGAAAGTCGCTGGATGTGCGCAAAGGCGAATCAGCCAGATATGCGATGGATTACCTAGTAAATAAGATTGCATGGATGGGAAGCAAGGAGGACAACCTGGTCGGGATACTCTCAGAGGAAAACGACATCCCGAAGTTCGTGCTTTCCACAGTTACGGTAGATGGTAAGGAAAGGACAGAATTCTGTTATAAGGATGCTGATCAGATTCTGGAAGATGTCAACAACATGCAGAAATATGTTTCCAAGATCACCAAGAACGTGGAGAAGCCCGACACGCTTGTCCTCCCGGCGCATGTCTACATTGACCTGGCAACCAGGAGGATTCCTGACACGGAGACCACAATCCTCAAATTCCTGATGGACCACGCCCCATACCTGACAGAGATAAGGGAAGCCAACGAGCTCCAGGCGGAATCCACGGACATGAACCCTACGGGGAGCAACGTGGCCCTGCTCTATACGAACAGCCCCAAGAAAATGACCTTGGAAATCCCTATGCCGTTCCTGCAGCACACCATACAGGAAAAGGGATTGGAGATTGAAGTCCCCTGCGAGGAAAGAGTGGCCGGTATGGTTATTTATTACCCGCTCTCAGCCCTCATTGTGGAAGGGATTTAGTAACTTAGCTGATTTATATATGTGGCCTCTCTGGATAACCGGAGGGGCTTTTTTTATTGGAAATGGAGGAAAGTTTTTTATGAAGATTACAAATAAGTCCAACAAGATCATCGGGATGGTCGGGCTGAGCATCCTGCCGGGGGAGACGGCACAGTGCCCGGTAGGATATGAGAATAATCCGGTAATCCAGAAATATATCAAGGAAGGTATCTTTGAGAAAGCGGAGGACGGTGGGACGGATGAGGAGGAAAGCGGGGCAGCTAAAATGCCGGCAGAAAGGGCATTGTCGGATATGACAAAAGAAGAGCTGACCGCCTACGCATCAGAGCATGGGATTGACATCGGCAACGCTACAACGGAAGCCGGGATTTTAAAGAAGATCCAGGAGGCCCAGAAGGAAGGGTAGGAAGCTTTTATGAAGATTGAAAGCGTTCGGAAGGTAATAGGGATCATCAAAGTGATCTCGCCGGAGCATAAGGAAATGTCGGAGGATGACCTGCGGATATGGGTGGAGCTCTCAGAGCCGTATGTCAGCGAAGAAAAACTCGGGAAGTTTTATTACCAGGCCTTAGCCTACCTGACAGCCCATAAGATGTCCCTGAATGCGCCGGTAAAGAAAACGGAAGGGGAGGGCAGCAGCATATCCACATCCGTCAAGGATACCATGAATGTTGCATCTTTCTCGGAAGGGAGCACCAGCATTTCCTTTAACAACCCGTCAACAAGTTCAAGCGGGAGCGAATCGTCAGCGGATGCGGAGTACCTGCTTACAGCCTACGGGCTGCAGTTCCTGGACATCTGCAAGCGCTGTATCATGCCGATCGCGATCTCCGGGATGAAAAGGGGGTAGTTTATTGTCGGTAGAGGATAAGTGGACGCCGGAGGGCGAACGGTTTATGAAGGAGCTGCGGGAGCTGGCGGAGCTGGAGGTAAGGATTGGTTACCAGAAAAAGCAGGGAACAGGAAAACAGCAGGATGAAGGGGATACATCAGAAAAGAAAAAACCGCCTGCGGATTTGATCGACATAGCCATGTGGAATGAATTTGGGACGGAGAATATTCCGTCCCGCCCTTTTATGCGTGACAGCGTAGATAAGCATATCCCAGCGATAGAACATATGCTTAAAGCCCATGAGGAAGCCTTTTTAAATGGCACATCGGCAAGGAAGGTGCTGGAAGGTGTGGGACTTTTTCAAAAGGATTTAGTGCAGACAGAGATCGATCAGGGAGATTTTGTTGCTAATGCAGAATCCACAATAAGACGCAAAGGCTCAGATAAGCCTTTGATTGACACTGGTGATATGAGGAAGCTGGTTAATTTCTGGATTGGTAAAAAAGGGGGTGAAAGGTGATGCTGGATATATTTAAGAAGCCTTATACGCTGAGGACGTTTGAAAAGACTGAATACACAGGGGACTACCCAAGTGCAAGGTATAGTGACAGGACGGTAATGCTGAATGTCCAGCCTATGACAGCCAATGAGCTTCTCGCGCTTCCGGAAGGCATACGGCGCGATAAGAACATAAAAGCCATCGGGAAGGTGGAGATAAGGACGGCGGATGATGCCGCAGGAACCCTGGCAGACCGCCTTTTATACCGGGGCCAATGGTATGAATGTACCGGGGCGGATGTATGGGGCAATACCCCTGTAGGGCAGACCGAGGCAGTGTTCGGCCTTATTCCGGTCAGTGAGGTTTCCAATGTGAATATTGTGCCAGACGATGGGGAGAAGGGAAACGGTGAAGATACGCCATGACATTCTCTGATTTTAAAAAGTTTTTAAAGGATATGGTGAAAGAATGCTTAGGGGGCAATGTGATCTGGGCTGAGCAGTACATAACGCAGATCCCGCCTCCCTGCACAACTTTGAAACTGAAAGACACCGGATTCCCCATCCATCCGGTCAGCATAATAAAAGATGGGGAAATTTACTCCTACTATGATTGTAGGAAGATATTAGAAATTAACAGATATACGGCCGGCGTCTCTGAAGGGGCAGGCATAGTCACAGGGATGGAAGATACCTCCGTTGAGGATCTTACTATCCTTCTTTTGTGGCTGCAGTCAGACAAGGGGATAGAAAGGATGCACCAGGCGAACGCCTGCATCCTGCAGATGGGCGGGGTCAGGAACCTGACAGCCCTTGAAGGGGTGCGTTACAAGAACCGTGCCATGCTGGAGCTCACAGTTAACTGTACGCTGGAGTACCACGAAGGGGAGGCTGCCATATACGCCCCTGGCGTAGGAACTCCTCCGGAAAGCGGGCCGACCGGATATTTTGAAGATGTGGAAATGGAGGCAAGGTATGAGTGAGATACTGGATAATATAGTCAACTGCAACATATCCATAGAGGCCCCGGTGGAAGATGGGGCAAGCTTCGGGACAATCCTCCTGATCGGAAGGGGGCCTGCGGCCGAAGGGATTAATTTTAAGCAGGTGGATAAATATGCTTCCCTGGAAGAGGTGTCGGAAGCCGGATGGAAGGAGAAGGAAGAAATATACGAGGCCGCCCGCATTGCTTTTATCCAGGAGCAGAAGCCGAAATATATTTACATTGCGGTAAGAAATGCAGCAGCCCCGGAGGCAGGCGGAAGTACGGAAGGGGAAGAAACAATAGCCCAGGAAACCGGAAAGGTGTTGGAAGGGATTACAGAAACCATAAAGAGGGCATTGGATAACCCGGGATGGTATGGCCTTGCGCTGGCCGGGGCAGAGGAAGGGGATTATGAAGAGGCCGCCAAAATAATCGAATCTACGGAGAAGATATTTGCCTTTACAACCCCAGACATGAAAAACCCCGTAACGGAAGAAAAATACATGAGGACTTTCGGCATCTATTCCAAGGACGCATATGCGCACGTTGCCTGGCTCTCAAAAGGGTTTTCCTATGACCCTGGGAGTGAGACGTGGGCTTATAAGACATTAGCCGGAGTTCTGCCGTCTGAAACCACATCGCGGGAAATGCGCCTTTTGGAGGAAGAGAACCTGAATTATTATGTTTCCTGTGCCGGAAGGGACATTACCAGGGATGGGAAGATGATTGGCGGGGAATGGATTGACATCATACGTTTCCGCGACTGGCTAAAGAACCAGATGCAGATCAGGATTTATGAGCTCTTTGTCAAGCATCCAAAGATACCTTATACGGATGCAGGGATAGTGCTGGTGGAGAACCAAATGGAGGCAGTGCTTGCAGAGGGCCAGAAAACCGGCGGGATAGCAGATACGGAATATGACGAGAACGACGAGCCTATATACGGCTACGTCGTGACTGTGCCTAAAGCGGCATCCCTCAGCAGCGCGCAGAGGGCCAGCAGGGTACTGTTAGGATGCAAGTTCCGGGCAAGGCTGGCCGGGGCAATCCATGTGGCAGAGCTTCGGGGCAACCTGGTTTATTAAGGAGGATGAAAAATGAACGGTATTGCGACATACAATCCTTTAATGGTAAAAATAGCATTGGGAACCCATATGGTAACAGGATATGCAGAGGATTCTTTTGTAACAATAGAAGAGATTTCCAGTGGGGTAACGTCAAAAGCAGGATGCGACGGCGAGATTGTCCGGTCAGTGGACCCGAATCAAAGGTTTAGCATAAAGCTGTCGCTCCTTATGAGCTCTCCGACCCATAAATACCTGCTGGACAGATACCGCAGAGACAAGCAGGACGGGAGCGGGCATTTCCCCATCCTGATCAAAGACCTTACAGGTGCGGAGAAGTTCGCGGCTAATTCTGCATGGGTGACCAAGACCCCATCCAATACAAAGGGCAAGGAAGGGCAGAACAAGGAATGGACGCTGGAAACCGGGCAGGCTGATTTCCAGATCGAATAGGAGGGTGAAAAAGAGTGAACAATGCAAGGAACCTTTCAAAAATGATGGAACCAAAAGAGGCACCGGTAGGAGGGAATATCTTTTATATCTATCCCTTCCCGGCATTTAAGTCGGCGAACATAAGCGGCGAGGTAGCAGCCCTGCTGGTTCCCCTGCTTGCGTCGGTGGCGTCAGCCATGGGGACAGGCGGGGAAAAACATTTGATGGATATGGACATTGGAGAGGCAGCCCCGCATATCGTAGGGGCTTTCTCTTCGCTTTCCGGGGATAAGGTGGAAAAGCTCCTGCGGGACCTCCTGCTTCCCGGGAACATTGGCGTAAGGACAGAAGCCGGGGCGGACCCACAGCTCCTTACAGAGGATTTGAGCAATGAGATATTCTGTAGGAACACTCAGGATATGTTTATCCTGGCATATCATGTGATAAAGGTGAATTATGCGGGTTTTTTCGAGAAATTCGGGAACCTCTCTGGCAAAGTAACGGATATGGCCCAGAAGATGGGATTTCCCGGTATGGCACCCTTGACGTAAGCCGTTTCAATGAGCTGGAAATGCGGATGTACATCCTGATTAAGGCCAGGCTTGCAAGCATGGAGGAACTAAAGAGCTGCTATACGTTGGATGAGGCGCTGAAGCTTTACGCGTTGTACAGCATGGACCTTGACATTGAGAGGATGAAGATTGCAGAAATGAAGGAAGGGAGGGACTAAAGTTGACGGTACGTGAGTTGTTTGTAGCCATGGGGTTTAAGGTTGACGAGTCCTCCCTAAATAATGTCGAGGACAAGATCAGCTCCGTCAAAAGTTTTGCCGCAAAAGCCCTGGGGGCAATTGGGATCGGATTTTCCCTTACCCAGATGAACGCGCTGGCGGAAGAATTTAACGGGATTAATGACCAGATCAAGAGCGCCACGAATGGACTTGGGGATCAGAAGGAAATCCAGGAAAAAATCATGAAATCTGCCAACGACACGAAAATGTCATATGCGGATACTGCCAAAGTGGTAGGCGCATTGGTGCAGGAAAATAAAGAGCTGTTCGGAAATGTGGATGAAGCGATCGCCTTTAATGACGCCCTCACAAAGACGTTTAAGGTGGCAGGCAAGAGCAATGAAGAGATCGCAGGCCTGATGGAGGCCGTCAATAAGTCCTTTGCAAAAGGGAAGGTTGACACGGAAACGCTCAACCAGCTCATGGAAAGGTCTCCGGAGGCGGTGGAATTTTTAAACAGGCAGCTTGGGAGCACTACAGACCAGTTAGAACAGTTGGCAGCGGACGGGAGGATCAGCCTCGCGGATTTGAAGGACGCTTTTATTTTAAATGCGGATGAGATTGACGCAAAGTTCGGCGGGCTGGATTACAGCATATCGGATTCCCTTTTAAACATCCGTAACCGGTGGGGCTACTGGCTGGATGACATAAACTCCAGCATCGGCCTGACAAGGACGCTGGCAAAGTATATGACCCGGGCCTTTGATACCGTCATGAACGGCCTGAACAAAGCCAGGGACATAGCGGTTAAGGTGGTAGATAAATTCGGGGGCATTGAAAATGTGCTTAAGTTTATAGCGATAGCCGCCGGGATTGCTTTTGCGGCCTTTCAGGGCAAGAAAGTACTGGATTTCCTGAAATCCCTCACAAGCATGCTCAATGTGGCGAACCTGAAAATCCTTGCCATCATAGCCGTGATCCTGGCAATTGCGCTGATTGTAGAGGATTTTATCAATTTCATGCAGGGGAACAACAGCGTGATCGGGGACGCGCTTAAGAAGATGGGCTATGATGTGGACGAGGTACGGGACCGCATCATAACGGCATGGAACAAAGTGAAAGGCTTCCTGCTTCAGGTATGGCTTGCCCTTTCTAATGTAGGAGGGGCCATTTCCGGGAAGCTCAAAGAATTCTGGGTAAACAACGGCGAACAGATCATGGAAAGGCTCTCTGCCATTTGGGACAGCCTGGTAACGATCCTGGAAGCCAAGTGGAATAGGATGAAAGAGAAAGCAACCTTTATATTTGGTCTATTAAAGGAATTCTGGAACCTGTGGGGCGAACAGATAACGGAAGCTTTTTCGGCAATCTTTGGCATTGTCGGAGATAGTTTTATGGCTTTCCTGGAATTTGCACAAGGGATTATGGATTTTATTGCAGGAATTTTCACAGCAGATAAAGATCGAATATTGAACGGTCTTTATGAAATGTTTGCTGGAATTCTGGACGGAATTTTGGCGGTTGTAAAGGGAATCCTAGAGGCAATAGAAGCATTGTTTGGCGTTAAAACAGAGGCGATACTGCAAATAGTGATGAGGTTTGTGGACAAAGTTAAAGAAAAATTGCAAGCAGTTAAAGATTTCTTGGGAGGCGTTGCTGATGCTGTAGGAGATTTTTTTGGCGGTATAGGAGATTTCTTTGCCGGAGGCGCAACGGTACGCAATACCACCGTGGCTAATGCCACAGGCACAGGGAACAAGACCAATAACATAAGCCAGGATGTGAAGATCAACAACGAGTTCCACGGGACAGACCAGGAAACTATGTCTAAGGCGGCAACGAAATCCGCGGAGGACACGACAGACCAGCTTGCCAAAGGGCTGAAATTTGGCACATGACGGAAGGGGGCGGTAAGGATGGAACGGCAGCCGTGCGCGATTAACGGCATAGAATTTGACGCACTTATCAGCGAGTCGCGTTCTTACAACTCCGACATTCCGGAGTATGCAGTGGAGACGGGATATTCCGTGTCCGACAATATCAGCATCAAGCCCATGGAAGTGGAGCTCACAGGCTACCTGACCAACACGCCAGTCACCTGGCTGAACCATGGGACAGGGCGTGTGGAGACGGTAGTGGCGCAGTTGGAAAACCTGTTTTTCTCAAAACAGCTTGTGACACTGACCACAAGGACGGACGTTTACACGGATATGGGGATAACCTACCTGAATGTCCCCAAGGATGAAAGCAATATGACCTCACGTGAGGTCAGGATAAGGCTAAAGAAGGTAAATAAGGTGTCCTCCCAAATGACGTCGATCCCGGCGTCTTATGTCAGGGGCGGGGATACAGGGGCAAACGCAGGTACATCAGGCACCGGGAGCAGCAGGGGCTATGGAAACGGGGGAAAGGGTTCTTCCGGTTCTAGTTCCGGCCCTTCCGGAAATTCAGGGTCAGAGACGAAGGCCTCCATCCTGTATAACCTGATCAATAAGTGAGGTGGGAAGCATGATGGAATATATACAGGTGCCGGACATGAATGACAGCTTTTCCCGTGTAGTGTTATGCCAAAGGGAATACCTGGTGCGTTTTTTGTATAATGGGGAGCATGATTATTGGTCATTTGGCGTATATGACACGGACAGGAATATCCTCCTGCAGCACCGGAAGATCGTGCCGCTCTCCCCGTTGACGCATTTTGACACTTCCGTACGCATCCCCCAGGGGATATTCGGGTGTTTTACGAACCTGGAACGGATAGGCAGGAAGGACTTTGCCAGCGGCAATGCAGAGTTCGCCTTTATACCATGGGAAGATTTGGAGGAATGGAGGAGGGCCCATGACATTATTCGATAGGCAGGCCAGGGTCCTGATCGGGGAAGGAGGCGGGGCCGGGTTTGAGATCGGCGCAGCGGCAGCAAACGGGATCCCAATCCATATAAAATTTGCTTTTGAAAAGGCGGATGTGGAGAGCCCCAATACCGGGAAGGTTACGGTTTGGAACTTAAGCAAGGAGCACCTGGCGGATCTGGAAAAGCAGGACTGCGTGGTGATTGTAAAAGCTGGATATGGCAGCAACATTTCCCAGGCGTTTTCCGGGACGGTCACCCATGCCTCAACATCAAAAGAGGGCGCGGACCAAATGACGGAGATAGAGGTTGCTGACAGCATGGTTGAGCTGAGGGATACGAACGTCTCCCTCTCTTATGCAGAGGGTACTAAAACAGACGTGATTTATCAGGAGATTGCCAGCCAGATGGGGTTGCCATTTAGCAGTTCCGCGAATGCACTTGGGTTCCTTACAGAGTTAAGTAATGGATTTAGTTTTGTGGGAAGCGCGAAAAACCTCCTTAAAAGGCTGGCACGCATGGACGGCACCAGTTGGAGCATACAGGACGGCATCCTCCAGCTTACAAAGCCAGGAGAACCAATCTCCCTGAACTGCTACGAGCTCAACGCTGGCAGTGGACTGATCGGAAGCCCTAAAAGAGTGAGCCTCTCCGCCAGCAGCGGAAGCGGGGGCGGTGGTATAAGCGATAGCGAAGGGGGCACACAGGCAGCACAGCTTGGATGGGAGGTGACATACCTCCTAAACCTGGCAATAGGGGTAAACAGCTATGTCCATGTGACCAGCCAGGCTGTATCCGGATATTTCCGGGTACAGAAGGTATCAATAGAAGGGGACAATTACGAAGGGGACTGGCAGTGCAAAGCAACGCTCATGGAGCTGAAGGGATAAGGAGGTGGTGCAGTTTGATGCAGGAATTTGTACAGCAGATAGAGGATGTGGTAAGGGAGGCAAGCTACGATATCCATACAGCCCTTCCCGGTACCATAGCGGAATTTGACCCGGAATCCGGTATGGCATCCGTAAAGCCGGAAGGGGTCATGACCATGAAAAACGGGGAAAAGCTCCCATACCCTACGATTGTGAAGGTGCCTGTGGTATTCCCACAGGCCAGCAGCCAGAATGTTGTGATCGCGTATCCTGTAAATCCCGGGGATGGGTGCCTGATACTTGTCTGTGAGAATGATTTAAAGCCATGGATGAGCCATGGGAAAGAGACGGACAGCAACATGAAATTTGACCTGACCAATTCGGTTTGCATCCCAGGGCTCTTCGGGGAGGCGGCCGGGGCGCTGCAGAAAGCAGTGGAGGAGGATGCCATTATCCTTAAAAATGAGGAAATGGAGCTTGCCCTCAAAAAGGACGGGATGGAGGCGCAGTACCAGGGAAGCCGGATACAGGTTGGGGCAGAGGAAATCAGGCAGGAATGCTGCGGATGCAGTGTTTCGGTAGGCGGCTTTGGGATAGTAATAGATGGAGACCTTACAGTGCATGGCGCCATAACGGAAAGCGGGTGATGGGATGAAGGATATCCTGTTAGACAGGGAGGGAGATATAGCCCTGACAGCAGATGGTGACATATCGCTGGTGACAAGCCCTGTGCAGGCCGTCATGATCAAGCTTAAATGGGTATTTGCGGAATGGGTATTCGACCCCGATAAGGGGATCCCGTGGTTTGATGTGGTGCTGGTAAAAAAGGCAGACATCGGCCGAATAAAAAGGCTGCTGGTCAGTGAAATGATGGATGTGGATGATGTGCTGGAAGTACCTGTTATGGATATACTATTTGACCCGGAAAGACGGAGCGCCCTGGTGAAGTTCCAGTTCCGGACCAGCAAAGAGACATTTGATAAGGAGGTGGTGCTCCATGGGTGAGTATGGCGTGACAAAATACGGCTTTGTGAGGAAGCGGCTGGACGAGGTGAAGAATGACGTCTATGCGAAATTGAAGGAAGGCTGGGGTTATGACATTACGATCAACCCCCAGTCTTTTTTAAACGTGCTGGTAACGGGCTTTTCGGATGAAGTGGCGAAGCTCTGGGAGGAAGCAGAGAATACGTATTATGCCATGTACACCATGAGCGCCGAAGGTGGGAACCTGGACAATGCCATGCAGTTCGGCGGCATTACAAGGGAGCGGGACAGCCGCACAACCTATATGCTGGCCTGTACGGCCCCTGATGATACTATGGTGCCATACGGCGTCCTGGTCAAATCGGCGACCAACCCGGAGAAAATGTTCCGGTGTACCAATACCCAGGTGATTAGCCGTGAGAATTTCCGAAAGGTCGTCATAAAGCCTTATATGGAGTCTGGCATTGACTTGTTTTATATCACCCTGAACAGGAATACTTACCAGTATGTGCAGCATCCCGGTGATGACGCCGGGATGGTCATAAGGGCATTTGAAGGGATGATAGACGAGAAAGGAATGGAAGTAAAAGCGGATGAAGAAAACGGATTTCTGGTCATTGAGGATATTTATAAGCAGACCTCAAATACGCTGGCAATATCCAATAACCTGCTGATAGACTCCGTGACGTCAAACTTGCTGTTTGAGAGCATGGAATACGGGCCGGTCATCATAGCGGACGGGCTGATCAAGGAAATGGTCACGCTCGATACGGGGATAAAGGAAGTGAAGAATGACATAGCGCCGGTACCAGGCCGGTTTGAAGCGGATGATATAGAGGCACGCCAAACCTTTGTCAAACGCTGCGCCACCCGCTCAAAAAACATGGTGGAGAGCATTACGGCAGAAATATACAATTCCGTTGACAATGTACTTTCAGTGGCTGGGTATGAAAACGATACGGAGACTACGGACTTAGAAGGTCGTCCGCCAAAATCGGTGGAAATCATCGTGGACGGCGGTGATGACGGGAAGATTGCCAATACGATCTACCAGAAAAAGACCAACGGCATCCGGCCTTATGGGAATATCGTCATGGATGTATCTGACATGTTCGGGAACTTCCATAAGATAGGGTTCAGCCGGCCGGATTACCTTTATGTATGGCTCCGGGTAGTGATTACAGGCAAGAGTGGGAAAGCAATGGCCCCGAACTTTATCCAGCTTACGCAGGATTCCATCCTGGAAGATGGAAAGGACTTGCAGGTGGGGGACAGCGTATACCTCCAGACCTTCCTCGCCAATATCTACAGCAAAGTAGTCAGTGTTTCCATGGTGGACATAAGGGCGTTTGCATCGTCCACTGAGAAGTATATACCGTCAGAAGGGGAATACACGCTGAGGAATGTGCTTGTCAGCCACCGGCAGAAAGCGGTGCTGGACGCATCCAGAATCGAGGTGGTATTGGATGGTTGATGCAGGGAGCATAGTAAGGAGCTTTTTAGGGAAGCTACCTGAGCAGTTTAAGCATAAAAACAATATAGAGGTGTTGGTAAGAGCATTTGCGGAGGAACTGGAAGAACTTGGCCGGGCGCTCCGGGAGCTTGAAACCCTTCGGGCTATAAGCACCGCCTCTGGGAAGCAGCTTGACGGTGCAGGTGAGATCGTGGTGCTTACACGTGCTGAGTCTGCCGGATATGCGGGACTTATAGATTTTGACGTGATCGACGACGACCGGTACCGGCTTTTTTTGATGTACAAGGCGCTAAGGAATGCCAATACCTGCACTTTCCCGGAACTGATAGAAGTATGCCGGCTGCTTTATGACATGAAGCTGCTTTACTATAGGGAGTTTGACGACCATCCGGCGCACTTTCAGCTTATGGTGGGGGCAAATTTTCAGGAATGGATGCTGAAAATGCTTTATAACACAAAGCTTACGGTAAAGCCAGGCGGCGTGTCTGTGGAGCTGAAATTCTTTGAGCTTGATTTTTTTGGTTTCCGGGATCTGAATAAGGACGCCCTGGGATTTGGACAGGGGAAATTTTTACACATCATAGGAGAGGAGGAATGAGCATATGGCGGAGACAGATACTGGCATAGATGCCGGTGCAGTAAATGATGCGGGAAGCAGCCTATTCAATGAGATTGCCCCTGCCCCAGCCCCCAGTATAAACAATGCAGGGCTGGAAGAGCTTTTTGAAAGCCTTTTTGCAGATACGGCGAGCCGGGAAACCATCAGTATCAGGGACTGGCTGGACGGCTGGTCGGCCATTGTAGGGGGCATTAACGGGATCCCTACATCCCGTCAATTTAATACCCTGCAATATATCACGGACTTAAAGCTGCGCCAGCTATACCGTGACATGGCAGCGCTTAAGATAGCTGGGGCCGCAGGAGTAAAAATAGGGCCGATTGAGGAGCTGAACCAGAAGAATATAGTCTTATTAGAAACCCTGAAAGATACTAACCGGATCGTTAAGGTACACAGGACGGACTCAGAGAATAAAGCATATGAATATGAGCTTGCATCCGTATTTGAGATAGCAGCGGAACGGGGAAGGCTGGAACCGGGGGATACCCTGTCGGCATTATTTGGGAAAATAGCAAGGTACCTGACTGATATAAAAGCAAGCTGCTTTAAGGATGCCGACGACCCTTTTGTGCTTATGACAGAGGCGACTTATAAGCCGCCGGCGAAGAGGACAAAAGGGAGCCTGTATGGGCTGATCACAAAGATAAGAGGCCTGATTGTGATCCAGTTTGACCGCTATGTACAGGGGCTGGAAGAGCCCAGGGTAGAAAGGACCCTGTATGGAGTGGAGACATCTGCAAGGGCCGACGCTGAGAAATCACCGTATTTGTATGTTGGGATCATGAAATGCATTGTTTTCCTGGATGGGAGTAATGAGGATGTTGTAAGGGAACCGGAAAAACTGTATGCAAGGATTGTGAACGTGAGAAAGGAGTAAAGAGAGTGGCAGATAGATATTTAGATGTAGAATTTCAGAACGATGAAGGGAATGTAGTATATCCCCATTCCCGCGCAGAAACTACCTGGACACAGGAGGGGCCCAGCGTGGAAGAGATACTTAAAAAAAAGGCAGAAATAGTGATCAGCAGCGTGGCAATCCCAACAGACCAGAGGAAAGAAGGGGCCATATATATGTTTGTCGAAGGCGAGACGGCAACGCCCGAGGCGGCAGTGGCAAAGGCCAGCCCATCGGTAGGCTATAAGATGATACGTTAAAGGGGGCATGGTGCAATGGCA
Source organism: uncultured Lachnospiraceae bacterium (assembly GCA_949949005.1). GTDB lineage: Bacteria > Bacillota > Clostridia > Lachnospirales > Lachnospiraceae > Suilimivivens. The sequence goes on from CATLHM010000026.1 coordinate 24,850, forward strand.
GTATATAAAGTCAGGGTCCTGCTTTATGATGACGAAGGGAACCTTTTAGGAGAAGCAGATGTCAGGACATCCGCAGCGCTTGTATATTTTGAGGATGGCACAACACTCCAGCAGAAACTAGAAGCGGGCGAATTAAAAGGAGCGAGGGGAGCAGCCGGCCCCCAGGGCCCGCGGGGACAAGCCGGAGAGACGGGCCCCCAGGGGCCGCCCGGTGAAACGGGCCCGAGAGGCCCAGGCCAACCCGGGGAGAAAGGCGAGAAGGGGGACACTGGACCTGCGGGGCCTCAGGGGGAAAAGGGAGAGCCAGGAGATGCCGGTATAAAAGGGGACAAAGGAGACACTGGACCGGCAGGCCCGCAGGGGCCAAAAGGAGATACGGGAGCGGCAGGCCTCCAAGGGCCGAAAGGGGATACCGGGGCAAAGGGCGCGACAGGTGCCACAGGAGCGACAGGCCCGCAGGGGCCGAAAGGAGATACCGGAGCCACCGGTCCAACAGGCCCGACAGGAGCCAAGGGAGCGACGGGAACCCGGGGAAGCAGATGGACAGTAGGTACAGCAATCACCGGGACATCAACGACGGCAACAGTCTTCAGTGGTTCTGGGATTACAGACGCCTTAATCAATGATATGTACCTAAATATATCAACCTGGAATGTATATAGATGCACGACAGCCGGGAATGCATCCGCCGCCAAATGGGTATATGTAGGGAACATAAAGGGAGCCACAGGAGCAGCCGGAGCGAAAGGTGCGACAGGAGCAACGGGCCCGCAGGGGCCTAAAGGAGATACCGGAGCAAAAGGAGCCACTGGCCCGACAGGCCCCCAAGGGCCAAAAGGGGACTCGATCAAGGTGGGAAATACATACGCTACAGCTACAGAAAAAAATATATTCTTTAAATTTATTTAAAAGAAGGAGGAACTAAGATGGCAAGTACATACAATGTCCAGATAGAGGATTCTGAGGGAAATAA
>CATLHM010000027.1 GCA_949949005.1 uncultured Lachnospiraceae bacterium
CCAAATCGTCATGTACATTATAACACATGACGATTTGAAAAGCAATAGAAAAGGCGAAAAAACTGATAAAATCAACATTTTTTCGCCTTGGAGATAAATATAAAAATCGTCACGTAATGATGCTTGCTTTGACGTTAAATAAAATCAGCTGTAAATAGTAACGAAAATTTCATTCCGTCAAGCAAAACTACTTGACACCCCTCTTTTTTTGTAGTATTCTTGCAAAGGTGGTTATAATGGAAAAGATTGTTGAGCAGGGTCTTCTATATGATTTTTACGGGGAACTGCTGACAGAGCATCAGAAAAAAATCTACGAAGACGTGGTATATAACGACCTCTCCCTTGCGGAAATCGCCGCGGAGCACGGGATTTCCAGGCAGGGAGTCCATGATATGGTGAGGCGCTGCAACCGTACCCTCCAGGGCTATGAGGACAAATTACATCTGATCCGGCGCTTCATGCAGGCGCGGGAAAATGTGATCAGGCTGCAGGAGCTGACAGAGGATCTGGAACTGACCCGGGAGGAGCTGATCACCCAGGTAAGACAGTTGACAGGGCAGATATTAGAGGAGCTTTAATGTATGGCATTTGAGAGCTTAACTGATAAACTTCAAAATGTTTTCAAGAATCTTCGCAGTAAGGGAAGGCTTACGGAGGAGGACGTAAAGACGGCTCTGAAAGAGGTTAAGATCGCTCTGCTGGAGGCGGACGTGAATTTCAGGGTAGTAAAGCAGTTCGTGAAGGCAGTGGAAGAGCGGGCCATCGGTTCCGATGTGATGAACGGGTTAAATCCCGGCCAGATGGTGATCAAGATCGTAAACGAGGAAATGATCGCCCTGATGGGGTCGGAAACCACCGAGATTCAGATGCAGCCGGGCAAATCCATTACCGTCATTATGATGTGCGGCCTCCAGGGTGCAGGTAAGACCACCACCACCGCCAAGATTGCGGGGAAGTTGAAGCTGAAAGGGAAAAAGTCCCTGCTGGTCGCCTGCGACGTGTATCGGCCTGCCGCCATCAAACAGCTACAGGTGAACGGAGAAAAGCAGCAAGTGGAGGTGTTCTCCATGGGGGAAAACCAGAAGCCTGTGAATATCGCCAAAGCGGCCATTGAGCATGCGAAGAAAAATGGCCACAATGTGGTGATTTTAGATACCGCCGGTCGTCTCCATATTGATGAAGATATGATGGCGGAGCTGCAGGAGATCAAGGAACAGGTGGATGTCCATCAGTCCCTCCTTGTGGTGGATGCCATGACAGGACAGGACGCGGTCACAGTAGCCAAAGAATTCAACGAAAAAATTGGAATTGACGGCGTGATTCTTTCCAAGATGGACGGCGATACCAGAGGCGGAGCGGCCCTTTCCGTAAAAGCTGTTACTGGGAAGCCCATTTTATATGTGGGTATGGGCGAGAAGCTTTCTGATTTGGAGCAGTTTTATCCCGATCGGATGGCCAGCCGGATTCTGGGGATGGGGGATGTGCTTTCTCTGATTGAGAAGGCCCAGGAGAACATTTCCATTGACGAGGAGAAAGAAAAGGAAATGGCTGCCCGGATGAAGAAGGGCAAGTTTGATTTCAACGACTATTTAGAGAGCATGAAGCAGATGCGCAACATGGGCGGGCTCACCAGTATTCTCGGGATGCTGCCTGGAATGAGCAAGCAGCTTGGCAATATCGAGTCCATGATCGACGAGAAGCAGCTCGCCAAGACAGAGGCCATCATCCTGAGCATGACCCCACAGGAGAGGGCGAATCCAAAGCTCTTAAACCTGAGCCGAAAGAGCAGGATTGCCAGAGGAGCGGGAGTGGATATGGCGGTGGTCAACCGCTTTGTCAAGCAGTTTGAGCAGTCCCAGAAGATGATGAAGCAAATGTCCGGCTTTGGCGGCAAGAGAAGGGGCGGTTTCGGCGGAATGAGGTTTCCCTTTTAAAGAAAAATATTTTTCTTACAGGCGCCTTCAAATAAATCAGTTGAAAATGGAAGCTGAAAGCCTGAAAAGCACAGAGCATAATAAGCCTTTGGCTTCCTTTCAAAATAAATTTTATAAACAATTACATCACGGAGGTGAAAGAAATGGCAGTAAAAATCAGATTAAGAAGAATGGGTCGGAAGAAAGCTCCTTTTTATAGAATCGTAGTAGCAGACTCCAGATCTCCCAGAGACGGAAGGTTTATCGAGGAAATCGGAACCTATGACCCGAAGACCAATCCCAGTACCTGTCATGTGGATGAGGAACTGGCCAAAAAGTGGCTTGCTAATGGCGCGCAGCCTACAGAAGTTGTAAGCAAGATTTTCAAGCTGGCAGGCATTGAAAAATAGGTCTGTACTAACTCTTTTGGAGGTGGACTATGAAGGAATTAGTTGAAATAATTGCGAAAGCGCTCGTTGAGCATCCGGATGAAGTTCTGGTAACCCAGAAGGAAGAGGGAAAGCATATTACGATAGAGCTTCATGTGGCTGCTTCCGATATGGGGAAAGTGATTGGAAAACAGGGAAGAATTGCAAAAGCAATCCGTTCTGTAGTAAAGGCAGCATCATCCAAAGAAAATCAGAGAGTGGACGTGGAAATCGTCTGAGAATATGTCTTTCAGACAGTCTTTCAGACGGTCTGAAAGAGAGGTAAGAGGATGTTCTTTCGCAGGTAAGCGGGCAGTTGGCAAAGCATACTGCCATTAGCCGGGAAAGAGCATCTTTTTTACCTTTATTTTGAAAGGAGCATGGTTATCAGTATGGAGGAATTTTTGAAGGTAGGGATCATCTCTTCCACTCACGGCGTAAGGGGGGAGGTTAAGGTATTTCCCACCACGGATGATGTAAAGCGTTTTAAGCATCTTAAGGAAGTGCTTCTTGACACGGAAAAAGAGCTGCTGCCCCTTTCGATTGAATCCGTTAAGTTTTTTAAGCAGTTTGCCATCTTAAAGTTTAAAGGCTTTGACAGTCCGGAAGAGGTGCAGAAATTCAGGGGAAAGGCTCTTTTTGTCACCCGGGAAAATGCTGTGAAGCTGAAAAAGGATGAGTACTTCATAGCGGATCTGATCGGTATGAAGGTGAGGTCAGAGGACGATTCGGTCAGAGGGCAGTTAAAGGATGTCATGCAGACAGGGGCCAATGATGTGTATGTGATTGCCCTGGAGGACGGAAGGGAGCTTCTGCTTCCGGCTATTAAGGAATGCGTTCTGGATATCAGCTTTGAGAAAAATGAAATCAAAATTCACCTTTTAGAGGGATTGTTGGATGGGTAAGGACTATCAGGATAAAGGAGAAATGCCCCATATGAATTTCCATGTGCTCACGCTTTTTCCTGAAATGGTAAGGCAGGGACTTTCGGAGAGTATCATCGGTCGGGCTCTCTCCAAAGGGATTATTTCCCTGGAGACTGTCAACATCAGGGATTATACGACTGACCGGCACAAAAAAGTGGACGACTATCCTTACGGCGGAGGTGCCGGAATGCTGATGCAGGCACAGCCGGTTTATGATGCATGGAATGCCGTGGCAGAGGGGATTGGCAGCCGGGGGAGGGCCGGAACCGAAGCCAGGGTGATTTATGTGACGCCCCAGGGCAGAACCTTTCATCAGGAGCTGGCAAAGGAGCTGGCGAAAGAGGAAGACCTGATCTTTCTTTGCGGCCATTATGAGGGAATTGACGAGAGGGTTTTGGAGGAGATCGTCACGGATTATGTGTCTGTAGGAGACTATGTGCTGACCGGAGGGGAACTGCCTGCCATGGTGATGATTGATGCCATATCCCGGATGGTTCCGGGGGTTTTGAGCAATGAGCTCTCCGGTGAGACAGAGAGCTTTGGCAATTACCTGCTGGAATATCCCCAATATTCAAGGCCGGAGCTCTGGCACGACAAAAGTGTGCCACAGGTATTGCTTTCCGGGAATCATCAGAAGGTGGATGAATGGCGGCTGGAGCAGTCCCTTGAGAGAACCCGGAGTCTGCGTCCGGATCTCTATGAAAAGTGGGTGCAGGAGAATCAGGAGTACTTTATCAAAAAAGCAAAGAGGGAAGAGCGCAAACGCCGTCTGGAGAGAAAACGGCAATGGAAGACGGATAAGGGAACAGAGGCTTTGGCAGAGGGGAATACGGAGCCAAAAGCAGAGTCGTAGCATGGCCAGAACCGTATAGGAACCGTAAATTTTTGCTTGCATTTTCCCTGGAAGTATGGTAAATTACTAATGTTGCGAAGTTATGGCGGTCCTCTGTTACATGGGTATTAAGAACGCCTGACAGATCATAGAAAGGAAGCAGGTAATCACATGAATGAACTGATTAAAAGCATTGAGGATGAGCAGCTCAAAGAAGTTGCGGATTTTAACGTAGGCGATACTGTTAAGGTATATGGCAAGATCAAGGAAGGAAACAGAGAGAGAATCCAGATTTTTGAGGGCGTAGTGCTCAAGAGACAGGGAACAGGTGCAAGAGAGACTTTCACTGTAAGGAAAGCTTCCAATGGCGTAGGCGTGGAAAAGACCTGGCCTGTTTATTCACCCAATGTTGAGAAAATTGAGGTAGTCCGCAGAGGTAAGGTAAGACGGGCGAAACTGAACTACTTAAGAGGCCGTGTAGGTAAGAAGGCCAAGGTTAAGGAAATCGTCAGATAAGAACCCGAAAGGGAGGGCGGTGTCGTTACATGCAGAAACAAGGGACAGTTGGAAACAATTGTCCCTTTTGTATCATTCAATAAGTTAACCCCGATGGATAAGGAGCGGTATGGCAAGGCATAAGGGATTGACATTTTACGAAAAGAAGAAACGCATCAGCAGGGAAATGATACGGGATATATTCGGCACCCTATTTTGTTGTTTTGCGGCTGTTTTGGTGGCCTTTGTGCTGGTATTTTCTATGGGTATGAAGATCAGCGTGATTGGGGTGTCTATGGAGCCGGCGCTCTATAACGGGCATGAGGTATTGGTCAACAGATTTGTGTACAAAATGATGTCGCCGAAGAGAGGGGATGTGATCGTATTTTTGCCTAACGGTAATCCCAATTCCCACTACTATCTCAAACGGGTGATAGGACTTCCCGGGGAAAAGATTCAAATTTTGGGCGGCTATGTCTATATCAATGGAGAGCTTTTGGAAGAGAAGGAGTCCTATGATATGATTGCGGATGCAGGGATTGCTGAGGCGGAGATCACCCTTGAAAGCGACGAGTATTTTGTGCTGGGGGATAACCGCAATGCCGGGGAGGACAGCCGTTCCGGAAATATCGGCCCGGTAAGGAAAGATACCATTACCGGAAAGGCGTGGTTCTACCTGGGAGACAGCCTGGAGGATATGGGCTTTGTAAAGTAAAGGGGTAACGTCATGAATTATCAGTGGTATCCGGGTCATATGACCAAGGCAAAGCGGATGATGCAGGAAGATGCCAGGCTGGTGGATCTGATCATAGAACTGGTGGACGCCAGGGCGCCTGCAAGCAGCAGAAACCCAGATATTGACCAGATCGGGAAGGGGAAGTTCCGTGTTCTTTTGCTGAATAAATCCGATCTGGCAGACGCCAAATATAATGCCCTGTGGAAAGAGTTTTATGAGAAAAAAGGGTTTTTCGTGCAGGAAATCAACGCAAGATCCGGGGCCGGAATCAAAGGGATTATGCCTCTGATTCAGGAGGCCTGCCATGAGAAGACACAGCGGGACAAAAGGCGGGGAATTGTAAGCCGCCCTGTCCGGGCAATGGTAGCAGGCATTCCCAATGTGGGAAAGTCCACTTTTATCAATTCCTTTGCGGGAAAGGCCTGTACGCGTACAGGGAATAAGCCGGGAGTCACCAAGGGAAAGCAGTGGATAAAGCTGAACAAAAACTTGGAGCTCCTTGATACGCCGGGGATCCTCTGGCCCAAATTTGAAGACCAGAGGGTGGGAGAGAGACTTGCCATGATCGGCACGATCAATGATGAGATTTTGCAGACAGAGGAACTGGCCGTCGCAGTCATTGCCTATCTCCAAAAAGCATACGCCGGAAAGCTTAAAGAGCGTTACAATATCTGCGGGGAGGGCGGCGTTGACTATAATGCCTACCGGATTCTGGAGGAAATCGCCGTAGGCAGACGCTGTTTTCAAAAGGGAGAAACTGTAGATCTGCTCCGTGCCTCCAAGCTGTTGATCGACGATTTCAGGAGCGGAAAGATAGGCAGGATCACATTAGAACATCCGGAGGAATGGCAGTGAATAAGAAACTGAAAGAACTATTAAGCACAAGCCTGTATTTATTGGTTGTCCTGGCTTTGACTTTTTTCATCGTGACTTACGTGGGGCAGCGTACCAAAGTAATCGGCAGTTCCATGGAACCCATGCTTGAGGACGGGGATAATCTGATTGTGGATAAGATATCCTATCGCTTTGAGGATCCCAAGCGCTTCGATATTATTGTGTTTCCCTTCCGATATGAGGAAAAAACCTACTACATTAAGCGTATCATAGGATTACCGGGGGAGACCATCTATATTGATGCCCTGGGTTGTATTTATATAGACGGAGAGATCCTGGAGGAATCCTATGGCAAAGAGGTAATTATGGATCCGGGGCGGGCATATGAGCCCATCACCCTGGGAGAGGATGAGTATTTTGTCATGGGGGATAACCGCAATAACAGCTCTGACAGCCGGGATCCGGTGGTAGGCAATATCCATCAGGACGAATTCATCGGAAAGGCGTGGATGAGGATATGGCCCTTTGAAAAAATAGGGATGATTAAGCATCAATAGCCTCACAGGCACCTGGGGAGCGGCAGGAATGCCAGGACGATGGAATGAACCTTAGAAAGGATGAACCTTATTATGGAGCAGAAAATAAGCGAGATTAAAAATATCCTGCAGGCAGCCGGTGACACTGAGCTGCCTGCTTTTATAAGCAGTTATGAAAAGGATCCCCGGCCAGGGGTAAAGGCTCTGGTACAAAGGGCTGTGAGACGGCAGGAGGCATACGAGAAGGAGCTTTCCCGGATAGACAGCATGAAAAAGTACGAGAGAAAATACGCCGCCTTTTCCTGTATCTGTGGGATAGATGAGGTGGGAAGGGGCCCTCTTGCAGGCCCGGTGGTGGCAGGGGCTGTTATTTTGCCGAAAGATTGTACCATCTTATATCTTAATGATTCCAAGCAACTATCCGAAAAAAAGAGAGAAGAGTTATACAGGGTGATCATGGAGAAAGCTCTTGCCACCGGCCTTGGCTTTGTGGGGCCCGAGAGGATTGATGAGATCAATATTTTGCAGGCAACCTATGAAGCTATGCGCCAGGCTATTGATAAGCTGGCATACAGGCCGGATCTGCTTTTGAATGACGCGGTGACGATCCCGGACGTATCCATAAAACAGGTGCCGATCGTTAAGGGGGATGCAAAAAGTATCTCCATTGCGGCGGCCAGTATTATCGCCAAGGTGACCAGGGACAGACTAATGACGGAATATAATCAGATTTACCCGGAATACGGCTTTGCCTCCAACAAGGGTTACGGCGCAAAGGCGCACATTGAGGCCATCAGAAAATATGGCCCCACGCCAATTCATAGAAGGAGCTTTATCAGCAATTTCATGTGAGGGATTTTGTGAGAGGAATTTGTGCCGGGATCATCCGGAAAGGAAGGAAACAGCATGAAGCTATCGGCATTTTTTGGACAGGTGAATCAGAATTATGTGGAAAATACGGGGATAGAGACAACGCCTGCCATGGAGCAGGGCCTGAAAAACGGAATGAATGCTATACTGGGAAAGCTTCCAGGGCAGACCATATCCGGGGAGGTGCTGATGAAGGAAGGAAGCGACGTACTGCTTTCCATAGGAAAAAACCAATTGCTTCAAGCCAAACTAGAGGGCAATATGTCGGTACTCCCGGGACAGCTTTTGGCTTTCCAGATCAAGAATAACAGTGGTTCCAAGGTGGTTCTTGCTCCCTTATTTGAAAATATGGGGCAGGATCCCAACGTGTCAAGGGCTCTTGCTGCAGCAGGACTGCCGGAGAACAGTGTAACCTCCCAGATGGTAAAGGCCATGATGCAGGAGGGCCTGCCCATCGACAAACAGTCTCTGTATCAAATGAACCGTCTAATCAGCGCCAATCCCCAGGCCGATCTACAGACTCTGGTACAGATGCAGCGCCTCTCCCTTCCTGTCACACCGGAGAGTATTGCCCAGTTTGAAGCCTACAAGAGCTATCAGCATCAGTTGACGAACAGCCTTACGGATATTACGGAGGCTTTTACCCAGACCTTTCAGGAAATCACTGGAAACGGCAATATACAGGAAGGGCTTACCTTCTACCGGGAGGTGTTGGGCGCTCTTTTGGATGGGGAGGCTAAGGCGCAGGAGCCATCCAGCGATGAGACAGGGATAGGGACAGGGACGAAGGCAGAGGCAGAGGCCAAAACAGGGCAGGTTTCCCAGAGCCAGGTGAGCGGAAAGGCAATGGAAGGGGAGCTTGTGAAGCCTGGGGTACTTCCGGAAGAGGATTTGAAGGAGTTCGCCCAGCAAATGAAACAGGTCGGTGTGCCGGATAAGGTCACGGCCGCCCTTTTGAATAACCGGATAAGTGCCACGGAGCTTTTGGGGGAAATTGAAAAGCTTCTCTCAGAGGAAAATGCGCCGGATAAAGGCGCCCTCTTTGAGCTCCTGGAGGGAAAAGGTTTTAAACATCTTCTGAAAAATCATATGACCAACCAATGGCTTTTAAACCCGGAGGAGGTTGCCAAGGAAAACAGCGTGGAGAAACTCTATGAACGTTTGAACAGTCAGATGAACCGTTTAAACCAGGCGCTTTCCCAGGCGGCGAGAGCAGATACCCCTCTTGCCAGGACCGTCTCCAACGTGAGCAATAACATTGACTTTATGAACCAGCTAAACCATATGTTCACTTATGTCCAGATTCCGCTTAAGATGCAGGGAAAAAACGCAAACGGGGAGCTGTTCGTCTACACCAACAAGAAGAGCCTCGCCAAGAAGGACGGCAGTGTCAGCGCGCTTTTGCATCTGGATATGGAGCATTTGGGAAGCGTGGATGTGCATGTGGCATTGAATAACCAGAAGGTTTCCACAAAATTTTATTTGCAGGATGACAGTGCTCTGGATTTGATTGCCCAGAATATTTCCATCCTGAATAAAAGGCTGGAGGACAGGGGATATTCCATGAACGCGGAATTTATCAATAAAGAAGAAAATACCACTGTGATGGATGAGATTTTAAAGCAGGGAAAAAATATATCCGCGCTGGCGGGATATTCCTTTGATGCCAGAGCATAGTGTGGGCGAAAAGGAAGGACGATTAGAAAGGACGCGTAGCGGTGAAGGATAGAAAGGACGGCGGGTATGGCACAGCAGAAGGAAAAAGTGAAACAGGCGATTGCCCTTTCCTACGATCCGGAGGATGACGCCCCCAGAGTCATTGCCAGCGGCAAGGGAGCTCTTGCGGAGCGGATTATAGAAAAGGCTCAGGAATCGGCGGTTCCGGTACACCGGGACGATAAACTGGCGGATACCCTGTCCCGGCTGGAAATTGGCGATATGATACCGCCGGAGCTGTATGAGGTGGTGGCGGAAATCTTGGTGTTTGTGGATGCTATGGATAAGATCAAGGCCAAGATGGACGGGAAATATCCGCTGAAGTAGCGGTCATACCGCTTTTTGTATGGAATGATGGGAGATTTTGTTTGAATCAAAGACAAAAGGGAAAAGAATATGAAGAGCAGGCCGCGGGTTATCTGGCAGAGCGGGGGTTTGTTCTTCTGGAGAGGAACTTTAGAAGCAGGCAGGGCGAAGTGGATCTGATCGGACTCCATGAGAACTGCCTGGTTTTTGTGGAGGTAAAATACAGAAAAGAGAGCCGCGCAGGGTTGCCGGAGGAAGCGGTGGGAAGCTTGAAGCAGTCCAGGATATGTCAGGCCTCAGATTATTACCGCCTGATCCATCAGGTGGACGGGGGCTGCCAGATTCGTTATGATGTGGTGGCAATCTGCGGGGACGAAATACACTGGCACCAAAATGCGTTTCCCTATTGTTACAGGGGCAGGCCCTGTTCCTGGTAAGGACGGCGCAGGAGGCGTAAATCTAAAATTTCTTTGTAAATTTTTTCACGGGAAAAAGGAGGCAGGAAATGGAATTGATTCGTAAAAGAAGCGAAAGCCCCATGAGGGTAAAGCAATACAAGGAATTGGAATATCTGACCTTTCCTCTTTTGGAAGAGACGGGAATGGTCAGACATTTATTTTCCACCAGAAAAGGGGGCGTCAGCAAAGGATGCTGGGCTTCTCTGAATTTAAGCTATACCAGAGGGGATGAGAAGGAAGCGGTGGATGAAAATTACCGAAGGATTGCGGAGGTCTTTCACACCACGCCGGATCATATTGTTTGCTCCAAGCAGACCCATACAACCAATGTGCGCCTGGTAACGGAAAAGGATTGGGGGAAGGGGACGGTGCGGCCCTGCGATTATGATGACGTGGACGGACTGATCTGCAATGAACCGGGGACCGTGCTGTGTACCCTCTATGCGGACTGTGTCCCCTTATATTTTGTGGATGTGGAGAATGGGGCCATTGGCCTTGGCCACTCCGGTTGGAGGGGAACCGCAGGGCGTATGGGGCAGGCCATGCTAACGGCGATGAACAACGCTTTTGGCACCAGGCCGGAGCAGGTGCTGGCGGCCATCGGCCCTTCCATCTGCCAGGACTGCTACGAGGTCAGCGGTGATGTGATCGAAGTATTCCGGCAGGAGTTTGGGAAGGAGAGCCAATCTTTCTACCGGGAGGGAAAGGAAGAGGGGAAGTACCAGCTCGATCTCTGGGAGGCCAACCGCAGGGTACTGCTGGGGGCAGGAATTTTGCCCCGGAATCTGGCGGTGACGGATCTGTGTACCTGCTGTAACAGTAACTATCTGTTTTCCCACAGAGCCAGCCAGGGAAAAAGAGGGAATCTGGGGGCTTTTCTTGAATTAATAAAATCTTAATTTTTTCCCTATCTAACACTTAACATTTCTATGTTTTACTATAAATAACCCACAGAAAGGGGAAGGGATTGCTATGACAAATATTCTGGTTTGCGATGATGACAAGGAAATTGTGGATGCCATTGAAATTTATCTGCTCCAGGAGGGCTATCGGATCTTTAAGGCCTACGACGGGGAGCAGGCAATACGGGTGTTGAAGGAGCAGAATATCCAGCTTCTTATCATTGATATCATGATGCCAAAGTTAGACGGGATTCACGCCACCTTAAAGATCAGGGAGTACAGCAGCATTCCCATCATTTTTCTCTCTGCCAAGTCAGAGGACACGGACAAGATTCTCGGGCTGAATATCGGTGCGGACGATTATGTCACAAAACCTTTTAACCCTTTGGAACTGGTGGCAAGAGTGAAGTCCAACCTGCGCAGGTATACCCAGCTTGGGAATCTGAACGTGGAGAACAACGCGCTCTTTACCGTGGGAGGGCTCTGCATCAACGATGATACCAAGGAAGTGACGGTAGACGGAGAGAGTGTGCGGCTTACGCCCATCGAGTATAATATCCTCCTTTTGCTGGTGAAGAATAAGGGAAAGGTATTTTCTATCGACCAGATTTATGAAAATATCTGGAACGAGGAGGCAATTGGGGCGGATAATACGGTGGCTGTACATATCCGGCACATCAGGGAGAAGATCGAGATCAATCCCAAGGACCCCAGATATTTAAAGGTGGTCTGGGGAGTGGGCTACAAGATTGAAAAACAATAGGAGCAAAAGCGATGGATGATCAGAGGATTCAGGAGGAGTACCGGGAACAGGAAAATGAGATGCTACAGGGACAGCAACCCGGTGAGGAAGCGGGGCAAGCCGATCCGGATTGCGGGGAGGAAACCTCTCACAGGAGAAGAAGGTTCCAGGAGAAAAGGGTGACCCGAGAGAAAAAAGGTTCCCGCAGACGAAGGAGAGAGAGAAGAGGAAGGGGATTTTTGCATTTCCTGCAACATGCCTCATTGGTGACGGCGGTGATCCTGATTGCCACTCTCCTGACAGGCTCTTACTTTGTTTTGTATACTGACAGAGGCGTGGAGAGGTACAGCCTGCTCTGGGAGGATCAGAGCGTACACTTTGAGGATTCCGAGCTGTTCAATCAATTGCTGGGGAAGAATCTTTCCGATCTGATCTGCTACGGTGCGATCAGAAGCCAGATGGAAACCCAGGGCGTCTTTGATCCCCGGAAGGAGATTGATGTGACCGCCTTTGCCGGCAGATATGGGGAGCTTCCCACAGAATATATCACGGCCCGGTACTATCTGGATGATCTGCTCAAATGGGGGCAATCCGGGCTGGAATATGAGGACGTCTTTATGAGCGGCGAGGAGGTGGGGCAGTTTCTGAGCAGCGGAAGGACTGTGACCAAAATCGACCCGAAGAAGTTCGGAAGCGGTGCCAAATATCTAAACTCGGATCTCTCAAAAGCCACCCAGGTGGTGGATGTGTCGGGGAATCTGCTGGATTCCGGGGAAATAGAGCGGGACAATGCCCAGGAGAAAATCCTCAAAAACAAGTATTATACCGCGGAGGGCAAAAATATCGAGGATTATGTATGCTCCTGGGAAGAGTACCATGGGCTGTGCGCCAACCTGGAGTCATCCATAGCGGATTTACAGACGAATTATAATAATTATTTGTACTATAAGGATTCCTTTGATTCCGGAGATTCCAATATTGTTTATTTTATCTGTAAAACGATAGACGGTAAGACGGAAATCTACACCAATATGGAAACGGAGGGCAGCGCCTCGCAATTAAAGGCGGAACTGGAAAAACGCTGCGGCAGGTATCTTTTTTATGATGCCTCCCGCATGGGCTTTGAGACCAATACCATGATCGAGGAAGCTACGCTGCGGTACCTTTTTAACGGATATGAATATGCCTATCCCGAAAAAACCCAGGTTATGATCGGCGTGGACTTGGGATATGCGGCGGATGATTGTTTTGCCCAGGCGAGAGAGAGCTTCGGGGGTTTTGTCCCCTATCTGTGGCAGTATCTGGCAGGAGCCGTGGTTTGTATTCTTATTTATGTGCTCCTTCTGGCCCTGCTGACCAGGACTGAGGGACAGGTGCGCCGGAGAGAGACGGGTGAGATTATGATCGCCCTGCACGGCGAGGATTATATCCCTACGGAGCTCATGGCCCTGGCAGCGATAGTCCTTCTCTGGTGTGTGCTCTCCGGGATCGCGGCGGCGGTGAACCGTTTCTGGCAATCTGTGGAAAGTGGATTTTTAATTGCCCTTTCAGGAGCGGCGGCCCTTCTCGTGAGCCTGATCTTCTCGTTTTTCTATTACAGCTTCGTGAGACGGATCAAGGCAAAAATACTCTGGCAGGAAAGCCTGATCCGGCGTATAGGGATAGCGGCAAAAAAATGGGTGCGGTATTTCTTTGCGCATTCTACGTTGCTCATGAAGGTATGGGTTCCCCTGGGAGTCTTTGTCCTGTTGAATGGAATATTGCTTTTATTGACCGCTTATCTGGTGATCGATTATTTTGAGAGTGGTCTCTGGTTTGTTACATTTTTACTCCTTGCAGCCCTGGACGGCGGTGTTGGGTACGTCTTGTACCGGTCTGCCCTTGCCAGAGAGAGCATCCTGGAGGGAATTGGGTTGATCCGGGAGGGAAATCTCTCCCATAAGGTGAAGGAAGAGAAAATGTACGGGGAGGATCTGGTTCTGGCCCAGGCGGTGAACAGTATCGGAGAAAGTGTGCGAAATGCTGTGGAGACCAGCATGAAGGATGAGCGGCTGAAAGCGGATCTGATCACCAACGTCTCCCACGATATCAAGACGCCCCTCACCTCCATCATCAATTATGTGGATCTGATCAAGCGGGAAAATGTAAAAGATCCAAAGATCAGAGAGTACATTGAGGTGTTGGATGCCAAATCCCAGCGACTGAAACAGCTCACCGACGATCTGGTGGAGGCTTCCAAGATTTCCTCTGGAAACATTGTGCTCCAATGGGAAAAAATCAACCTGGTAGAGCTTCTCAACCAGACCATAGGGGAATTTTCTGAAAAATTTGAGGAAAGGGCATTGCATCCGGTAGTCCGCGCGCCAAAGGGATCCCTGCTCATAGAGGCCGACAGCAGACGGATTTGGAGGGTGATCGAAAACCTCTTCAACAATATTTTCAAGTATGCCCTGCCGGGCACCCGGGTTTATATTGATATGGGTGAGTTTGAGGATGAGGAAAACCAGAAGCTGGTGATCCTTTCCATCAAAAATATTTCGGCCCAGCCCTTAAAGGTAAGCCCAGAGGAGCTGACAGAGCGGTTTATCAGAGGGGATGAATCCAGAACTACCGAGGGAAGCGGGCTTGGACTCTCCATTGCCAAGAATCTCACCGAGGCTCAGAAAGGAACATTCGAGATCGTCATGGATGGAGACTTGTTTAAGGTGAACCTGATTTTCCCCCTTTTGGAGGAAAAGAACCATCAAACGCCGACGCTTTCCGCAAACTGATTTACAGATGAAAAGAACCGTCCTGTTTTTTCGCAGGGCGGTTTTATGTTGAAAAAATCCTATTCGCTGATATTGTAACGATCCTCCCGATTATTGTAGCGTGCCAGAAACTCCTGTATTTTTTCGGTGGGAGTATAGACGTTTGACATAGAGGAATCATGATTCATAAAATCAATGATGGATGCCAGGAACTTACTCATATCGGCTTCCACATAATAAGGACGGTCATGGAGTTCAGGAATCCGATAGGTAAGATTGGTAGTAACCACCTTATCAAAATAACATTTTTCGTAGGCTTCGTCAAAAAGACTCAGTCCCTTGGAGAAAAGGCCAAAGGTACCGCAGATATACACGCTTTTGGCGTTCATTGCCTTGAGCAGCCTTGCCGTTTCGAGGACGCAGCTTCCGGTATCGATGATGTCATCAATCACGATCACATCCTTCCCATCTACATTGTCGCCCAGATACTCATTCACGCCCTGGAGGGTATCCGTCTCAGGATGCTGGGAATAATACCGCCTTTTGTAAAACATACCCGTATTAACGCCCATCACGTTGGCGAAATAAATCGCGCGGTTTAAGCCATTGGCATCAGGGCTGATGACTACCAGATGGTCTTTGTCGATCAGAAGATTTTCCTCCGTAGCCAGAAGCGCACGGATAAACTGATAGGGCGGCGTGAAATTATCAAACCCACACAAGGGAGCGGCATTCTGAATGCTGGGGTCATGGGCGTCAAAGGTAATCAGATTGCTGACCCCCATGTTGCTCAGCTCCTCTATGGCATAAGCACAGTCCAGGGATTCGCGGCAGGTTCTGCGGAATTGACGGCCCTCATATAAAAAGGGCATGATCACGTTGATTCGGTGGGCTTTGCCGTTTACAGCGGCAATCACTCTCTTTAAATCCTGATAGTGGTCGTCCGGCGATTTATAGTTCGTATAACCGTTCATGGTATAAGATATGCTGTGATTGCATACGTCTGTCAGGATGAAAAGATCCGCCCCTCTGACGGATTCGGAAATCATAGCCTTACCTTCCCCGCTTCCGAACCGGTAACAGGCTGCGCCCAGAAGATAGCTCTCAGCCGCATAACCCTTAAATGCATGGTCAGTCTTGGCAAGGTTGTGGATATTTTTACGGAACGTGACTAGATGATTGTTGACATTTTCTCCCAGTCTGAGCGCAGAATCCATAACGATCAGCTTCAAAGAAGCAACAGGGATGGCCGTTTCAAGTTTATGTATGTCGGGCATGGCAACCTCCGCTTCGCCAATGTAATTGTAGCAGTCCGGCGAAGCCGAACTGTACAGACAGTTTTACCTGATACTTTATTTTATATCATTATGATAGTGACACGTCAAGAAAATTCTAGTAAAATAGAGATTGATTTAAGAGCTGCTTGGCGGCAACGCGGCATGGAGGTTAAAATGTGAAAAACAATGAGCAAAAGGGACATCTGATCAGGGATGTGAAAAAGGATAGTATTGCGGCGGAACTGGAGATTGAACCGGGGGATCGGCTTCTTGCCATAGACGGCCAGGAAATTGAGGATATTTTTGATTATCAATATTATGTGGAAAGTGAATATCTTGAGATACTGGTTGAAAAGCCGGATAAGGAGCAGTGGCTGTTGGAGGTTGAGAAGGAGGAAGACGAGGATCTGGGGATTGTGTTTGCAAACGGTCTTATGGATGAGTACCGCTCCTGCCGCAACAAGTGCATCTTCTGCTTTATCGACCAGATGCCGGAGGGTATGAGAGATACGCTGTATTTCAAGGACGATGATTCCAGGCTATCTTTCCTTCAGGGAAATTATGTGACCCTTACCAATCTATCGGATCATGATTTGGAGAGGATCATTAAGTATCGCCTTTCCCCCATTAATATTTCCTTTCAGACCATGAATCCCTCCCTGCGGTGTAAGATGCTCAATAACCGTTTCGCGGGGGAGGCCCTGAAGAAAGCGGAGCGCCTTTTTAAGGCGGGGATTACCATGAACGGCCAGATCGTGCTCTGCAAAGGCATCAATGACGGTGAGGAGCTCTCTTTCAGCATCCGGAAGCTGATGGAATATATTCCCGTGCTGGAAAGTGTCTCCGTGGTTCCGGTGGGGCTTTCCAGATACCGGGAAGGTCTTTATCCTTTGGAACCCTTTAACGCCCAGGATGCCAAAGAGGTTCTCTCCATGATCCACGGATTCCAGAAGGAGATTTTTAAGGCCCATGGAACCCATTTTATTCATGCCAGCGATGAGTGGTATCTGATGGCAGGATGGGATTTCCCGCCGGAAGAGACTTATGACGGTTATTTGCAGCTTGAAAACGGGGTGGGGATGATGCGGCTTTTGCTTGGGGAATTCGAGGATGCCCTAGAGCGGTTGCAGGAGGAGCGACGCACTCTGCCGACAGGAAGAGCAGAGCTCTCCATAGCGACAGGCCGGCTGGCATATCCCTACATTCTGGCTATGGCAGAGCGGCTTATGGAGCTGCTTCCCGGCTTGCATATTCATGTCTATGAGATCATCAATCATTTTTTCGGTGAAATGATCACAGTGGCCGGACTCCTTACCGGAAGGGATATGATAGCCCAGCTCAAAGGAAAGCCTTTAGGAGAGTGCCTTCTTCTCTCCCAGAACATGTTAAGGGCCGGGGAAGAGGTTTTTTTGGATGATGTGACGGTGCCTGGTATGGAAAAGGCTTTACAAGTAAAAATAGATATTGTAAAATCAAGCGGATATGATTTCGTAGAGGCAGTTTTGGGAAACATTCGCTGATAAATGGAGGTAAAATGAGTAAAAATAAAAAGCCGATCGTGGCGGTGGTGGGAAGGCCTAATGTGGGCAAGTCTACCCTGTTTAATGCGTTGGCAGGACAAAGAATTTCAATCGTGAAGGATACGCCAGGGATTACCAGGGACAGGATCTATGCGGACGTGTCATGGCTTGACCGCACCTTTACCCTGATTGACACCGGGGGAATCGAGCCGGACAGCAAGGACATTATTTTATCCCAGATGCGGGAACAGGCCCAGATCGCTATTGACACGGCAGATGTGATCTTATTTATGGTGGATGTAAGGCAGGGGCTTGTGGACGCGGATGCCAAGGTGGCGGACATGCTCAGGCGTTCCCATAAGAGCGTGGTGCTGGTGGTCAACAAGGTAGACCATTTTGACAAATATATGGCGGATGTTTATGAGTTTTACAACCTGGGAATCGGGGATCCTCATCCTATTTCCGCGGCCAATCAGATGGGGATTGGCGACTTGCTGGACGTGGTAATCGGGTATTTCGGGGATAAGGGGGAAGAAGAGGAGGAAGAGGATAAGACAAGGGTTGCCATCGTGGGAAAACCTAATGTAGGAAAATCTTCTCTGATCAACAAACTCATCGGGGAAAACCGGCTGATTGTTTCGGATATAGCAGGAACCACCAGGGACGCGGTGGACACTCCTGTGATTCGGAATGGAAAAGAATATGTTTTTATTGACACGGCAGGACTTCGGCGCAAAAATAAGATTAAGGAAGAGCTGGAAAAATATATGATCGTGCGGACCGTGAGCGCCGTGGAGCGGGCGGATATCGTGGTTTTACTCATCGATGCGGTGGAGGGCGTTACGGAACAGGATGCCAAGATCGCAGGAATCGCCCATGAGAGAGGGAAAGCCGTCATCATAGCGGTGAACAAGTGGGACGCCATCGAGAAGAATGACAAGACCACAAAGGAATATACCCAGAGGATCAGGAACATTCTCTCTTATATGCCCTACGCGGAGATCACTTTTATATCCGCCGTCACCGGACAGCGGCTTTCAAAGCTCTATGACCTGATTGATATGGCCAGTGAAAATCATGCCATGCGGGTGGCTACGGGCGTGCTCAATGAGATTATGAGCGAGGCGGTGGCCATGCAGCAGCCTCCCACGGATAAAGGAAAGAGGCTTAGGCTCTTTTATATCACCCAGGTGGCCGTTAAGCCCCCTACCTTTGTTATTTTTGTCAATGACAAGGAGCTGATGCATTTCTCCTATACCAGATATATCGAAAATAAAATTCGGGAAGCCTTCGGTTTTCGGGGCACGCCCTTAAAATTCATTATTCGGGAGAGAAAGGAGACGAAGTAAAATGGAACGAATCATTTGCCTGGCAATTGGTTATGCGTTTGGCCTGTTTCAGACCGCCTTTATTTACGGAAAGATGCATGGCATCGATATCAGGGAACACGGAAGCGGAAACGCAGGAACCACCAATACCCTGCGGGTTCTGGGGACGAAAGCGGGGCTGATCGTGCTGGCAGGGGACATCATCAAATGTATTCTGGCAATCGTGATCAGCGGTATGCTCTTTGACAAATCCCATCCGGATGAAGTTTACCTCCTAAAGCTTTATGCGGCGGCAGGAGCCATTTTGGGACACAATTTTCCTTTTTATCTGAAATTCAAGGGCGGGAAAGGGATCGCGGCCACGGCGGGACTGATCTTATCCTTCCATCCAGCCTTTGTTCCTATGGGCGTGATCATCTTTTTCAGCGTTTTTTTCCTGCTTCATTATGTCTCTCTGGGTTCTCTTCTTGTGTATGCGGGGCTGATGATCGAGATGGTGATCGTGGGGCAGATGGGACTTTTCGGTTCTCCCCAGCCGGTGCTCAATGAAATGTATCTCATCACGGCGCTGCTCACCGCTCTGGCCTATTACAAGCATCGGGAAAATATTGGCCGTCTGCTGCGGGGCGAGGAGAGAAAGACTTATCTGACGAAGAAAAATAAAGAATAAAGAGGCGACTTTGCAGGTATCTTTTGTTTTTTTGCTGCGTAAGGGGTCAAAATGGCAAAGGATTGCGATCTGGCCAATGAAAGGGAGAGTGAAATAAAACGATGGCAAAAACAGGAATTATCGGAGCCGGAAGCTGGGGATGCGCGCTGGCATGGCTTCTTAGCAATAATGGGAATCAGGTGACTCTCTGGTCGGCCCTGGAGGATGAGATCCGGATGCTGGCAAAGACCCATGAGCATAAGGATAAATTGCCCGGGGTGCGATTACAGGATGAGATTCATTTTACCACAGAGCTTCAGGAGGCGGTAGAGGGGCAGGAGGTTCTTGTATTGGCGGTGCCTTCTCCTTTTACCAGAAGCACGGCGGCAAAAATGGCACCATTTGTGGCGCAGGGACAAAAAATCGTAAATGTGGCAAAGGGAATCGAGGAAACCACGCTTATGACTCTGTCCCAGATCATTGAGGAGGAGATACCACAGGCAAATGTGGCGGTTCTCTCCGGTCCTTCCCATGCGGAGGAAGTGGGGAAGGGAATTCCCACCACCATCGTGGTGGGATCCAAGGATAAGGAGACGGCAGAGTTTCTCCAGACTCTTTTTATGAGTAAGGTTTTTAGGGTTTATACCAGTTCCGACGTAATGGGAATTGAGCTGGGAGCGGCTCTTAAAAACGTGGTGGCCCTTGCGGCCGGTATGGCGGACGGGCTGGGCTATGGGGACAACACCAAAGCGGCCCTGATCACCAGAGGGATTGCAGAGATTGCAAGGCTGGGGATTTCCATGGGAGGCAGGATTGAGACCTTTTACGGCCTTACGGGAATCGGTGATCTGATTGTGACCTGTGCCTCCATGCACTCCCGGAACCGCCGGGCAGGGATTCTGATTGGAAAAGGCGCTACCATGGATGAGGCCATGGCGGAAGTGAAAATGGTGGTGGAAGGGGTCTATTCCGCCAAGGCGGGCTATGCCCTTTCCCGGAAGTATCAGGTGAGCATGCCCATTATCGAGCAGGTAAATCAGATTTTGTTTGAGGGCAAGCCGGCCGCCGAGGCGGTTTCGGAGCTGATGCTGCGGGATAAAAAGGTGGAAAATATCGACCTGCGGCAATTATATCAGAACAGTGTGGAGATTCCCTGGTAATACGAAACAAAGTTACACTAGGGCGGCTTGGAAACGCCATCTATAGTAAACGACAAAATAATTTGTCGTTCACTATAAGTGCAACTATGTCATTTTGGGATGTGGGCAGTCTTTCAAGACTAAATAGAAAGAGAGGTTAGTGATGAACGGACAACAATTTTTGAGTACCCAGGAGTATGTGGCCTCGCAGGAGCTGATGGCAAGCGTGAATGTGGCGATTGCCCTGCAAAAGCCCCTTCTGATTAAGGGAGAGCCCGGAACGGGCAAGACGATGCTGGCTGAGGCGGTGGCAAAGTCTTTGGGGAAAAGGCTGATTATCTGGAATATCAAGTCTACCACCAAGGCTCAGGACGGCCTTTATATGTACGATACCATCCAAAGGCTCTATGATGGGCAGTTCGGCGAGGATGGGGTGGATGACATCGCTCATTATATTAAGCTTGGCAAGCTGGGGGAGGCCTTCGAGGCGGAGGAGCAGGTAGTGCTGCTCATTGATGAGATCGACAAGGCGGATCTGGAATTTCCCAACGACCTTCTCTGGGAACTGGATCAGATGGAGTTTTATATTCATGAGACCAAGCGCACGGTGAAGGCCAAGCAGCGCCCCATCGTGATCATTACCTCCAATGCGGAGAAGGAGCTGCCGGACGCTTTCCTTAGAAGATGTATTTTCCATTATATCGACTTCCCGGATGAGGAATTGATGGAGGAGATTGTGCGCACCCATTATCCGGATGTGGAGGATAAGCTGCTGAAAAACGCCATGACCGTATTTTATAATATCCGTTCCCTGCGGGACATCCGCAAAAAGCCCAGCACCTCGGAGCTCATCGACTGGATTAACGCGCTGCAGATCGGCGGGATCTCTGCCGACGAAATCCGCGCAAAGCTGCCTTTCGTGGGGGTTGTAGTGAAAAAGGACGAGGACTTGGAGACGGTGAGACAGAAGTTGGATTAGGCCAGGCGAGAGAAGGCAGGAACCAGATATAGTGAACGATATATTATTTTTTCGTTCACGATAAGACAATGCCGCTGACATTGTGGCCGGGGAAGGAGGAAGCGGATGTTTTCTAATTTCTTTTATATCTGTAAGGCAAAGGGGCTGAACATTACCCTGAGCGAGTGGCTGACCTTGCAGGAAGCGCTGGATAAAGGGCTCTGTGAGAGCAGTCTGACCCAGTTTTATTACCTTGCCCGGATGATACTGGTCAAGAGTGAGACGGATTTCGATAAATTTGATATGGCCTTTGACGAGACCTTCAAAGGGATCCAGTCGGAGAACGAAATCTCCAAAAACATGATGAAATGGCTGGACAAGTCGGAGCTGATTGATATGGTGGACGAGGAAGAGCGCTACCGCATGAATGAGCAGGACGGTATCCAGTTTATAGATAAGGATGAGGTGGAGGCCAAGTTCAAGGAGCGGCTGCGGGATCAGGACAGCGAGCATAACGGCGGAAGCTTCTGGATTGGCAGCATGGGAAAGACCGCTTTCGGAAATATGGGGGGCTTTATGGGAGGTATCCGGGTAGGCGGAAAGACCGGCTACCAGAGCGCTTTTCAGGTGGTAGGAGCCCGCAAATACAGAGATTTTCGGGACGACCGGATGCTGGATAACCGCCAGTTTCAGCTTGCCTTCCGTAAGCTGCGCCAGTTTTCCACCAGACTGGATATTCCCAAGACAGAGCTTGATATTGACGGAACCATAGATAAGACCTGCAACAATGGGGGCTGCTTGCAGATCGTTATGGACAAGCCCCGCAAGAATGCGGTAAAGCTGCTTCTGCTCATGGATTCCGGTGGGACCATGATTCCCTTTAGCTCCCTGCTCAATGAGCTTTTCCAGGCGGTACACAAATCCAACCACTACAAGGATGTAAAGACCTATTATTTCCACAACTGCATCTACTCCAAGCTTTACAAGACGCCGGAGTGCGAGAACGGAGACTGGATTGACACGGAATGGATGTTCCGGAATCTGGACAGCGATTACAAGGTGATCGTGGTGGGGGATGCGGCTATGGCCCCGGAGGAGCTTTATTCCACCAGCGGAAATTACCGTGGGCCCAATGGCGGGCTGGCAGGCTGGGACTGGCTGCAGCTCCTTAAGCGCCATTACAAAAAGATCGTGTGGCTCAACCCCAAGATGGCGCCGGGCCATGCTCCCTGGCGGGAGGCGGAGACAGCCATTAAGGGACTGTTTCCCATGTACAAGCTGACGGTGGACGGGCTGAATCAGGCCATGATCAAGCTGATGCTGAACAAATAATGTTATAGTAAACGACAAAATAATTTGTCGTTTACTAATATAAGAAAACGGGTAAGACTCAGGAGGAATTATAAAATGACGATATTTGACGAACTGAAAGCCAGAGGCCTTCTGGCCCAGCTTACGGATGAGGAGGAGATCAAAGAGCTGATTAATGCCGGTAAGGCCACCTTTTACATTGGTTTTGACCCCACGGCGGATTCCCTTCACGTGGGACATTTCATGGCGCTTTGCCTGATGAAGCGGCTGCAGATGGCGGGAAATAAACCCATTGCGCTGTTGGGGGGCGGTACCGGCATGGTGGGGGATCCTTCCGGGAGAAGCGATATGCGCTCCATGATGACAAAGGAAACCATTGACCATAACTGCCAGTGCTTTAAGGAGCAGATGAGCCGATTTATTGACTTTTCCGATGGAAAAGCAATGATGGTGAATAATGCGGAGTGGCTTTTGGATCTGAACTATGTCGAATTTTTGAGGGAGATCGGCCCGCATTTTTCGGTAAACCGAATGCTCACTGCAGAATGCTATAAGCAGAGGATGGAAAAGGGTCTAAGCTTCCTGGAATTTAACTATATGCTGATGCAGAGCTATGATTTTTATGAGCTGTTCCAGAGATACGGCTGTAATATGCAGTTCGGGGGGGATGACCAGTGGAGCAATATGTTAGGCGGCACGGAGCTGATCCGCAGAAAGCTGGGAAAAGACGCCTACGCCATGACCATCACCCTGCTCTTAAACTCCGAGGGAAATAAGATGGGTAAGACCCAGAAAGGGGCAGTATGGCTTGACCCTAACAAGACCAGTCCCTTTGAGTTTTATCAGTACTGGAGAAACATTGCCGATGCGGATGTGTTAAAGTGCCTGCGTATGCTCACCTTCCTGCCCTTAGAACAGATTGATGAGATGGACAAGTGGGAGGGCAGCCAGCTCAACCAGGCAAAGGAGATCCTTGCCTTTGAGCTCACCAAACTGGTACACGGCCAGGAGGAGGCCGTCAAATCCCAGGAAAGCGCCAGGGCCCTTTTCAGCACCGGGGCCGCCGCCGAGATGCCCACCACGGAGCTTACTGAGGAAGACTTTTCGGAAGGGACAATCGACATGATCTCCGTTCTCTGCAAGGCAGGGCTGGTGAGCAGCCGTTCCGAGGGCAGACGGGCCATCGAGCAGGGCGGCGTTACCCTGGAAAATGAGAAGGTGACAGATGTGAAAGCCGCCTTTGGAAAGGATACCTTTGCAGGAGAAGGGGCTGTTGTAAAAAGAGGAAAGAAGAACTTCCGCAGAGTGGTCTTAAAATAGAAGGGGCATTCAGCATCTTTTGGGCTGGCCTTGTAAAAGCCATCGCAGATAGGAGCAAGATGCAGTATCAATTGATCAGAAGCAACAGGAAATCTATTGCCATCTCTTTTGAAAGAGATGGCAATTTTAAAAAGAACAGGGTAAGAGAAACGGGAACCGCTAGCGAAACGGAAAGCCTTACTTTGGAGGATGAGGGTCTTACTTTAGAAGAAGAGAGTCTTGGGCAGCCAGGCTATGAAGGGCTTCATCTGGTAGTAAAAGCACCCTATTGGATGAGCCCTGGAGAGATTGCGTCCTTTGTGGCGTCCAAGAGAGAGTGGATTCTTGCCACCGCCAAAAGGCTGGAACGGGAACAGCGAAAAGCCATGGCCGGGCGGCCCAGACTTGAAAATGGGGATACTCTGGATTACTTGGGGGAAAAAAGAACATTAAGCGTGATCCGTGAAGAGAGAAGCCGGGCCAGAGTGAAATGTGTGATGGACAGGCTGCTTTTGTGGGTTCCCTATGAAGCGGACTACGAATATAAAAGAGCCCAACTGGAAAAATGGTACCGCAGGGAGGCGTTACAAATTTTTACCCAGAAAGCGGAGGAATATGCCCTGATTTTGCAGGTGGGCTTTCACGAGATCCATATCAAGGATCAGAAAAGCCGCTGGGGAAGCTGCAGCGGCCGGAAAAACCTGAATTTCAACTGGCGACTCATTATGGCCCCGGAGCCGGTCTGCGATTATGTGATCATCCATGAGCTCTGCCATCTTCGGTTTATGGATCACTCGGCGGACTTTTGGAAGCTGGTGGAAAGTATTTGTCCACAGCATGAGCAGTATAGAAGGTGGCTTCGGGATCACAGCGGGAGTCTTTATGTCATTTAGGCATATTTGCAGAAATGTAACAATACGTATAGATTAAGGCAGGAAGGAAAACTGAAATGGAAGAGCACAGGTTAACAGAAAAAGAGATCGCTGCGTTTGAAAAGTACTTAAAGCAGGAGGAACGGGGGAAAGCTACGATCGAAAAATATTTACGGGAAATACGTTCCTTTTTTCTATGGATTGGGGAGCGGGCGGTCTCCAAGGAAGCAGTTCTGGAATGGAAAGATTTTTTGCAGAAAGAGGCGTATGCCTCTGTTACCGTGAATGGAAAGCTTTCTGCCCTTAACAGCTTTTTCAGATTTATGGAGTGGGAAGAATGCCGGGTAAAATTCCTCAGGATCCAAAGACAGATCTTCCGCAAGAAGTCAAAAGAACTTTCACAGAAGGAGTATGAGAATCTGATTAATACTGCCCATAGGGCTGGAAAAGAAAGATTGGGGCTTTTAATGGAAACAATCTGCTCTACCGGTATCAGGGTCAGCGAGCTTGCCTTTATTACCGTAGAGGCCGCTAGAGAAGGACGGGCAGAGGTGGAACTGAAAGGCAAGATTCGAGTGATTCTTCTTCCCGGAAAGCTTTGCCGTAAACTTCTTAAGTATGCAGGAGAGCAAAACAATACTTCCGGGGAGATTTTTCTCACCAAAAGCGGCAAAGGACTGTCGAGGAGACAGATATGGAGAGAAATGAAAGAACTGTGTAAGGAAGCGGGGGTGGAGAGCTCTAAAGTTTTTCCTCATAATTTAAGGCATTTGTTTGCCACGTCTTTTTATAAGATTTGTAAGGATATTATAAAACTTTCAGATGTGCTGGGGCACAGTTCCGTTGAAACTACTCGTGTTTATCTGATGACCGCAGGAGCAGAGCATGCGCATCAATTGGAGCAGATGAGATTGGTTTTATAGATAAAGCAGACAGAATCAATATTCTGACTAC
>CATLHM010000028.1 GCA_949949005.1 uncultured Lachnospiraceae bacterium
CGAGGAAACAGAAGGAGGAAGAGGCAAAGCGCCGGAGGGAAGAAGCCGAGCGCATCGAGGCAGAGCAAAGGCGGCAGGCGGAGGAAGAGGGCCGCAGGCAAGAGCAGTATCGCAGGGAGGAGGAAGAACGCCTGCGCAGGGAAAGAGAGAAGGAAGAGTATACGCTTCTGGGCCAGTCCTGGGCGGAGGAGCCGGAAGGGGTAAGCGGCGGTGGCAGGTCTATTGCAGAGCTGGAGAGCTACAGCTATTTTGACGGAACCGCTATCCGGGATTCCATGGAGATTTCCAGGGAGACCTATCGGGATGGGGCGGAGCTTGCCCGGGTTGGGAGGCTCCGGCTCGAGAGGGTGCTCTCCGGATATGAGAGGAACAGCAGGGAGATCAAGGGGCAGATGGATGCCGTGGGGCTGGCGGGGAAAGAGCAGTTTGCCCTGCGGATGATCTTTTCCAGGACGGCGGTTTCCAGCTATGAGTGCGGCTGCCCCAAGTGCCGGAGGGAATATTATTACAGTTGGAATATGAACAAAACAGATTGTCCCTATAAGGCAGGCGCCTTGCAGCTTTTGGAGGAATATCTAAATACCCACAATGTGGGGGACGCCACGGATCAGAATGCCCATCAGCTTATGTATTTTTACCATCAAAAGAAGACCAATCTGGTTCTGGCAGACGCTGCGGGCAGGAAGGAGAGCCTTAAGCTTCTCCCCAGGCTGGTGAAGAAGGACGGCGGCCTTTCGGTTTCCTTTAAGATCGGGGAGGGGAAGCTGTTTATTGTAAAGAAGCTGGACGAATTCTGCAAAAACGTGAAGGATTCCGCTACCGGTACCTATGGGACGAAGACTCAGTTTAACCATGATATTGGGAATTTTACGGAGGAAGGAAAGCGGTGGATCCGCTTCATCAACCGGATTGTCCGGGAGGAAAAGGAGTTCCAGCAACGCTTGATGGACGCCAGGAATTATTACTATTACCGCAGCTCCGGGGTGGGCAGCGAGTTAAATCTCTTCGGATGGCGGCTGGATGAGTTTTATGAGCAGCTCGCAGACGGTTCTGTGGAGTTTGAGGATCGGGACGACAGGGAAAAAAAGAAAGGCGTCCTGAGCTGTGCGGAAAAAAATCCTAAGGTTACCATGCTCATTTCCGGCGAGGAGCTTTCGGAGGAACCCGAGGAGCCTTATTACAGAAGCTGGCAGACGTCCCCGGCTAAAAATAAAAAGAAAAAACCGGTAAAGGCGGAAAAACCGGAGCAGTTTCACGGGATTCAGGTGGAGGGAAACCTTCCAGAGCTGTTTTACGGTACAGATACGGCCTATTACATAGGGGACGAAAAGCTCTACCGGGTGGAAAAGGATTTTCTGGAAAGGATTGAGCCTCTGGCAAACCTGGCAGAAGGCTCTCAGTTTTCTTTTCATATAGGAAGAAACAATATTTCGGAGTTTTATCATCGCATTTTGCCCTCCCTTGAAGATATTGTGGATGTGACGGAGACGGAGCCGGAGAAGTTTCGCTCTTACCTTCTGCCGGATGTGCGGTTTGTGTTTTATCTGGATGCCGAGGAAAAGAACGTGACATGCAGAGCCTATGCCGTCTATGGGGACAAGGAGGTGTCCCTGCTGGACGGCGTTAAGAAGAGCCAGCCGGGAGGAACCGGGTTAGAGCCTTTCAGGGACGGCGGCCGGGAGGATGAGGTGTTGTTTTATGTGACGCAGCTTCTTCCCGAGATTGATTGGGAAAAGGAAGAGCTTCACTGCGGCGGCGATGAAAATCTGGTCTACCAGATGATGGAGAGCGGTACGGATCGGCTGATGGAGCTGGGGGAGGTGCATTGCACAAAGAAGTTCCTTGGCTATCACGCGGTGAAGCCGGTAAAGGTTTCGGTGGGGGTTTCGGTTTCCTCCGGGCTTTTGGAGCTGGATATTGCCACGGAGGATGTGCCCCAAAGCGAGCTTTTGGATATTTTAAACAGTTATCGTGCGAAAAAGAAATATTACCGGCTCAAAGACGGCTCCTTTGTAAGCCTCCAGGATTCTTCCTTAGAGCTTCTCGCGGAGCTGATGGAGGCCGCCCATTTAAAGCCGAAAGAGTTTGTAACGGGCAAGATGCATCTTCCCATGTACCGGACCCTTTATCTTGACAAGATGCTGGAGGAGAACGAGGGTGTCTACAGCAGCAGGGACAGCCATTTCCGTAAGGTGGTCAAGGGCTTTAAGACGGTGAAGGACGCGGATTTTGAGGAGCCCGAGAGTCTTTCCAAGGTCATGCGCAAGTATCAGAAAAACGGCTACAAGTGGCTTCGGACTCTGGAAACCTGGCAGTTCGGCGGGATCCTTGCGGACGATATGGGACTTGGCAAGACATTGCAGATTATTTCCGTGCTGCTTGCGGCAAAGCAGGAGGGAAGGGAGGGAACCTCCCTTGTGGTGTCCCCCGCCTCCCTGATCTATAACTGGGCGGAGGAATTTGCCCGCTTTGCCCCGGAACTTAACATTTCCCTGATCGTGGGTACTCAGGAAGAGAGGCAGGGTAAGATAGAAGCCTGTGGGGAAGCGGATGTGCTGGTGACTTCCTACGACCTGCTCAAGCGGGATATTCACTTGTATGAGGACAGGCAGTTTTTGTACCAGATCATCGACGAAGCCCAGTATATTAAAAACCACACCACCGCCGCGGCCAAGGCGGTGAAGGTGATCAACAGCCAAAACAGGTATGCTTTGACCGGTACGCCGATCGAGAACCGTTTAAGCGAGCTGTGGAGTATTTTTGATTTCCTCATGCCCGGATTTTTGTACGGATATGATGTGTTTAAAAAGGAGATGGAGACTCCCATCGTGAAGAACAAGGATGAGGGGGCCATGAAGCGTCTGCAAAAAATGGTAAGCCCCTTTATCCTGCGCAGGCTCAAGGAGGATGTGCTAAAAGATCTGCCGGAAAAATTAGAGGAATGCCGGTACGTGCGTTTTGCCACAGAGCAGCAGAGGCTCTATGACGGGCAGGTGGTTCACATGCGTGAGAAAATTTCCGGGCAGAATGAGGAGGAGTTTAACAAAAACAAACTCCTGATTCTGGCAGAGCTCACCAGACTGCGCCAGATCTGCTGCGACCCGTCTCTGTGCTTTGATAATTATAAGGGCGAGGTGGCGAAATTGGAGGCCTGCCTGCAGCTCATCCAGAGCGCCATGGACGGCGGCCACAGAATGCTGGTGTTCTCTCAGTTTACTTCCATGCTGGAAATTCTGCAAAGGGAGCTGACTGCTGCGGAAATCCCTTATTTTACCATTACGGGAAGCACCTCCAAGGAAAAGCGCCTGCAGATGGTGAAGGAATTCAACGAGGGGGACACCCCGGTGTTTTTGATTTCCCTGAAAGCGGGCGGCGTGGGGCTGAACCTGACCGGGGCGGATATGGTCATCCACTATGACCCGTGGTGGAACCTTGCGGTGCAAAACCAGGCCACAGACAGGGCACACAGGATCGGGCAGACCAAAAAGGTGACGGTCTATAAACTGATCGTGAAGAATACCATTGAGGAGAAAATCCAGAAGCTCCAGGAGACCAAGAAAAATCTTGCGGATCAGATCATCAGCGGAGATACCGGGCAGCTCGGGAGCCTGAGCAGGGATGAGATCATGGAGTTGCTTGAGATATAGGATGGCTTTGGCAGAATTTTGCCGGAGATAGCCAGCCTTGATGGAAAGAGCAGGAAGCGGACAGCCCTGTTTATAGCAATAAAGAGCGAATTCATGCCACAGAGCTTATAGAATCCCCTTTTTTTCCGATATATGTTACAGAGACGGTTTTGTCGCACAGGGCTTTCGGATGATGGAAAAACGCTCCGGGAGCAAAGGAAGGAGAGGGGAAAATGCATATCGGCAGCATGGGCGAACTGAGAGAATTTAAACAGCAGCAGCTTTCAAAGGTGGAGAAACGAAAAAAGGAAGACGAGAGGGTCAGGAAGGCTGTTGCCCAGATGCATTCCATGATACAGAGCAGTTGCATGGAAACCCTTGACGAGGAGACGAAAAAGAGCAGGGAACGTGTCTCTGAGAGGGTTACCAATGATAATAAGGGTGAGAGCGGGGAGAAGTCCGGCAAGGATAAAAAGACCGACGGCAAGGCGGAAATGGAGAAGATGATGGCCATGGGGCTCCGCAATGCCAGTAGGATTTTGGAGGGGTAGTTAAGGCGCCTCTGTTATATAGCATTCTGCGAAAAGCAAACTCCTGTGGAATCAGTTCTGTCTGTTTTCTGAAAATATTTTCTGAAAAGTATTCCGGAGATTCCCAATAGGGAACCTCCGGAATATATCAAGCATAAGGGCCGTGGCGTTGTCAGTTGATGCTTAAGCCCGCACTTGCATATCCTGCGACTGTATTAATCAAAGTCAATCCGCTTGCCGTTGCTGAAAATACCAGCATCAGCCTTGTCTGGGCCGTTACCGGGATATTGAGCCCTGTAAGCACACCGTTTAACAGCGTCCCCACAGATAAGATGCCGGTGAGCGCCGGTGTCAGGCTGATCAGTGTTCCGGCAACCGGAGCAAATACGTTGTTTGGCGTTGCAGACTGATAGATCTGCGCATTGACTGTGACAGTGGAACCTACCAGGGAAAGCGCCGCCGTCAAACTGAAATAGGCACTGAACGAGGTGATGACGCCGGCACGCGGAACCTGAAACGCAAAGTTGGAGAGAGTTCCGCTGGCGTTGGTGATGTCAATCGTGGATCCCAGCAGGGTCAGGCCCTGCGCGCTGTTTCCAAAACCAACAAAGGCGGGGAGCCCTGCAAGGCCTCCGGCGATTGTCGTCAGCGAAACGGGAAGCCCTGATGCAAACGGGATGATGGCTCCTGTTCCGGCTAATCCGGTGGGGCCGGTTACGCCGGTTAATCCGGTGGGGCCGGTAGGGCCAGTAGAGCCAGTCGCGCCAGTCGCGCCAGTAGGTCCGGTGGCGCCGGTAGGTCCGGTAGGTCCGGCCACGCCATCTGCGCCAGTGGGTCCAGTCGCGCCGGTAGGTCCGGTAGGTCCGGTCACGCCATCTGCGCCGGTAGGTCCAGTCGCGCCGGTAGGTCCGGTAGGTCCCGTCACACCATCTGCGCCGGTAGGTCCGGTGGCACCAGTAGGTCCGGTCACGCCATCTGCGCCGGTGGGTCCAGTGGCGCCAGTAGGTCCGGTCACGCCATCTGCGCCGGTAGGTCCGGTAGGGCCAGTGGGTCCAGGTACGCCATCTGCGCCGGTAGGTCCGGTGGCACCAGTAGGCCCAGTTACGCCATCCGCGCCAGTGGGTCCAGTCGCGCCGGTAGGTCCGGTGGCACCAGTAGGTCCGGTCACACCATCTGCGCCGGTAGGTCCAGTGGCGCCAGTAGGTCCGGTCACGCCATCTGCGCCGGTGGGTCCAGTCGCCCCAGTGGCACCAGTAGGTCCGGTCACGCCATCCGCGCCAGTCGCCCCCGTAGGCCCGGTAGGTCCAGTCGCGCCGACAGCTCCGTCATCTCCCGGACAGCCTTTCGGGCCCTGCGGCCCGATCGGCCCGGTTACACCCTGAATACCCTGCGGCCCGGTTACGCCCTGCGGTCCCATAGTGCCGGTAGAGCCGGTGGGCCCTGTGGGCCCCGGAATACCTCTTGGGCCCTGAGGGCCGGGATCTCCCACAGGCCCTGCCGGTCCGACAGGCCCGGTGGGACCGGCAGGCCCCTGAGGGCCAATGTCACCCTGAGGGCCTTCGCAGCCCGGATCGCCTTTTGGCCCTACATCACCACGAACGCCCTGAACACCCTGGATACCCTGCGGCCCGGCATAACCTCTTGGCCCGGCACAACCCCTTGGCCCGGTATTTCCGGTAGGCCCTACCGGCCCGGTATTTCCTCTGGGGCCTCTTGCGCCGGGCACCCCCGGAAGTCCCTGCGGCCCCATAGGCCCCTGGTCGCCTCTGTCGCCCTTAGGGCCAGGACAACCGGTGTCTCCTTTGATCCCCTGTGGCCCTGCAGGCCCCTGATCCCCTTTAGGACCCGCAGGGCCGCGCTCACAGCAGGCAGGATGACACTGATTCTGGCAGCAGTTACATAAATGATTTTGATTCATTCACAACACATCCTTTATAAAATATTTGCAAAAAGTACTGAAAAGTACTTTTCTTTACAAATATTTTATGTGGGTTTGAAAAACCTGCTACTTTTTGTCGAAAGATGCAAAATACTGTTTATTGTAAAGATATGATCGGGAGTAAGGCTTACAGGCCCCTGCCCTTTCATTGTATTCCTTCGCCTTTTGCCGGTCTCCCAGTTTATCGTAGCACACGCATAATTGTAAAAGGGGGATATAGTCATGGCAGTCCGGCAGGATGAATCCGCTGCAATATTTGTTTTCGGGCACATTTAACGCAGTCTCATACCAATAGATTGCCATATGAGGGCTTCCGTGCTCCAGAAAATATTTCCCGATTTCACAGCACAATTCGGCTCTTGGCAGATCAAAGCTCATACTGCGTAAAAGGGCGGTTAGCGCGGACTCCTCCTCCCCCAGCCTGTAATAACAGTCCGCGCAGACAGAACAGGCTTCTATTTTATTTTCGACCCATCCCTGCGCAGAGAGCAGGAACTGCTCCAACACTGAAACAGCCTCCCGGTATAGTCCGTGATAGTATAGCTCCCGCCCGTAATAATATTGCTGCCGCGCATCCAGGCTCTTTCCCTCCGCGATCATTTTCCTGTAGATTTTCAGATTCCGGTCAGGATCTCCGGCGCCTGCTTTTTTGTGGGAGATGGCTATCTCGGAATAGATTATCCGCCCCTTTGGCGGAATGACCTCATGGACTGCGCCGACCCAGCGGTACTGCGTACTGTTTCTGATCCATCTTTCCCTGAAATAGGAGAAAGAGGGGCTGCCGGCCTCGTCAAAGGCAGTATTATATTTCATCATTACAATATCCGTATCCGGGGAGAGAGTGTGCTTTAACTGCAGAAATTTATCCTTTTCCTTCTCCTCCAGAATATCGTCGGCATCCATCCACATACAGTAATCCATAGACGCCTGGGAAAAGGAGTAGTTCCTTGCGTCAGAAAAGTCATCCTTCCATGGGAAGGAGCAGACCTTTGACGTGAAACCGGACGCAATCTCCCTTGTCCGGTCAGTGGAACCGGTATCTACGATTATAATTTCATCTACGAGCCCGGCCACGCTTTTAAGGGCGCGTGCCAGATACGCCTCTTCGTTCTTTACGATCATACAAAGGCTGATAGTGGGCATATTGATTCTCCTTTTTTATGATTTATTGCCTGCAAAGCTTTTCGATACTCAAATTCATGCTCATTCTGGAAATGCCTGCAGAGGAGCTCCAATCAAAGAGCAGCGGGGAGCCTTCCAGGATTTCGATGATAAAATATCTCGACAGAATAAGCATTTCTCTGCGGGCTGTCGCCTCTGCATAAGCGGCATAGGCAGTCTGTCTACAGTCGTTAAATATTGGCGTGAGCTTAATGAAGCCATGCTTTTTTGCCGTGGCGGAAATATAATAGCTGACGGCATAGTAACCCGGGGCAAGCGAGATAGAATGGTCGCTGCAAAGAGAGATATTCCCGGTATTGTCCGGTATTTCGATTTTCGGCGCAAGCCCGCCACTCTCCGGCATAAACGGCTCCTGGCCGGAAAAGACTGCGAAGATACAGTTTTGCGGATAGCCGGGCGGCCCCGCAGGCCCCCTGGCCCTCGCATCTCCCATAGGCCCCTGTGGCCCTGTGGCTCCCTGCGGCCCTTGTGGGCCCGTAACTCCCTGTGGCCCGGTTTCTCCGCGTTCCCCGGGAGCCCCTGGAGGCCCTGGCTCTCCCCTTGGCCCTGGAGGCCCCGGTTCCCCTGGCGCTCCTGGAGGCCCCGGCGCTCCTGGCGCTCCTGGAGGCCCTGGTTCCCCTGGTGCTCCTGGAGGCCCTGGCACCCATCTTGTCCCTGGAGGCCCCGACTCCCCTCCGGGCCCTGGGTTTCCGCATTCCAAAACGGGGCAGGGCATACCCGGTTTTGCCGTACACGGGCAGCAATCTGCCCCGGTATCATTTGTTTCATATCTATGACAGAAGGAAGGCTGCGCCTGGCGGGGGACACAGTTCCTGCCAGGGCCTCTTATGCCCAACAGATTCGGTGGATTAAACATCCAGTTCATATTAAAGTTATTCAATTGAAACCACCTCATTATATTTGCTCTTGCGTAATGATACGGTTACCACAGGATGCAGCGCAACACCGGGAGTCTTCCGATGCTGTGTGCCTAGGCTGGCCGGCCTGTGATAAGAAACGCTAAAAACAGAAAATTTTGTCGTTTATTATACATTATATGCATGGGGAAGAAATTGGTTGCTTTGCAAGAGAGCCTTATGCTAGAAATAAGGGATGCCAGGCTTCGCCGGACATCCTTATGTTTAAAAACAAGGGATGCCAGGCTTCGCCCGGACATCCCTATGTTTTAATAAAACAGCGGGAAGCACGCTTCTTGCGAACTCCCCGCTGTCAATGGGATTGCCGCCGCCTTGCCAAAGACAGAGCCGGGGCGGTTTTGAAAGGGTTGTTTATGAATTTTCCGCCTTTGTTCCGCGGGTAAAGGGCAGAAATAGAAGCAACAGCACAGGGAAGATCACCGCGGTCAAGATCCCTGTTTTCAAATTATCGCCGAAATGGCTGGTAGCCATGCCGACTACAGTAGGGCCCAGGGAGCAGCCCACATCTCCGCCCAGGGCCAGTAGCGCGAACAGAAGCGTCCCGCCCCTTTTGAGCCTGGCAGCAGATATGCTGAAAGTGCCGGGCCAGAGGATGCCCACGGAGAGGCCGCATAGCCCGCATCCGATCAGGCCGGGGATGGGAGAGTCGGACAAGGAAATCAAAAGGTAGCTGGCCAGACACAGGATGCCGCTGAAATACATGAATTTGCGCAGATCGAGCTTTTCCCCGTATTTTCCATAGACAGCCCTGGAGCTGCCCATTAAGATGGCAAAGAGCATGGGCCCTGTCAGGTCGCCGATGGTCTTGCTCACTTTCAGTCCCTTTTCCGCAAAGGTGGAAGCCCACTGGCTGACGGCCTGTTCGCAGGCGCCTGCGCAGACCATGAGCATCAGCAGAACCCAGAAAAGCTTATTTCCGAGAAGCTCGCCAAAGGACATTCCCTTTTCATCCTCCCCAAGCAGGGGCGCAATGGGAACCCTGGCAAAGAAGTAAATATTGGCAATGGGAACAATCGCCCAAAGGGCTGAGAGTATCTTCCAGTTTCCGATCCCGATAAAATGAAAAAACAGGGTGGAGATTAAAACCACCCCCACATGTCCCCAGCAGTAAAAGGAGTGCAGAAGGCTCATGGCAGTTTCCTTGTTGTCGGTGGGGCAGGCCTCCACAATGGGGCTGATCAGCACTTCGATCAGACCGCCGCCCACGGCATAAATGATGACACAGGCCATCAGCCCCATAAAAGGGGTGGGGAGAAGTTCGGGCAGGAAAGTCAGCCCGATCAGCCCTGCGCCTGCGCAGACATGAGCGATGATGATGGATATGCGGTAACCGATCTTATCAATAAACGCAGGGGATACCAGGTCGATCACGAGCTGCAGGCCAAAGTTAAAGGTCACAAGGAAAGTGATCCGGGAGAGGGGAATCCCGTAGGAAGATTGAAAGGTTAAAAAGAGCAGGGGCAGGAAATTATTGATGATCGCCTGCACGATGTAGCCTGTAAAACAGGAATAGATCGTATGTTTGTAGGTAAGCTGTTTCATTGGTGACGATGACCTCCAGGTAAAATTTGTTGAAAGATGTTGATTTTCCTTGCGGATAACAACCAGTTTATCATACAATACTTTTGGGGGAGGGGCAAGAGGGAACGTTGGCAGGGAGGAATATACTGTGAAAAATAAATTTTTCACAGACAAATTTGTGCTGACGCCCAAATTTGCAGGTGTTGGCAGCATGGAGGATTTTTATGGATACAAAAGTATATAATGCGCTGAAAATCAGATATATCAAGCTTCATTTTACCGTAGCGATGCTTGAGGATACGTATCTTCCGGCCGACAAGGTATCTGCACTGCGGGGAGGAATGGGGGAGATGCTGCTGCGGGCGAACTGTGTACGCGACCGAAACTGCGCAGACTGTGATTTTGAATCCGAGTGTATTGTGAGAAGAACCATGTATTCGAAGTACAGGATTGTTCCGCAGTTTGTGACTACGGACGACAGCGTAGGGTATATTTTGGAGTGCGAGAATTATGATAAGCTTTTTGCAGCAGGCGATTTGTTGCAGTTCAATTTAATTTTGTTCGGAAGGGCCATCGTGTACTTTAATCAGTATATGCAGGCCTTTTTTGCCCTTGGAAACGAAGGGATCGGGAAGGAGCATGGAAGATACCGGATTGTTTCTGTGACTAATACCCAAAACCATCCTTTGCTTATGGATGGTGGGATTTATATGCAGAATTACCGGATACAGACCTTGGGGGAATATGTGGATTACCGTATCCGGCGCATGAACAGGACAGGCAGTCAGAACAGGCTTGTATTCCATACGCCTACAGCACTGAAATACCAGGGTGAATTTTTGGAGGAATATCATGTGGAGGCCATATGGAATGCCATACTTCGCAGAATTTATATGTTGGAATGTTTTGAAGAAATAACGCAGAATGTGTATCATATTGATGAGCTTAAGACATTGATACTGCCGGATATTGTGAAGCAGGAGGTACACCGTGTGGGCATACAGCGTTATTCCTCCACACAGGACCGAAGGATGGTTTTGAATGGAATCAAAGGATATATAGAGCTTAGGCAGATCCCGGAACAGATGCTGTCTTGGCTTTTCGCAGGGGAACTAATCCATATCGGGAAAAATACCAGCTTTGGATTTGGAAGGTACAGTGTGGTATAGATTAATTTTTATAAGGAGGCGGAAGATGAAGGAACGTTACCTGACAATTTTGGAGGTATCACAGAAACAGGCATACATATTCCAGAGTAATGAGCTTAAAAAGAATATTTTAAATTCGGCAGTGATTGCATGGATCATGGATGCGGATTATCTGGAAGAGGCGGCGAAAGACCTGGAGCTGTTTTGCAGGGAGGAGAATCTGGTTTATTCGGGGGGAGGACATACCGTACTGGAATTTCCAACCTGTGAACAGGCGGTTCGCTTTACCAGAAGTTTCACAAGAACCGTCAGGAAGGATTATCCGGGAATTGATGTCTTTGCGAAAACGGTGAAATATACCCAGGACAAATCTCCGGCGGAAAATTTAAAGGAGTTAACCAAAGCCCTGGAAAGAAAAAAATCGGAGCGCAGGGCAGTCTTCCATCAGGGCAGCTTCGGGGTGGAGCGGATCGATACGAATACCTTAAGTCCCATTCTGTATTGTACGGAAAAGGAGGCAAGGATGCCCGACAAGGAGGAGAGGACAGACAAAAGCCTGATGCCGGAGGGCTTCCGGCGTGTGTATAAGTTTGAGGAACTGGGCGGAAGCAGGGATAAGTCGAATTTTATTGCTGTGATTCATATTGATGGGAATGCCATGGGAAAGCGTGTGGAAAAGCTGCAGCAGAAATTCCACGCTCTTGCATGGGAGGAGTATAAGGAAAAGCTGCGAAAATTCAGCCAGTCTATTGACGAGGATTTCAAGGCCGCCTACCGGGAAATGTCCGAATATGTGGCGGACAATATCAGAAGCGGGAAGTTAGGCCAGTTAAATATTGCGGGTAACAGGTTCCCTGTCAGAAGAGTCATTACAGCAGGCGATGATATTTGCTTTGTCACGGAGGGAAGAATCGGGCTGGAGTGCGCGGCGGCTTTTATTGACAGACTCGGCAGAAGGAAAAACAGTGTGGACGGCCAGGAATATGCGGCCTGTGCGGGGGTTGCCATCGTGCATCAGAAGTATCCCTTCTACAGGGCGTACGAACTGGCGGAGATGCTCTGCAGCAATGCAAAAAGGCTGGGGGCGGAACTGAGCGAAGACAGAACCGGCAGCGATCTGTCGGTCATGGACTGGCATATTGAATTTGGCGAGATCAAGGACACGCTGGAAAAAATCCGGGCGGATTATGAGGATGCGGACGGAAAAAATATATCGGGACGTCCTTACATTGTCAGGGCCGGGCAGTCTGTCATCAAAGCGAACCCGTTCCGCGACTATCAGAAAATAAGAATGCTGATTCAAAAGCTCCAAAAGGATGAGAGTTGTGCAAGGGGAACCGTCAAGGAATTGAGAAATATTCTGAAACAGGGAAAAGACGAGGCCGAACATTTTATCAGATTCCACAAGATGAACGAACTGCTGAAATGGGAGCTTGGCGATGACTTAAAGACACTGTTTGATGCGATCGAGTTGATCGATACGTTTATTGCTTTAGATGACAAGGAGGGGAAA
Organism: uncultured Lachnospiraceae bacterium; assembly: GCA_949949005.1. Lineage (GTDB taxonomy): Bacteria > Bacillota > Clostridia > Lachnospirales > Lachnospiraceae > Suilimivivens. Next base: position 12,377 of record CATLHM010000028.1, read on the forward strand.
ATTTGAAGATCAGAATGCAGCTCATGTCGGATGCCATATTCGGCAACGGGGAAAGTATACCGGGAGGCGAGGATATTTCCGTCCTCAGCGATGAAAACGGTTTTCCGTATTATAAGGGAGGGACGTTTAAAGGCATTTTCAGGGAGGAAATGGAAAATTATCTTGCATGGATCCTGTCCGGTGAAAAAGAAAACAAAACAACGGATGTCAGGCTCCGCCAGCCATCCTTATGTTCAATAAAAGCAGAGCTGGAACGGCTTCTGGGGACAGGCGGGGATGATAATATTTACAATACGGACAAGCTTGTATTTTCGGATTTCACCTTATCAGATTATGTGAAGGGGCAGATACTTGCCGAGATCGGAACAGGGCAGGCCTACAACGTGTTAAATGCCCTGTCCCATGTAAGAACCTTTACGGCAATGTCGCCGGAGGGAACCGTGCAGGAGGGGACGCTGAGGCAGTGCAGATGTATCAATAAAGGATTGAATTTTTACAGTGAGATTAAGTGTTCTCAAAAGGATGAGCAGCTTGTAAAGGATGTCTTATCTATGATTAAGTGGGTAGGCACGATGAGAAGCAGAGGCTTTGGCAAGGTAAAGCTCACAGTGGTCGAGTAAGGGAGGGGCGGCATGTCGGAATATTTAAAAATCGTTTTTCAGAACTTAGAGCCTGTGCGGATTGCCGATGACAGTACCAGTCAGAGCGGACAGACTGTGACGCTCCGCTACATACCGGGCTCGGTGCTTCGGGGGATCGTAGTGAATGCGATGGCACGGGAGCGTGATTTTGATGCGATCAAAAAGAGCCTGTTTTCTTCACAGGTCAGATTTTTGAACGCATATCCCACAGACGGGGAAAAAGAGTTGATCCCCTCGCCGAAGGGATTTTATGAGGATAAAACACAGCAGCAGGGGAAAAAGAAAATAGATAATGTGACAGTGAAAGGAGAATTTACGGAAGGGAGTAAAAGGGCAGCCCTGGGAAGGTTCTGTCATATGGAGGACTTCTGCATCTTTTATTACAATATCGACACCGGATCGGATCTTAAGATAACGATAAATGAGGAAAAACAGAACGTGTTCAGGAATGAATATATCTGTGCCGGGTATCTCTTTACAGGTTATATCGCTGTGGATGAGGATGCGCTCAGGGACAGGATAAAGGGTGTGTTTGCAGATGATTTTGTGGCAGGAAATGCCAGGTCGGCAGGTCTTGGCAAGTGCAGAGTCATTAGTTGTGAGTATACGGACAGACTGCCTTACGAGAATTATCTTCCCGCCAGGGATCAGGAAAATGAATGCTATATGATGCTTTTGTCAAACACGGTCATGCGCGATGAAAATGGGGAGTTGTGCGGGCTGAACTGCCGTGCCCTTGCAGAGAAGATGGGTGTAACCGATTTGGAGATCGCCTTTTGTGCTACATCTACAGTGGATGTAAAGGGTTATAACCGCAAATGGCAGACCAAGATTCCCGCGGCACTCATGTATGAACAGGGAAGTGTATTCCATCTGAAATATAAGGGAACTTTTACAAGGGAGAGGATGCTTGCGCTCTGTGAACAGGGGATTGGAATCCGTCGAAATGAAGGGTTTGGAAGAGTTTTGTTCCTGAACGGATATGAAGGCATCCAATATAAGGAAGCGGCGCAATTCACCAAAGAAACCGACTTAAATACAGGGAGACAGCAGTATGCGCAGGATCAGGAGACTTTGAAAATTGCGGCGGGATGCTATTACCGAAATCTGCTTAAGCGGAGGATGAATGGCTATGTTGTAGCGTCCCCTTTTCCAGAGAGAAAGGCTGCAAAAAGCCAGCTTGGCGCTTTAGAGGCTTTCGCCGCGGCATACAGGTATGAACCGTCAGAAGCGAAAAGGTCAATAGTAGAATATCTGGAACATGCGCTGGATAAGGAAGAGGGCAGCAGGATACACAAAGCAGGAGGCGGTTTTGCCGGACTGAAAAAGTATGTACACCATATTTTTGACACGGATATTGAAAGCCTGTTGTCCGTCAGCACAAAGCAGAAAGAAAGCGTTATGGGAATCGCAAAGTCCGATCTGCTGACAGAGGAGGAAGAACTGAGGTTAAAGCTGGAATTGATCATAAAAATGATACGGTATGACAACAAGAGGGAGGAAGCGTAAATGGCAGTAGATATGAAGTATCAAAAGATTATAAAATATCTGGTAAAAGCAACCTGCGCGCAGCCTCTTCATATAGGAAGCGCGTCTGGCGATAAGGAAGAGGTACTGGTGCATCCGGCAGACGACAGGCCCTTCATACAGGCATCCTCTCTTTCCGGCGTGCTGCGCCAGTACTGTGAAAAGCTCCATGGCCCGAAGCAGGCGGAAAGCCTCTTTGGTGCAAGACGTCTGGAAGAAGGGGCAAATTCTTCTGACAAAGCCAGCAAGGTCAGGTTCAGCGACGGCATCTTTTCGGATGAGGGCCTGATTCTGGAGCTTCGGCCCAGGTTGAAAATCAATCAGGAGACCGGCACCTGTGATGACAGTATGATAAAAGGTACGGATATGCGTTCAGGTCATAAATTCAATATGGAATATATCGGCGCAGGTGCGGAATTTGAGTTTTCTGTCTATCTGTTTGATGAGAGTCTGCAGAAAGAACTGGAAGAAACGCTGGCGGCGGTTCATCAGGAAGGAGTGCAGCTTGGCGGACAGAAGAGTAATGGGTGCGGTTTCCTGAATCTGAAAAGCCTGAATAGAAAAACCTTTGATCTGTCTCAAAGGGAAGACCGCAGGAAGTGGGCGGATGAAGATATACTCCCGGAAAATGAGTATGAGGATATTTTAAGTCATATCAGGACGCCCCAGGAGACAGTGATGGCATATGAAGTGACGGTGGAAGGCAGCACGGAGGGTGAGCTTTTGGTAAAGAGCATTGCCGTGCAGGACTATGGTAAGGATGCCCCTGACAGCATGAATATCCGCAATGCCGCAAAACAGTATATTGTTCCCGGAAGCTCGCTGAAAGGGGCGCTCAGAAGCCAAATGGAAAAGATTGCGTCCTATATAGATAACCAAAGGATTATCGATGAAACCTTTGGAACGGCAGGGAATTCCCAAAACGGCGGCAGAGCCGGAAATATTGTGTTTTATGATACGGTTGTGGGAAACAGAGAGGATAATGATCTTGCCAGGGCCAGAAACAGGATACATATTGACAAGTTTACAGGAGGGGTTATGCACGGCGCGCTGTTTAATGAAAAGAATGTATCCGGCGCGGTTCATTTTCGTATTGTGATCTACGACCGGAATACTCCTGACAGTACCTGCGGATTGTTGCTGATGGCTCTCAGGGATATGGCCATTGGAATGATGAGCATAGGCGGCGGCTTTCATGTGGGGAAAGGAATCATTGATGTTGACAGGATCGTTGTCCGTGACTGCATTAACAAAAATGAGGCTGTGATCGGATTGAAAACCGGTAAGATAACGGATGAATACGGAATAGTGGCAAGGTGTATGAAAGCGGTACAGCCGGAAAAGGAGGCAGTATGAGTTACACGGTAGAAAGAGTTGACGCAGGCAAGGCCCTGAGAGACATAGAAAAGTATCGGTATGCCCTGCTGTATATGATAAGTGAAATCGTCTTTTGCAGGGTAGAGGATATTGGCGAGCAGGAATGGGAAGAGTGCCTGGAGGCCAGATTCTTCGATGCGGAGAAAGAGCTTCACATTTATGAAGAAGACGGAGGGCAGTGTGCGGTGAAGGTGGTTGGAGAGTTGGATGAAGACTGCCTGATTAAGAAATATGAGCTTGCGGATCGCTACTGTGATTTGGGTAAGGCCTTGTGCGTCTGTGAGCATCTTAGATATGATGAGGACGGACAGGTATCGGTTGCGCTTACAAGGCTGGCCGGGATCGAATAGGAGGCGGGAAGATGCAGGATTGGAAACAACAGTTGGAGCAGTTTAAGCAGAAACCATCAGGTAGGAAAAAGCCGGTGGAGCAGAGAACAGAGAAGGGGAGGCCGGAAAAGCAGCAGACAGGGAACCGGAAAGCAGAGAACCAAAAGCCGGAAACCTATGTTGGCGCACCGTACAATTTCGTTCCCTTTTATGATAAAGTATATACATACTCCAAGGATAAGCTGACGCGGCATAACGATATGGAAGAGAGTCTGGTTACGGGTGAAATTACCTATGAGGTCACGGCAAAGACGCCGATTATGATCGACGATGGGACGCAGCATTTTTTCAGGGATGCGAAGGGCAGATATGCGATTCCCGGCAGCACCATGCGGGGACTGATCAGAAACAATGTGCAGGTGCTGGGGCTGTGCAGCTATGAGGACGATATTGACGACTATGCGCTGATGTACCGCAATGTGGCATACGGGACGGAGAAGGTACAGTACAACCAGACCCTTGGGTCAAAACAACTTCGGATAACGGATGGCAACAAAAGCTACAGTGTGGGCGTACTGCTTAATGTGCATGCGGGATATGTGGCAAACGAGGGCGGAAAGTATGTAATCTATCAGACGGCCATTGATTCGATCAAGAAAGAATTTAAGGGCATGAATTACTACGTCCTCAGTGAGAGAAAGATCGTAAGCGATTATCTGAAAAACAGAAATAAGTTCTCCTACGGCTTTTTCCTAAAAGAGGGCAGGAATATCCTACAGCATGAGCTTCAGGAATTTAAGCACTCTAAAGATAAGAACGGGCGGGATCATTACAGGGGAGAGAAAAACAGAGCCTACCGGCCCTATTATAAGCCGGTATCCTACAAGGTCGCCCGCGAGAAAGATATTATAGCGGTGGGGGCTCCGGGGGAGTACGAAAATGAGGGATATGCGGTCAGTACTGGTGAGATGAATGAGAAGAAGGCCGTATACATTGTTCCCCGAATTGACCGGAATAAGGAAAGGATTATAATTCCCGAGGAGGATGTGCGGGCATTTCGGATTGATCTGAAAAAGAAAGAGAATACCCTGAAACGGTTTGGCGGAAAGGAATATTTTGATTTGCCAAAGGAGGGTGAAATGCGCCCTGTTTTCTATATCCGGTTGGACGGCAGGCTTTACTTCGGGTTCACGCCCAGGCTGCGGTTGTTTTATGAGCATACGGTGAAGGAGGGATTAAGGCAGGAATGGAAAGCGGGCAGTATCGACTATGCCAGGGCTATGTTCGGTTTTTCTACGCCGGAAAAGAGTTACAAGTCAAAACTGTCTTTCTCTGACGCAGTCATCACAAAGGAAACAGAGCCTGGAGAAGAACAGAAGCTGATCCTGGCAGAGCCAAAGCCCACCAGCTATCTTGATTACTTAAAGCAGGACGGAAAAAATCCGGTGACTTATAATTCTGATGGCTTCGAACTGCGCGGAGTAAAGCAGTACTGGCTCCACAACCAGCCTGTACCTGCAGGTGAGCCCAGAAGCGAAAAGGCGGCGACAGGCATACGCCCTTTGGATGCGGGAGCAAGTTTTACGGGAAAAATCCGCTTCCGGAACCTGACGGAGGATGAGCTTGGCTTGCTGCTGTGGGCAGTGCGCCTGAACGAAGGGTCACAGATGAATGTAGGAAAAGCCAAAGCCTATGGATATGGAAGGATAGCGGTAGAAATCAAGGAAGCCAAAAAGCTGGATATGCGCAGGGCCTACAAGTCAGGGGAAGCCCTGTGCCTGGATCCCTTCTGTGATATTGAGATCGGGAAGGCAATTGAATGTTACAAGAAGGAAATTGGGCATTATCTGGGGGATAAGGCCATTGATGAACTTTTGCACATCCGGAATTTTTTCAGCATGAAGGATTCCAGGAATATTCCGGATGATAAGCAGACCAGATATATGAGTATTGATGCAAAAGAATATCAGAGCAGAAAGAAACCGCTTCCGGCAGTTAATTCGGTTGTGAAGCTGAAGTGACGGATGAAGGGCGGACGGAATAGCGGATGAAGGGCGGCAGGGGGAGGATCAACAGCGAATGTCAGGCCTCGTCCTGTCATTTGGGAACAGGAATGAAAATCAGGAGAAAACACTATGGCTAAGGAGAACACGAGAAGAAGAAAACATTTTATAGCGGTGTTAGGGACCGGAAATTATACACCGTGTACCTATTTTTTGGAGGAGCAGACCTGTGATACGAAATTCGTGCAGGAAGCTGTCCTGAAACTGGCGTGCGGCGAACTGTGTGCGGAGGACAGGGTTACAATCTGCCTGACAGAGGGCGCGCGCCGGCAGAACTGGGAAGACCGCGGATATACCCAGCGGGAGATAGAGAATCATAAGGGCGCAGAGGGAGAGACGTATGAAGGGCTTCATACCGTGTTAAAACGCTGTTTGGGAGAGAAGAATATCAGGATCGAGGAGAAAGATATAGCTACAGGGCAGAACAGCCGGGAAATCGCCCGGATGTTCTCGGAGATTTATGAGGTCATTGATGAGGAGGAAGAAATCTACTTTGACGTTACTCACGGACTCAGAAATATTCCGATGCTGGTGATGGCGGTTCTGGAGTATGCCAAGGTGACAAAGAATATCTCGATCGGCGGCACCTATTACGGCGCGTTTGAAGTAGGAGAAACGGATCAGGAGACGAAAAAGAAGAGAGTGCCAATCTACGACCTGAGCTTTTACCATATGATTATGAACTGGTCCAATGCTGCCAATAGCTTTATAAAATATGGGCATGGGGACGAAATTAACGAATTGGCGGATGAAAAGTGGCGGGTGATCGCCCCAACCGTGCCTAAAGAGCAGAAAAACCAGATGGGAGAAATGTCGGGCAATTTGAACAATGTAGCGAAAAAGCTGCAGGAATTTACAGCCAGCATAGAGACGGGAAGGGGGAATGCGGAATACAATCAGAGCGTGAAGAAATGCTATGAAAATTATACAGCGCAGAAGAAAACCACATCTGAGAAATTGATAGAAGAATATTATCCCTTCCGGGAGCTACTGGATAAGATCGAACACAAAATGGAAGTGTTCAAGGATGCAGAGTCCAATCTTGAGGTTGGCATGGCGGTAGTTGACTGGTGCATTGACAACCACATGGTGCAGCAGGGATATACGGCGTTGGAGGAAACCGTAAAGACCTTTTTGTGTGAAAAGATTGGGGCACCGCAGGATAAGGAGTTCTGGCGGGAAACGGTGGTAAAGCGGTTGTGCAGCGGCCTTTACAATGTGGTTGAAAAGGATAGTGAGGCTATGAACAGAAGTTTTGAGGATTGGAAGATCTTTTTGCAAAAAGCAGGAGAAAGGGATAGGAGGATTGAGAACAGGCAAATTCAAGATGGACTCGAAAAAGGCACTGAGTTGTATGAAATGATCATTGGAAACGAGCGGCACAGGAAATTATTGAAGCTTATGGATCAGATCAGCAACAGGAGAAATGACATCAGCCACTTTGGTTTTACAAACAGTACTGCGAAAGCGGAGATTTTAAAAGACCAGTTGAAAATAAGGACGGATGAGTTTAAAGAGATACAAAAAGAGTGGGATTTATAAGACCGCCTGAATGGGAATAAATCATGGGAGACATATCATGAAAAATATTTTGCTTCTGGCTATGAGTACACTGGGAAGAGAGATTAGGGACAACTATTATACCTATGGGAACAGGGAAGTTCTTGTCGGCCAGAGCCAGTTAGAGCCGATTACCCATATGGTGAGCCTTGAAAGGAAGAAAAGGGGAGAGCGGCTTGACAAAATCGTCATTCTGGAAACGGAGGAAACTCTGCTGGAACGCGACGGGAAAAAATCAGCAGTTGATTTCTACAAGGAGAGAGTGGGCAGATTTTTGGACGTAGATGTGGAGTTTGTAGATGTGCGTATTGACGAGAAAAATCCGGCCAATGGGATCGCCAGGGCTACACAGATTCTGCTTCGGGAATATGACGAGCAGAAAAAGAAGAGTGAAAAAGTGAATCTCTGGATCGACACCCAGGGGGGATTTCGGGATATTGTCATGGTTTTTAACGCAATCCTCTCCCTTTTGAGGGAGCAGGGAATTGAGCCCAAAGGAATTTATTCCATTCGATATACGCCCGGCAATACGAAGGAGAATCCATGCCCTGTCATAGATCAGACAAGAAACTATGATATTTTTAAGTTTGTTTCGGCTATGCAGGAATTTATGGATTATGGGAAAGCAACAGGGTTAAAAAAGTATTATGGCGAAGAAAACCGCGTCGTGCAGGCCATTGACGAAATAGCAGACGCAATCCAAATGTGCCAGCCGCAAAAGTTTGAAGATGCGATCCGGAAATTTGCATCCTTTTTAGAATCAGGGATTTATGAAAATGAAGATCCCTATTTACAGATTTTTGCAGACTTTATGAGAAGCGATTACGGCGTTTTGATACAGCAGCCCGGCAACACCATTGAGCAGATCAGGTGGTGTGTGAAGAAAGAATTCTATCAACAGGCAATGACGATTTATATTGAGAAAATGCCGGAGTATTACTATAAAAAAGGGATACTGACATTGAAGATAGATCCTGAGGCCAAAACAGAGAAAGGAAAGAACCCGTATGTTAAAGCATTTTATGAAATAATGTTCGATGAAATGCTGAAAGACGAAAATGACAAGATATTGGATTCTGCTTTGGATTCCATTTTGACTTCTGTGGTCGGGCAAGAGAAGGTAAATGAGCGGTTATGGGCGGAATTTTATCTGGGTGAGGAACTGGCAAAAACAGAGAATGATAAGGTGAAAAGGGCAGTCAATATCCTGATCAAAAACATAAGACAACGTTTTAAGCCTAACGGCGCTCCCATGCCAATACAATCAGAACAGAAAGGGGCAGGGACAATACGGAGATATATAAATGGGATGCTTAATGATTCGGGGAAGGGAAAACGCCAGGAACTTTTATATGGATTCAGGATTCCCAAAAGAGATTCTCTGGAAAAAAAGATGATGGCAATCAAGGCGGCGAAGGAAAAGGAGCCGGGGGTTGTAAAGATTATGGAATATTATCTTGCAATGAAGCTTTTGCGCAACCGTATGAACCATGCAAGTGAAAACGAAATAAGCGAAGAAGAAAAAGAGGTAATCAGATTTTTAAAATCGGAACAAATAGAGATCGGCGTTCAGCCAGGACAGGGCGGAATGAAACTTGATTACCAAAAGGTTAAGGCCCTTATTATAGAGGGATTGGAATTATCCTGAAAAAAGCAACAGGCCGGGGACAATTTTTGCGGAAGCTAATTGTCCGGCCTGCTCTCTGGAAATTCTTATAATCTAAAAAAATCAATCCTCTCATGGGTTTGCACCTCCTGTTTTCTACTACCTGCCCTTCATCTGGTGCTGAACAACAACAACTAATACCTTAACCATCGCAGTACCTACTATATTAATGATCTGTGGCAGCATATTTTTTCACCTCCTTTGGTTTGATGCTTTGTTTTGTTAAGAATAGTATACCTTTGAAAAGCAGGATAAGCCAGAGGATATTTATATTTTTTATTATTCCAAAAGAACCTGTAATAGTGCATTATTCGATAAAAGCAGTTCCAACAATGGATTGGAGGGCATATGAATTTTAGTTATTTGAAAAGTGATTATGAAGAACGGATAAATGAAAAAGGGAAAAAGGACAGGATAGAAAATAAGCAGAGAATCAATATCAGTGACCATGCATATCTCACGCTTCAAAATGATATGGCTATCTTTTTGCCGCAGAGTGTCCAATCGGATTTGGGGAAGATTCCTTCCGGTTTGATCAACCGGATTTTTCGTAATTTCAGAAAATCCGCAGATTCATCAATTGCCTGCAGACTTGGTGAAAAGAAAATGGAATATGAACATTTGCTGGCAAAGGAAAAGTTTGGGGAAAAAAAGAAAATTATCTCGGTATTTATAGAGGATTATAAAGCAAAACTTTTACAGGAGGCGGAAAGGCGTTTAAAAGAAAAAGGGAACTCTTTTTATTTTAGAATAGACAGGGACAATCTTCTGTACCTGGTGTCAGAAGAGGGACAGGATGAGAAAGACTATTATAAAGACAATATTTCTTTTTATATAAAAGCGGTTATTGAAGAATATGCAGAAATGCCTTATATAGAAAGAGAATTCATTTATCATAGGGAGCTGGTCGATGAAATTGAACTGGCAAAATCGGAGCAAAAGGTACTTAAGATCATATTGAAGAATGAGCGCGACGGAAAGAATAATATAAAATATGTGAAAGTATTGGGAATCTACAGGGATAAAGAGTACTTGTACAATTACGTGGCCGGGCTTATGTGCGATAACAGAAAAGGGGACTGGAAACCGGGGGCGGTACGTCTGACGTCTGTTAATGATTGTGACAGGCTCGAACAATCGGCGTTTATCAGTAAGGAAAACAGGGATTTGGTTGCAGAGATCATAAAGAGGCAGGGGGTACAGTATTTACCGGCAGGAGACTGTGATTACAGGGTAGTTGTAGAGTTTACGCCCAAAGGCGAAAAAATGTATCAGAAAATGTTACATTTACGCCCGTTATATGTCAAGAGAGCGTCAGAAAGAATATATGAGTTTATTTGTCCGAAGCTGCAGGCGCAAAGTTATTTCTTCCGGTTTGGACAAGAGGCGAAAATTTTGGAGCCGCCTGATCTGGCAGAAGAATTTTTAAAAAGATACCAGCTAGCAGCAAAAAAATATCAATTATAGATAATTTGAATGTTAGAATTGAAAACCGGATGGATGGGCGGTATAATAATGAAAGAGGAAATTTACAGAAAAAACCAAAAATCTCCTTAAAAACCAATATTGTCAGAATATTCTGGCAATTACGTGCAAAAATGACTCTTGAAACCCTTGATTTTAGCGGATTTGAGAGAGATACCGTAGAAATGAGAGAAGCCCGTTTAGGGCATTACTCACCGAGGCTATAGTACAAAGGCACCCTATGTTTTAGTAGAAAAACAGAAGTCTATTTAGGCATTACAACCCACGAAATGAGGAACCCCATGGTCATCAACCCAAATTACGATCTTAAGTAAAAAGGAAATGCCTCAATTTTTTGTAAAAAGTCGGGAGAAATTTTTAAAGTAATCGGAAGTTGCAGGAGAAACTTGCATAAGCAGGCAACTCCTGCATTTTTTGTAGGAGAAGGCTTCGCTGTCGTGACCGTAAAAAATTAGCTTTGAATTACCAGATATTGAAAAGGCAAAAATGGAGCATTAATGATTCTGCATTAAAGATAAAAAAGAATTGGAAAAGCCATTCGGTCTTGTAGAAGCAGATTGCCCGGAAATCGAATTGTGAATGCTTGTTCGCAGAAAAAAGAGGCAGGATATGAATGGCTGGTAGAGATATGAGATAGTCTTTCGGATAGTTCATTAAGCACTCGTGAGATTCTGGACAAATATGTGTAGTGCTGACCCGTTTGATAGCATGCATTAGCTTTGCCCATTTACTGCATTAAAGACATGATAGATCAAAATAGTAAAATAAGTAAGTTTGAGTTGAAAGCAAAAAAGGATAAGAATATAATTATTTCAACAGTGGAATACCGTTTGAGGTAGATATCAAAGAGAGTCCTGGAGAGAAAATTGGTGTTTAAAACGCCGTTTACCTTAAAATACCGTGGGGAATTTTTGAGGGAATTTCGGATGGATGCCATATTGGAAGCCGTTATCCGGCGTATCAATATGCTGGATTGCTACGAAGGGGTTGGGGAAGATGTGACACAGTATGAAATACCTGCGCTGCCTAAAATTGTCGGTTAGGAAGTACATAATGTCCAAGTGAGGCGTTTCTCATGAAAACAACAGAGTGGGATGTTGCTGCATGGGATTGAAGGTTTCGCAAGTGGAAAATAAGGTTTATACTATACATAACAGGAGACTGAATTACTTATGAAAAAGATATTAATTTTGACATTAGGAGCAGGAAGTGTATTGGGAAAGAGAGAATCTAATAGCAGCGCGGAGGCTGAAAAAGAACAGATTCAGGAAATGGTAAAGCAGGAATCCTATCCCTATGCGAGAACAGATTATGTTGTAGAAATAGCCGGGAACGAAAGCGGACAGGTTGTGTCAAGTGAGTTTGTGGCAGAAATTCAGATTAAGGTTACTATTTACAGCTGATTTTATTTAACGTCAAAGCAAGCATCATTACGTGACGATTTTTATATTTATCTCCAAGGCGAAAAAATGTTGATTTTATCAGTTTTTTTCGCCTTTTCTATTGCTTTTC
>CATLHM010000029.1 GCA_949949005.1 uncultured Lachnospiraceae bacterium
CGCACCACTGGTAATCAGTCAGGCCGCTGGAGCGGCATTCCAGGACCAGGCGGTATTGTTCCTTTGATTTAATTGGCTTTGCTGGCATATATTGGCCTCCATAGGTATAGTAAAATGCTTGCATTTTTACTATCCATTATGGAATGGGATCAAGCGTTTGTCACTCCGTCAGGATATTTTGCGCTTACAATACATATACGGATCCAAAGGATCATAAGACGCTATTGACAAGCATATTCGACAGTTGTAGAATGAATTATATTCTACAACTGCCGAATATGTTTTAGAGAAAGTTTGCAGGGGAGCGCAGGCAGCAGATATGGACAATGACCCGTGCAAAAACCAGGCCGAATCAAAGCCGTCTGCACCCGCAAAAGAGGAAGTGCCTGCCATTACTGAAAATCAGGAACATGAAGGGGAGGAAAAAGAGCAATGAAACGATTACCGGATTCGGAATTGGAAATTATGATGATCATATGGGACTATAATAAGCCTGTAACCAGGTTCGAGATTGAGGAGAGGATGGAGAAGGGAAAAAAGCTTTCCCCTACCACAATCCTTTCCTTTCTTTCACGACTGCAGGAAAAAGGGTTCGTCGAAGTACGCAAATCAGGGAAAAATAATGTTTATCTTGCATTGGTGGAAAGAGAGGATTACAGAAAGGTGGAAAGCCGGAATGTCTTAAAGCGGCTTTACCAGAATTCCGCCAGGAATTTTCTCGCGGCGCTTTATGACGGGGAGAGCTTATCCGGTGAGGATTTGAGGGAACTGGAAGAATACATTAGCGAGAAACGGAGGGAGCAGGGAAAATGAGCGGAATTTTTTTCAATATCATTGAAATCAATCTCGTAGTATCTGTCATTTTCCTTGTGGTGCTTCTTTTATCCGGCAGGCTTCGGAGGCGTTACGGGGCAGGATGGCTGAAGCTGGTCTGGTTTTTGCTGGTTCTGCGTCTGCTGATTCCATATAACTTTTCCCTGCCGGATGCCCGGATACGTCTTTTCACGGGGATCCCCCGGACAGGGGCCAGGCAGGAGGCTTCCCACGTGGGAGACTTGTCGGCGGCAGGCCGGGACTTAGCCGGTGAGGAGAGCGGGACGGAAAATGGCAATGTCCAGTATGGCGGCGGTGTTTATGGAAACGGAGAAGGGAATGCAGAGGGAATTGCAGGCACAGCAGGAACGATTAATACAGCAGAAAAGGCGGACTCATCAGAAACCAAAATGCCAGGTGACGGGCAGGAACATATGCCGGGGTTCCTGACAGATAAGGGGAAGGCAGAAGAAGGGGAAATAACAGAAAGCATGGCAAGGCCCACAGGATGGACGGGACGCCGAAAGGCGCAAGATTTTGCACCCTTTTTTAACGGAAATACATTGGCCTGGATCTGGATGGCAGGTGTCGGGGGCAGTGTCCTGCTCAGCATGGGAAGCTATCTGTGCTTTTGGATCAGCAGCAGGAAGAATATGCTTCCGGTCACAGATATTGGATTGCGGAAACAGATCGCAGGGATGCAAAGGAAGCTGATTGGAAAGGCGGGGATTCCTGTTTACCGGAACCGGGCAGTAAAAAGCCCTATGCTGGCGGGATTGTTTTTCCCAAAATTGATTTTACCGGCAGGCAGGAGAGATTGGACAGAGACAGAGTTGGAACTTGTGCTGGCCCATGAGCTATGTCATTATAAAAATAAAGATCTCTGGTGCAAGCTCCTTATGACGGCGGCATGGTGTGTGAATTGGTTTAATCCATTTGTATGGATGTTAAAAAAACAGTTTTTTTACGAATTAGAGCTTGCCTGTGACGGCAGTGTCCTTTCCGGATATGATGTAAAGATGCGGGAGGCCTATGCGCGGATGATGCTCTCTTTTGCAGGGGAGAAGGGGGCCAATTCGGCTTTTTCCACAGAATTTGGGCAGAGTAAGAGACAGCTAAAGGAAAGGATCAATTATATGCTGGATGGAAAAACAAAGAAAAGAGGAATTCTGAGTATTGCAGTGGTCTGCGGATTGCTTTTGACTATGGGGCTTATGGTTTCCTGTGGGAGTGGGCCGCAGGGGGAAGTCAGGACGGAGGCAGAAGATGCCGAAGATGTAGAAGATGCCGGACAGGGGGAAACAGAGGATATTAATGGGCAGAATGGGGAACCGGGCGGCCCATCCCGGGAAGAGCCCCCGGAGGCAGAGGCGGAAAGCAATGGCGCACAGGAGATTCCTTACGACCCCAATAATGAATATAATGAGATGATCCGGTGTTATGGAGAGGATGTTTTTATCTCCAGGCAGGATGGAATCTACAGGCTCTCCAGGGATGGGGAGGGAGAAGAGCTTTTATATGCAAATGAATATAGGCTCAGAAGAGGCATGGAGATTTATCAGGATTTCCTTTATTTCTGCGGTTTCGGACAGAGTCAGGAAGTTGCTATTATCTATCGGATGGACTTAAGCACCTTTGAGGTGGAAGCCCTTGCCAGCTTCAGCCAGATATTTGGGGAGGCAGATGCGCTCAGCAATCTTACGATTTATGATGGGAAGCTTTACGTGGCATATGGACTTGGGTATCAGCGGATTGGCTTTGAACTGGATGAAAACGGACAGATTACGGCTCCGTTGGATAGAGAGGCAGAAGACTTCCTGTTTAAGGAGGATAATGAATATTGGGATTTGCAGGCCAAAATCTGGAATAACGAGGTGGTATTTGATTCCCAGGAGTATTGGGATACGGTAAACCAGATGGATGATTTGTACCGAAATGTCATTGACGCGGCTGCCTGTGAAAAGATGCTGGACGGAAATCAGGTGGTTTTGAAGTATAAAGACGAACTACTGGCAAGCGTATATCTGAAAATGAAAGAAGGAAATTATGAGTACTTGTGCGATACCATCAGCTATCCGTTATTAGTGACGGAAACCGGCGTCTATTATTTCCAGGATGAAAGCTTTACCATCTGGTATGTGGATTATGAGACCATGACTCAGCAGAAAATCTGGGAAAAAGACGGCAGAAAAAGGCAGGAAATTCATTTGGTGAATTATGACCGGGACTATATTTATTTTACCGCGGTAAACCAGATCGGCCATGACCGGGAGAATCAGAATGTATCCGAGCCTTACCTGATGCGGGTTCCCAGGTGGGGCGGAGGAGAAGCGGAAAAGGTGTATCGTTTTAAGGCCTATCAAAACGGGGGCAGCCTGTACCGGAACTGTGCGGTTGTGGGGGAAAGGATGTTTTTTAACGATTATGATACTATCCTCCTTGACCCGGAGGTAAACGGAATGGAATGGGAAAACAGCGGCCAGCCATCGGAAGATGCCATTGCCATGAGGCAGCTTGCAGAAGATTTTGCTGCGGCCTATTTCCAGGGCGACGAAGAAAACTTGAAAGCATATCTCTCAGAAGGGTATGAGGGGGGCATGGATCTCTATCCCTATCCGGAACAGGCAGACCAGGTGGAAGCGCTTTTTATTTCCGGGCTGCCTGACGGGGAATTGGAGGTAGGCGTGATCTGCTTTGTCTCCTATGAATTCAGCGGAAATGCGGAAACAGACGGCTCGCTCAGTTATCTGAGTATAGAGATGGAAAAAACCGGACAGGGATGGCGGGTTTTAAGCTATGGTTTGGAGGGATGATTTGGCCGGGGCTTTCCTCACATGGCCATAGCTGTATCCAATCACAGCCAGAAAAGCAACTGAGGCGAATACTGCGAATATTATTCTAACCAGATTGGAATTGACAAGAATGGTTAGAATGGTTAGAATATGGTTAGAAAGCTTCGGAGGTGATCAGATGGATTTTCGGGAAAGTGAGACTGTTGAGCTGAAGGCAATTGTGGTGGATGACATTAAGAAGGAAATCATTGCATTTGCAAATTGCGAGGGAGGAAAACTATATATTGGGGTTCAGGATGATGGAACTGTGTCAGGGCTGGATGAACCGGATGGAGCCGCATTACAGATCAGCAATATGGTTCGGGATGCAATCAAGCCGGATTTGACAATGTTTCTCCACTATGAAACATTGGAGGCAGATGGTAAGAAGATTGTTGTTGTTGATGTTCAGCAGGGAACAGAGCGGCCCTATTATATCGCCAAAAAAGGACTGCGCCCGGAAGGAGTTTACGTCCGTCAGGGTTATTCTTCCGTACCTGCCACCAATACGGCAATCCGCCGCATGATTAAAGAAACAGATGGGGATCGCTTTGAAGAAATGCGCTCGTTGGAGCAGAATTTGACCTTTGAGGCCGCCGAAAAGGAATTTTTAGATCGAAAAGTTCGATTTGGTCAGATGCAGATGAAAACATTGGGGATCATGAGCCAGGATGGCGTCTATACGAACCTGGGATTATTGCTTTCCGATCAGTGTGTGCATACGATCAAAGCCGCAGTTTTTGAGGGGACGAATCAAAATCAATTCAAAGACCGGAAAGAGTTTTTTGGCTCCCTGTTTCGGCAGATGGAGGAAGTTTATGACTTTATAGACTTTCGCAATCAGACACATTCGACTTTTGAAAAACTGCATCGCGTCGATCAGCGGGACTACCCAGAAGTGGCAGTCAGGGAGGCTCTTTTGAATTTGCTGATCCACCGTGAATATTCCTTCCGTGCCAGTACCTTTATCAGTATATTTACAGACAGAATTGAGTTTACTTCCATAGGCGGTCTGGTAAGCGGTGTGACCTTAAATGATGTGAAGATGGGAATTTCTGTTTGCCGAAACATGAAACTCGCAAATGTATTTTACCGTTTGGAGCTCATAGAGGCTTATGGAACCGGAATACGAAAGATCATGGATGCCTATGCCGGGGCTGGTATGTTGCCGCAGATTGAAGCATCAGATAATGCGTTTAAAGTCACCCTTCCCAATCTGAATTTTCGTGGTGAAGGGAAAGAGCCGGAAAGGCTCGGGCCGAAAAATGATGAGAATATAGAAAAGGTGTTTACGCTTGTGGCAGAACAAGGTTTTGCCACAAGAAAAGGAATTGAAAAACTGCTTGGAATCTCACAGACAACATGCGGACGCCTGCTAAGACAAATGATAGAGAACGGTCAAATTGTCCAGGAGGGTAAAGGGAAAAATACGCATTACCGCTTGCCTCAATAAGTTTCCATTTCGTTGCGTTCGTAGAAAATGACTGAAAATTTCCGACTATTGTGTTGTAATATGCGGCACGATGGGTTATGATAAAACAAAGAAAGGTGGTAATGACATGGCAGCAAGAAGTGCAAATGTAAACGTACGGGTAGAGCCGGATATCAAGAAGCAGGCGGAGGCTATTCTCGAGACGCTTGGTGTATCCGTATCCTCGTTTTTCAATATGACTTACAGGTAGGTCATCCTGCGAAATGGAATCCCATTTTCGGTCACAGTACCGTTCATGCCGAAGACACGTGATACAATGACAGATGAAGAATTTAATGAAATGATGGAAGTCGGCTGGCGGCAGGCAATGAGCGGAGAGAGCTTTCCGGTGGACGAGAAATAAACAGGTTAAGCGGCAAAGAGGGCATACCCTTCATATAAAAAAGGCATGTGCAGGACAGCACATGCCTTTTCCCGTAGTGATTGGATATTATTGAAGGATTGAGGGCAAAACCATCTTTTATATGCTCACCACCCTCACGCATCTTTCCGCTAATTTCCCCACATCTACTTCGAGCCCAAAGCCCAGGGCTTTCCTGGCAATTTTTCTGCGTCCGTCAGGCAGAGTTTCCATGGGAGAGGAGGTAATGCAATCCAAAAAGGCAGTGCTCTCGAGAGGTTTCTCCAGAGCTTCGCACCAGATGGCACTCACCCCGCAGGCAACCTGCTGCCATGCCGTGCAGGCGGGCCCGATCAGGCTGGCATCCCCGATCATGACGTTGCTTCCGGCCTTTTTCAACTTTTGCGCCAGCTTCACCGTATCCCTGAGAGAGCCCATGCAGTTGGGATGCAAGTTATAGATATGCTCCGGAACCGGCTTTACAGTTTGGATCACCTTATAAGCCGGACGCATCAGCTCATCCGGGATGATGGGCATATCGGGGAAGGATTTCTGCAGCTTTTCAAGATCCTCCCAGGAAAGGTTTGCCGGATCTTCACAGGCACTCAGCCCCGCTTCGCGCAGATTCAAAAGCGCATTTACAATCTTCTGGCTGTAGGGCTGAGTCTCCTTTCCCGGCGCATAGCCCATATTGACGTCGCCAACCAGATAACAGCTTCGGGGGATTACTTCCCTTACCGCCCTGATGAGATTGCAGTCGCGCACATTGTCGCCGAATAATTTTATTTTCAGGTGGGTGGTGGCCATTTCTTTTGCAGCCTTTGCAGCTTCTGATATATCCTTATTGAGGACGCAGGTTAATGCCGGTACGGCATACTGGGTTTGGAGCCCCAAAAACTCCGGAGCGCTTTTTCCTGCAAGGCGGGCCTCTACGTCCACAAGGGCCATATCCATGGCTTCCAGCACAAAATCAGCAACGCTTCCCCGCAGTGAGGTTACCAAAAGTTTGGCCTTTTCCAGGCTGACTTCATGCCATGGCGCAAAGCTGCTGACTGTATTTTCCAGCACCTCACGGGCAGAAGAGTCTTCATAGAGGGGCAGGCAGATCTCCCCCCATCCGGAATGCCCCTGGCACACAACCCGCACGCAGCAATGCAGACGTGTGGGCCACACGCCAAAAGAAAAATCCCTTTTATAATCTACCTGTATGAAATAGAGCTCTACCGCATCCAGCCCTATTGTACCCGGCTCCATAAGGTTACTTACATTCTGCTCCATAGGATCACCCCACTTTCATGTTTACTACCAGCTTAAACTCCCCTTCATAGGCCTTGTCGCAGGATACGCCCACAAAGTTCGCCCCGAAAATATCGTAAATATTTCCTGAGATATGAAACTCCGGCAGTCTCCCTACCAGCTTGCCGCCGCGGTAGAGGAAAGCCGTCTGTACCGGAGAGGCAAAATTGCCCTCGCTGGTAAAATCGCCGCCGCTCATGACGGAAATATAGATGCCGTCCCTCTCGCCGATCAGTTCCCGCAGGGTTCGGCCAGAGGATTCCACGGTAAAGCAGGTATCCGTGTTAGAGGGAACGCTGTCATAGGCGCCGTCGGCAGTGGCGGTATTTTCATAGCCAAATTCTTTTGCCAGCTTTTTGTCTGCAAAGGGCTTTTGCAGTACGCCGTCTTTGATCAGATAATTCCGGTCATTTTCGCAGGTGCTTCCCTCCGCGTCAAAGAAGGCGGTACCCAGGGAGTCGGAGCTTCTGTCCACATAGAAGGAGAATTTTTCGTCAAAAAGCTTTTGTCCCAGTTTTCCATTGAAAAAGGAAGTGCCGTGTCCGAATGCAAGGGCGTCCAGGTTTTCGACTAAAAAGCCCCCCAAAGCCATCGGGCTAAGTATGACGGGAAGCAGGCGGCCCTTAGGGGATGGGGTCTGAGAGGAGTCCGGATCGGGCAGGGAAATAGGATTTAAAAAGGCATCCAGGTGTTCCCTGGCCTCCTTCAGGAAAGCCTGGCGGTTGAAGCTGCGGACAGCACAGGCGAGGAAGTCATCGAAGACATTTATGGACTGCGTGTGTTTAACCAGCAGCTCCCAGCTTACAAGCCTGTCGCTGAAAAAAAGGTCTGTCCCCGCATCGTTGCAAAGGTGCCTGCTAAGCTGCGACAGACGTACTTTATTGCCGAAAATAAGCTGGGGATATTCTTTTTTCAGGATTTCCAGAACCTCCTGGACTTCCTTCAAAAAGCTCTGGGGATTTTCCACGGTGAAGGACTGGGTATTGAGATTCTCCGCGGCGGAGGTTGGGGCGTCAGGATTTTCAGCGAGCAGACGGTCGGTATCCATGGCCTGTGCCGCCAAATCCTCCCGGCGTACCTTCCCCGCGGTAGCCTGGGCCTCATAAGGAATTTGGAGCTTCAGATTTTCGACGGCCTGCTCCATGAGTTCCGGGTCGGCCTCCCCCAGTTTTCCGGCCACGCCGATAAAGCCCTGGTCATAGACCCGGCAGGCGCTTTGGGTGATGTCCTTTTTGATAACGGAACTGATTTCCCCACCGGAGATACTGAGATTGATCTCCCTGTTTTTTAAAATATATTTTTCTTTAATCATGATTATCCTCATTTCTGCGCTGCTTTTTGCGCATACCAAGTTTGTGGATGCAACGCAGACACAAACTTGTGAGTGAAAGATTGAAAATCTTTCACTCTTATCTCCATTGCAGCTTATTGTACCGTGAGATGGTTGACCCGCATATAAGGGCCTCCCATGCCTACCCGCAGGGGGAACTGTTCCATCTTGCCGCAGCCGCCCAGGGCAAAGGAGCAGAGCTCGAACTCCGCAGACAGGCCGTCGATCTCGTGAAGGGTGTGCATCACATTGCCTGTGATAACGGAAATCTTTACCGGCTCTGCCAGATGGCCGTCACGGATCATATAGGCCTTATTTGGCGCAATGGTAA
Organism: uncultured Lachnospiraceae bacterium; assembly: GCA_949949005.1. Lineage (GTDB taxonomy): Bacteria > Bacillota > Clostridia > Lachnospirales > Lachnospiraceae > Suilimivivens. Next base: position 8,434 of record CATLHM010000029.1, read on the forward strand.
AAGTGCTCATGCCGGAGCCGTGGTTATAGTCGGAGATATAGATGCCCTTTTCGACCCCGGCGATCAGTTCCTCCTTGGTGCTTTTGCCCGGCTCCACATAGGTGGCAGTCATCCGTACAATGGGCTCAAACTGGAAGCTGACTGCCCGGGCATTTCCGGTAAGCTCCTCATTAAGGGCCGCCGCCGTCATGGCGCTGTGAAGCCGCCCGGACAAAATGCCGTCCCTGATCAGATAGGTCTTTTTGGCCCGGGTGCCCTCGTCGTCAAAGGGAACATAACCGGAGCCTTCCTCCATGCCGGTGTCCACGATATTCAAAAGCTCTGCCCCCACTCTGGTACCGATGGCCCACTCCCGCTTCATGTTTTCGTCGCCCACCATAAAGTCCGCCTCGCTTTTGTGGCCGAAGCTTTCATGGGCAAACACGCCGGTGACTGCCGGGGAAAAGATGCAGGTGTATTCTCCCGGCTCTACAGGGACGGCATTTTCATTGTAAGCAAGGTCTTCCCTGATCAGCTCTTCAAGCTCCTTTTCATGGCCCTTAAGCTCTTCAAATTTCATCCGGTAAATATCTTTCCGCCCATAAAAGGGTTTCTCATCCTTCATCAGGACATAGCGGGGGGCTACGCAGCAGTTCTGGGTATCAAAGGTTACATCGCAGCCCTTGCTGGAGACAATATGCTTCCGGGTATGGTTGTCCACATAGTAAACCTTCCAGCGGGGAATCTTTTCGCAGGCCTTTAAACAGTCGGCGTACTGCTCTGCCACAGCCAGCTTCCGGGCATTGGGAACCAGGCTCACGTCACAGTCTTTGTAGCGCAATTGTACCTCCTGGTTGACCTCGTATTTTTTTACGACAGGGTCGTCTTCGATATTGGGACAAAAAACAGCCATCCCTGCCAGGGAGTCGATCTCCTGTTGTACCTTATCGGGCTCCGTAGTGGAGCTGATGTACCAGCGCCGGCCGTCATAGAGGCGGATGATGACGCCTTGTTCTTTTTTGGTCTTGTTTTCTTTCAGCACGCCGTTTTCAATGGTGATGGTGGTGGCGTGTACGGTTTCTTCCCTCACATCCGTGTAGAAGCCTTCCGGAAATTGATACATAGCTTATCCTCATTTCTTGTTTTTTGGCAGGCAGTATGCGTTTCGGCAGCCTGATTTAATTAACTGGTTTCATTATATTCTATAAAAAGGCCATATTCAATGGAGGTTTTGTTATTTCCATGATAAAATTAGGGTTGGAATATTTTTAAATATGCTTTAGAGGGGTGACGGTAATGAAAAGAAGGATTTTTATATTCATGGCAGCGATAATAGCTCTATCGTTATTTGGGGCCTGCGGCAAAGCAGACGGGGAGACACGGTTTCAGGCCTGGGAGCCTCAGATCGAAAATTTGCAGTGGGGAATGCAGGCACAGGAGATTGAAAAGTTCTATTCCTATGGGGTGGAGGAGGACAGGGAGGGAATTTTGCGTATAGCCCTGGAAAAACCCATAGAGATAGGGGGCGTTTCCATGAACATTGTTCTCACCGTGGATGATTCCCTGGGCCTGATCAGAGTGACAGGGATGGCTGGGGAAGAGGACTATGATAGACTGGAAAAGAAGCTGCAGGAGGAGCTCTCCGATTACAGGACAGGGAGCCAGCCAAAGGACGGCGCAAGCTGGAAGGGGGAGAGTGCAGGCGAAAAATATGAGAAACAGGCCCTGGCACAGGCTTATGCAAAGGTGTTTGGGGAGGGCGTCATTGGCGATACCTATCTGGACGGAATTCTTGCAGGCCCCCAGGTGTTTTGCGAACTGAAAAAGATGCAGGAGGGCTGCCGGTTTGTCATAGATGCTACGGTGAAGGAAGAGCTGGAGTTTGTAACAAATGCCGGATAAATCCAGGTTTGCCATATGAGCAGGGGGACAGGCGGCATTCATTTTTTCTTTCTCCCGCTTGACATTTAAATCTTACAGATGTAATATTAACGAATAAAAAGTAAGGGAAGCATGGTGATTAGGCTGAAAAAGGCCACAGGTCTTTTTCAGCCGGGAATTTGTGCTGACACACAAATTTCTGCCCTGATATAAGTGCCGTCTGAGGGCGGCGATGCGGAGGTTGAAATGGCAGGCAAAGGCAGGGGAAAAGTTTCTTCCAGAAGAAGAAAAAGAAAAAACAGATGGCTGAAAATCGCGGCGGGAGCGGTAGTTTTTTTGGTGATAGGAGCGGCTTTGGGGGCGGGAATTTTTTTGTGGAACAAGTCAAAATGGGAAACGCCCCAGGAGCTGTTAGCGGCCTATATGAATCATATCCCGAATAAGGAATATGAGGAAATGTACGATATGATCGGGGCGGAGGTGTCGGGCGGCATTACCCGGGAGGACTTTATAGAGCGCAACCGCGCAATCTATGAGGGAATTGAGGCCTGTAATCTGAAGGTGGAGGTGACGGGTTACGAGAAAGAGCAGATGGCAGTGACCTATCAGACCTCCATGGATACGGTGGCAGGGAGTGTGGCCTTTGAGAATAAGGCTTATTTTTTTAAGGGCGAGGAGAGCTATCTTCTGGTGTGGGAGGATGGGCTGATTTTTCCGGAGCTTGGCCAGGAGGATAAGGTTCGTGTATCGGTGACGGAGGCGGAGCGCGGAGAGATTTTGGACAGGAACGGACACCTTCTTGCGGGAAAAGGCACGGCCTCATCGGTGGGAATTGTTCCGGGGCGGCTTGAGGACAGAGAGGCGGCGGTCAGTCAGGTCGCAGAGCTTTTGGGGATGAAGTCGGAGGATGTGGAAAAGAAGCTGGCGGCAAAATGGGTAAAGGACGATTATTTTGTGCCCATAAAAACCATCCCTAAGGTGGCGGAAATTACCCTTATGGCCTGGGAGCCGGAGGAGGAAACGGTAAAGGAAAAAGAGCGGCAGGAGGCGCTGCTTGCCATACCGGGAGTGCTTTTTTCCGACACGGAGATCCGAACCTACCCTTATGGGGAAGCGGCGGCTCACTTGATCGGCTACGTCCAGAATGTGACGGCGGAGGATTTGGAAAACCATGCCGGGGAGGGTTACAGAACAAACAGTGTAATCGGAAGAACCGGAATGGAGGGGTTGTTTGAAAAGGAGCTGAAAGGGGAGGATGGCTGCCGCATCTATATTTCCGACGGGGAGGGAAAGGAGAAAAAAGAGCTGGCAAATAAGCCGGTGAATCATGGACGGGATATCCAACTGACTATAGATGCAGATCTGCAAGAGATATTATACGAACAGTTCCGGGAGGACAAGGGCTGCCACGTTGCCATGAATCCCTGGACAGGCCAGGTGCTGGCCCTGGTGAGTACCCCTTCTTATGACAATAACGATTTCATTTTCGGGATGTCCGAGGAAAAGTGGAGGGCTTTAAATGAGGATGAAAAAAATCCTCTCTATAACCGATTCCGCCAGACCTGGTGTCCTGGTTCTACCTTTAAACCGATTACGGCGGCAGTAGGCCTTAATTCAGGAGCGATTGATCCGGCGCAGGATTTCGGACAGGAGGGAAAAAGCTGGCAGAAGGACGAGTCCTGGGGGGCTTACTATGTGACCACGCTCCACACCTATGAGCCGGTGATTTTGGAGAACGCCCTGATTTATTCGGACAATATTTACTTTGCCAAGGCGGCGCTGAAAATCGGCAGCGAGACCATGGAGGACGCCCTGCAAAGGCTGGGATTTGGAGGCGATCTGCCTTTTGAGGTGAAGATGGCCGTCTCTCAGTATTCCAATACGGAGCATATTGAGACGGAGATTCAGCTTGCGGACAGCGGGTACGGGCAGGGACAGATGCTGGTGAACCCTCTGCATTTGGCCTGTATCTATTCCGCCTTTTGCAATGAGGGAAATATGATCAAGCCTTGTCTTCTATATCAGAAGGAGGCCAGGCCGGAGATCTGGATTCCGGAGGCTTTTTCCGCTGATGCGGCAGGGCGGGTGAAGGAAAGCCTGATCAAGGTGATCAACGATCCCCAGGGCACGGGATATGGGGCCCACCGTGAGGATGTGCTTCTGGCCGGGAAAACCGGCACAGCGGAGATTAAAGCCTCCAAGGAAGACCGTACCGGCACGGAGCTTGGCTGGTTTGCCATATTTACGGCAGAAAAGGAAACGGAGTGCCCCATCCTGATCGTCAGCATGGTAGAGGATGTGAAGGGAAGGGGCGGAAGCGGTTATGTGGTGGAAAGGCAGAAGCAGGTTTTGGGGGAGTGGTTTGCGTAAGGCGCAGGCAGACCTCTAAACCTCCACATCCAACCCGTCATATGATGCAAGAAAGCCATGGACCTTAAGGAGGTCAATGTGAGTACAGGTTCTGCTGTGGAAATCTCTTCCCCCAAAACGTATCATTTGCTTATCCCACAGGAACTTTTAAGATCTGGCCGATGTTGAGCAGGTCGCTGCTTAGCCCATTGAGTTCCCGAATCGCTTCCACCGTTGTATTATAGCGGTTTGCAATAGTCCAGAGAGAGTCTCCGGCCCGGACAGTATACTCAATATAGGGTAGGGCCTGATCGGAGGGAATCTTTAAAATCTGTCCGATGTTTAACAGATCGCTGGTCAGGCCGTTTGCTTTTTTGATGGCTTCCACGGTAGTGTTATACTTTTGTGCGATGAGCCAAAGGGAGTCTCCGGCTTTGACCACATACCGGAGAACGGAAGAGTCCGGGCCGGGAGAGGGTACGTTTTGATGGATTCCATGATACACGTCATAGAGCGCCTGCCAGGTTAGGGCGCCAACAATCCCGTCGGGATTCAGGGATACCGCCTGCTGAAAGGCGATCACAGCCTGGCGGGTGCCGTTACCGAAGATTCCGTCCTGAGCAGGAGCAGGGATGCCGGGATAAAATTCGGATGCCACATCCAAAAGGTATTGGAGAGTGATCACGTCCTGCCCTCTGGCACCCTGGCGGAGCACGGAAGAGGGAGGAACGGAGCCGATACCCAGGGTGTTTCCCTCACTGTCCAATTCTGCCAGTCTGGTGACAGCAGTATAAAGCTGTGAAATTTTGTACCAGGTGGATTTGCCCACGATCCCGTCCGGAGAGAGATTGAAAGTTTGCTGGAACCTGGTCACAGCGTCTTTGGTGCTGTTGCCGAAGACCCCTAGGGTATCGGTGATCACGGGAATAGCAGGATAGTTTTTGCGGATCCTGTTTAAGTAGGTCTGGATGGTCTGTACATCAAGTCCGGTGCTTCCAGTTTTCAGAGGCGTGCCGGGATAGGAGGAGAGAGTGCCGGATATGATATTGGTGGTCGCGATCTCGATATCCTTGGGATAGTAGGAGCGCAGGATTTCCAGAGGGCTCAGGCCCTGGTTGGCCAGGGTTACGGTTCCCCACTGGGACAGACCCTGACAGGTTGCGGTAGTCCCATTGCAAAAAGAAGTAAAGTAGGGAGCATTCTGCCCCTGTCTGCGCACATACTGATTGAAAATATTGTCAACGATCCGGCTGACGGATTCATAGATCGGCCGTCCATAGACGAAGCTCTGGTCATAGGCGGTACTGTTTGTGATGTCGAAGCCATAGCCCCGGCTTTTATACCACTCAGTGTAAACCCGGTTCAGGGCAAAGGTGATGATGGCGTAGATATTAGCCGTGAGGGAGGCCTCAGGCCATGTGGGATAGATTTCGCTGCACGCCACATTCTTTACATAATCGGGAAATGAGACCTGCACATTGGCAGCGGAGGAAGCGGGAGGGCCCAGATGTACCGTGATGGGATTGGGAATCGCTACCTGCCGCAATACATAGGGCTGGGCCATGGTTCCTTCCTGGCGGCGGATGCTGTTAGAGGAAACCGCCGGGCCGCCCACCATAATCTCCGCCTGCATGGGAGAGGTCTGCCTCTCCTGCAGAGGAATGAGCATTAAGGGCAAAACGGCGTTTTCTCCTTCAAAGATGGGAATCTGTGACACATAAAGAGAATTAAAACCGGGGGCCAGCGCTAATACATTGTAGCTGGTATAGGGCGTTCCTGCAAAATAAGGATTTTGAGAAAAGCTTTTATCCACGGTTTCCAGGGAGACGCTCTGGGTTGCTCCGTTTTCATCTGTAATCAGTTCATAGACACTGCCGCCCTGCGCGTTCATCACGCGGACGAACACACCACTAAGGGGCAGGGCGTCATGGGCGGTTCGTGCCTGTATTGTTAAATAACCAATAGCCATAGAATTGGTTTCTCCGTAAGCGCTTTCTATATAAATATGAAAAAGCGGAAGAACAGTTACAGATTCCCGGGATGTATGGCCTTTTCTCTTTTTGCCTATAATGCGATTGTTTGATCCGGGTTAGAATGATATAATTTAACCAGAGCGGTGAAATGGAACAGGGGTAAAGGATGGTTGGAGGAATGGACATTTTGGATCAGGGCAGACAAAGAGAATTTTTGATAAAGGAATTGTTGCAGGAGGATGTGAGGTATCAGGGCATGGAGCTCCCCCGGGGAGAGGAGCAGCAAAAGCAGCTCCTGAGAGGGCTGATGAATATCCGGCCTCCGAAGAAAATCAGCAGGAAGTTCCTGGAGGTACAGGATGCCTACCTGAAAGCGGAGGCGGAATCGAAGGGGATCACAGAGCTGGATGATTTAGAGCCGGTTTCGGACGGGCTCTATCTTTGGCAGGGGGATATTACCACGCTGCGCTGTGATGCCATTGTGAACGCGGCCAACAGCGGTATGACCGGATGCTATGTGCCGAATCACAGATGTATTGACAACTGTATCCACTCTTTCAGCGGAATACAGCTTCGATTAGAATGTGCGGAAATAATGGAGCGGCAGGGGCATGAGGAGGAAACCGGAAAGGCAAAGCTGACAAAGGCTTATAACCTTCCATGCAGATATATTCTGCATACGGTGGGCCCAATCATAAGAGGGGAGCTCACAGAGGAAGACTGTGATTTGTTAAGGCAATGTTACGATTCCTGTCTGGCTTTGGCAGCCGAAAACCGTCTGGAAAGCGTGGCCTTTTGCTGCATTTCTACCGGAGAATTTCGTTTCCCCAATGATAAGGCGGCACAGATTGCGGTAAATACCGTGAAGAAATATATGCAAAAAGGTACAAGCGTAAAGAAAGTGGTCTTTAATGTGTTTAAAGACCTGGACAGGGAAATCTACAGTAGATTGCTGGGATAGGATGAAACCGCCGGGGCAGTGTGGAAAGACGGTAAATGGGAGGACAGGGGTATTCGCCGGATGAAATATTGCTTTGATGAGTGATTGAACAGGAGAAGAAGTTTGGAAGTAAACTTCCAAACTTTCTATTGGTGGCAGTACCGCTAGCACGGCTTGCGGTATGTGGGGGTATAGAAATGAGTGTATATCTTTTAGAGTGCTGTGTGGACAGTGTGGAGTCGGCGCTGGCGGCAGCAGAGGGCGGCGCAGACAGGTTAGAGCTTTGCAGCGGGCTGGTGATCGGAGGGCTTTCCCCAAGTATTGCCTTATTTGAGGAGATTAGGGAGCGGGTTCAGATTCCTGTGCATGTGCTTTTGCGGCCACGGTTCGGAGACTTTTGCTATACGGATCATGAGTTCGCAGTGATGCTCAGGGAGACGAAGCTGTTTCGGGAAGCCGGGGCCCGGGGAGTGGTCATCGGATGCCTGAAAAGGGACGGCAGCCTTGACATAGAGAGGATGAAAGAGCTGATGGCTGCCGCAGAGGGAATGAAGGTGACGCTGCACAGGGCTTTTGACGTATGTGCCGATCCGCGAAAAGCCTACCGGCAGGCTAAGGAATTGGGGGTGGATACGATTTTGACCTCCGGACAGGAGGAGAATTGTCTGAGGGGGCTTCCTCTTTTAAAAGAACTGGCAGAGCTGCAAAAACAGACAGGAGGGCCGAGAGTCATGGCAGGGGCGGGGGTAACTCCGGAGGTTATCCGCCAGTTTCTGGCGCATACGGAAATCACGGACTTTCATCTCTCCGCCAAAAAGACTCTGGACAGTGAAATGCAATACCGAAGGGACGGGGTTCCCATGGGAATCCCTGGGATGGACGAGTACAGTATTTTCAGGACAGATGCCCAGGTGGTGGCTAAGGCCAGGAGTCTTTTGCAGGGAATGTCGTAGCTCTTGGCTTTCACGTCATGGTGGTGCGCCGCGTCAGCGGCGCATGTAAGTTTACTTATCAAGCGCTGCTTTAGTCAGAAAAGGGGAAAATTCAAGTACGGGTTGATTGTGGCGATAGCCGTTTTCGGTTATATTGGTCTTGCATGGGAAGCGGGCCGGCCGCTGAAACATGAGTCAGGAAAATGAAGTCATGAGATGCAGAAATTTTTTCCATGAAGAGAGAGCGGCAAAGGAGAGTAAAAATATGTTTGATACTATGAAAGTAGCTAAAAATATCAAAGAGGCAAGGATCGCACAAAATATGACACAGATGAATTTGGCCGATGCCATAGAGGTGAGTTATCAGGCTGTTTCCAATTGGGAGAGAGGAAACTCTATGCCGGATATCGCCAAGCTGGGGCAACTCTGTCAGATTTTGCAGATCAGTCTTGATCAGCTTCTGGGAACCGAGGATGAGACAAAAACGGTTACGAAAATCATCCGTGAGGGCAAAGCTGCGGCAACAGAAATCACCATGGAGGAAATCGGAAATATTGCGCCTATTTTACCCCCTAACGAAATAAGAAAGTTGGTAAACGTGAATTTGCAGGATAATTCTAAGGAGCAGGCCACCGGAGCAGAGGAGTTGCAGAAAAATCATAAGGAACAGGCTACTGCCACAGAGAACTTGACGGCAGAGGAACCTGAACAAAAGGAAGCCCAGCAAAAAGAAGCTGAGACGGAGAAGAAAAAGAACAAGATAGACCGAAAAACACTTATCTCCCTGGCTCCTTTTCTTGAGCCGGAGGATCTGGATGAAATACTACAGGAGCTGGAAGAGGAAATGGACATAGGCGCGATCAAAAAGCTTGCCCCATTTATAAGCAGCCGCAGCCTGGACAAACTGGTGCTGCGCCTTACGGACAGTATCGGTATGGAGAATATCAGGGGACTGATGCCCTTTGTGAGCCAGGAGTGCTTGGAAGAGTTGCTTGGCCGTTGCGACGAGGAGAGACGCTTTGAACAGGTGGCTGCTTTCGCGCCCTTTTTAAGCCAGCAGTATTTGGAGGAGGAACTGAGTCGTTGTAAGGAGGATGTGTATTTAGAACGTGTCATAGCCCTGGCACCATTTTTGAACAGTAAGTTTTTGAAAGAACTGGTCAGGCGGGCAAAGAGTTAGAAGCAGGGGGCCAGAGGCATGATATAGGAAAGATTTCTTGAACTTTCTAAAAATTTATTATACAATAAAGCCACAATACAGATACATTCATTATGGAGGAACAAGAGATGGATATTAAAGGACAAATCAACAGGATAGTAGAGGAAGTTACCAAAAATCCGGATATTAAAGAACAGTTTGAGAAAGAGCCTGTAAAGGTAATAGAAAAAGTAATTGGCGTCGATTTGCCGGATGATGCTGTCAACAAAATTATTGATGGGGTTAAGGCAAAGATGACAATAGATGGAGTATCGAAAGCGACGGATGCTTTAAAGGGGATATTTGCATAAAATAGGCACTTTCAGACCCTAAAAACATCCACTGCAAATAAGGACACTTTTCTAAACAAAAGGTGTGCATTTCAGTAGTTGAGTGGCTCAGAACCGCATAAATACAGGGTTTCTTGAAAAGTGGGATGATGAAAAAGGCAGATTTTACACCAGGTTTACACCAATTGAGAGCCTTGATATGATAAATGAATATTTGGACACATGCATAAGTTCATGATCAGTTGTAGAAATATGATTGATTGTGAACTTATTTTAGTGCCTGAATAGGTGATTCAATAATAAATCACACATCCACTCTTAAAACGTCTGTATGAGCCTCATAGGGCATCACAGGGGTATTCTATGAGTGTAACTGTACTTATTATTATGTAACTTAAAATGACAATTTCATGTCCAATAACAACTTAAAATAGCAAGACAAAAGGAGGTCTGATTATTGTACGGAAAGGTTACAAGATATTTCCATGACAGGAAATTTGGATTTATCCAAGGAGAAGATGGCAACACATATTTTATCCATCAATCAAAGCTGAATGGAGAATATGTTGACTCAGGCTATTATGTATCCTTTAAAACATTCCAAAATGACAGGAGCGATTACAACGCAAAAAATATTATGGTGATTGAAGCACCAGAAAGGAAAAGAAAACATGGCAAAGCACGTAAAAAACATGAGTGAACTTGCAAAAGCATTACAGCCGACATTAATTAATTTCAATAATCAGTTGGCAGACAGGGTATATGAAACGTTGAATTATTTTCTATTGGACTACTATGCAGGGTATGACCCGGCAAGTTACCAGAGGACAAAAGATTTTCTATATTCGGTTGTGAAAGTAGAAGCAGAACCATATAAAGGCGGTGTCCGGGCAGCAGTATTCATTGATACAGATTCCATGAACAATTACACAAATGTTTCAGGCTATCAGGTGGCAGAGTGGGCAGATGAAGGTCTCCATGGCGGTATGGAAGTAGACCACAAGCCCCATGTGTGGCAGGATACTATGGACAATACAGTAAATAACGGGGAACTTTTGAAGTTAGCGGTAGATTATTTAAAGAGCAAAGGATTTTCGGTGAGAACATAAGAAAGGAAGAAGAAAAACAGAATAATTTTAAGGGAGAAAAGATAATGAATGAAAAGATTATTAGACCTGGATTAATAAAACGTGTTGTAGACTTATTGAAATATAGAAATAAAAAGTATACACAGGAAGATGTTGAAAATATTGTATCCGCATTTTGGGATGTCATTATAGATGCGCTTTCAAATGGCGATTCTGTAAATCTCAATGGCTATGCAACAATAGGGACAAAGCATATGGCACAGCGCAGGTCAAGAAATGTAGCTAAAAATAGAGAAATGATTGTTCCAGAACATTATCGAGTATATTTCAAAGCAGGATCAAAGCTAAATCAGGCTGCAACAGCTTTTACAAAAAAGCAGTTAGAGGTGGAAAATGAGTAACGAATTACATAAAAAGGATATTATAGACAAAATATCAGAGAAATTGGTTAATGAAAAGATTGCCATAGGTGGCAATGGCAAGAAGTATAAACGAAAGTACCATCTAAAATACACACAGAAAATTATTGCAAATGTATTAGATGCTTTTTGGAATGTGGTATATGAATCTATAGAGAATGGCGATTCGATTAAGATAAACAATTATATCAAGATGGAACCCAAATACTATAAAGCAGTCAAATTAAATGCAAATGGATTCAACAATATAAAAGAGAATATTGTACCAGCACGATATAGAATAAGATTTACGATGGGTGAACGCCTGAAAGAAGCGTGTAGGAGATTATCACAAAAGAAATGTGATGAGTGAGAAATTAGTAAAAAGGAAGGTAAAATATAATGTCAGTATTGAAGAAAGAATTTATAGATAGAATGGCAGAAACAGGCGGTATTACCAAGAAAGAAGCAAGAAGGGGACTTGAATTATTTATGGAAACTCTCATTGATTGTATGAGCGAGCATGAAAAAGTGATGTTCAACAATTTCGGGAGATTTGAGATGAAAACATTGGAGGGAAGAAAGGGGAGATTGCCATTAGGAGGGGAGTGCATCATACCAGAACATAAGAAGATGAAGTTTTATCCAAGCAGGGAATTGTCTAAAAAGATTGAGGAAATGCAGAGGGAGGACTAAGTACATAGTGAAATTGAGTGAACGAGTAGCGGTTATTACAGAAGAAAATATAAACAGATTGTCGCATTTATATGGAAAGATGGATCTGGACGATTTATCAAGGATTGTAAATAACCATTTGAAAGTTGCTATTGATGAGATTGAGGAAGATAGTTTAAAGCAGAAAGATCATAACTGCACTGAATGTGAATTTATGAAAAAGTATGATTATGGTGAGAAGATTTATTATTGTGACCATTCAGACAGAATTGACGATATGGGGAAGTTAAGTGTAGGGGAATTGCCGAAGAAAACCCCTGAATGGTGTCCGTTTCAAAGAACCACTTATACAGTAACACGAAATATAGATTGGACAAAGCCTGATGCAATTGCCACAGATACAGATTATCTACACAATATTACAAAAGAATAAATAGGATTGATTTAATTTTGGGGGACATTATATGCAGTTCAAAGAATTAGAATGGAAAGATATTATATCAGATGGAGCAATTGTATGTAGCCATTGTGAAATCAATTTATGCGGTGTGATTAAAATGGAATTCAGGATTAATCATGAATCCAAAGAAAACAAATATTATCTGTATTGTTTTGGTAAAGGAAGTCTCAGGAGATTACAGCCTGAAAGGTATGATTCTGTAGAATTAGCTAAGAATGCGGCATACAGGATATATGGTAATGAGATGGCGAGGATAAAGAAAGCGGTTGATTATCTGGTGGAAGATGATTGTTATTAGAGACCTGCTGCCTCATGGCAGTAAATTCCGCTGTCGCCCACGATTTCGTGGTGGTTAAAATTTAGGAGACAACCATTTGGTTGTGAGTGAAATGCTAAAGTGAAAATTCGCCTATGTAAAAGTGTTTCACTTAGAGAACTTGTAATATAAATTGCTATCACAGAGCAATCAAAATAATCTGTAATACCAAAATTCAAGAAATTCTAATAACTATTAACAGTGTCAATTGTGTGTATCTACACAATAATTCCATTAAATGATGATAATTGAATAATGAAATGTAGAATAACAAGGGACTTAAAAGTTTTAAGACCCATTAGTAAACTAAAGCAAAGGGCTGAATGAAATGTTCAGTCCTATTTACCATGCAAAACGTAACATTTTCATTTGTTGGCTGAACAAGCTACAAAATGCAAATATGGGATTTTTGTTAAGTTTTAAAATTAGATGGAGAAATATTCAGGTATGTAGAAGTTCAACATGCCTTGGGAAATATGGCATTAAAAGATATGAAGAGGCATAGAGGGGTATCGAAGTTTGTTGCCCTTCTGCCAGTAAAGCAAAAAGAGAATATATGAGTGGATGATTTTGTTAAAGGAATACGGAGAATCTTGATTTTATTGATATTAAGAAAGGTGTGGGTGAGAGCCACACCTTTATGGATCAATGTCTTTGTGAGGTAAAGACGTTAGGATTACTGTACAATTTCGGATGTGAAAAATATTGACATCCAAAAAATATTTGCCAGAAAGAGAAATGTATATATGTGATGTCCCAAAATGGGATGCCACATTGCACAAAAAGAAGAATTGGAAGAAGAAATGTAGAAGTAATATTTTAATGATTATTTTAAATTATGGAGGTCTATTTTATGTCAAATAAAAAAGTAATTTACAATTATAACATTGAGCAGAGCAATCAGTTAATAAAAAAGGGTATGTTCCCTATTGGATGCGGTATCAATCCAAAAACAGGAGGGTTCTTTCTGGTATTTTCTGGTACACAGGGATATTTCAATACATTAAATTTGATAGCATTGGAGAATGAACAGAAACAACAAGTACAAGATTGATTTTTATATGATGAATGTCATTGGAATATTTGAAGGATTTCAC
>CATLHM010000030.1 GCA_949949005.1 uncultured Lachnospiraceae bacterium
TTTCTGTCTTCTTCCTCCGCTGCCTTTGCGGCCCTTACTGCCTCTGCCGCTTCTCTTGCCGCCACCGCCGCTTTCACAGCCTGCTCCTTTTTTGCCGCTTCCGCTGCCTGTTTTTCCTGCGCAAGACGGGCCTCTCCCCCGCTTTCCTTCATTTCAATGGCATAGAGAACCGCTGCCATGTGCTCGCAGCTCTTTCCACCCTTTGCCACCGGACAGCTACAGTTGAGCCGCATATGTCCGTCCTCCCGGACCCTTACCGACACTTCATTGCGCTGCCTGCCCAGCACCGCCGCCCGGTAGCCGCCTTTTACCTTCTCAAAATCGGTTACTTTCTTATTTAAATAGGAAGCCTCCCCTCTCTCGAGAGCGCTCTGGTCAAACTTATTTTTCCACTGGATCATTGTGCTTTTCACTTTCTTCTCTATATAGTACTGTGTCGGGCTTCCGCTTCAGCTCTCCATCCCCTGCATCACTTTTCTCCAAAAAAACACTCCATAAGTACCCTATCACAGGAACTGGCAAAAGTAAATATCCTCTGCCGGATTTTCACCCCGTCCAAAATATCGCCAAGAAAGCACATTGACACGCAATTTTATTCAGCTATAATGAAAAAACACGCTCCTGGACAGGACGTGCGACACTGAAAATTATCTTTCCCCAAATTTAGAGGTTACATATGGCATCACGAATCAAAAACATGACGGAGGGAAAGCCTCTTTCCCTGATCTTTACCTTTGCACTACCTTTGATGATCGGCAATGTGTTTCAGCAATTATATACGGTAGTCGATACCATGGTAGTTGGCAAGGCCCTGGGCGTAAATGCCCTTGCCGCCCTGGGAGCAGCCGACTGGATGAACTGGATGATGCTGGGGATCGTCCAGGGCCTGACCCAGGGCTTCGGCATCCTCATGGCTCAGAAATTCGGCGCAGGCATGAAAGAGGATCTGCGGAAGGTAATCGGTAATTCCGCCCATCTCTCCCTGATTTCCTCCCTGATCCTGCTCCTGGTCGGACAACTCCTTGCCCGTCCTGTTCTCGGGCTTTTGCAGACGCCTGCTGAAATTATGGACAATGCCCTGCTCTATCTGCGCATTATGTACCTGGGCATTCCCGTTGTCATGGCCTACAATCTTCTGGCATGTATCCTGCGCTCCCTGGGGGACAGCCAGACGCCTCTTCATGCAATGATCGTGGCCGCCATTATGAATATCGTGCTGGATCTTCTCTTTGTCCTGGGCTTTGGCCTTGGTATCGGCGGCGCGGCTGCGGCCACCCTGATCGCCCAGCTTGTTTCCAGCTTTTATTGTCTCCACTATATCCGCAGGATTGACATCCTGACCCTTACCCCTGCCGATTTCCGGCTTCAAAAAGGGCTGCCTGTGCGTCTGTTTGTGCTGGGCTTCCCCATGGCCTTCCAAAATGCCATTATTTCCATCGGAGGGATGATCGTACAGTTTGTGGTCAACGGCTTCGGCGTCCTCTTTATTGCCGGATTTACCGCCACCAACAAGCTCTACGGAATGCTGGAGGTAGCGGCCACCTCCTACGGCTATGCTATGGTCACCTATGTGGGCCAAAACCTGGGGGCAGGCAGAACAGACCGCATCCGTGGGGGTATGAGGGCCTCTCTTCTGATCTCACTGATTACCTCTGTGGTCATTGCCGTTATCATGCTCCTTGCAGGGAAAGCAATCCTCGGCTGCTTCATCTCAGGCACGCCACAGGAATTTGAGGAGACTTTGCAGATTGCCTATTTCTATCTCGCAATCATGAGCGTATGCCTACCCATCCTTTACATTCTCCATGTGACCCGCTCCGCCATCCAGGGCATGGGAAACACGGTTCTTCCCATGGTATCAGGCATTGCGGAATTTATCATGAGAGCCGCGACCGCCATTTTCCTTCCCATGCTCATCGGAGAGACAGGTATCTTTTTTGCGGAAATCACGGCCTGGCTTGGGGCGGATATTATCCTTGTCACCAGCTACTTTCTGGTAATCAAAAAAACGGAGCGGATGCTCCTGCGCACCTAAAACCAATTTTCAAACACGCTCTAATGCCCGCCTCACCGTATCGGGGATTGCACGACCCAGATAATCCATTATCTCTTCGTCACAATCCAGTTTTTCCTTTAGTGTTTTCTCAAGCAGCAGGGCCAGAGCCTGCTGCTTTTTCCAGGCATACGGACAGCCCGGCGAAGCATGCTGCCCGTTGTCCGGCTTATAGCCGTCCGACACGTTGTCTGCCCCTGACGGATATTCTGTCATGATCCGTGCAAGAATGCCTGCAAGCAGGATACCGCACAGATTTTCTATCAATCCTTCATACTCCTCATGATATGCCATGAGCATTTCCCTGACCAGAGGGGCCGGAATCTTTCCCAGAAATCTCTGTTCAGTGGCAATACACATCATATATTCCCAAACCGCATCTACGCCGGTTCGTCCGCCTAAATCCTTCAAAACAGGATAATCCAGCGTCAAAAGCGTCTCCTGGGGAGCAAACCTTACATCATAATTCAGAAAAAAGGAAGGAATCCCCTTCCTGACGGTATCTCCCAGGCAGACCAGCCCATAGTCCCAAAAGCCGGGAATCAGCTCATTATAAAGCCTGCGAAGTTTATTTACCTTTTCAATTACAAGCTCCTGTCCCTTTCCAAAGGCTTCCTGGGCGGAAATTTTTTTATTCTTCAAAAGCAATGCCCCCTTCTCTTCCTGCCCCCGGGCTTTCTCTCTTTCCTCCTGCAAAGAAGTGCTTTCATACTCCCCAATACAATACAAAACCGCCTCCATCAGCATCTGTGCCTTTTCATAGGTGACAGAGGAATGCTCGTGTCCTGTATACTTTTCCCCCAGAGCGGCCACCACCAAAAGCAGCTCTTCCATCTCATACCCGTATGTTTCCATAAAACAACCATGCCCTTTCCGTAACCTGCAAGCTTTCATACATGCTCTGTACGTACTGCGCAGGCACAAATTTGCGTGTAATCCCAATCAAAACAAATCCATCAGCGCCGCCAAATATAACTCCTTGTCCCACCGTTTCACAAGATCAAACTTTTCAAATTCTCCCCTTCCTCCCGTGGCTTCATAACCGGAATATCCAGCCCGGATCGCCTGGGCAAACAGATCCAGGCATGTTCCTTCCAGATAGTCCAAATCCCCGTAGCACACGCCGTCAAACTGCTCCCTCATAAATTCCAAAAGCTCGTCGTCTGTGATCTCATCCAGCATTTCATTTTTGTAAAGGAAAAAGATTTCCTGAAGCCGGATCAAAGTATCGCAGTAGCTGTCCTGGGTAATATACGCCGAGTCGCAGAAAGTGTCTATGATCTTAGGCAGGATCCCCTCTCCAAACTCCACCCTGCGCTCCTTTTTCAATACCTCTCCCCGTTCCGCGATCAAAAGCTGCGCCTCCCTTTCGCTTAAGGCAAGGCCAAATTTTTCCGTGTCCCGGTTTCTTGCAAGAACCTCCTTCACCTGGGTTTGCTTTGACATGAGCTCCAGCCAGTTTTTTTCTTCCATAAAATGCGGCCTCCTTGTAAAATACTGTGATTGTTTTCAGATGGTAATTACTTATTATATATTTCCGAAACAATATTACAAGACTTGACTTTTTACCGATTTTGTATTATAATATATAATGGATAGAAATATATATCTTTCTAAAACCTCTGAATTGAAAATCACCTGCCATAAAATAGCAGCCATCGCTCTCTATTTTATGGACAGGTGATTATTTTACTGTCACTTTTTTAGTAACTCTGTATTTTCTCGGCGTCATGCCGTACCGCTTCTGGAAAATCCGGTGAAAATAACTCATGTTGTCATATCCCACCGACATTCCAATGTCCATCACCGACATGTTGGTGTGCTCCAAAAGGTATACTGCCTGATTCAGACGCTTTTCCTGCACCAGCTCCGTATAATTTTTTCCTGTGATTTTCTTAATCTCCCTGGACAGCCAGTACAAATCGTAGTGAAGAAGCCTGGCCAGCTCTGAGAGCTCCCCGTCCCGGTAATGCTCCTCCACATATCCCAGCACAGAGATCATAACTCCCTGCTGCCGGTTACCAAACCCGGTCTCCATCCTGTCCGTGTAGTTCATCAATTGAAGAAACAAAAGCCCCATGGTAATCTGATTGATACTTCTCTTGTTGGACTGTCTGTGCCAGATCGACCAAATCAAATTTTCCAGAAGATTTTGGATGGGAAGGATATCCGCCACCTTAAAGTAAATGTATCCCGCGGCGCCATTCTCCCCCTTAAGACAGTCGATCACAAAATCCCGCAGAAGATTTTTTTCTTCTCCCATCATCTTAAGGCTGTAGTCAAAAAATTCCGGCAGGACAATGAAATTCACCGCCACATCATCCATACCTGCCGGATATATTTCCTGCACTGCCTTCTGATTCAGAAGAAGCACCTCCCCCTCCTGCAAAAACACGTCTTTCCCGTCAATCACATGATGGGTGCTTCCTGAACACATGTAGATCACTTCTATATAATTGTGGGTATGTCTGGGAAAATGTACAAACCTGGTATGGGTACGCACCTGGATCAGCTTTCCGTCATCTAAAAGCCGCTTCGCCTCCACCGTGTCATGCCCCTCAGACATATAAATATCCTTCTCGATCTCCGCCCGGCCTGCCAGGATGCTTTCTTCCTCCGGCGTAATCTTCTTTAATTCCACCAGCAATTCATCTGTCATACTAATCCCCATGCCGCCTTTGGCGGCTCAAATAGGAATGAAAAACGCCGTCCTTTGCCTTTACTCCAGCCTGTCCCTTAATTTTACCCGGAAAATTCTGCGCAGGGACTCGTTGATCTGCTCCTCTGTAAGGGAACCGCTCTGTACCGCCTCAAGCACTCCCGTATAAGCCGTGGTATAATCCTCCGGCATAAAAATCATATCCACACCGGCCTGAAGAGCCTTGACAGCCGCCTCGTCAGCCGTATAATAATCCGTAATCGCCGCCACATTCATGGCATCCGTAATGATGATTCCCGAAAAACCAAGCTGCTGCCGCAAAATCTCCGTGACCATTTTCCCTGAAAGGGAAGAGGGCGTATTGTCCCCGGTCACATTTGGCAGGGAAAGATGGCTGACCATCACGAAGTCGGCCCCTGCTGAAATCCCTGACTGATAGGCCGGGAAATCCCTCTCCATAAAAGTCTCTATGGTCTTATCCGAGGTAATCATTCCCTCACTTGCATTTCCCGTCACGTCTCCCAACCCCGGGAAATACTTAAGACAACTGCTCACCCCGGCAGCCTGACTCCCCTCCACAAAAGCGGAGACCATGGAAGATACCTGCCCCTGGTCCGTTCCAAAGGCCCGGTCTCCGATTAAAGTATTTCCCTCTGCCATCACGTCCGCTACCGGTGCAAGATTGACGTTAAACCCATATCCGGCAAGATAAGTGCCGACAGTATTTCCGGCATTCTGCGCTGCCGATGCGTCAGCCGAGGCTCCGATATCCGCCATTTTCCCTACGTTTTCTGCCAGACCGCTCTCCGCAACAGGGCTGATGCTCCCCCCTTCCTCCTCCACGCCGAGGAAGATGGCGGATTTACTGTAGCTCTTGGTATTCTGAAGCATCTCTTTGAGCTGCGCCTCATCCAACATATTTTTGGAGGAATACACAAGCCCGCCCACCGGCTGTTCTCCTAATTTATCCCTGGTGGTATCTCCGGCCTGGGTCACCGTATCCATTCCCGTAAGCGCCTCCGGTGTAATGAAAAAGAGTCCCGCCACCTTATCTTCCAGAGTCATTCCCGTAATGCTCTCCTCAACCATCACCTCCAGCCAGTCCGTCTCTTCCTCCGGCTCCGGTTCAAGACCCTCAGAGGGCGCTTCCACCGCCTGCTGCCCATCCTCCGCATTGGCAATTTCCTCCAACTGCTTCTCTAACTCTTCTGCCTGCTTTTTATCATTAAGGATGCCGACTATTTTCCGCACGCCAACAATTCCGCCGGCAATCAGCCCTGCAAATATGATCGTAATGACTATGTAGGAAATAATCTGATTTCTTACCCGTCTTTTGTGCCTGTATATCTTTCTTTCCATTTCTTCCTGCTGTATTCCCTTGCCTGCCATACCAATCCTCCGTGCAAATCTTCAGTGTACAACCTATATCATAACTTATTTGCACCCTAATTTCTACAAAAATTTTATGGAAAATAGCCCCGGGCCGTGAATAGCAGCGTACAGTAAAGCGGGCATCAATCTTTTCGATTAACACCCGCTCTTAAACTATACTATCCAATGGCCTTTACCTCGCTTTCCTTTTATTTGGATAATACTCCCTATTCAGTTTTTCTTTCTCTTTCGTACCTCTGCATCTTTTCCTTTGTACAAATGTACTGTAACGTTTTCTCAACTTGTAGATGATTTCTTAAAAGAGGTTCATCCGTTGTTTTCTTTTGTCCTTCGTTACATTTTCTTCTGCATCCTGTACGAATTTGAAATCCGCTTTCTTTAGTACTTAATTCTTTTGTACCTTAGAAGCTAACTCTTTCACACTTTGTTATCTGAGATCAGATAACTCATCTTACGTTTTCGGTGGTCCGTACCTTCCTTTCTTTAAGATTATCTATGTGAATTTGTTTTGTTGATTTTATTATATACATACCCCTTTAATTTGTCAACACATTTTTTCAATTTTTTCTTTAAATTTTTATTTTTCTGCATTTTATGGCATTTTATCAGAATTTATTGGAATTTTTACCATGTTTTCTCATTTTTGTCAGATTGTAGCCACCTTTTAAAATTTCAGGAATGATTTTCCTCTTTCTTTACAGTCGTTTTTACTTCTTAGAATAACAGCAAAATGTTTTACCTTCAGGTACAGCTTCCTGGTAAGCCCAAAAAGTCCGGGAGTTGTCCGAAACCAGAGGTACTTTAATGAAGATGGGCGCTTACCTGTAACACGATACACAATCTCCTCACCCTCCCGCAGATATTGTTTTAGCTCCCCGGATTTCATAGAATAATTTCCTGTATATATCTGAAACGCCATGTGTTTCATAAGTTTCATCTCGTATTGTTCCAGCCCCTGCTGCTTTGCAAAAGACATTTGATTGGCAAAAGACTCGATAAATTCCAAAGGGTAACAAAACGTCCCATTTTTCCTCGTAATGCTGTTTGCACTCTGCCGGTAAGCATATAAAACAGGCTCCATATAACACACAGATTTGGCCTGCCATAATATTTGGGAAAACAGGAATAGATCCTCATAGGCTTTGCCTGGGGGAAACCGTAAGTTTGTGAAAATATCCTTATGATATATCCTTGCCCATATATAGGCCCAAACAGGTTGTTTATCTGCAGCCAACATCCGAAAGAGCTCATCCCTGCTTATAACTTTATATCTCTGGCTTCCCAGCGTTTTCGGTTGCAGATCGGCACAGTCATCATCCCACTGGATTTCCACCCACTTACAGCAAACGATGGAGGCCTTCGTCTCCTGTTGCTTACCCAACAGAATCTCTACAAAAGAGGTTGATATATAATCATCAGAATCCACATAAACAATATATTCTCCTCTCATGTGATCCAGCCCAACATTTCTCGCCACAGACATCCCCTGATTTTCCTGCGTGAAAAGCCTGATCCTGGAATCCCTCTGCGCATACCTGCGGCAAATTTCTCCACTGCCATCCCTGCTCCCATCGTTAATCAGAAGGATTTCAAGATTTGGATAGGTCTGCCCCACAATAGAGTCCAGGCATCGGGGTAAATACTTTTCCACGTTATAAACCGGTACAATGACCGAAACCAGCGGTTTTACATCATCCTGCCCCAATGCGTCCAGATTGTCATTGTTTCCTTTTACGCAGCTCATCGCAGATACCCCCATATTCTCACGGAATGCACCGTGCATAATCTTCTATATCTTTTGTCTTAGTCACTTAGCAGCCTATCATAAATTTCTTCCAGCCTTTTGGCACTCTCCCGGATGTCATATCCCGCAGCGGCAGTCTGGCTCCGTCCTCTGCTTCTGTCATAAGATAAATCGGCATTTAATATGGCATCCGCCCAGACAGCCGGATCTTTCAGGCCCAAATAGGTAAGCCGGTCTGTCACCGCAGCTTCCGGCGGAACCCGGTCTGAGGCAAAACACGGTAATCCGCTGGCCTGCCCCTCAATCAATACTAAGCCTAATCCTTCAAACCTGGAAGGCAAAAGCAGCACATCAAATGCCTGCATCCACTCATGGACGTTATCCACTCTCCCCATAAACGTTATATTTTGTAGCCCCAAATTTCTTGCTCTGCCCCTCAGCCGTCCTTCCAATTCCCCCTGCCCCAACAGAACCAATTGCGCGTGAGCATATTTTTTGTTTATCTCCTGTAAGACTTTTAACAAAAATTCCGGGTTTTTTTGGGATGCAAATCGTCCCACAAAGCCCAATACAAGTTTATCCTCAAGCCCACTTTCTTTCCTAATCCGGCGACGCACAATTTCATTAAAGGAAAATTTGTCCAGATCCACCGCATTGGGAAACACCTCAAAAGGGCGCCTCCCAAACCCCACCGCTCCGCTTTTGGCGGAACAGGCCAGCAGGCAATTGGCATGCTGTGGGGCATAGGGACGTGCAAGACTATTCCGAAGCCTTGACCTCCACAACGCATCGGCTCTAAATCCCTCCAGTGTATTGTGCATATGAATAATACGGATTGGCATATTGCGTCTGTCTGCTACTAAGACAGGCTGAATATTGCTAAAGGTGTAATCGTTTAAATTACTATGTATACCTCCCTGAATTTCCGGATGCATCTTCCATATTTCATCCAGCGGAATGTAATCCGGCAAAATATATTCTTTTTTCCAATAATACTGCCGAAAAACATGTCCGCCTAAAGCTTCCACTTCTGCTTCATAGGGAATGTTTTGGCAGGAATGATGCACTAAAAAATCAAATTGGAAACGCGACCTGTCGATATGATGATACAAGTTCAGAATTACACGTTCCGTCCCATAATACAAATCACTTAATCCAAATTGTAGGATTCTGATTGGATTCATCAAGCTTCCTCCTAGTATAATAAACACGTATATTTAGATATACCCCTTTACTCACAGGGATTTTACTTTATCCACCTATTTCCCAACATACGATTCAGTAGGAAAACAAACATTTTCACAAAATAATGAAATTCCTCCCGCCGGCAATAGAACAGCAGATAACCCGTATTCCCCCCTGCCACACACACGGCCAGTTTCGCCAAAAACAATAAAACTCCCTGTCCAGGCAGTGCGACGCAGACCTGCCACACAACGGAAAAAGTCAGCAATGTGATCAGTGAGTTGACAAGGTACTCCTTATAATACGGCCACACAGAGGAATGTAAACCATACTTGTGTAAAACCAATGGTTCCACCCAAAAACAAGTACTTATCGTGCTAATAATGGTGCCAATAAAGATACCTGCCACGCCAAAGGGTACGGCAAGCACAACGGATACAACCATATTGACAGTCATCTCCACAATAGGCTTATGGCGTTCATACCAGTAAAGGCCCATCGCATCCCGAAACGTCAAAACAGCCTGCCGCATTCCGTACAGATAGAAATTCAATACCATCAGCCAGACTATCTTCTGTTCGAACAGATAGTCCGCCCCCACCCAAAGCTCAATAAACGGGTTCAGGAGGACGCCCAGAGAGATTGCCGTGAAACCATAAAGCCAGCCCGCAGCAAAATTAATCTTCCTGAATACGGATAATACCCGCCCGCAGTCCGAGGTTACACCCAGGTTGCCGATACTGGCTGTCACAGAAGAAAACAGCAGCGCATAAAGCCCATTCAGGCTGCTTGTTACCATAAAATAATTGGAGTATATTCCCACTGCCGCCGCCCCGATAAAGTAGGAAATCAACAGTTGATCTGTTCCAAGCACTACGATTCCCCCAACCTTATGAGCCAGCATGGCCTTGGTATTACGCATAATTTCCTTCCGGGCGCTCCCCTTCAACGGACTGCTGGGAGTTGTTGCAATATAAGGGTAGAGCCGATGCGTCCAGAAGGAAAGTATCACATTTTCCAGCAGTGTCATACCGATTTGAACCGCAAGATAAACAAAATAGTTCCGGGTTATCCAAAGAAGCAGAGCCTGTGCCAGGTGACAGATCACGGTCAGGGCATTGTTACAGGCAGCCGTAAGATACTGCCGCTGGTCTGCAATTAAAAGTGACTGCTTATAACCTGACAAATAGGACAGCGCACTGTTCAACACAAAAAGAATGTAAATCACGTAAATATGGGAAATCTCAGGGATATCCCTAATAAGCTTCGAAAGGAAGGGGGCCAGGGCACAACCTAACAGAGCCACAGCGATGCCGATCAGCCGGTATGCCCGGCCAAACAGTCTCATAAGGGCGGCGGTCTGCTCCCGATCGTTTTCCGCCAGCGGTTTATAGAGACTGTAGCTGATCGCGCTTCCGATTCCCAGCTCCGTCAGTGAGAGCATGGATAAAATGTTGGAAAAAATACCGTCCAGTCCCAGGTAATCCTGCGTCAGTACCATTACAAACACCTTCCGTGTAAAAAACGTTACCACCGTGCGCAGCAATCGAAAAACCAGTGTAAATTTAATATTTCTGAGAGAGTTTTCCGTCCTGGACATGACAAGCCTCACCGCCTTACAAATTCATATTGCAGAAACATATTTCTTCTTCCCTGTCTTGAACAATCGATAAAGTATGGCTATCCCCAGAAAAGCTCTCCAACTCACACATAATGCTGCCTGTGCCACCACCCCTCTCTTACAGGGGCACAGCCGCAGTGCCTTCCAACTGAAATGCCGTCTGGTATGATCGCAAAATCTTTTCAGATAACTTCTCAACTCCTGCTTACCCATGCCCTCCTCCACAACCCGCATAGCCAGACGCACCCCTGCATCCAGAGCTATCTGTTCAAAGGCAACAGCAGATGTGGGGAATCTGACACAGGCATCGGGGCAGATGTGATCCAGAACGTAAAGCACCGTACAGCTCTTCTCATCGACAGGGCTGTTTATCAGGCTTTTCTCTCTATAGACATAGTGATAAAGTTTCTCCGGCACATAACCTGCCCTCTGTGTATGCTCCAATATCTGATAAAAAAAGGCAAGATCCTCTACGCACAAAAGCCGTCTGTCAAAAGGATGCCGTTTCACAAGCTCTGTGGGGAAAAGCTTCCCCCAGGCATTCCAGAGAAATGGACTTCTCCTGGCCATACAGTGGATGATCTCCTCCTGCGAGAGAATGCCGCCCTTAATATGCCCCTCCGGAAATCCGTCCACACCGCAGATACTGATCTCTGCCCCACTCTCTGTCAGGCTGCGCCAGAGGCTTTCCAAAAGCTCCGGCTCCACATAATCATCAGAATCCACAAAGGTGAGAAATTCCCCTTTTGCCCTGCACACCCCCTCATTTCTGGCTGCAGCCAGACCCTGATTTGCGAAAAAATGCACCACCTCTATCCGCTCATCCCTGGCAGCATAGGAATCACAAATCCCACCGCCTCCGTCCGTGGAGGCGTCATCCACCACAATGATCTCCAGATTTGGCCAGCTTTGCATCTGTATGGATGTGAGGCATCGTTCCAGATATGGTGCCACATTGTACACCGGAACCACCACGCTGATCAACGGTTTTTCCCGCTCCATTATGCTCCCCTCCTAAAAGTCCTCCCTGTCTTCCCCAAAATCGTTTGCCGGCTTTTCCCTCATCACCTGTCTATAGTACTCCGCCAACCGTTCATGCATATTCCCGATATTGAATATCTGTTCCGCCCTCTTTTTATTCTTTTGAGACATACGAATAAGCATTTCCCGGTCGCTCCCACAACGCAGAAGGGCCCCTGCCAGCGCCTGTACATCCCCCGGGCTGATCAGAATGCCATTTTCCTCTCCCACTGCCTCCGGAATCGCCCCGACGGTAGTACTAATAATGGCTTTGCCTGCCGCCATTGCCTCCAAAATCGCTATCGGCAGTCCTTCGTAATAGGAGGGAAGCACCACTGTCCCCACCTCCTTAAGAAGCTCCATTTTTTTCTCCCGTCCTGCCCATCCGGACACGAAGATGGCTCTCTCCAATCCTCTCCTTTTTACCAGTGTCCGCACCTTTTCCACCTCTCCATCCCCGGCAAGGTACAGCCTCATTTCCGGGTTCTCCCTAAGGGCAAGTTCCATCGCCTCAATCAGATCATAGACACCTTTGCGTGTTCCCAGACGGCCCAGCATCAGAAAATGATTCCTATGCTCCCAGATGTCCGTATATGCCCCCGCAAATTCGGCCGGATCAACACCATTATTGAGCGTCTGGCAAGTGTTTATATGAAAACGTGATTCCAATTCCCTTTTCCAACCGTCCGAAAGCGCCAGCACCAGATCCGCCCGGCTGAAAAATCTGTCCACAACCTGTTTTCTTCGGCTGTTTAGACCATCATAAAAAGCAAGATACTCTGCACCGTGAACATGGACTATGGCTCTTTTCCCCGCTTTTTTAATTTTTTTCAGATAAAGGTTTTTACGGAAGGTACTGCCCTTTTCCGCTACATGAATATGGAACAAATCATATTTTCCATAGCAGAGCAGAAAACGCAAATATCTGTAAATACAATACCAGAGACGCAGAACCGGCCTTCCATCTATATAGGAAGGAAAAATATCAATTTCAAACTCGCTGTTTAACAGCCCGCTTTTCTCAATTCCCCGGATAACCTCAGCCATTCCTCCTGGTGCTCTTGTCACACTTGGGCCGATTACCAAAACTCTCATACTGCCCCATCCCCTTCAATTATCAAATATTGACCGGATATCCCTGTCCAGGGCGGAGACAAAAGCTTCCGTATTGGAACGCCACCTTTCAAACCGATGCCCCTTAATCTCATGCAGCATCACGGGCAGTTCCTCTATATCCGCACAGGCATAGATCAGATTCATTTTTTGGAACTGTTCCAGCAACTGGCATTGGTGATCATCCACATGCTCACCATAGCGTGCCAGCCTGGGAACCGCGATCGTTTTCTTTCCCAGCTTTACAGCCTCCATAATTGTCCCAGTCCCGCCATGGGTAATAAGAACGCTGCATTTTTCCATCATTTCTGTAAACCGGATCCTGTCATAAAACGCCCGATACCGACAATTACGGGGAACGTAATCACTACCCCCGGTCTGCATGACCACCTCTTCCTCCACTACTTTATCCCAGGCCATCTGATCTACCTTTTTCAAAAGACGGTTAAACTGAAATTTCTGAGATCCCACTGTCACCAATATCATTCCCATCCCCCTTCATACCACAAGCTGTGCTTGCGGTACTTCCACCAATAAGTATGCATATCCTTTAATATCAATAAATCCCACCCTGGTAGAGAGCCTGCGGATAGCATTCCAGCATCTGCTGCCACTGAACATAGAACCGGTCAGCAAAACGGTAAAGCAGGGTTCCGGTGCGGGTAGGGCTTTTGACCTTTGCGAAAGACTCGATATAAATCAGCTTTTTTCCAAAAACTTTACACATAAGGCACAAGGGAACCGTCGCAAGAACACCGGTGCAGATCACCAGATCAGGCTTTTCTGACAGAAAGATTTTCAATGAAAGAACCCCGTTGAAGATCAGTCTTGGAATGCAGCTTTTTTCCACACGGTTGACCTGCAAAAGCTTATAGCATTTAATCCCCGCTCCCACTGTCCCATATCCCGTTCTTTCCGTAACAAGAAAGCTATCATAACGTTCCATCAAAGGCTGCAACATCAGAATCTCATCCAGATGCCCCCCGGCTGATGCGGCAAAACAAATCTTTGGTTTCTTCTTTTTCAAAGTGAATCATCTCCTGTCCCATGGAATTTTGCCAATTCGGCCTTTACCTGTTCATCGAGATGGCAGGCTACAGGAACCAATGCGCAGGCAATAGTGGTATAAAAGTAATAGATCGTATTGTCTGTCATATAGAGGACAAAGCAGTAAATACATATCCCCAGAAAGAGGCTTCCCACAGCCTTTCCCCCATGTCTGAAAAAATGACGAAGCCTCGTAATCAGGTAGTTCCAGATCCAGACCCAATATCCCCAAAAGCCAAGATTCAGATACATACGCAAAAAGTCATTATGGATAGGCATCAGCGTCCTTTGTGGAATTTTATACTCTGTCCCCGACGCCCAGTCCACAAAACGCTCAAATCCCGTGCCCTTTCCCATGTAAGTGATGCTGATATCATAGTAAGGCTCCAGGTTGGTAAACATTGCCGTCCGCCCCATGGTATCAATCCCGAGCTGTGTTTCTATGTACAGAAAGAGCCCGTTTCTGATTCCCACAATATACAGGAAACTGACTATCATCATTCCCGCTCCAATACACAGCGATGTGTCTCTGGCTGCCTTCTCCGGCAAAAAACGGACGATCAGCGCCATAGAAGCTCCCAGCACTACCGCCGGAATGGCAATGCGCTTTAGCCCTGCCAGAAACAGGAAAGAAACTGCTGCCAGCCATAAAATGGGATGCCTGACTTCCTTCATGTTCAGAAACAGGTAGATCAGAAAAGGGCCAAAGGCAAAGGTCAGATCGTGAATCTCCAGCCGCTGCATAAGCGGCCCGCTTTCTGCACTGAAGGTGACCAGCAGTGTGATAAATTCCTGTATAAAGACAGAAAATCCTCCCTCTGCCATCACCTTCAACACCAAAAGAAAATTTGCCCCACACATAGCTCCAAGGCAATACCAAATCCCTCTGCTCCCAAACAGATACAGGGTGGCCATCGCTACAGCCACAGCCAAAAGCTGGGAGCTTATCATACCTACACCATTTGTAACAGAAACTGCCTCTACCGCAGATACCACCCATATAATAGAAGAAAAAAGCAAGGGAATCAGACAGGGCAGCATCTGAATCATGGTATAGCGAAAAAGAACAATAGTCCGTCCCGGCTTTGCTGCCACTATAAAGTTTAGCAGCGCCAGAAAGAGAATTCCCAATGCACAGGGATTTTTCAGGCTAAATGCAACTCCCCCAAGCACAAAATAAGTATCCTGCCAGAAAAACATCGCTGTTGCCAGTGTCATATAAATGACTGTGACCAATCCGTGGCCCTCCTTTTATCACCGCTGTTGACTTACCATACCAGCCTGGCTTAGCGTCATCCAATCAGATACTGCCTCTCATACAGATGCCGCCTTTGCCGCCTCGGCTTCCTCGTGTGTTTTTGCTGCTTCTTTTGCTCCTTCGGTTCCTTTGCCGCCTGCCCGCCTCATCGCAATGGAGATCAGTTCACGGATATAGTAACATTCCTCCTGACCTGCACACGCATAGCCGCTTTGCAGTTCCATGAAATAACCGCAGCTTTTGGCCTTTTCCGTGAGAATGACACTAATTTGAAACAAGGCTGTGTTTATCTGATCCATGTTCATATCCTCCGCAAAGATCAGATACTGTCCCGCCCCGTTATTTCCCACGAAAGTTTCATCAGAGGGTACAAATACGGATGTCAATATCTCCACAAAATCCTTAATCATTTTATCCCCGGCTTTGCGTCCCAGACGGGCGTTTTCCATCTGTAAATTAGCAATCCTGAATACGATACAGGCAAACCCCTGGGGAAGAGGACGTTTACTGTGGGAAGATATAAACCGGTCACATCTAGCTCGGTTGGGGAGACCGTCTACCTTGTTTGTAAAAGCATAGTATTCGATAAAATCCTCAATCCTGCCAAACAGTGCTGCACCGGCACATCCCAACACGCCAAAAATAATCACAATCAGAACGGTAAATATCCGGATTGGGAATCTCTCTGTCACACGTACACTGGAAAGCATCATAATGTTGCTTGCACCCAAATATTCGTTATACTCATCGTTAGTCTCATAATAAACGGTCTGCAGGGCATTGATCTTTTCCGCAAGGCATTCGATCTTTTCCTGGATCTCTTCCTGAACCGTCTCAGGGGAAGCTAAGGGAGCTCTGTTGAACACGCCGAGAATGTAGCTGTTGTACTGGGCGTCAATCAGGTTCTGCTCATAAAGGGTCCTGTCCTCAATATACTTAATCAGCAACCGGTCATATTCAGCCGTCCGATCCACGGGATTCCAGTTTCCCTCCTCATCCTGATTCCATTCGTCATAAACATCCGGCAGCACATTATTCTGGAGGTAACCGGACTGATTTTCCTCCTCATTTACATCAGAACCCAAAACAGACGCTGCCCCAGTATTAAATTCCCCCATAGCATTCTCATAGGACAGAATAATCCCCCGAATCCGGTCAATCTCAAAAGATACGGCACTGTTGGAGATTTCCAGATTATTGTTCCGGTTCTTATATTTATCAAGAAGCAGCTCCCGATCCTTCGTGACCCGTCCCTCCAGAATTTCAGAGAAAAGCTCTCTGACTTCAACCTCTCTGATAAACTTGAATTCATCCAGCAAATCCTGAAAACAGCGCCCCGTCCTGCTTGAACGGAACTCCTCATTCCAGCTCACCTTAAGCGTGAGATGTTCAACGATATTTTCCAACATATCGTCCATAACCTCGGCCATCTCCAGATAATCATATCCCTTTTCTGTGATATCGCTGACCGGGTTAGCTGCCAGCGATGTATTCACATGATTCTTCCCATAATAAACCGCGTATTCCTGAAGGATCTGATCAAGCACCCTGAGGGGATATTCCCTGCCGTTTCTCACACCGCAGTTAAAAGAGACTACATAACGGGTAGGAATAAACTCGTAATCCTTCTCCCCATTTTCCAGTTTCGACTGTTGTATCTGTAAATCCTCCTCCGTTATCACCGGCTCCACCTGAATATTCATTCGAATATCATCCATGGTGGCCTGAGTATACTCAATTCCCAGTGCTTTCATTGCCTGGCTGATCAGGTTGACAGAGTAAATCTCAGAGGTATCTATCTCGCTCCCGTCCGGGGAAAGGCCCTCAGAAGCGCGCAGGCCAGTATATTCGATCACAGTCATGGCAGTATACTGTTGGATATAGAACTGTGCAATCAGAAAAAATGCCGCGCCTGCCAGAACTGACAGTGCAATGATTACCCTGCGGTATTTTTTCAGATAGCAAAAAATGTCAAGTTCCTTCATGTAGCCCTCTCCTTCTGTATGGTCTGTTTTTTCCCCGTCCGCTTGCCGGCCTTGCGCTCGGCGGAGCGCTCCTGATGATATTCCTGATAATACGGTTCAAGTATAAAAAGCATTCCCCTGGCAAGCGCAAACAGAACAGTCAAGAAAAAAGCATTCACAGCCCCCAAGGCCACGGACGGCCCGGCAAAGCTTACCTGAATATAGCCATCCCGTTTTTCCTTCACATAAGCATCGCACAGTTTCCTGCTCTGAGCGGCTAAATTTTCAAGTTCCGCCTTCAGCTCCCCGATCCTTTCATCTGCCTGGGAATAGACATCGGCAGAAGCCCTGGATTTTCCTACCTGTGCATCCGCATAACTGTTACGCTCCATTGCCTCCACCAAGCCGGTAGCGGATTCCAAAAAATCCTTTGCCTCCTCGGCAAAGTAATCCACTCCTACCTTTGTCCGGGACATATAGAATTCCTGATCAACATCATAAGTAGGGATCAGTACAAAACGTGTCATGAAAGAGTTATACATATCAATCGCCTCAATACGCACATCATGAGCCGCCATATTCTTTTTCCGTTCCGTGTCCAGAAGCCGATTGGTATACTGCATTCTGGACTGATATGTATTTCTACTGGAAGAGAGTCCGTTTTCCAAAATAAAAGCCTCATAACGTTCCAATTCAATGTCAATGAAATTGTTGATCTTCTTTGATAGAGAAGCAAAAGTTTCTTCATTTCCCTCTGCCCGGAAACTGCTGCTCTCTCTGCTGTTTCCAGGCAGATAGTTTTTTAGCCTGTTTGCCAGCATCTGCAGATAATCCTTTATGTCCAGATACTCCATTCCCTCTAACTCTTCGAAAGACAATTCCAGCATATTGTCATTTTCCGCATAGTTACGTGTAAACTCTTCCCAATATACATCTGCTAGAATATTCAACACCTTCTGTGGATCAGCCTGATACAGGGAAGCCATTTCAGAACAATGTATCCAGTACTCCGTAGAAATCTTCAGATCCGATTCCTGTGAGAGATCCAGCTTCCTGGCCCCCAGCGGTGTAGATATGGTCAGAAACTGCGACAACTGACTCACACTCATGGAAAGACAACCTCTCTCAATAACCTTTTCCAAAATCTGATCCGAAAGAATATAGGACTCATTAAAACGTGTGGCATTAGGATTCTGCCCTCTGGCTGCCTCCTCATAGTTAAACACCATCAGCATATTAGGCGACCAAATCTCGGTAAGCACCTGTCCTGTGTAGCAAAACAAAAAAAACAGGACACTCCAGGCCGCCAACCGGCCTCTTTTCCCCTTAAGGTTTCCGGATATATCCCGTAGTCCCAGAACCGGAAGCTTCGATTTTATCCTTAAATAACGCAGGATCAGGTTTATGAACAAAATAACCAGACAAAACTTTAAAGCCGGTTCGATCACACTTACCAGAATCATATTTACAATCTTGCTCCTTTCAAAATTAATTCCTATTATCTTCCCGATTCTTTTTTACATTCACATTACTCATGCCCCGTAAATACGGTCTCCTCCCGGCCATTGACATCAATTACTGCCAGCTCGGGCCTGTTATTGATCCGTGGAAATCCACTGTGATCCTCCATCCCCCTGGAAACAAAAATCGTACTATATGGCAGATGGTACATTCCCCCACTGTATTTTGGGAAAAAACCTGTATCTCCATGATATACGCCACCTGCAAAGGGAAGCCTCACCAGCCCTCCATGAAAATGGCCACAGATGCCCAGATCAATCTGTGTCTTTGCCAACGACTCGTAATAAAGGTTGGGATAGTGGGCAATCAGCAGTTTAAAATCATTGCTCTGTTCATACTCCCTGATAAATTCGGCGCCGTACTCTTCATATCCATTCACATCCGTGGTCAGTCCTCCAATCAGAAACGGTGTTCTGTTTATCGTAACCGATTCTGCCCGATTCACCAGAACGTGAACCCCCTTTTCCAGAAGCCGGGATTCCAGATCACTTCCCTTTTCATACATCAGATGGTTCTCATGGTTGCCTGGCCCATAATAAATGGGAGCTATTTTATGCAACTCCTCACACAGACTCAAAATCGTATGAAGATCATCATCCCAGGCGTTGACCATATCCCCTGCCATAATGATCAGATCCGGCTTCAGTTCCACGATCTGACTTATCAATTCCCGATTATCCGGGCCAAATTCCCGGTTATGTAAATCTGACAACACCACCAGTCGGGTGTTTGCCGTCCCTGCGATCTTGGGAGAATAGAGATGATGAAATGTTACCTCCAGATCATTACAGCACAGACCTCGTCCAGCAAAAAACAATGCTGTACCAGTAAGAGCTGCCAGTAAAAATCTTTTCACAAACCGGTTCCATCTATTCCTGCCGCAGTTGTCCCTATGCTCTTTTGTCCTTTTCCACATATTCAAATCTCCCTGCAATTTCTTCTATCATTCTTATCTCTTGTCATCCCTTCCTCTTACGCTTTCCATCCCATGGATGATTGCTCATCTTCCAATATCTTTTGATAAGATTCTTCAATAAGTGCCTCCATGTTGGCGCGAATTTTTCTACAGGTTTCCTGATACATTTTCCACAGGCATCTGGCATTTGCTTTTTCTTCCGCCACCCGGGCATCATGGCTTACTATATTAATAAAGTAATTGACACTGGATCTGGCAATGGGCATCCCCTCTTGGGAGCTGAATACCACTCCGCTGCTTTTTCCCTCCCGCTCCACATAGTCAAGCAGTTCCTCTCTTAGCCCTTTCGGAAGTTGTAATATTCTTTTCTGTCGAGAATTATGGTATTCCAGCTCTACTGTTCCCTGTTTTAGCGCTTCCACAGTAAGCTGCGAAAGCTCCTGTATCCGCATTCCGGCTCCCCCAAGGGTCTTGATCAAAAGATATGACTTTTCCTTCCCCAAATGCTTTGCAGCGGACAAAAGCCTCAAATACTCTGTCCGATTCAGTTGCGGCTGTGCATTTTCACTTTCTCTATCAAAATCCTCCAACTGCCATTCCCGATGCCCCAGATACCGTAAAAAACTGTTCCAAACTGACATATGCGTATTTACCGTGGACGGCTGCAATTCCTGTTTCTCCAGATAGGCTTTCCATTCTCTTCCCGTCTCTTCTTTTATGTTTTTTTCTTCCGGAAGGTATTTATAGAGCTCAAGCAGTATTCTCCGATAGCACTGTAGAGACGCCTGACCTCTCCCTTTTTCTTCAAGGCTGATAAGAAATTCTTCTATTTTCTCCGGAGTAATATTTTCTTCTTTTAAAACAGACATCATACACCTCCTCGTATGCATCCCTCAGCAGAACTAATATCTGATTTTATCAACCCAAGGCTATCTTTTATAAAGCGTCCGTACCTGCCTTGATATAGACGGAATTAATATTCTGTCTAC
>CATLHM010000031.1 GCA_949949005.1 uncultured Lachnospiraceae bacterium
ATTTTTCAAAGAGCAGATTGACGGATATAAGTGAGGACACAATTGTCAGATATGTTCCAAGTGAGCTTATACTCCACGGAAATGGATGGAATGAAAATGATTTATTGTGCAGCTAAACTGGCCTTTAGCGGACTAAGAGGCAGCAGGCATATCAGAAAAGGAGGACTAATATAAAATGAGCCAGGTGGTGGAAATAACCATAGATTTAAGGGATTTAAACTGCAAGCCCAGAGTAGAAACCTTTGGAGTAGTCAAAGCAGGGGAAAGAAACATCTATTGCAGAGCTGGGGACGTTGGGAGAAGATTTTTTATCCCCAATATGAATGAAGCGAAATATAGGGGATTCTTAAACTATTCATACTCTTACCAGACGGATGAGACTGATTACAGGGAGATAGTGAAGTCCGAAAAGACATCAAATGCAATAAATGAGATAGTAAAATCCCTTGAAAGAGATTTAAGGTGTTGCCAGAAAAGGTTGGAAGAGGCGGAAGAATATTACGATCGCTTGTTATTGGATTAAGAGGCAGCAGGCGTAGGAAGGGAGCGTGGAGGCATGGGAAGGGTTTTGCCGATTTTATTCAATACGGACATGGTTCGGGCCATACTGGATGGAAGAAAGACGGTTACAAGGCGGGTAGTCAAAGGGTTTATTCCCGAGGATGCTATTTGGGGATATACAATGTTCACACCTAAAGGATGTATATCATGCCGTGGGACGTTTGCAGATGGATATGGAGAAAAATTCTTTAAATTGCGATACCAGACAGGAGATATTCTTTATGTCCGGGAAACATTTCGGCCATTGAGTGATCATCCGGCAGCAGGCGTAGAATATGCCGCTGACTGGTCACCAAAATATTTTGAGAATAGCAAGGAGCCTAACTGCTGTAATAGAGGAAAATGGATCCCATCAATCCATATGCCTAAGCAGGCGACCCGAATCTGGCTAAAGGTAACGGATGTGAGGGTGGAACGGCTGAATGAGATCACAAATGAGCAGATTTTGAAAGAGGGGACGAGTAAAGATGCTATTAATCGCCTCATAGGGCAGATGCCGGAGAAAACCGAAGAATATATAAGGATCGCATATTTAACAGTATGGTCGTGGATATGGAACGATACTATCAAAATAGCAGGCATAGAACGTTATGGACGGGAAGCTAATCCCTGGGTATGGGTGATAGAGTTTAAACGGTGTGGGAGGCCGGAATCTTAGTTACCAGGAGGCAGCAGGCATAAAACAATTAAACAGGCGGTACGCCACTCGCCAAAGTATTCGTACCGCCATTTCCACTTAAGGATATTATATCATGGGGGTAATCCTTAAGAAGGATATTGAGTATCAGGCACTTTATAGTGTATAAAGAAATTATTGTAACAGGGGGAAGAGTATGACAAAGGAATTGCTGGAAAGTTACCGGAGTAAAAAGGCGGAGATAGCAGAGCTTAATAATGCGCTGTTACGTCTTGGTAGGGGAGATACCATGATTGATAATGATACAATATTGGACTTACGTAGCGGATATCCCGTACCTAATGCAGTGGTGGGTGTAGATTGGGATAAAGTATTCCGGATGGAAAGTAGATATAAAAATAGGCTCAGTGTTCTGGAAGAGGAATGTCAGGAAATAGAAGATTTCGTTGAAAATATTCCGGATAGTCTGACCAGGAGGGTATTTCGAATGTATTACATAGATGGTTTGCCACAGAGGGAAGTTGCGAGAAATGTACATATGGATAGGAGTGGTATAAGTAAAAAAATAGGCGAATATCTGAAAATATTACAGAATATGTATTGACATATTCTGTAATATGTAATATAATAAAGACAGTTAAGGGAGATGCATAAAACCCATAACAAATAACTGGGCGGCAGGGAAAGGAGAAGATATGGACGAGGAATTGAATGTAGGAGAATTACTTAAAGAAACGGCCGAAGAAAATCAAACAAGGAAAATACTTGAAATACTTAATGAGTGTAAAGACCTTGAAGAGGCCAAAGAAAAAGTAAGAGCTTTACTTAAAAAGTAAAGTGGAGAGATAGAAAGGGCGGTGGACTTGCCAAAGCCGCCCCAACTATTTAGAAAGATTATATATCACAAGGCAAGGGAAAGAAAGAGTAAAATGCAGAAAGAAGAGTTTAATCAGATAAAATATCAGAATGAATTTAAGAAAAAGAATTATGATAGGTTTGAACTGGTGATGCCAAAAGGCCAAAAGGAAGTTATTAGGCAACGGGCAAAGGCAGCAGGCCAGAGCATAAGCGAGTATATTAATTCTGCAATTACAGAGAAAATGGCTAAAGAATAGGTAATTAGTCATTTTGTACAAAAATTGTTATTTTTAAAAACTTTCACACATTTCACATAATTCACATTTATAATGATAATTAGGGAATCCAGAGGGAAACCTGCCACATAACACATTTTTAAGAGCATCCAACACTACAGTGATTGGGTGCTTTTGTATTTTGGTTTACTGATGATTGTAGATAAAGGATGGTAGCAGATGGCGCAGAAATGGGCGAAACACTTTTATAGATCAGACAAATGGATTAAATGCAGAAATTCTTACATACAAAAAAGAGTTAATATTGATGGCGGTTTATGCGAAGAATGTCACAAAAAGCCTGGGTTTATTGTCCATCATGGAGTGATTCTCACACAAGAAAATATAACAAATGCGGACATAAGCCTGAACCACAATAATCTGAAATATGTGTGCAAAGAATGCCATGATCAGTTTGAGGGGCACGGCCTGAATAAAGGAGCGAAGCCGTTGTGCCTGTTTGACGCTGACGGACAGCCTGTATCCTTAAGGGAGATCGATCTGCGGAAGGGGTGGGGAGTCCCCCCATAAAAGAATTTGGTCTGTCGCTGTCCGGGACCGTTGGCGGGGTTTTGCTTAACACACAGGTCGCGCGTATAGGGGGTGTGGTATATGGTGGACTATGAAGAGGTGCAGAGGGAGATCGAGAGGGAAGAAAAAGTAGACAGCGCCGCAAATTATTTAGAGAAATCTAAGCAGATCAAAAGAGAGGAAACAAGATTAAAGCGCCTTTTCAAAGGAATTGATGAGAATAAGAAAAAGCTGGTGCTGACCACGATTGCAGACGTTGCTTTTATGACAGTTACAATGCAGGATTTGAGGGAGACGATCATAAGGGAAGGAACAACGGCCACTTATAAAAACGGAGAGAACCAGTATGGAACCAAGCAAAGCCCGGAGTCTCAAATGTACCTGCAGTTGTCGCAAAAATTGACACAGGCCATGAAAATACTGATCGACTGTATGCCTAAAACGGAAAAGGTCAAAGCTCCGGAGGATGATTTCGACGACTTTGTAAATGCGAGGGAAGATATATGACCAAAATAGCCTACCCTTTGACATACAATCCAGTGCTGGAGTACTGGCATGAGATTGAGGAGGGCCGGGAGGTTGTCAGTGATAAAATATTCCGTTGGTATAGATACCTTGCTCACCTGGTTGAGTCCCCAGGTGAGTATTTTTATTCCTCTAAAAGGGCTAACCATGTGCTTGAATTTGCAGAAAATTATTGCAGGCTGTCAAAGGGGGCCGGTGCTGGCAGGCCGGTGCGTTTGGAACTTTGGGAAAAAGCGCATCTTGCGGCGATATTTGGATTTGTGAATATTAACGGCAATCGTATGTGCCGGGAGGCTGTTCTGATTGTTGGAAAGAAAAACGGGAAATCCCTGCTGGCGTCAATCGTCGGGCTGTATATGCTTGTGGGGGATGGAGAGCCGGGGCCGGAGGTATATGCGGTTGCGACGAAGAAGGATCAGGCAAAGATTATCTGGACAGAATCAAAGCGGATGGTCAGGAAATCCAAAGTGCTGTTAAGGAGAATAAAAACCCTTGTGGCGGAACTTTCCAGTGAACTCTTTAATGATGGCACATTTAAGCCGCTGGCCTCTGACAGCGATACGCTGGATGGATTGAATATCCATTGCGGTCTGATGGATGAAATCCACCAGTGGAAGGATGGGCGCAGGCTGTATGATATTATTGCGGATGGGGTGACCGCCAGGGAGCAGCCATTGATTTATATCACTTCTACAGCTGGGACAATCCGACAAGATATTTACGACCAAAAGTATGAAGAGGCGGAAAGGGTAATAAATGGATTATTTGACGAAAACGGGTACAAGGACATTCATTTCTTCCCCTTTATCTACGAGCTTGATAAAAGGGAAGAGTGGGTAGATTCGAAGTGCTGGAAAAAAGCCAATCCGGGGTTAGGGACGATCAAGAAAGAAGATGCACTTGCGGAGAAGGTACGAAAGGCGATGGAAAATCCAAGCCTTGTGAAGAACCTGGTCTGTAAGGAATTTAATATCCGGGAGACGCCCACAGAATCATGGCTCACCTTTGAACAGATCGACAATCAGACACTATTTGACATTAAAGAGCTTAAGCCCAGATATGGGATAGGAGGGTGTGACCTGTCAAGCACCACAGACCTGACCTGTGCAACCATTATTTTTATGGTGCCGAATGATGAAAATATTTATGTGAAACAAATGTACTGGATCCCGGAGGACTTGCTGGAGAAAAGGGTCAGGGAAGATAAGATTCCCTATGATGATTGGAAACAGAAAGGTTATCTCAGGACGTGTCCGGGGAACCGGATGCATTATAAGTATGTCGTGGAATGGTACTGTGAGGTGCAGCAGGAGGATGATATTTACCTGTTTAAATGCGGTGTAGACGGATGGAGCGCTGATTATTTTGTAGAAGAAATGAGAAATACATTTGGCCCATCCGTAATAGATTTGGTTTTCCAGGGAAAGAAAACTCTGTCAGGGCCAATGAAATCCCTGGGGGCGGACTTGGAAAAGAAAAAGATCATTTATAACAATAACCCTATTCTAAAGTGGTGCTTATGCAACACTTCCATAGATGTTGATAAAAATGATAATATTCAGCCTGCCAAAGGGAATCAGGGAGCAACCAGACGTATTGACGGTATGGCAAGCCTGCTGGATGCCTATGTAGAGCTGGAACATAATTTAGAGGAATATTTGAGCATAGTGGCATAGGGGGTGTGGCCTGAATTGGGATTATTTAAGAAAAAGAATGCCAAAACGGATGAAAAAGCAGATAAGAATGTGATGCAGATGGTCACCTCATGGGGCGAATATTTTTACTCATGGAATGGCAGGCTCTACGACAGCGACATTGTAAGATCATGTATCCGCCCCAAGGTTAAAGCGGTAGGAAAACTGGTGGGAAAGCATATCCGGTCAGATTCCGGTATGCTAAAAGTGAATCCGGATGCAAATATCCGGTTCCTTTTGTCAGAGCCAAACCCGTATATGACAGGGCAGCAGTTCCAGGAGAAGGTGGCGACTCAACTATGCCTGAATAACAATGCATTCATTCTGATCGTGAGAGATATAAACGATAAGCCAATGCAGTTATACCCGATTCCCTGTATCCAGTGTGAGACGAAGTATATAAATGACGAGCTATATCTTAAATTTCAGTACCGCAATGGGAAATCAGGCACCTTTCCTTATAGCCAGATCATTCACTTGCGACAGGATTTCAATGAGCATGATATTTTTGGCGAAAGCCCCGCGCCTGCGCTGGCCTCCATGATGGAGGTGATCGGGACGATTGACCAGGGAATCATCAAAGCGATCAAAAACAGCGGGATTATCAGGTGGCTTCTTACATTTACAAGTTCTCTGCGTCCTGAAGATATAAAGAAAAATGTGAAAGATTTTGTGGACAATTATCTTTCGGTAGAGAGCGATACCTTTGGGGCAGCGGGCGTGGATTCCAAGGCGACTGCAACAAGAATAGAGCCGAAGGATTATGTCCCCAATGCGTTACAGACTAAGGAAACGATTAACAGGATTTACTCTTTTTTCAATACAAATGAAAAGATCATCCAGTCCAAGTGGACGGAGGATGAGTGGAACGCATACTATGAGGCGGAGGTGGAGCCTGTTGCTATACAGATGGGGGATACCTACTCTGTAAAGATGTTTACCAGACGGGAGCGGGGATGCGGGAACCGGATTGTGTTTGAAGCAAGTAATCTCCAGTGCGCAAGCCTTAGTTCCAAGCTGGCTCTGCAGGCCATGGTAGATCGGGGAGCTATGACGCCAAACGAGTGGAGGGCGACCCTGAACATGGCTCCTATTGAGGGAGGAGACAATCC
The DNA here is from genome assembly GCA_949949005.1 of uncultured Lachnospiraceae bacterium. Classification (GTDB taxonomy): domain Bacteria; phylum Bacillota; class Clostridia; order Lachnospirales; family Lachnospiraceae; genus Suilimivivens. The sequence continues at coordinate 6,194 of CATLHM010000031.1, forward strand.
GATCAGGCGTTTGGATACCGAAGTAGTTGGCCTGGTCAGGAATATGCTTGGGAAAATGAACAGCGAGAATTGTTCCGTGATCGCGGGGATGATAAGCCAGCTTCTTGTAGCGGCAGAAAGGAGAAAGGATGAAGCACAAAATCAACATCCGGGGTGTATTGATCCCCAATGATTATAAATGGTATTACGACTGGTTTCAGGAGGATGCAACCTGCCCCAATGATGTACAGCAGGTGTTGGACTTATTGCAGGATGGAGACGAAATTGAGGTTTATATCAATTCCCCTGGGGGAGTCATAGATGTTGGCTCCGAGATTTATACGCTTTTACGGAATTATAAGGACAATGTAAAAATTTACATTACCGGGGAAGCCTGCAGCGCGGCATCAATCGTAGCCATGGCAGGATATTGTGAAATGTCACCTACCGCATTGATGATGGTGCATTGCGTTTCCACTTATGCAGGCGGAAATCACAGTGATATGGAGCATACGGCCGAGGTGCTTAGGACGGCAGATAAAGCTTTATGTACAGCTTATACGGCAAAGAGTGGGATGTCAGAAAAGGATGCGCTGGAAATGATGGAGCATGAGACATGGCTTACCGCACAGCAGGCACAGGAGAAAGGCCTGATTGACGGCATCATGTTTCAGGAGAAAGAAGAAAGCCCTTTGGTGGCAGGGCCGCTGTTTTCCCTTCCCACAAAGGAACAAATGGAAAAGGTAGGGAGGGCTATAAAGGGGACAGGGGAAAAACAGGGTGATACCACAGCCTGTCTTGCACAATTTAATCTTTTAAAAATGAGAGGAGAAAAAGCATGAACAAAAAACAGTATGAAGCCATGAGGAAAAAGTTGATGGATGAGGCACAGGGCCTGCTTGATGCGGGAAAAGTCGAGGAAGCAAATGCCAAAATGGAAGAGGTGAAGAAACTCGACCAGCAGTGGGATTCCATTGCACAGGCCATGGCTGATTTTGCGGCCCTTAATGGTACCCAGATTCCCAAGCAGGGAGCTATTAACTTAGAAGATTCCTTTGGCGGTGAAAAAGGCCAGGAAACGGAATCTCCTGTGGTACAGGCCTGGAAATCGGAGGAATACAGAAATGCATGGGCGAAAACATTGATGGGTACGCCGTTAAATAACAGTGAGTCAGAAAAGTTCCGGATGGTTAACGAGGCTTTCACTCATACGACCGGGAACACAGGAATCGTTATTCCTGAAACAGTCGCAAAAGGTATCTGGGAGATGGCAGGGGAATATTATCCCTATTTCAATGACATCACCAAGACTTATGTAAATGGCCTTTTGACCATGATCCAGGAGGATACCTCATCAGATGCAAAATGGTATGATGAGGGCACCAAGACGGAGGATGGAAAGGAAACCCTTAAGGAGTACAAGCTCAGTGGGTGTGAGCTGTCAAGAGCGATCACAGTTTCATGGAAATTAAAGGAAATGGCAATTGAGGACTTTATCCCTTACATCCAGCGGAAAATGGCTAAGAAAATGGGCGCGGCAGCAGGCTATGGCGTGACCCATGGAGCCGGGGCAAATGCGGTATCCGGCAAGCCGGAGCCCATGGGGGTGGTTACGGCGCTTCAGGCGGAAACGGGTAAGCCGCAGGTCGTAGAATACGGAGATTCCCTTACCTACGAAGATATTATCAATGCCCGTTCGAAGATCAAATCCGGTTATGGGGCAGGGCTTTCGGTTTATGCGAATTCTGTCACAATCTGGACGAATCTGGCTACCGTTATGGACGCCAACAAGAGACCGTTGTTTGTAGCGGATGTGACGTCAGGCGGATTATTCAGGATTTTGGGAATGCCGGTGAAAGAGGATGACTCTATGCAGAACGGGGAAATCCTGATGTCCAATGCTTACAGCGGATACCACATGAATATCAACAAAGAAGTAAGCATGATGACGGAAGATCATGTGAAAGATCGTAAAACAGATTATGTGGGCTATGGCATTATGGATGGAAACATTATAACAAGCAAGGCACATGCACTGCTTACGAAAAAGGCGTCTGAGGCGTCTGGGACATCGGAGGAATCTGGCAAATCAGAATAGTCCGTAAGATATGGAACGGAGGCTGACTTATGGTATCGGCGGAACAGATCAGAAAGAAAATGAGAATTACCCATACGCATTCGGACATTGACATTGCGGATAATATCGAGGCTGCCCGGCTTGATATGAGCCGGGTTGGAATTGATATGCAAAGAGATAATGCACTTTTAGACAAGGCAATTGAACTGTACTGTAAGGCGCAGTTTGATTATCTTGGGAAGGGCGATCAGTTCATGAAAAACTATGAAGATATGCGTGATGCCATGAGTCTGACAGGAGAATACAAATGCGCAGTGAAATAATTTTCTTTCTGAACCTTGTTCCTGGAGAGGAATTGGATGAAGGTGGAGACCCCAAAATCCAGGAGCAGAAATCGGATATGATATTTGCAGAAATCAAGTCAATTGGCATGAAGGAGTTTTATCAGGCCCAGACGGCAGGAAGCAAGCCGGAAATTAAGTTTATTATTACCGACTACATGGATTACCAGGGACAGGAATATCTCATCCACAATAATATCAGGTATAAAGTCTTACGTACCTATCGAACCGGAAATAATGAGCTGGAAATCACATGCTATGGAGGTGTCAGGGATGTCCGTGCCCCGGTCAGTGACTAAAGTTACCAAAAACGGAATAGAGTTCACCTCCAATGTGGACAGGGTGAATTATACCATGAAAGAGTTGTGCCGGGCAGCCCTGCGGGATGTGGGGAAATTGGTATGCAAAAGATTCCGGCAGTCCTATTATGCGCGCTTTAAACGTAGAAGAGGCAGGATAGGTAAATACACACAGTACTGGGTCAGGCATAAGCAGGAGGAATACCCCAATATGCAGGTTGGTGTCAAGCCTAATGCGTTTTATGGAGGATTTCAGGAATTTGGTAGCAGCAAAACGCCAAGGCTGGGGCTTCTTTCCTCCGCGGTACAGGATAATATATCGGACATTATCAGGATTGAGAGCCAATACCTCTCGGCTTTGGAGGATGAGGCAAGGGCGTTATCTTTGGTCAGCGAAGGAGATTATGAAGGCGGTGGTGAGGACTGAGCAGGAGACTTGATAAAGAATTAGAAGAAATAACAGGGGCGTATTGTGAGGAAGCCCCTAAAAACGCCATATATCCGTATCGGGTATTTTCAGCACAAAGAATATCAGAGATAGGGGAAAGACAGGTATATGTGCTGGAGGTTAATGTCTGGGATCAGAACCAGTATTACACAAGGGCGGATGCCCTGATGGATGAGCTGGAGAAAAAACTGCACCGAAGCAGCTTTATGACAGAAGGGTATCTGATACGGACTTTCAGGGGGAAGCGGCAGCATATCCCTGATCCTGATAAAACCTTAAAGAGGGTGCAGGAACAATTTGAAATGCATGTTTATGAGAAGGAGGAACAAAGTTGAAAAAGAAAAGGTCATTTTCCGGTTTTACAAAACAAACGCCAGAGCATTTATTACTGGACGCCGGAGCTTTTTTCAAGAATTTTACTTATGAGGTAAATGGAGAATCCAATGATACCTTTGATTCGGCAGTTGCCGCCGGGAAACTGATCGGGGCGACGAAAGGCGGCGGGGAATTTTCGGCGGTTCCGAAAATCCGGCAAATAGAAGTGGATGGTGTGAAAGGGCGTGCAAAAGGGCTTGAAGTGATTGATTCCTGGGACGTGTATCTCAAAGCCACTGTATTGGAAACGACAACTGAGGCAATTCATGCAGCTCTGAGTGCGGCAGATGTGGATTCGCAGTCGGATGATAAATACGATGTAATCACGGGAAATTCCGCGATCGGGTTAGACGATTATGTGGACAATGTGACCTGGGTAGGGACTTTGAGTGGAAGCGATGAGCCGGTTATCATCCAGGTATATAACGGCCTCAATACGGAGGGGCTGAAATTCAGTGTCCAGGATAAGTCGGAAGCCACGATACCATTGACGTTCTACGGACATTATACATTTGACGACTTGGACAGTCCGCCGTTTAAGATTTTGTATCCAAAGAAGCGGCAGCAGGCTGTCACCGGGCAGGGAGGCGAAGAGGGTTGAGAAAGATCAATACAGAGGATGTTTTTAAGATGGCCCGCCTGATGAAAAACGGGAATTTCCTCCAGGCGGTAAAGAATGCATACATAGAAGGGAAGAAAGAAGATGCGGATGCCGAGCAGATCGGGATGGGGGCTGTGATGGAAATTATGTGTTCCTGTTCGGATGCCAGGGTGGAAATTCAGTTTTATGATCTGCTTGGAGGAATCTGTGAAAAGAAGCCGGAAGAGGTCAAAGTACAGTCATTTGAGACAACGGTTGAGGATATTAGGAAAATCTTACTGGAGAATGATATTTTAAATTTTTTAGACTCAGCGTCCAGCTTGGGGGAAAAGATACAGAGTTAAAGGACTTGATATACAGACGGTATGGAGGAAATGCCAGAGACATTTTCGCCATGCCGTTTTTTGACGGCTGTGAAATGATCGCATACGCACGGGACGCAGAGTGTGAAGAAAAATTGTATATGCGCTGGGTTGCGGGGTACCAGTTGTATATGGGATTTGATGAATTTAAGAAAGAGATTTTTACTGCACAAAGGCCGGGAGATAACCGGACTGCTGAGGAAATTCTGGACAAGGTCAGGGGTATCATAGGGTGATGTAGATGGAAATATTTAGATTATTTGGCTCCATTTTTATAAACACGGATGCGGCAAATCAAAGCATCAGCGCCACAACGGAAAAAGCCCAGTCTTTTTCGGAAAAACTCTCCGGAGGCTTTAAGACCGTAGGCGAAAACGCCACCAAACTGGGAGCAAAAATGAGCCTTGGGATCACAACACCGCTTACCCTGATCGGGAAGAAGGCCATAGATACGGCGGCGGACTTTGAATACGGTATGTCGGAGGTGGGGGCTATTTCCGGGGCGACTGGGGAGGATTTGGCAGCACTAAGGGCGAAAGCGGAGGAAATGGGAAGGAGCACTAAGTTTTCCGCTTCTGAATCTGCCGAGGCGTTGAAATATATGGCTATGGCAGGATGGAAAACGTCTGATATGCTGGACGGACTGGAAGGAGTGCTGAATCTTGCGGCAGCATCGGGAGAAGACCTTGGAACCACCTCTGACATTGTAACGGATGCACTCACGGCCTTGGGGCTGTCAGCTTCCGATAGCGGGCATTTTGCCGATGTTCTGGCAACGGCGGCCAGCAGTGCCAATACGGATGTTGGGAAAATGGGGGAAACCTTTAAGTATGTTGCTCCTATCGCAGGAACTTTCGGCTATACCGCAGAGGACTTGTCGCTTGCGATCGGCCTGATGGGGAATGCCTCTATCAAGAGTTCTCAGGCAGGGACTACTCTGCGTTCCTCCCTGACACGTTTAAGCGGAACAAACGAAGCCGTAATGGATACCATGGTGTCTCTGGGGCTTGCTACGGCTGAGACAGCACAGGTTTTAGATAATGGCAAGATTCAGAACGCACAGGAAAAAGTGGCCAATAAGACCATTGATATGGAAAAGGCCCAGATCAAATATAATGAAGCGGTCAATAAGTATGGGGCAGAGTCCTCACAGGCCCAGACCGCGGCACTCAATCTGGAGAAATCTCAGAACAACCTGCAGTCTGCGTTAAATGATTTGGAAACTGCATATCAGGGAAATATCGAGGTGCAGGGATATAATAACGCTCTGATGTTTAAAAGCGATGGCACATCCAGATCGTTGCGTGATGTGATCATAGATTTGCGCGAAAAATTCAGCACATTGAGTGAGGAGGAACAGGTAAACGCAGCCGCGGTTCTTTTTGGTCAGGAAGCAATGTCGGGCATGCTTGCTGTCATAAATGCCAGTGATGAGGATTTCAATAACCTGGTAAATGCTCTTGATAATGCGGATGGAGCGGCAAAAGAGATGGCCGCGACTATGAGTGACAATTTAAAAGGCCGCCTGACAGAACTGAATTCACAGGTGGAAGGGCTGATGATCCAGTTTGTTGATCTGGTTATGCCCTATTTAAAACAGGGTATTGAATGGCTTTCCAAAGTCTGTGACTGGATCGCCGGTCTGGATGAAAATACCCAGAAAATGATCCTGACAATAGGAGGAGTACTTGCAGTAGCCGGGCCGCTATTGATTCTTTTTGGCAGGGTTTCCTCCGGCATAGGTTCCATTATACAGGTTGGAGGTTCTCTGATCGGCGAGATTGGTAAGGTGACCGGTGGTATCAGCGGCTTGATTGGAAAGGTCTCGGGCGGCAGCGGTCTTCTTTCGGCCTTTATGGCGATTCCAACACCTGTAAAGGTTGTTATAGGGGTTTTTGCGGCATTGGTGGCAGCAGGCGTCCTGATTTATAAAAATTGGGACGAGATCAAGGAGTGGGCCGGAAAAACATGGGAAAAGATCAAAGGAATAGTCGGCGGTGCGGTGGACGGAATCCGGAATTTCTTTTCCGGGATTATTGACTTTGTAAAAGACAACTGGCAGGGACTGGCTCTGCTCCTGGTAAATCCGTTTGTAGGCGGGTTTAAGCTTCTCTATGATAATTGTGAGGCCTTCCGGAATTTTGTAGATAATTTTCTAGGAAATCTCAAAGAAGGATTTCAGAATTTTGCATCCAATATTTCCGAAAAGGCAGGCGAGCTAAAGGATAAGGTAGTTACAAAAGCCAAAGAGCTCAAAGACGGTACAGTGGAAAAATTCAGCGAGCTGCAGGAAAAAGCTACGGAAAAAATAGAGAATCTTAAGGAAAAGGTAACCGGTAAGGTGGAACAACTTAAAGAGAGCGCAGGCGAGAAAATAACCAGTCTTAAGGAAAAAGCCGTGTCCAAATTCAATGAACTGAAGGAAAGTGCAACTGAGAAGATCGAAAGTCTCAAAGAGAGCGCAACGAATAAATTTGAACAGTTAAAGGTAAGTGCGAGTGAAAAAGTGAGCAGTCTGAAAGAAAGCGCCGTATCCAGATTTCAGGAATTGAAACAGAGTGCATCTGAAAAAATTGATTCCCTGAAAGAGAAAGGGATAGAGGGATTCGAGGCGCTAAGATCGGGCGCTCTCAAAAAGTTTGATGATCTAAAAACAGGCGTATCAGAAAAACTGAACGGGGTAAAGGATTTTGTTTCCAATACCGTCCAGAAGTTGAAGGACTTCTTTAAATTTGACTGGAGCCTTCCAAAGATAAAACTGCCGCATTTCAGTATGGAAGGAAGTTTTTCTTTAAATCCTCCGTCCATTCCGCATATAGGGGTGGAATGGTATAAAAAGGCAATGGACAGTCCTGTTATTATGGACAAACCGACAGCATTTGGAGTCAATTCCTCCGGCCAGCTTATGGCAGGCGGGGAAGCCGGGAGTGAGGTGGTGAGCGGGACGCAGACACTGATGTCCATGATATCCATGGCCGTGGCAGAGAATAATGGAAAGCTGAATGCGCTCCTTACCCAAATATATGATTTATTGGCACAGTACCTCCCTGATCTGGCGAGCAGGCAGTTGCTGCTTGATACCGGCGCTCTGGTAGGCGAATTGGCAGAACCAATGAATGAAGAGCTGGGGAGGATCACTTATATGCGGGGGAGGCGTAATTGATGCAGGGGGCATTTTTTAATGATAAATACTCAAACGATTACGGCGCGATAATGAATTATGCCAGGATTACGCCAGCCGCCGTTAAGGAAAATTATGTGGATATAGCTGGCGGGGATTCGGATATTGACCTCACGGAGGCGGTGGGAGGCGTGGTATTTGAGGATGGAAAGATTGACTTTAAATTCACTTTTTTCCACAGACAGCCAAAAGAGCAGATGAAAAATGACCTCCATGGGAGGAAAGTAAAAATTGTTTTAGAGCGGGATCCAGATTTTTATTATGAGGGCAGGATAAAATGCACCCAGGACAATCAAGATAAGAGTCTTTATGAACTATGCTTTGTGGCAAAAGTAAAGCCCTATAAGTATGAAAAGCGTGAAACAGTGCAGATTGAAAAGGTGAATGGCAGGCAAAAGGAGTTTATCCTGTCCAATTCACGAATGCCGGTAATGCCCCGTATTACAGTAACCGGAAAAGTAAGCCTGACTTATGAGGGCACCAGATATAATATGCAGACAGGTGTTTATCAGGTGCCGGAAATTACCCTTTACGAGGGGCATAATCACATGAAACTGACAGGCGAAGGAACCATTAAATTTGAGTACAGGAAAGGGCAGCTTATATGATCACGATCAAGAATGGAGATAATGTAATTTATGATCCCCGCAATCCTTACCTGAAATTAATCGACCCAAAGCTTGTACTGGAGGATAATGCTGCCGGGCAACTGACATTTAAAATATATGACTCCAACCTGAATTATAATACCATAAAAAAGCTGTATCCCGTTCTTTCAGTAGTGAGGAATGGGGAAATCCTTTTTAAAGGGCGGGTGGTTTCGGACAAGAAGGATTTTTATAATGGGAAATTCGTTGAAGTGGAAGGAAAACTTGCCTTTTTCAATGATTCCTGTTTAGAACCGTTTTCATTTTCCGGCACTCCCTTTGAATTGTTCCGAATGATAATCGAAAACCATAATTCACAGGTGAAGGAATGGCAGCAGTTTAAAGTCGGCGTGGTCACGGTTGTGGATGCCAATGATTATATAATCAGGAGTAGCGAAAGTATTCTCAATTCATGGGAGGCATTAAAGAGCAGATGTTTCCAATCATCTTTGGGAGGCCACATCAGGATACGTTATGAGTCAGACGGAGATTATATTGACTGGTTGGCAGACTATGAAACAGTATCAAAGCAGGGAATAGAATTTGCCAGAAATATGATCGACCTGTCCTCTGAAACGGATGCTACTGAGACATATACTGCAATCCGGCCTGTAGGCGCTGAAGTGGACGGCACAAAAATTGATATTTCCTCTGTAAATGACGGAAAGACCTATATTGTGAATGAGGAAATGGCCGCCAGGTACGGAATTATTTTTGCACCGGAAAGCGAGTCCACCTGGGAGGATGTAACCCTCCCCCAAAATCTGCTTAAGAAAGCACAGGAGAGGCTTTCCGATTCCTTTATTACTTTGAAGGAAACCTACGAAATAAGGGCAGTTGATCTGAACCTGACGGATGAAAGCATAGAGGCTCTAAATATTTGCGAGTATGTTCCGGTGGTAAGCAGGCCTCATGGCATTGAGGGGAATTATCTGTTAAATAAGGCAAGTATTGCGATCGCCGCTCCGCAAAACTCCGTTTTTTATCTGGGAGCAAGCAGGCGGATATTGAGTGATATGAATCTTGGGAGTGGGAAAGACGCGGTCAGAATACCTCAAAATATCAGCTCATTTCAGAACGATGTCGGATATATTTCCGGGGAGGAAACGGAAAAACTGCTGAAAGAATATACAAAAGCGGAAGATGTGGAAACCATGGTCGGTGAAGCCATTTCCCAGATACCAGCAGGTGAAAATGGGCTTTCTGCCTATGAGATAGCTGTTATGCTGGGGTTTTCCGGGACGGAAGAGGAATGGGTCGAGTCTTTAAAAGGCGTGGATGGAGAAGATGGTGTAGATGGATTTTCTCCTAGAATTACAGAAAGTGATGGTAACAGTAGCACCGAATATAAACTGAATATCATTACAAAAGATGGAACCATTACAACGCCGAACCTAAAGGGTGCGGACGGCGAAGGAGGTGGCGCGGCAGCTATTTCAAATATGCTCTGGAAGCCATCAGTGTCACCAGAGGGTATTATGTCATGGTTCCGGAGTGAGTCAGAAGAAGCACCCGAAACTGTCAACGTAAAAGGCCCCATGGGCGATCCGGGATCCGCCGCAACTGTCCGTGTTGGCTCTGTCATTACAGCGGAGGGTGGAACAGAAATACAGATTTTTAATTCCGGAACGGAAAATGCCGCTGTGTTTGATTTTATAATCCCCCTTGAAATGAAACCGGGCTGGGAGGAAATTGTCGTACCGGAAATTAAGTGGGAGAACACTTCAAACGGCACGTATAAGTTTGTACAGACTGGGGACAAGTGGACTTCAAATAACAAAGCGCAGAAAAGTACGACTGCAACATCAACATGGACTGCAACACTTGACGAAGCACAGACTTATGAGCTTAAGTACAGGGTGTCAAGTGAAGCAAGCTATGATAAGTTTACCCTTTCCCTTAATGGTGCAACGATAGCGAATGCGATTTCCGGTGACGGTAGTGAGATTACCTATAATGCCTACCTTGAAACTGGGACAAACACCCTTGTCGCAACATATACAAAAGATTCCAGTAATGACAAATTTAATGATGAAGCTTACGTTGTGTTGCCGCTGATACGGGGGGCGTCAACAAAAAAAGAATCTAACCTGATGTGGTATCCGTCAGTGAATGCTGCAACCGGAGATATCTCCTGGATAAAGACCAGGATGGCAGTGCCGCCGGAGCCAGTAAATATCAAGGGGCCGCAGGGGAAACCGGGTGAGCCGGGGGAACGTGGTTTGCAAGGAGAACAGGGCAAGCAGGGTAATCCGGGGATAAATGGTGATGATGGTTTTTCCCCGGTGATAACGCCGAATTCCAATAACACACGGTATGACTACAGGCTTGATATTACGACAAAATCCGGGATATTCACGACACCGAATTTAAGGGGGCAGGATGGCTCGGCCACACAGGGCGGCCAGACACCACAGGAAATTCAGCAGATGATTGATGAGTCAGTCAAAAATATCAAAACCGGCATGTATGCTTTTGAGATAAGGGAAGATGGTTGTTTGTGGGTGGTGTCGGATGCAGAAGTTGCGCCGGATAATTTTTCTATGGTGTTAGTCCGTAAATGTGTTGGTAAGACTATATCGCCAATAACCGGACTGTTCTTATATCTTTATTGCTATGGTAATAGTTTACGCCTGTCACTGTCAATACTGCCTCTGTCAGCCTCTTAA
>CATLHM010000032.1 GCA_949949005.1 uncultured Lachnospiraceae bacterium
TAGTTATCAGAAATCATTTACGTTGACTAATATTATCTCCTGTCCAGACAAACGGACAAACAGGTCTTTGGCTGTCGATAATCAGGAATTATCCATTATATATATAGCGGATAACATTTAATTATCCTCTACAAATCCCCTCATTTCTATAAATTCTACCATACATCAACAACATTGTAAATTATTTCCAGCAGTCGCGAATTAAGATACCAGCTATAAGGAACTATAATTCCTCTAACTAAATTCCCCATCTAACCCCCTCGAATCTCCCCCATCCCCTAGCCATCAATCCAATCCTCCGCCTCCACATCCGGTAGATCGGAAAGCGACTGCTTCAGGTTCTCCTCATGCCTTTCCCTGTATCTGCCCAGCACTCCCGGATGCCTTCATAAACATCCACATAGTCTTCCTACGCTGGCAGAAAAAGCAGGATGCCTCAGATAGAGCTTCTCCATAAATTTTCCGTCCAGGACTGTTCATTGCCTCTAACATGCGGTAACTTATAAAAAACCAAAAGCAAAGGAGAACCCCCATATGGAAAACTTACAGACACACATCAGTAATTATCTTTCCTTCTGCCAAAATCAAAAGCGGCTGGATAAAAAGACCCTGAAAGCATACAGGATTGATCTGACGCAATTTGCACAAAAGATTGGAACCTCTGACATTGCAATGATCCAGTCAGGTAATCTGGAAGAATTTATCGCCTCGCTCCATACCACCTGCAAGCCCAAAACCGTGAAGCGCAAAATCGCCTCGCTGAAAGTTTTTTACCATTACCTGCTTTACAGGGAAGTGATCGAACGCAATCCATTTGACAAGATACAGGTTAAGTTCCGTGAGCCTGTTATCCTGCCAAAGACAATCCCTTTATCTACAGTAGAATTGTTTCTGGCAGAAATGTATCAGCAACGCACCGCCGCAAAAACCCTTCATAAAAAAAGAAATACTTTACGGGATATTGCGGTCATTGAACTCCTCTTTGCATCCGGAATGCGGATATCAGAGCTGTGCGGCCTAAAGCAGGCAGACATAAACCTGCCTGAAAAGACCATCTTAATATATGGAAAAGGCTCCAAGGAACGTAGGATACAGATCGGGAATAATGACGTGGTCAGCATTTTAAATGAATACAACCAGGAGTACCAGAAGGAGATTGAAAACTGTTGCTATTTCTTTGTAAACCACCGAAGCAGGCCCTTATCCGGCCAGGCTGTCCGGCGGATGATCAATAAATATACCTCCCTGGCCGCCATCTCTCTTCACATTACGCCGCATATGTTCCGGCACACATTTGCCACCAGCCTTCTGGAGGCGGATGTTGATATCCGCTATATTCAGGAAATGCTGGGGCACAGCTCTATCAACATCACGGAAATTTATACCCATGTTACCTTGTCGAAGCAACGAGACATTCTTGCTACCAAACACCCGCGGAAAGATTTTAAATTGTAAGGGAAACAACAGACAGCACACTCTGTGAAGTATCCTTATGTTAGTAAAAGCAACGGCCCATACATATTATAGATGTACGGGTCGCTGCTCTTTTACCAAAAAAGCTCTCTGATGCTAACCTTATAATATTATGCACTCCTTCCCAGCATGGCAATTTCCTGTGCCCCTTCCACCGGCTCACTGTCATGAGTGACAAACACCAGCCGCCTGTCTATCTTTGTAATAAAATCCTTCAGCCACTTTACCGTATCCACGTCCAGATTATTGGTGGGCTCATCCATAAAAATCCACTCCCGCCCACAATACAGGGCTCTTGCAATGCAATCCTCTGCCACTCTCCTCCCGGCCTCTGAGGGTTTCCCCACCGCCCCGCGGAATAACTTTTTTAGCCACTTCCTCCTTCAACCATTCGTTGTTAAGTGCCTAACCGGAGCAGTCACGTCGAATCCGCCTCTCTCCATTTTAAACTATACCTGAAAACTTATGGATTTTATATATTCAAAAACTCGAATTCATTGACAAAAACAACGGATGCCAGGCTTCGCCAGCCATCCTTATGTTTCAAACAACGGATACCAGGCTTCGCCAGGCATCCTTATGTTAACTAAGGGATGTCAGGCTCCACCGGGCATCCCTTGGTTTAACAAGGTGATTTGCCTACCAGCCAGCCACCTCATAATCATAATACTGCGCCTGTGCCTCCCACAGTCTGCGGTAAAGCCCCTCCTGCTCTTTCAGCTCTTCATGGCTCCCCCGCTGCACCACCCGGCCCTGGTCAAACACCAGAATATCCTCACAGAACCGGCAGGAGGCCAGCCGGTGGGAAATGTAGAGGGCGGTTTTGTTCCCCACCATTTTGTCAAAGCCTGCGTACACCTCACACTCCGCAAGGGGGTCTAAGGCGGCGGTGGGCTCGTCCATGATGACGAAGGGAGCGTCCTTGTAGATGGCCCGGGCAATGGCCATCTTCTGCTTTTCTCCGCCGGAAAAGGCAATACCGCTCTCCTCATACTCCTTTCCCACGCAGGTTGCAAGCCCCAGGGGCAAGTCTGCAAGCCGCTCTCCCAGCCCCACCCGGGCCAGGGCATCCACGGCCCTTCCTTCCTCCACCTCCCCGGAGGCCGCAATATTTTCTCCCAGGGGAAAGGCAAAGATACTGAAATCCTGAAACACCACCGCGAACAGCCGGGCGTATTCCTCCGGGTCGTACTTGCGGATATCGATGCCGTTTAGCTTGATGACGCCCTCTGTCACATCATAAAGGCGGCACAGGAGTTTAATAAAGGTAGACTTGCCGGAACCGTTTTTCCCCACGATCGCCATCTTCTCCCCGATCTCAAAGGAGATGGTCAGATCCCGGATGCTCTCCTGCTCCGCCCCGGGATAACGGAAGGACACATGCTCAAAGGAGATATGAAAACGGTTATCCCGGCGCTTTTCCACCGGAATCGTCCCCGCATACTTGCGCTGCCCCAGCCCCATATACTGGGCATAATCCCCGGCAAACATGGCCATTTGCTTCAAATGTCCCAGAGTGACCCCAAAATAATTGAGGGCAGTGGAAAGCCGTACCATGGCGGCGGCATATACCACCACGCTTCCTATAGAAATCCGTCCCTGATAAGCCTGTAATCCCACCAGAAGATAAACCAGAAGCTCACAGATTCCTGTGGTCGAAAGGGCAATGGCCTTGCGCTTTTCATAAAGCCTGTTCTGGAAAAGCTGCTTTTCCCGCAGCTTATCGCATACCTCCCCGATCTCCCGATTGATCTCCTCCTGCTGGCCGTTCATACGCAAGTCCTTCTGGGCCTCCGCCCCGGAGAGGAGCTCCGCAAAATAGCGTTTCTTGTGGAATAATCCGTCCATGGTATTGTAGCATTCGTCTATCTTTCTGATATAACCGACGCTTGTGCGATAGTTGAGCCTCACCATAATTCCCATGATCATAACCAATCCCAGAGACGGCCCGATCATGCCAAAGTGCCTTCCGCCCTCTCCTTTTTGGAACAATACCGGCAGAAAAAGCCCCAGCGTCAGGGCAAAAGAAAACGCCGCGGTCAGAATATCCCGGAAATGCCACAGAAACCACCCCTGAATCCCAAAAAAGGATTTGGAAAAGGCCCGGCTCCGCAGCTCCTGCACACGGACATCCTCCAGATATTCGTAATCCATGGTAAGGCTCTTGGCATTCATCCCCTTAGATTCCAGATCCTTGGTGTAGTCCAGCTTCTGCCAGAAGCTCTCCGCCGCTCTCTCCCTTACCAGCCTGCACACAAGGGTACCCAGCAGAATCCCAAACGCATACGTAAACAGCCTCTCTGCCCCCTCGCCTGCATAGGCCCCGTCCAGGAGCCTGCCCATCCCAAGGATGCCGATGTAGGGCAGGAATCCTTCCGCCGCCCCAAAAAGAACCATACTGGCAAACCATCTTTTTTCCCTTTTCAGAATATCCTTAAGCAAAAACCAGAGCCAGCCCCATTCCTGTCTGCTCATAACCCTCTCCTTTTCCGCGCCCATGCCGCACATTTTACTCCATAAACGCGTTCCTTCTTTTCTGTTCTTCCTGCTCCCGGTAGTATCTGCTCTGCATCTCAAAGAGCTCCCTATAGCGCCCTTTCCTTGCCATCAGCTCCTCGTGGGTTCCCTCCTCCATCACCTGCCCCTGCTCCATCAAAAGGATCCGATCGCAAAACCGGGTGCTGGAAAGGCGGTGGGAAATGTAAAGACAGGTTCTGCCCCGGGCCGCCTCGTCAAATTTCAGATACATTTCGTTTTCCGCGATGGGGTCTAAGGCCGCCGTGGGCTCGTCCAAAATCATCAGCGGCGCTTCCTTATATAAAGCCCTTGCAAAAAGAAGCTTCTGCTTCTCCCCGCCGGAAAAGTCCACGGATCCGCTGACCTCCCGCACCAGGAGGGACTGTCCCTTTTGGGGAAGGCTCTGGTATTTCTCCCAGAAGCCGGAAACCTTAAGGGCCCAGGTAAGTCTTTTTCGGTCGATGGCTTCTGCTCCTTTTCCCGTCAGGTTAAAGTCCAGGGTCATGGGAAGCAGGGTAGAGTCCTGAAACAATACGGAGATCAGTTCGAAATATTCCTCCCTGGCAAAATCCGACGCAGGAATGCCGTTGATGAAGATCCTGCCCCGGTCAGGCCGGTAAAATCCGCACAGGAGCTTGACCAGGGTGGTCTTTCCCGCCCCGTTTAAGCCAATCAATGCCAGCTTTTCCCCCGGGGCAATGGTTAAATTGATCTGATGCAGAACGGGCTCCTCCCCTCCCGGATAAGTATAGCTTACCTGCTGAAAGTCCACCCTGATCCCTTCTCTTTTCAGCTCCGCAAGCTTTTCGGCCCCCAGCCCCTGCTCCGACCAGTCCATGCTCTCCGGCAGGGCGAGAAACTGCCGGATATAGCCCACGGACACACTCACCGGATTCAGCACAAGAAGCTGTCCCATGAGCTGTGCGAAATATCCGGATAAGCTCCCCACCAGCCCCATATAAAGCACAAAGCCTGAGGCGGACATTTCCCCTTTTACCAAAAGACTGATCAGATAAAAGTAAGAAAATCCGTTCACCAGGAAGGCTGCTAGGGCTTCCCCCGCTGCCCGCAGGAAAGCGCCGTCATGAATCTGACGGTAAATCGAGTCCATCTTCCCAAGGGCCCGGTCATATTTTTGTAAAAACCAGTCCGTCATCCGGTAAATGCGGATGTCCTTTCCAGCCTGCCTGTCCATGGACATTCTGTTGATGTAGGCGGTCTTTTTGGAATAGGCTCCCACCTTTTTGTGGAGCTTTTCCTGCTTTTTCCGAAGCCATGACATGAGCAGGGTGTTCAACAGGGTATTGGCCAGGGTGAGAAGGAGAATCCCATAGTTTTTCCGAGCGATCAGAATGCCGTACCACCCGATTCCCGCCAGACTACTCAGAATCTGGGGGGTGGCGCACAGGGAATTGCGGAACCCAAATTCACTGCGCAGCACATTCCAGGTATTCGCCACCAGCCCTGCGGTTTCCGGTTCTTCCAGCATCCGGTAATCCAGCCTCATGACCTTGCCATAGCAGAGCTTTTCGTAGTACATGATCAGGGTGGGATAATTCCGGTAAAGATATTCCCCCATCCCCTTATCCGCCATTTTTAACAGGCACATTCCCATGTAAATGACAAAAATACAGGCCAGAAGCCTTTGGATTTCCCAGCCCTCCTCCAGCCCCTGCACCAGCCGGGCCGGCAGCAAAAGCCCCAGATAGGTAGCGGCCACACTTGGAATAGCCGGCAGGAACTGATAGTAAAAGAGCTTTTGATCCCACGCCTTCGACGCTTTTATGTTGTAAAGGATATTGCCAAGCCATCTGCCTGTCCCCCAGGTCCGCCCAAAGCCGGCTGCCTTTTTGAATGTATTCATCTTCGTACCTATGTCTTTTTACCTCTTTCTTTTTCATTTTCCCGGGTTTCTTTTATTCTATCACAAATTTTTCCCACAAAAAAATTCGCGCACCAACGACTGCCCTGAGTACACGAATTGTATGTTTATGATTCTCCTTTTTCCAAAACAAGGGGCAGCATCACCTCCGTGGCAAACACGCCATTTTCACTCTGGCGGTTTAAGTAGCCGTGATATTTGGCTACGATGCTGTCAATCCTAAGCAGCCCGAAGCCGTGGCCAGCCTGCTTGCGGGAGAGGAAGCCCTCCCCGGCCCTGACAGCCCTCCCCTTCATGGAATTGGTCACGGATATATAAAGCTGCTTTTTTACAATATCGATATAAACGCGGATAAACCGCTCCTTTTCCTCCGGTATCTCCAAACAGGCCTCCATGGCATTGTCCATCAGGTTTCCGATCAAAACCGACAGGTCGATTCCCGATATGGCAATGTCCCCCGGCACTGCCGCCGTGGCATCCGCCGCAATATGCCTCTCCTGTATCATGGAAAGCTTGCTGTTTAGTATGGCGTCCACCATCACATTTCCCGTCTTTAAGACCTGATCTACCTCTGTCAGGTCCTGCTCCAGCTTATCCAGATAATCCGCGGCCTGTCCGTACTCTCCCAGGCTCATGTTGGCCTTGAGCACCTGGATGTGGTTGTGGTAATCGTGCCGCCAGCCCCGCATCTTCCGGTACATCACCTCAATTTCGTCATAGTACCTGTTTACCAGATCGTTCTGGAAACGGGAGATTTTTCGCTCCACCAGCCTGGGCAGAAGGAGCCACCAGAGCAGGATATTTATGATCAGGATGATTGCAATCACAACAACTGCCAACATTTATCGCTGCACCCCCACTCCGTAATTGGCGATAAAAGCCGCATTCACCGCCCTGTAGGCGCCGCGGCTGATAGGAAGCCTTCGGAAATCGTCCATCACCAGCTCCGTCCTGGTAATGGCAGAGATATGTCTTAAATTTACCAGATAGGAGCGATGGGAACGCACAATCCCTTTCTGCCCGTCCAGCATTTTCAAAAGCTCCGTTATGGAATGGCGAAGCTGATAACTCTCATGAGCCGTACTGAGCAGGCTCTGGTGCCCCTGGGCCTCCACGAACCAAATCTCTGAGGGAGCGAGCAAAAGCACGCCCTCCCCTGTCTGAAAGGCCAGCTTTTCTTCCGGCCTCTGCTTTCTCTGAAGCCGCTCCAAAACCGTAAAGAGCTTTTCTTTGGAGAGGGGCTTTAACAGATACTGGATGGCGGACACTTCATAGCCCTGGGCCATGTAGGTTTCATAGCCCGTGATAAACAGGATGGGAATATCCTCATCCTCCCTGCGGATCCGCTCCGCCAGCTCCATACCGCTCAGGGCGCCCATCTCGATATCCAGGATCAGAAGGTCAAAGCGCTTTTCATCCTCCCAGCAAAAGAGCAGGCTCTCTGCGTCAGGAAACTCCGAGAGTTCCAATATCTGTCCCTTTTCCCGGGCCCATTCCTGTAAATATTTGGTGATCAGGCCTCTCTGGGCTTTTTCATCATCGCATATTGCAATCCGCATCGGTTACTCCTCAAGGCCATGCGAAACCCACACAGGCACTTTCGTCTGATTTACTATAATTGCTTGAAATATCCCGAACTCTTTGTCTATACATTCCGTCTACTTTCATATATAATTTTAGTTGATTACAAGAGTTTTAGCAAGTGTATCAGAAAATGCTGCGCCTTTCTGGGCGATTTAGCAAAGGTAAATGCTGCATTTCACGCAACGCAAAATTGGCTCCGTGAAATGTATCGGGAAATCATTCGCAGGAGGATTTATTAACCATGCATACAGCTTCACTATCAGAAAAGGAACCCAAAATTCGAATCGCCAGCCCGAAGGACGCGGTAGAGCTGCTGGCCATCTATACCCCTTATGTGGAAAAAACAGCGATTTCGTTTGAATGGGAAACGCCCACCCCGGAGGAATTCGCCAAAAGAATCAGCAACACTCTGAAAAAATATCCCTATCTTCTGGCCGAGCAGGGGGGAGAAATCCTGGGTTATGCCTATACCGGCCCTTTTGTGGGGCGGGCTGCCTATGGATGGGCGGCAGAGACCACCATTTACCTGAAAGAGGGGTATAAGAGAAAGGGCATCGGGAGAATCCTCTACAACGCTCTGGAATCGGCTTCCAAAGCCCAGAATATCTTAAGCCTCAATGCCTGCATCGGCTATCCTGAAAAAGAGGATGAATACCTGACCCTAAACAGTGTCCGGTTCCATGAGCATATGGGCTATTCCATGGTGGGGAAATTCCATAACTGTGGCTACAAATTCGGGAACTGGTATCACATGGTATGGATGGAAAAGGAGATTGGAAACCACACCCCGGATCCTGCTCCTGTGATTCCCTTCTCCAAGCTGGCACATCTTTAATAGAAAGAGAATCCAAACAAAGGCAACTATGAAAGGCGGAAGTGCTCTGCTCCCGCCTTACCTGTCATAAACTGTCAAAAATTTTTTCGCGTTTCTTTCTGGTATGCGATCCTGGGACTGCCATCTGCCACATAAATCCGGCCGCACCTGTGGTACCCGTTCTTCTCAAGGAGATGCTGCATAATCAGGTTGCGCTCATGGGTATCTATCCTGATATTTCCCACCTTCTTTTCACAAAAACTGGTGCAAAGGCGGAAAATCCCTTTCCGTTTTCCATCTCCCGCAATCCTGTGTATGGTTCCGTAGGCATCCTCATTCAGCCAGGCTCCGTTTTCGATCCGCTGATAGGTGGGGTCATCGCCCAAGATAAATGCAAATACCCCGTGGATTTCCCCTTCCTCCTCCATGACATAGCTGTTCCCCTGGGAAATATCGCTTTGGATCAGTTCCCTTGACGGGTAACTGCTTCCCCACTGGCCGGGATTTCCGCCAAGACGCATCTGCTCCCGGGCATATTGGTAAATTGCAAGGATGCTCTCCACATCCTGAAAGGTTGATTTCCGTATCATCATGTTTGTAGTTTGCTCCTTTCAAAAGCATCGGCATATCACGTCATTATGATCGCTTTGTACCACGGCTATGTGCTCCCGCTCAACAGGCCGCTCTCAGGCCATATCATCCCGCAGCCCGTCAATAATATTTTCTTTTCTGATCTTATCCGTGGCATAGAGCATGGTCACAGACACAATGCAAAATACGCCGAGCACGGCAATGGTCAGGCTCCCCCAGGGGAAATGCCAGGCAAACCCTTCCATCTCCTCGCTGGCCGCCATGATCCTGTAGATCAGCCACGACAAAACGCCGGCAATGGGTACCCCAAACCCAAGGGTGCGCAGCCCGTAAAAGAAGCACTCAAAATTCATCATCCGTCGAAAGCCTCTCTCCGACATGCCCACCGATCGCAGCATGGCAAGCTCCCGGCGCCTGATCCGGATATTGGTGGAGATGGTATTGAACACATTTGCAACCCCAATCAATGAGATCATCACTACAAAGGAATAAGTGAAAACATCCACAACGAAAGTCAGGCTGCGGAACAAATCCAGGGCGGAAGAGAGGTTGATCAAAGTGTAGTCACGGGTAATACCTGCCTCAATAATTTCGGACTGAATCAGAGCCATGGTCTGCGCCGGCGTATCGCTCCAGAAGGTCAGTCCCGATTTGGACTCTCCCCCCAACCCGGCAAAAGCGCCTTTTTCCGACCATGGAACCAGCATGAGATACAGATACCGGGGCATGGAATCAAAGGGAAGCATATCCAGAGGATAATTGTCCACCATGGCTGCGCGGACTGTTTTGGCCTGCCCTGTCTCAGGGTCAGACAGGGTAAACTCTGCCTCCCGGCCCGTGAAGAAAACCTCGTGCTCCGAAGTATCCAGGGCAAGGGCAAGAACCTTCCCCTCCGCTCCCTCGAATTCCTCTCTGGCAAACCCCAGGCTTTCTATAAAGTCAAAATAGATGGCATCCTCAAGGAACTGGACAAACAGGGGCGCCCCCGGCTCTGCGCCTGCATCGGCCGCATCGGCTGCACCTTCCGCACCTGCTACATCGGCCGCAACTGCTACGTCGGCCGCACCTTCCTTCTCTGCCTCCTGGATCAGGCCGCCTGCAAAATCATCCGGAATCCCCCTGACGGTACAAGGAAAAAGCTGGTTGACCTGCCACGTACTTTTTCTCACGCCGTCCACATTTTTCAGCCTGTCATGGAACATCAGCAGCTCTTCCTCCGGCATGTCCTGTGCATAAAAGGAAATATCCCCGTCGGCCTCCACCGTCAGTTCCTTTGCAATCCCCTTCAGGGCGCTGCCAAAGGCACTTCCCGTCACGAACAGCACAACGCTCAGAGTCAGGGAAAGAACTACGCTGCGGTAACGCCGTTTGTTGCGCCGGAAATTTTTGAGGGCAAGCATCCCCTCCAGCCCCAAAAGGCGCGAGGCAAGCCGAAAAGAGCCGGAACCGAAGCGCGACGCCTTTCCTCTGCGCTTTGTCTCAAGCCTGATCTCCCCTGTCTGGCGGATGCATTCCATAACCGGAACTCTGGCGGCCTTTCTTGCCGGAATGTAGGCCGAGATCAAAATCGTAATCAGGCTGACCGCTGCTGCCAGCCCAAGGGCCGGCACCGACACAGACAATTCAAGGGCCACGCTGCTGGTAGACATGATCGCAAAATTGTCTGCAACCACCGGCAGCGCCAGAGCCACACATCCAATCCCGGCGACCACGCCAAAGGGAATACCCAGTATCCCGATGCAGAGCCCTTCGAACAGAACGGAATTTCTAAGCTGTCCGGATGTGGCTCCCACCGACATCAGAATGCCGAACTGGTGAATCCGCTCATTTAAGGAAATATGGAAGGAATTATAAATCAGGAACACGGAGCCGATCATGATAATTGCCGCCAATGTCCCCAGAGCCCCGAGCATAATCCCGCGAAGCAGGGCATTGTCCGACACGCCGTAGAAGCGCAGCACGTCTTCATTCAGGACAAAAGGAGCCGAACCTGCAAATTCACTTACATAGGCATTCACCTTCCGGGGCTCCTTCAGCGTAAGGAACAGACTGTAACGCCCTGTGCCGTCACAGGGCTCCGCTCTTGTGATCACCGTGTAGCCCGGCGAGTCATGCTCCTCAAATCCGGCTCTTTCGTAGGTTCCCACCACCTCGTATGTTTTCTCTTCCACTTTGCCCAGGGCTTCCTCTTCCGTGTACGGGTCATGCTGATTCAGTATGCTGCCATTCTTTTCCCGATTGCCCACCAGAAGGCTTAAAGGCTCCCCTGTGGGTATTCGCACCCCCGCTTTGATGGACACATGATTGGGGATGATAACCTCCCTGTCATTTTCAGGGAACCTGCCGGAAATCAGAGTCACTGGTAGCTGTTCGGAGGCTTCGTTTGGGAAGAGGGCTTCCTCTGAAGATTCGGCTTCCTTCGGGAAGAGGGTTTCCTTCGGAGATTCGGCTTCCTTCGGGAAGAGAGCTTCCTTTGGAAGCCCGGCAAGAAACAGATAGGGCTTTTCGGCGCTCTTTGCACCGTCCAGCAGGGCGTAGCCGATATTTTCAAAAACAGCCGCCCCGGTGACCTGTGAATCCTCCATCCTATCCCTGACAAAATCCGAGTCCACATCCACGAAATTGACATGCCAACTACCGTATTTGGCTATAGAGCCGTTCAGCAAGTACTGTAAAAGGGATGTTCCAAAAGCCGCAACTGTGGTGAACAATGTGGCGGAAAGCATCACGCCGATCACGGTCACCAAGGTACGGGTACGGTTCTTCTTAAGCCCCTGCAGGGCAACCTTATGAAAAATATTCATCGCCGCGCCACCTGCCTCTCGTCGCGCACCACTTTTCCATCCGCAATGCTGATGATGCGGTCCGCCTGCAAAGCAATGTTCTCGTCATGGGTGACGATAATCAGCGACTGATGATATTTGCGATGGCTTTCTTTCAGAAGACGGATAATCTCCTGCCCGTTGCGGCTGTCCAGGCTGCCCGTAGGCTCGTCCGCCAGCATCACCGCAGGCGCGTTCATCAGGGCGCGCCCTATGGCAACCCTCTGCTGCTGTCCCCCCGAGAGCTGGTTGGGCAGGTGCGTCTTCCTATCCTGCAGCCCCAAAAGCTCCAACAGCTCATTCAGCCGCTTTTGGTTGACTTTCCGTTTATCCATGAGAACAGGCAGGGTCATATTCTCCACCACGCTTAAGGTAGGGATCAGATTGTGGAACTGATAGATCAGCCCCACCTGCCGCCTGCGGAAAATGGCAAGCTTATCGCTGCTCTGGGCATAGACGTCCTGCCCGTCCAGATAGATTTTTCCGCTTGTGGGAATGTCCACCCCGGCAATAGCGTGAAGCAGGGTGGATTTTCCGGAACCGGAAGTCCCGGTGATTGCCGTAAAGTCTCCCCTCTCGATCTCCAGGGAAACATGGTCTAATGCCGTGACCTTATTTTCATCCTTACCGTAGACTTTACACAAGTCTTCGACTTTTAAAAACTCCATTTTATGAGCCTCCTTTATCTGTTCTACTCATATCATAGAATTTCGGACTTACATTTTTGTGACTTTTTCGTGACTGATCCGTCACATTTACGGGTTCACTTCGAAAGCATCGAATTCTTACGGTAGGTCTGCGCACTTTCTGCGCTGACCGTACATCGCCAAAATGCCTGCTTTTGGCATTTTGTGTGCATCCCCCGGAGGGGTTCCAAGTAAACCCCTTTCATGTTGTGGTGGTGCCGTGAAAGCGGCATAGGGGTTTACTTTGGAAAGCGAACCAAAAATACGGCGCCGCCCTGGGGGTGATTTTTGGCGGACACGGTTCCGCCCTGCCCCAGGATGATGGTTCTGCAAAGGGCAAGGCCGATTCCGTACCCCGTGGCCTCAGAACCTTTTCCTCGGTAAAACCGCTCAAACACAAAAGGCAAATCCTCTTTTTCAAATCCGGCTCCGTCATCATGGAAAGTGATCTCTGTGTACAAAGGATTATCCTCGCACTCAATTTGGATTGTACCCCCATCCTCTACGCTCTCGATACAGTTCTTGATGATATTCTGGAATGCCTCCGAAAGCCACCTGAAATCACCTGAAATTTCCGCCCCCTGGGGGATGTCCGTCTGTATCTGAATCTGGTGCAGCTCCGCCAGAATCAGGAAAGGGCGAAGGGCTTCCGATACCAGCTCACAGGCCCTGACGGGCTCTTTTTCGAAAATCACAATCCCCGCATCCAGGCGGGACAGCTTCAGCAGGGAAGCAAGTAAAAAGTCCATCTGGTCGAACAGTTCCCCTGCTTCCCTGATCAATGCCTTCTGGTCTTTTTGATCTGTATTCCTTTCAAGCAGCGACAGGATAATATTCACGGAGGTCAACGGGGTGCGAAGCTGATGGGAGATGTCGGCAAGGGAATCCGCAAGGTGCTTTTTTTCCGTCTTCAGCGCCTCATTCTGCTGCCGGATGCGCAACGTCATCTTAACGATCTCGCTCTGCAAAATGGCAAGCTCTCCCTCCCGGCTTTCGCTGATACACAACTGTTGGGCATCGTGCAGCACCATGTCAATCTGCTCGGAAAGCTGCGCCAGCCTGCGATAGCGCGCCTTTGTAAATACAAAAAACACCGTCCCAAAAAGGCCGGAAGTAAGAAGCACCAAAACCCCTGCCTGCCAGCATAACGTAAACCCCGCCGCGCCAAAGCCGCCTGCGATCAGCAAAAAGAGCAGGGCGGCCTGCCTGATTTCTTTATTCCGAAACATCGCCGCCTCCCAGCCGGTATCCTATGCCGTGAACGGTAAGGATGATCTGCGGCTTAGCCGGCTCCTCCTCGATCTTTTCCCGCAGCCTCTTGATATAAACCGTCAGGGTATTATTATTCACAAATTCCCCTGCGGCATCCCACAGCTCGTCCAAAAGCTGCTCTCGGGTGATAATGATATTGGGATGGTTGATAAAGACCAGCAGGAGCCGATATTCCAGGGCGGAGAGAAAAACCTCTTTTCCGTTCTTTTTTACAATGCCGCTGGCCGCGTCCACGCTCAGGGCGTTCCTCTCAAAAACCACAGGCAGGCTCTGCGCTTTCCGCAGGGCGGCGCCAATTCTCGCAATCAGCTCCCGGGGTCTGAAAGGCTTCGTGATATAATCGTCCGCTCCCATATTCAGCCCTGTCACAACGCTGGCCTCGTCGCCAGAGGCCGTCAGGAAGATCACAGGTATGTTCTGTGTCTCCTTGATCTGTGTGCAGAGCGCAAAGCCGTTTCCGTCTGGCAGGGAAATGTCCACCAGCGCGATGTCAAATCTGCTCTCTGCAAGCATCCTGACTGCCTCCTTCCGGGTGGATGCATGGCTGCAGCCAAACCCTTCCGATTGAAGCAGGAGCAGAAGATTTTTGGAAATTGCCCTGTCGTCTTCCACCAAAAATATTTTTTTCATGTCAAGCTCCCCTGTTTTTGGATTTACGGACAGTTCCTTACACTGTTCTACGATTCCTTTTATAAGGATACTGGAAAAATAAGTTTTATGCAATCCCCTGCTTTTCCCCTTTGGCTTTCCGGTTCGGCGCAGGACGGCTCCCTCCTTCGTCTCTCTCTTCCCGCCGGAAAATCAGTTCCACGAAATCTCATGTGTCGCTGTCCCGCGTCTGGTTCCATAGGAATCTTCCCGCCGGAACATGGGTTCATCCGCCGTTCTCGTATACCACCAGGAGCACAATCCCTGTCAGCGCCACTTTTGTTAGAGTTTTATTTCTGAAATGTGAATTGTGGGGATTATATCCATAACAATTTCGACCTCCCATGAAAGTTAGCGAAAGTTAAAATTTCATATAATGTGCATAAAGCAATATCGAAAACCGCATAAAATAGAGGTCTTCGACATTGCTTGTATTGCTATAAGACATAAATTTTCCAATCAGTGAAAGTTAGCGAAAGTTAAATTATGCCCAATACGGTATATATTTTTTATATCTCGGCGCCGTTTCCGGATCAACTGCCTTAATCAGTCCTGCGTCTATAGTATTTTGTATCAAACGTGATGCCTTTGTCATTTCCTGATCCGATAGCCCAAACAGTTTCCTAATATCTCCATTAGAGACAGCTTCATAATTGACATAAGCCAGACAAGCCTGCATATAGCAGGTGCGGATGCGGTCTTCTTTCGTTGTCATCTCAAAAGGCACTTTTGCAAACAATACAGCTTTTGTGAATTGATTATTCTGATTCTCAATTCTTGGCGCAATCAGTTCATTTTTTCCGGTAGCCTCAATAATTTTATCATATCCGCTGCCTCGTTCCTCACATATACCACATTTATGCATAAATCCGGCAATATTTTCATTTCGTGATACTGGAACCGTATCTACAATACGGTCTATCGCTACCAGCGGAGCGCCCGCATTGGAAAACTCTATTCGATTTTTGAATACTTCCACCATAGGATTCGTACCGCGCTGCTGCAGATCCTGATGAATCATGGCATTCGCCAACAATTCCCGAATTGCTATTTCAGGAAAACTAATGACAGACTTCCTTGTTGCCTCAACTATCACTTCTTCCTGCGGAATAATTGTCATAATATATTGAACAATCTCCTCGTGCGTAAAAGTATAACCACCCGAAAATTTTTTTTCCCTGATTGCATCCAGTCGTGAGTTCTCTTTATACCAGATGACACGTACTGACCGCCGGTAAAGATTGTCAAACTTTTTTAAATCCTTCGCAATATTTCATCTTTGCTCAAAGTAATCCCTTTCCCCATCTTTTCATGTTCAGGCGCCCAATCTCTAATATCGTATTTGGCAGCTCCCCCATTCCACGAGATAAGATTCAATTCTTTTTTTCAGCCCTTGGCACTCTCGGAAAGAGCTCCAATTTCTTCTAAAATATCATATTTAATATCTGCCATAATATACCTCCCTCTATTCACTTTCCGCAACTCCGAATTTCTGTCGGAAATCTTCGTAACTATTTACCCAATCGAATCTTACCTGTTCAGATACTGCCTGAAAATGCAACTTACCGCACCGAATTTTATTTCTCTCCACTTCCTGTAAGTTGACATCCTGCTTATCTGCTTTCGTTTCAACAATATAAATCTTTTTACAATCCTCCCGAATATATTTTGTAGGCGTATACACACTCAAAATCAGCGCTTCCAACAGCTCATTCGTTTTCTTAAATTGAAGCAATTCCCCCATAGTATCAATATTGCTGTTTAGTGTTCTTGGGATATTTTTATTTGAGAACTGTCCAACTCCCTTATTGTCGTAATAATTTGTAATATGTTTGCGACTTCTGGAAATTGTCATAAGCTCCAACAATTTATAAAAATCCGATGGTAAACTATCCAACAGTTCTTCTTTTTTATGTGCAGGCCGTTTTTCCCATGCATTAATGCAGGCAGAGGTCTTTCTTAAAAGATTGTCTATACTAGAAATCCCCTCTTCTGCAAAAGCATAGTCTTTATCTCCCGTAATAATGCTGATCTGATTTTTCAAGTCAACCAAACTATTATTGACAGGCGTAGCCGATAACAGAAGCACCTTTGTATTATTGTTGCCATGTTTCACGACATCCTGCATCAGTCTCGCATATCGTGTCATAATAAGCTGGTCATTCTCATCATATCTGTCATTACGATTTCTGAAATTATGAGATTCATCGATTACAACAAGATCATATAAGCCCCAGTCAAACTTTTTTAAATCCTGCCCAGAACGTGACATCCCGCTAAATCTGGACAAATCGGTATGGAACATAATTCTGTAATTAAATGTCTCATGCAAAAATGAATCTTTATAATCTCCACGGAATGAATTCCAGTAATCATATAGCTTTGCCGGTGTAAGAACAAGTACCCTGTTCATTCCAATCTCAAAATATTTAATAATAGCAAGAGCTTCAAACGTCTTGCCAAGACCAACGGAATCTGCAATGATACAACCGCCATAAGTATTCAGCTTGCGTATTGCCGATACAACACAATCTTTTTGAAAGTCATATAATGCATTCCAAATTTCTGTTTTCTTAAATCTCGTACTATCACGTTCAAATCGTTCCACACCAATATCCAACTGATTTCCGAACAATTCATTCAAAGTGAAATAATACAAAAATTCCGGTGAATGTTCTTTATATACATACCGCAGACTAGCCAGTAATTCTTCTTTGTAAT
>CATLHM010000033.1 GCA_949949005.1 uncultured Lachnospiraceae bacterium
CTGAAACCACTTTTGTAATCTCACTTTCGCCATATGTAAGCATTGTTGATAAAGCATTTCTTTCCGCGCACATCCCTATAGAGCCGTCCGTATCAATGCATATACCCTTATAAATATTACCTTTTTTTGTGAGTACGGCAGATGCCACACTCCCTACCCACATTTTATTTGAAACATCATGGGGATTCAAAATGTTCATTGCTTCTTCATATAACCTTTTCCATTCATTGTTCAATGTTTTTTCTCCTTAATAAATCTCGATATATATATTTGATTATAAAATCTTTATCATTCCTTTACAATGTATATTTATAAGTTATTTCCCACTGGGTACACAATTTTGGAGCGCATACGGAAGTATGGCTTTGCTTTTTGCGGGAAAAAGGTTCTCATAGGAAGAGCAGATGTGCCCTCCCTTTTTATGTAAAAAAAGAGACGACTGCTGTTTTATAGGTGATTTAATAAGTCTTCATTTACAATGTAATTACTATGTTATACAATAAAACAGAAGGAGGCTGATATTATGTCTAATACGTCATTATTGCAAGTGAGGACTTCCGCGGAGGATAAAGAAAAAGCTTCGGCTATCTTAGAAAAGCTGGGAACAAATTTATCGGCGGTGGTTAATATGATGATAAAGCAGATCATCCTTACAGAGGGAATTCCTTTTGAAGTAAAAATGAACCATCCGGTATATACCAAAACGGAAGCGATAAAGGAAGTACAGGCTACAATGGCTTTTGAGGGGATGGAACTGACGGAAGAAGAGATGCAGATATTGTACGCTTATAAAAACGGGGAGGCATCAGGAGAGGAACTGCGGAAACGGATCATGGGAGAGGTCAGGTAATGCTGTTTCTCCGTTGTATCAGGAAGAAAGTACCAAAATGAATATGATCTCTTAAATACACATCCTTACAAATTCCTTAGAATTATCCCTTATCCTACCCTTACAAGATTCAGAGAAGTGCGCAGATGTGCGCTCCGGCCGCGGGGAATCCGTCCATCAGGCGATTGGGCCCTCCCTGCGGCATATAAAAAAGGGAGGAGTCTCTATGAACAATATGATTGAAACCCAAAATCTGTCAAAAGAATTTCACGGGCGTCCGGCACTGAAAAACGTCACCATGTCCATTCCGGAAAACTGTGTATACGGACTTCTGGGGGCAAACGGCGCCGGAAAATCTACGCTTTTAAAGACTATGACAGGGCTGCTTAGGCCCTCCGGCGGGGAAATCCGCTTTCAGGGGCATAAATGGTCGCGCAGGGATTTGACACAGATTGGCGCTCTGATTGAAAATCCGCCGATCTATGAAAACCTGACTGCGTGGGAAAACATGAAGGTAAAGGCCCTGCTGGTGGGAGCTTCGGATGAGCGGATCAGGGAGGCGCTGGAAGAGGCGGAGATTGCGGATACAGGAAAGAAAAGAGCCGGGGCGTTTTCTCTGGGGATGAAGCAGCGTCTGGGGATTGCCTTGGCCCTGCTGGGAAACCCCAGGCTGCTGGTGCTGGATGAGCCCATCAACGGGCTGGATCCTCTGGGGATTCAAAAGCTGCGCCGTCTGATCAGGAGTTTTCCGGAAAAAGGGATAACCGTCATTATTTCCAGCCATATTTTGAGCGAGATTCAGCAGACAGCGGATTACATCGGAATTATTGCAAAGGGAGAGCTAAAATACTCGGGCAGGGTGGAGGAAGGCGAAAATCTGGAAGAGCTTTTCCTGGAAATCACGGCAAAAGGAGGGGAGGACAGATGAAAAAATATTTTCTTGCAGAGCAATTGAAATACCGCCATACTTTTCTGAAAGGACTGGCAATACTGATGCCTCTGGTCAGCGTTTTTTTTGCGGCATGGCTGACCCATGTATTTTTTGCGGTGGACAGCTACAACTGGTGGTACATGGGGCTCTACCCCGGTTTGATCGGGATTCTGTGCGGAATCATTGGGGGAAAGGATAAGGGAAAGAAAAACGCTACAATCTGGTCTCTGCCATGCAGCATGGGAAAGATATGGGATGCAAAAATACTGGTGGCAGCCCTGCTGTCCGCGGCAGCCGTGTGCTGCTGCATAATTCTTACCCTGATTGTGGGAACGGTGATGGAGCGGGCGCTTCACATCACTTTTATCCTGCGGCCGTCTGCAACCATGCAGTTAGCGGCAGGGATTCTTATGTGGCTGACCACCCTGTGGCAGATTCCCTTCTGCCTGTTCCTGTCTCAGAAAATGGGGATGTTTCCGATGCTTCTTGTGCATATGGGAAGCTATATTGTGATTGCCGTTACCATGTCTCTGAAACCCTGGTTTGTGCTTTTTCCGGGAGCCATCACCTCACGGCTGATGTGCCCTGTGCTGGGGATTCTTCCCAACGGGCTTTTGGCAGTGGAGGGGCAGATGACTTATTTTCCGGAGATTATGGAAAGGGAAAATCTTTTGGCCGGAGTGATAGCGGCGCTTTTGTGGTTCCTTCTTTTCTGGTGGGGGAGCAGGACTTACTTTGAAAGGCAGGTGAGCGGGAAATGAAAGAATTGTTCGGATGTATCAGGGCAGAGCTTGTGAAGATGCGGCATACCTTTCTCTATCCCATGCACCTGGCTCTTCCGGTGCTGGGAAGCGCGGTATTCCTGCTCTATTATCGCGTGTCGGGATGGAGCGAGGAAGCGCAGATTTCGGGATATGCCCAGGTGATCGGCATAGCCCTTCCCTTTGCCGTCAGTATTGTGTGCGCAGGAAATGTGGAATTGGAGGAGAAGAATCATTTTCAGACCTTTTTGGGAGGGGCTGTCCGAAGGAGCAATTCCTTTCTGGCAAAACTTTTGACCCTTCTGGGGTTAGGAGGTTTGGCAGTGCTGGGGGCAGTGTTTTTGTTTGGGGCAGGATATGGGTTTTTGCCCGGAAGAGCGGGGATTTCCTTCGGCGTCTGCCTGTCCCTTGGGGCGGTTCTGTGGATGGGAAGCATCCCTTTATATTTGGAGCATTTGTTTCTGAATCTCATGTTTGCTAAGCAGGTTTCCCTCTGCGTCTCTGTGGCCCAGTTTCTGCTCTCTGCCCTGTTTCTTACCGGGCTGGGGGACGGAAGATGGCTCTTTTTCCCCTGCACATGGAGCGCCAGAGGGGCCACCCTGTTTTTGGCTGGCGTCGCCGGGAGGGCGTCCTGATTTGTATGCCCGCTAAGGCGGGCGGATGGGAGTTAGTGCAATGATTGAGATTTTAGCAATTGATGATGATAGCGGGATTCTGGAGCTGATCCGCAGGGCCCTGGAGAGGGAAGGCTATGGGCTTACTCTCCAGGACGATCCTCTGAAAATTGATTATGAAAAGCTGGCAAGGTATCAGTTGATTCTTTTGGATGTGATGATGCCCGGAATGGACGGCTTTGACCTGTGCAGAAAAATCAGGGATAAGGTGGACTGCCCGATCCTGTTCGTTACTGCAAAGACAGAAGAAAACGCATTGATGGAGGGGCTCGGCGTGGGCGGGGACGATTACATCTGTAAGCCCTTTGGCGTCGGTGAACTGCGCGCAAGGGTTGCGGCCCATTTGCGCAGGGAACAGAGAAAGAAGAAGCACAGGATTACTTTGGGGGAGGCGGAGTTTTCCTTGCAGGAGAGGCGGCTGTATTTCCGGGATCAGGAAATCATGCTTACAAAAAGCGAATATGCGATTTGCGAATATCTGGCTTTAAACCGCGGCCAGGTTTTTTCAAAGGAAAGGATCCTGGAGCATGTCTTCGGATTTGACGGGGAGAGCAATGAGTCGGCCATTACGGAGCATGTAAAGAATATCCGGGCAAAGCTCCAGAAATTTGGGATAAATCCCATTGAAACGGTTTGGGGGATCGGGTACAGATGGAAATAAGAAGGAAAGAAAAGACGCTCTTTGGGCTGTTCCTGAAATATGTGACGCTGTTTTGCGTCAATACCATTCTTTTGGCGGCGGGGGTCTTTTTGCTGATGTTGTGGGCGTCGGCGGCAGGGCTGCTTTTGCCTGCAAACTATGCGGAGTTGCAGCTATCGGAGAATGCCGGGGAGATTTACAGAGCGGGGGACTTGCTGGAAACGTGGATTCCCCGGGGATGTACCTACGGTGTTTACGGCCCCGGAGGGGAATGGCTGGAAGGGAATTTTCCCCGGCAGGAGCAAAAGAAGGCGTGGGATCACTATGAGAAAAATCATATTTATGCGGAATATAAAGGCTTTTACCGCTTCCTGCCTTTGGAGGAGGGAAATATCTGTATCGTGAAATATTATCTGGTCATGAGATATGCCGGTGATCTGCTCAACAAGCTTTTTCCGTCCCCGGAAATTCTGATGCCTATAGCGGATTTGCTGTTGTTTATTTTAAATGCGGTTTTACTTTCCAGAAGCTTTGCCAAAAAAGTGGGAGAAGAGCTACAGGCATTGCAGGGGATTACGGAAAGGATAGCCGCAAATGATCTGGAATTCGAGACAGGAACTTCTAACGTCAGGGAGATCGACAGGATCATGTCCTCTCTTGGCCGGATGAAGGACACCCTGCAGGAATCGCTGAAGGCACAGTGGGATATGGAAAAGCAAAAGCATGAGCAATTATCGGCTCTGGCTCACGACATCAAGACGCCCCTTACCATCATCAGAGGCAATGCAGAGCTCTTGAAGGAGAGCGGGCTCTCGCAGGAGGATCAGGAGTGTGTCCGGTATATCCTCGACGGCGGGGAGGAAATCCAAGGATATTTGGAGGCTATGAGGGAGGTTATGGACGGCCCAGAGCAGGGAAAAGAGAGGGCGGCAGTGCAGATGGAAATTTCCTGCGAAAGCCTGGGAGAGGAATTAGAGAAAATGGCAAGGCAGATCGCCGGGGCGCAGAGGGTGCCGGCAGCTTTCCCTGGGGGGATGTCAGAGGAAGGAACGGTTCGATGCAATCTGCCCGACATCCTGCGTGCGTGGAGTAATCTTGTGAGTAATGGGGCAGAGCACACCGATCCGGAGAGAGGGATTGAGATTTCGACACAAGTAAGGCGTCGGGAAGGACAGCTCTATTTCAGGGCGGCGGTCAGGGATTATGGCCCGGGTTTTTCCCCCAGGGATCTGCAGTATGCCGATCAGGAATTTTACAGCGGAGATGCAAGCCGTCATGACAGGAAGCATTCCGGTCTGGGGCTTTCCATCGCGAAAAAGTTTGCCGGGGAGCAGGGAGGTTTCCTGGAATACGGGAATCGTGAGGACAGGGCCGGGGCGGAGGCGGCTCTGTGGATTTTGGCGGAGGGAAAACAGGTGGATGGGGGAACATGAATTGAAAAAAATATTTTATCATCGGAGGGATGCCCACAGCAGTCAGCACATGGATGGATACGAAGGATTTTTCCGAGGTGACAAGGGTTCAGAGACGTCTTCTTTTGGCGTATGAGAATGATTTTTCAAAGCATGCACCCACGGCTGTTATCCCCAAAATACATCATATCTGGAGCTCAATCCCCTCCCAGTTGGCAAAGGAAAACAAGAAATTTGTCTATGGCCTGGCGAAAGAAGGAGCAAGGGCAAGAGAGTATGAGGATGCCTTGCTTTGGCTGAAAGACAGCGGAATGGTCAGGAGAGTGGGATTGGTTTCCGGTGGGCGTCTTCCCCTCAAGGCGTATGAGGATTTAAAAGCTTTTAAAATTTATTTCCTGGATGTAGGCCTGCTCAGAACCATGTGCGAGGTGGAAGACAAAATTATTTTGGATTCCGTAGCAGTCTTTAAGGAGTTTATGGGGGCGCTTACAGAGCAGTTTGTGCTGCAGGAGCTGCAGGCGGCCCAAATTGCGGCAAATATTTATTACTGGAGCGAGGGGGCTGCCTCTGAGGTTGATTTCATTTTTTCTTATAATAACAGAATCATTCCGGTAGAAGCCAAGGCGGGACTGATCGTCCATGCCCAGAGCCTTAAAGTTTTTTGCCGGAAGTATGCACCGGAAACTGCCATCAGAACATCCCTGAAGGATTTTCGGAGGGAAGAATATCTGATAAACCTTCCGCTTTATCAGATTTGGAATATAAAGCAAGTTCTGGATGATGACATATAGATTATTGGCATGGCTTATGGTAGGATAGTTTTAACAAAGCCAAGGCTTGGAAGCTGCGGGGAAAAGAGGAAAATTATGTCAGCATGGAAAAAGAATATGGCGGATACGGATTTGTGGCTGAAAGGATTGCTGGAGAGGGAGCATCAGGAGTACCCGGAGGATCCCTACGTGCTGATTTACCCGAACAGGGAGCATGCGGGAATATGGCACCTGTGCTTTAATGTAGACCAGGGATGCTGTACTACCTGGATGCACCTGGTTGAGGGGGAAGAAAAAGCCCTCTTGATTGATACCGGGTATGGAATCGGGAATCTTAAGGGGCTTGTGCAGAAGCTGACCGATAAGCCGCTGCTGGTGGCAAATACGCATTTTCACGGAGATCACAGCGCAGGAAACGGACAGTTTGAGGAAGTATACTGTCACGAATATGATGTGCCGTATCTGAAGGTGCAGATGGAAAAAACAGAGGGAAGGCTCCTTCCTCCGGGAGATTTTTACCGGGAGGAAGATATTGTGTCCGGAGCCTCTTATCAGGTGAGAGGGCTTAAGGATGGGGAATTCCTGGATTTGGGGAACGGCGACAGAATAGAGGTGATACATATGCCAGGGCACACCGCCGGGGGCTGTATGTTTCTGGATCACAAAACCCGGCTGCTTTTCAGCGGGGATGCGGTTCTGGCTACGCCCACACTGATTATTGACCGGTTTCCCAATCCTTTTTATCCGGAGTATATGACGGTCAGCGCTTTCAGGGATGGACTGGAAAGGTTTGCTCCCCGTCTGGATGAGGTGGAGGCAGTTTATCCGGGACACGGCATACAGGGAATTGACCGCACTTATTTTCAGGATATGCTGGCCTGTACCAATGCTATCATGGAGAATCCTGACGAGTTCGAGGTGTACGATTATGTGGACGACCCGGGGCAGAGACAGATTAAGTGCGTGGGAAAGGCGATGGTGGTTTACTCCGGGGCGAGGGTTTTTGCACGGCAGGAGTCAGGGAAAGGACACAATTTATGAAAGGCTTGGCTAAAATAGAGCTTCAGATCAATGAAAAGAGAATTACGGGAAAAAGGAGTCCCATGCTCTACGGGCACTTTATAGAGCATTTTCACAGACAGATTTATGAAGGACTCTATGACCCCTCCCATCCCATGGCAGACGAGGACGGCCTGCGCCGGGATATTCTGGAAGCCATGCGGAATATCAAAGTACCGGTGCTGCGCTGGCCGGGAGGTTGCTTTGTATCTTCCTATCACTGGAAGGACGGAGTGGGAAAGCATAGAAAGCCTTTGTTTGACAAGGCATGGCGGGTGGAGGAGCCTAATCTTTTCGGAACGGACGAGTATATCCGGCTGTGCAGGAAGATTGGCTGCGAGCCTTATATCTGCACCAACGCCGGGACAGGGACGGCGGAGGAGATGAGCGACTGGGTGGAATACTGCAATTTAAAATCAGAGGGACAGTATGCCAAATGGCGCATAGAAAACGGCAGCCCCGAGCCCTATAAGGTAAAGTACTGGAGCATTGGGAATGAAAATTACGGCAGATGGGAGATCGGGGCCAAATCGGCAGAGGAATGGGGCAGGCTGGTAAGGGAGTCGGCCAAAATGATCAGCCACGTAGACCCCGAAGCGCAATTGTCGGCAGCCGCGCTGCCGGATATTGACTGGAATATCAATCTGCTCAAAAATTGCGGAGACTATCTGGATTGGCTGTCCATACATGAATACTGGGATATGATGCCGGAAGAAAACAGCCCGGCAGATTATGATGAGTGTATGGCTTTTACGGATCATATTGACCATTCGGTGGAAGAGGTCAGAGGGATATTAAAGGCCATGAAACTGGAGGGAAGGATTAAAATTGCCTTTGATGAGTGGAATTTGAGGAGCTGGCACCACCCTAATGTACACACGATCCGGCAGGGAATCCGAAAGGAGGATTATATCACTCCAAGGGATAAGAACGATGAAAACAGTATGTATACCATGGCGGATGCCGTGTTTACGGCCTGCTTTTTAAATGCTATGAACCGGAACTGTGATGTTGTGGGAATGGCTAATTTTGCACCGATTCTGAATACGAGAGGATGTATCTACAGTCACAAAGAGGGGATCGTGCTCCGCAGCACCTATCATGTTTTTGATCTGTATGTAAATCATATGGGCGACACAGTAGTAGATCTGTGGGCGCCGTCCGTTCCCGATTTGAGAGTGACCGGTAAGGACGGCAGGGAAAAGACGGTAGGAGCGCTGGATATGCTGGCTACCACCTGGTCAGAGAAACCGGGGGTGGCGCTTGCCGTGGTAAATAAGGACAGGGAAAAGAGCTTTTCCATATGCCTTCCTTCGGATTATACCGGAAGCAAAGTGACCATCTATCGATTAAACGGAAAAGAGGCGGATTCCTACAATGATGTTGGCCGCACGGAGATTACCGTCCGCAGAGAAGAGGCCGGGAGGTATGACGGGAAAGCAGAGATTGCCGTTGCGCCTCATTCGGTGAATGTTATTCAGGTTATGCCCTGAAGAAAGGGGAGTCAGACAGGAAATGGCTTATCAGATTAAGTTATATAACTCATTGAA
This sequence comes from uncultured Lachnospiraceae bacterium, assembly GCA_949949005.1. Classification (GTDB taxonomy): domain Bacteria; phylum Bacillota; class Clostridia; order Lachnospirales; family Lachnospiraceae; genus Suilimivivens. Next base: position 8,627 of record CATLHM010000033.1, read on the forward strand.
ACACGATGTGGAGGAATTTATTCCCAATACGCCGGGAGAGGTGAAGATTTACACCTGCGGCCCCACGGTCTATCATTATGCGCACATCGGAAATCTCAGGACTTATATCATGGAGGATGTGCTGGAAAAAATGTTCCGTTATGCAGGATATAAAGTCAAGAGGGTGATGAACATTACTGATGTGGGGCATTTGACAGGCGATTCTGATGATGGAAATGATAAGATGCTGCTGGGAGCCAAGAGAGAAAACCGTACGGTTATGGAGATTGCGGATTTTTATACGGAGGCTTTCTTTAAGGACTGTGAAAAGCTGAATATAAAAAGACCTGATGTGGTGGAGCCTGCAACAAATTGTATTGGGGAATTTATTGCCATGATAGAGACTTTGCTGGAAAAGGGATATGCTTACCTTTCCGGCGGCAATGTCTACTTTGACACTTCAAAGCTGGACAATTATTATGTATTTTCCCTGCAAAACGCAGAGGACTTACTTGTGGGCGTGCGTGAGGATGTATCGGAGGACAAGAATAAAAGGAACAAAAGTGATTTTGTCCTTTGGTTTACTAAGTCGAAATTTGATGATCAGGAGCTGAAATGGGAGAGCCCCTGGGGAGTCGGCTATCCCGGATGGCATATAGAGTGTTCGTGCATCAGCATGAAGCATTTGGGCGAGTATCTGGATATTCACTGCGGGGGAGTTGACAATATCTTTCCCCATCATACCAACGAGATTGCCCAGACGGAATCCTGCGTAGGGCATGAGTGGTGCAGATACTGGTTCCATGTAAATCACCTTGTAGATCAGAGCGGCAAGATGAGTAAGTCGGAGAATAACTTTTTAACAGTTTCCACTTTGGAGGAAAAGGGATACGAACCGTTGGCTTACCGGATGTTTTGCCTGCAGTCGCACTACAGGAAACCGCTTCTTTTTTCCTATGAAGCGCTTGATAATATTGCCAACGCTTACCGGAAGCTGGTCAAAAGAGTGTCACAGTTAGAGCGGGAGGGAGAGCTTTCGCAGGAGAAGTTTGATTTCTATAAAAATAAATTGATAGAAGCATTATCTGATGACCTGAACACCTCCAATGCGGTCAGCGTGATTTATGATGTGTTGAACAGCGATGCCAATGATAGAACCAAGTATGAGCTTATAAAAAGCTTTGACGATGTCTTGTCGCTGGATCTGACAAAGGAAAAGCCGTCTGGTGTCAGCACGGAATTTGAGCAATATATTAAAGAAAAGATCGATCAACGAAGCGCCGCCAAGAAAAGAAAGGATTTTGCAATGGCAGACCGGATCAGGGAGGAACTGCTAAAGGAGGGCGTGGCTTTGGAGGATACCAGAGAGGGAACGAAGTGGAAGATGTTCTGAGGCGGCAGCCAGGGGAATTTTCCCCTGGCTGTGCTAAGGTGGTGCGCTTGGCGTTGCCAAATAAATTTCAAACACGCTCTAGCAACTCTAATGGAGTTACTACAGAAATGGCTATGTGGAAACGCGTAGCCATTTTTCATGGGGAGATATATGCAGACGGCTATATAGTTTAAAAACAAACTATTTTGATAAAATTTTAAACTAGACAAAAAGAAAATAATATTATAGTATAAATAAAAATGCAACTAATTTGCATGAAAAATAAACGGTGAAGCAGTATGAAATTATATTTTGAATTACTAAAATATCCAATATTCACAATGGAACATGTAAATCAATTCTACGGTAACATTGAAAGTGCGCGTTCGGCGGTAAAACGTTTGATAAAGAGCGGACTTGTAGTAAAAATACGAAATAATCTTTACACATGCATTAGCGGAGAAACAGATGCTCCGGTAGCAAGCCGTTATCAAATTGCAAGCGCGATCACACCCAACTCGTATCTCTCTCATCATTCGGCAATAGAATATTATGGAATTAGTGACCAGACTTTTTATGAGGTTTATGTATCTTCCGATACTATGTTTCGAGATTTTGAATTTGATGGATACACATTTTGCCATGTATGTTCTAAATGTAATGAGGGAGTTGAAACAGTAAAATACAGTGGGGGTGTGCGAGTAACAGATAGGGAACGGGCTGTGATTGACAGTATTAAGGATTTGGATAAAATAGCAGGACTGGAAGAAGTGATCGATAATATTCAAGCGGTATCTGTTCTTAGAGAAAAACGTATGCTTGCATATTTAGAATGTTATGATAATCAGTTTTTATATCAAAAAGTGGGATTTTTGTTGAAAAGTCAACAGGAACGCATTGGATTATCAAATGAGTTCTTTCAGATATGTAGAGATAGGATTGGGCGAAGTAAGCGTTATTTGACGAAAGATTACAATGAAGGAAAATATGATGCTACATGGCGGATTGTAGTTCCAGAGCAGATGCATTATTTGAAAAATGAAGGAGTCAGGCATGAACTATAATAAGGGACAACTTGGACAAATGGCAAAGCGATATGGATTTGTTCGGGACACATTTGAAAAAGTGTTGAGGCTGAAAGAAATATTGACCTATTTGAATACAGATGAATATCTGCATGAACATCTGGCTTTAAAAGGCGGAACAGCGATCAACATGACCATTTTCAATTTACCAAGGTTGTCTGTTGACTTAGACCTGGATTTTACACCAAATCTGTCATTGGAAGATACGGAAAAAGCCAGAGAGAAGATCACAAAAACGGTGGAAAGCTATATGACAGAGGAAGGATATTTTCTGTCAGGATATGCAGTCGAAACCGATAACGCTTGTTTATAATGATAAAACTGAATTGGAGGATATGGTTGTATATGACTTGTAAAAAAGGAACAAGAGTAATTTTGGCGATGGTTATGGCGTTGTCTGTGGCGGCCTGTGCCAATAAGGAAATGGAAACTCCAAAACCAATGCCGGACTCACAACTGGCCAGTACCCCGATACCGATGCCGGATCGGCCATCGGAACTTTCGCAGAAAGCGGGAACAGAACCGATGGAAGATTGGGAAAAAGCATATTTGGAGTATTTGAAGTCACTGGACGGCAGGGATACCTGTACTTACTGCTTCCTTTATGTGGATGAGGATGCGATTCCTGAATTGGAGATCAATACAGGATACAGTGCCGGAGGATCCCTGCTTTTGACATACCATGACGGGATATTGGATGAGGTGGAGATTTACCGTTCCGGATTGTATTACATTGAAAAAGGAAATCTGGTATGTAATGCATCAGGAAATACGGGTTTTTATTATGATTACGTGTATACGATTCAGGATGGGCTTTGGAGACAGATTGGATGCGGCGAATACAGGGAGGATTATGAAAGCCTCACAGAGTATTCCATTGATTATCTGTATGAATGGGATGGTGAGTCTGTGACGGAGGAGGAGTATCAGCAGAGGCTTGAGGACATCTACCCGAAAGAAAAATCCAAGGAGCCGGAGGGACATTATTATATTTACAAAGATATTTCTTCCCTGCTGAAAACAGGAAAGGTCGCTTCTGCCAGTCATCAATACGAGCTCTTACAGACTGACATGACGTGGACGGAAGCGGAGGCAGCATGCAGGCGCAAGGGAGGCTATCTTGCAGCCATCACATCTTGGGATGAGTTTGAGCAGATTCAGGAACAGATTATTCAGGAGGGAAAAACAGATATTTCGTTTTGGATCGGTGCCGTGTGCGGGCAGGGGCAGGGAAACCATGGATTTCATTGCTTAGAGCCGGGAATGGATTTGGGGTATGATATGCTTTCGCTTTATAATGCACTGTGGGCCGGGTTCTGGTGGGAGAAACAGCCGGATAACGAGCCAAGCTATGAGGGGCTGACAGAAGCCGGCGAAAAGGTGAGGGAAGGCTTTGTGATGATGCGTTACAGTAAGGATGACGGAAGATATTATTATTGGGATATGCCGGATGATGTTTTGGCTGCCAGAGAGCCCTTTACCGGTAAAATCGGATATGTCTGCGAATATGACGAATGGAAGTAAATGCCGGGAACAGGGATATTGTAAAGAATTGAAGAAACAGGCTGGTGGGAGATCAAAACTATAATGGTTCCCGGCCAGATATTTTATTTATTTTCTTTTGGTGTTAGTCCGTAAATGTGTTGGTAATCTATTTGAGTCCGTTTTATGGGTCATCTGAAATGGTATAATTTCCTCATATTCAGGAGGATAATACCATGACCAATCAGGAAATGCTTATTAGTT
>CATLHM010000034.1 GCA_949949005.1 uncultured Lachnospiraceae bacterium
ATAATACTGCAATCCAACAAATCAATATCTTTTTTAAAAGAGGTATTTCTACCAAGGGATAAGTGCGCCCTTTTTTAGGACAAAATATTTTTTTCATTTTTCTATTGACATTTATTAGCTGGACTTTGAAAATACCCTGCTCTGCCGGTCGGCTCCGGCAATCCACTGTTTTTATTTTACTAAATGCGGGGCAGATTTTCAATAGGGAAATGACAGGATAGATAAAATTTATGAAATTCTCCGGTATCACAAAAGCCTTTTCGCTTCCTCGTATCTGTTTACGGTTGTCCCAAGACCCTCACAGGCCTTCTCCAATGTTACCTGAAAAAATCGCATGGCATTCTCTATATCTGCCACAAGACGTCTGGCCTCGCCGCATTTTATTCCTTCGATTCTTCCTGCCGCAATGCCCTCCTGTTTTCCTTCCTCCCGTCCTTTTCTTTCATACTGTTCAAATAATTCGCACACGCTTATCTCATCCTCCTCCCTGATTCCTTGCTTCTTAAGCCATTCCTCTACGCCCTCTGTCTGCGTTTCTCCTGAAAGCACCCGGATCATCCTGATCAGTGCCGCCTTGTGCCTGATCTTTCTCTCTGAGCGGTAGCCCGCTCCCTCTGCCAGATAATCCACCACAATCCGCATGTCGCTTTGGAACCGCTTCCTTGTCTCTTCCGGTAAGTGCCTCATTTCATATACATGAAGCTCCACCCCGTCTATGTACTCCCACATTTCTCCGGGAAGCCTCTGCTTTCCAAACAGCCGGCGGAGCTCGCGGCTGCTCCTCCATCTGGGATTTCCCCAGTATAATACAAACTCGATCACTGGAAAGGTGTCCAGTAGCTTTCCCTCATACTGCTCCCTGTAAATCCCTCCCGTGTATCCGGCCTTGCGAAGCAGCATCTTGCCGTCCGTCCTGGTCTGGTTCGCGATCAGGTACATCACCCTGACCCGCCCGTCAACCAGTTCGTACTTGGATAGATCCTCGTACTGATCTCTGAGCCGCTCTCTTCCCTGGTAGATCGTCTCCGTAGGGCCCGGCCACAGCTTCCCTGCCTCCGCCCGCCCTCCAAACCAGCGGAATAATTTTGGGAAAATAAGCATACGATCATCGGCAAACCCGATAATATAAGATTTTTAATCAGACAGGAAACCTCTTTTCCCGAAATAAACCGGACTTACTCCGGTTCAGAATTGATTCACAGATTATATCTCTATATGCTTAATTCGATGACAATAGCATAGCATGGAGCAAAATATTTTTCAATGGTATTTCGCCTTTTTGTGAAAAATTTTCATTTACAAAGCCTGCCCGGAAAAAGCTTTTGCAGAGCGCTTTTCCCGGGCAGGTTTTATCCGGTTTTATTTAGTTTTATTTACTTCTTCTAAACTCCTCCGGCGTCGTCCCGTAAACCTCCTGAAACAGCCTGCTCAGCTCCTGCTGCGTTTCATATCCCACACAGGCAGCGATCTCGCCCACTGTCTGATCGGTTTCCTTCAACATGACCCTGGCCTTTTTCAGCCTGGTTTTGTTTACCATATCCTCCAGTGTGGCCCCGGTCTGCTCCTCAATGTAGCGGAAAAGTTCTTCTTTGGAAAGCCCAAATTTTTCCCCCAGCCCCTCCGGCGTCACCTCACGGCAGTGCTCCCTAACATAGAGCATAATATTGATCAGACGCTCCGGTCTGCCTGTTGTCACATTTTCGCTCTCAGCCACCTTATTCCCTGCGGAAACCAGGGCGGCTATGGAGCTTCTGATAATATCCTCATCGATTCCCACGCCCCAGTACATTTTTCCGTTGCACAACACGCCTACATAGGCGGCGGCTTTGGAGGAAGAGCCTCGTGACACGGCGTGCTCCTCATAGACGGAGAGCTCATAGCTGATGCCGAAGTAGAGCTTCACGGCGTTGCTCACCGCATCCAGACGGCCGTTGCCGGAGGTTTCGATGACCCGCCTTTCCCCCTTCTGCTGGATGGTCACCTGGGCGGTAATCCCGTCCACCTGCTTGAAATGGCACTCGGGAATGTCAAAGACTTCTCTGGGCTCAATATAGTTTTCCTCAAAGATCCGGTACACCTCTTCGGGAAGAAGCTCCGCATGTCTCTGATCGGAAATGCCCTTCATCAGATAGCCCACTTCCTCCTTCATCTTATCCGGCAGGGCAATCCCAAAATTCTGCTTCAGAATAAAGGCAATGCCGCCCTTTCCGGACTGGCTGTTGATGCGGATCACGTCGGACTCATACTCCCGTCCCAGATCCTGGGGGTCAATGGGAAGATAAGGCACATCCCAGCGCCCGCCGCTTTTCCCCTCCTTCCACCAGGCCATTCCCTTGGAGATGGCATCCTGGTGGGAACCGGAAAAGGCGGTAAACACCAGATCCCCGGCATAAGGAGTCCTGTCAGTTACCCGCATCCCCGTAAGAAGCTCATAGGTTTCCCTGATCCTGCTGATATTGGAAAAATCAAGTCCCGGCTCCACGCCGTGGCAGACCATGTTCATGGCAAGGGTGACGATGTCCACGTTCCCGGTTCTCTCCCCGTTGCCAAAGAGCGTTCCCTCCACCCGGTCGGCTCCGGCCAGCACGCCAAACTCCGCGTCGCTGACCCCGCATCCCCGGTCATTGTGGGGATGGACGCTGAGCACCACCGCGTCCCGGTATTTCAGGTTCTTATGAATATACTCCACCTGGCAGGCAAACACATGAGGCATGGCAATCTGTACCGTGGTGGGGATGTTGATGATGGCCTTGTGCTCTTTGTCCGGCTGCCATACATCCAGCACGCTGTTGCAGACCTCCACCGCATAGTCCACTTCCGTTCCCGGAAAGCTCTCCGGGCTGTACTCAAAGGTAAAGTTCCCCTCCGTCTCCTGGGCAATCTCCTTCAGAAGCTTTGCCCCGTCCACGGCCAGCTTTTTTACTTCCTCCTTTGACTTCCTAAACACCTGCTCCCTCTGGGCCACCGAGGTGGAATTGTAAAGATGCACCACCGCCGAGGGTGCTCCCTTGATAGACTCGAAAGTTTTTCTGATGATGTGGTCTCTGGCCTGGGTGAGTACCTGGATGGTCACATCCTCCGGAATCATGTTCCGCTCGATCAGGGCCCGCACAAACTGATACTCCGTGTCCGAGGCCGCCGGAAAGCCCACCTCAATCTCCTTAAATCCGATTTCCACAAGCATCTCAAAAAATTTCAGCTTTTCTTCCAGGCTCATGGGCTCGATCAGTGCCTGGTTTCCATCCCGTAAGTCCACACTGCACCAAATTGGCGGTGTGGTAATCGTATCCTTTTTTACCCAGTCATAGGTGACCTGGGGGGGCATAAAATAAGATTTTCCATACTTTTTAGCTGCGTTCATAATCCTTCCTCCTGCTGATCCTGAATTCTGCAGACGCCGTCTGCCATGGGGTCTGTTGCCGGAAACGGCAAATCGTTCTGACGTTTCCTGACAAACTGCAAAGTCCCTATGAAACACCCATAAGGACATTTCATAGGGACGTAAATTCTTACGCGGTACCACCCTACTTCATGATCTTGTCTGCCGGGACCGCCTTCTTCGTCCCACATCCTGTCATGCACTCAACGGCACTATCATGCCTTTTCCCCTTCTACGGCGGGAAATCTCCGTCTGAGCCTACACAATAAGCCTTCCTTCCCCCGGGATTTCTCCGGGCGTCATGCACTCATCTTCGGTCAGCCGCTCAAAGGCCAGTTCACTGTCTGTCTCTGGCTGCCTCGCACCCTCCGGCAGCTCTCTGATTTCTGCTTTCCAGCTACTATTCCTTCTCATAGCGTTTGGTTTCTTTATTCAATTTGGTTTATGATAGCATAAAATTTGCCGGGTTTCAAGATGGGATTTTAAAACTCTCCAAAATTCTTGTCTGAATTCCTGCCTAAAAATTTCCCTGTCTGATTTTGAGTCGAACTTTTAGGCAAAAAACACTTGCGGTTCTGCGCAACTTCCCTTAAGAAGCAAAGCCGTCGCTTTCTGAACAGGCTTCTCACCTATCTCTCTTTAAGAACCACAGCATCACAGCCCCTGACCTTCCAGGAGATCACGCCATCCTCATCCTGGATCCTCTCCCCACTCCAAAGCTCCGTGTACACTGTCCCCGGGCAAAGCCCTGCCCTCTCACAGTCCACACGCACCACTTCTTCTTTTTCCTGCCAGTGAAACAGAGCAAGGTACTGCTTTTTGTCAATCACTGCCGTATAGGCGGACGATGCCGAATCATGGTTCGCCTCCACCGGGCGGAAAGAAACTCCCGAGGCGGCCATTTGGTTGATCTCCCGGTTTCCTGCAAATTGCAGGGCCCGCTTCCTTGCCTCTTCCCGCTCATAGTCATCGCTGAGCATCATAACCGTGCCCGCAATGGCAGAGGCCGTGTATCTGGCTCTTGCTTCCCCCTCTGTGCTGTCACGTTCCATTCCAAAGCTCTTAAGCAGACAGATATGATCCGGGTCATTGAACTGGTAGAGCCTTCCGCTCTGCCACCAGGCATAAGTCTGGGCGTTCAGCACGTATTCCACATCCTCCATAGTGCCGAAGGCATCGCAGGAAAATCTCCTTGCATGGCCACAGCCGCAGGGAAACAGAGGGGCAATGGAAAGGCTGATGAAAAACGGCTTTTCGCTCCCTCCCTTTACAAGAAGATCGTCGATCAACCGATACCCTAAGGCAATGGCCTGCCTTCCTGTGCGCACGGACTTGTCATAATGGCATCCCTCCATACCGCCATGGGTCATGAAATCCAGCTTCACATAATCATATCCCCATTTCAGGAACCTGCTCAGCTTATACTGCGTATACTGCTTCCAGAGCGGATGGGTCACATCATAGGGAATGGCCCCGTCTACCCTGGGAAGCGGTTCTCCCTTTCCGTCCCGCAACAGAATTTCCTCATAGGCGTGTCCCGGCACGCCCTTGATCTCTTCCCGGATATCTTTTCCAAAAAAGGCAAAGGGCGCATCATAAATTCCAGCCTTCTGTCCATTTTCATGGAGCTGCGCTGTCAGCTCTGTCAGCTTTTCTTCCGGAAATACGCTCCAGCCTGCATCCAGATTGCAATAATTGACGCCCTTGTTTTCATAGCCTATGGGCCTTAATTCCTCCCGCAAAAACGCCCCCGTTTTTTGGTAATTCTCCGGATTTAAGCGGAAAGCAAGGCCTGCCCAGCTATTAAAGCCAAAGGGAACCCCTTCCTCCCAGGTAAGGATTGGCTGTTCTTTTCTGATCAAATCCCCATAAGCCTCCAAAAGTTCCCGGTAATCCGCCCCATATAAAATACAAAACCGGGCGGAGCTTACCTCCTTCCCCAAAAGGCTTCCATGAGGCTGGCTGTCATGGGTTCCATCATCCGCCACACCACTGCACACGTCAAAGGTTTTGGCGTCCGTGGCAGAACAGATAATAGCATTTTTCCATTTGTCAAAGTCCATTGCGCCGATCAAAAGCCCCTCTCTGGTATCCTCCTGAAACATTACCGTCATATCATAGCTCTTCCTTCCCGCCCGCAGGGAAGCCGCCTCATAGCGAAGCCACATGGTATTGTCATAGGGAACTAAAAACATTTTTGACCAGATGCTTTTCCATATCGCCTGCTGGTCTTTTTCCGGCGCCTGCACCACCAGCGGAAGCAGCCGGTTCGTCTCCACTTCCTTTCCCTCCGCGTCCGATAGAATGCAGGAAGCCACAGGCGTTCCGTCAGGGGAAATTTCCAGCCTCTCCTCCAGGCACAGGCCGTTTGCGTCACAAAATTTCAGCCGTAGTCCGCCCAAAGCCTTTGCCCCCTGCCCTGCCTGCTCCTGTCCGCTCTGTTCCTGCTCCACAAGCTTTGCCCCTCTGGTGTCGATCCTCCTGCCGTCCCTGTGTTCTCCTTCCCCGTGGGCGCGAAGCACACAGTGCCCCTCCCAGACCAATTCAAATAATCCTTCTTCTGCATACCGCCATTTCGCCATCATCCTGTTTTCTTCCTTTCCGTCTCCTTTTTCCTTCAATGCAGTTTTCTCTTACTCCCAGGCAAAATTCATGACCACTTTTGCCGAGCGCATATAAATACGACACCATTATAGACCGGAAAATCTTGTGGTGTAAATGGATAAAAAAGCCCGGAAACGGCACAAAAGAAGGTTAACCTGTACTGGTCATAGATAAAAACGTCTCTTTTATGGCATCCACCGTAAAAACCATAAAATCCTCCATCAAATTTACTGACAAAAAGCGATAGTCCAAAAGGTTTTCCCTGCCTGTGTCCGCATTGCTGGCATATTGAACCTCTAATAAATACTCTCTCTGCCTCTCGATATCTTCCTTATTTACGAGTCCCCCACCCTCAAATGCCCTTGCTCTTGAGAGCATTTCTCTGATCGCCTTTGTATTTTCACTATTTTGGTAAAGCCAAAGGTCGATTCCCCGGGCCTCGGGATAATACCCATCGCCAAACTCCTTCAAGGTCATAGGAGGAATGTATTCCTTTTGCAGCTTTTTCCAGATTTTGATATCATTCCAATAATCCGTCAGGCAATGAACGCACAAGCCAAGCATAAAGTCCCTCTCTTTTCGCGTTTGCCCGACATGGCCGATTTTACGGTAAAACTTCATAATATTATGCTTCCACCGCTCATAATCCTGGGTGTCGCCCCACTGGCCGCACCCTTCAAACAGATGGGATTTTACTTTCATGCCTACCTCGTAATCCGGGTTCATATGCACCGAGTCCAAAGCCACAGAGCCCAAAATAAATTCCGCCCTGTTCTCCGCCTCCGGGAGATCGTCAAAAAGCCTGTATGCAATTTCCATATGTATCATCTGAAAGGACATGGCGCCCCCCTTTACCTGTGCTTTTGTGGCCTGGATTTGCCAAAGTTCCCCCCTACTATAACACAAAACTTTAGGGCTGGAAACTTTGCCACAGATTTTTTGGCGTTATCATTTTTTTGCGTTATCCGAAATTTTCCATAAATTTCTGCCAAAAGGAAAAAGCATTCTTTATTTTATTCATTGATGGATGTATAATTATCTCTGACTTTCGCATGCTCTTTTATAGAGCCATGATTCTGTAAACAATCTCAGTGCGAAAATCCATGCAATTATTATAGGCACAAAATTTCAGGAGGTACTCAATATGATAACGAACGATATTCTCTACCTTGGGGTAAACGACAGGGACATTGATCTTTTTGAAGGACAATATGTTGTCCCGGAAGGGATTTCCTACAACTCCTATCTGATTATGGACGAGAAAACTGCCGTCATGGATACTGTTGATCAGCGAAAAAAAGAGGAATACCTGGCTAATCTTGAAAATGCCTTAAACGGCAGATGCCCCGACTATCTGGTGGTCTCCCATGTGGAGCCGGATCACGCTTCCAGCGTTGCGGCCTTTTTGGACAAGTACCCTTCCGCCCAGCTTGTGGGAAACGCAAAGACCTTTCAGATACTCACTCAGTATTTCGATCTGAATCTTACCAATGCCGTCACCGTCAAAGAAGGGGATGTGCTCTCCCTGGGCAGACATCAGCTTCACTTTACCATGGCTCCCATGGTTCACTGGCCAGAGGTGATGTTTGCTTATGACAGCTATGACAAAGTCCTTTTCAGCGCGGACGCTTTCGGAAAATTCGGCGCGCTGAACGCTGAGGAAGACTGGCTTTGCGAAGCAAGAAGATATTACTTTAACATTGTAGGCAAATTCGGTATGCCGGTACAGACCGTATTGAAAAAGGCATCGGCCCTGGATATCCGCATCATCTGCCCTTTGCACGGCCCTGTCTTAAAAGAAAATTTGGGCTACTATCTGGAAAAATACCAGCTCTGGAGCAGCTACCAGCCTGAAACCGAGGGCGTATTTATTGCCTATGCCTCTCTTCACGGCAATACTGCCGCCGCTGCCCGAAAGCTGGGGGATATCCTGAAAGAAAAAGGCTGTCCTGATGTGGAAATCCTTGACCTGGCAAGGGACGATATGGCGCAGGCCCTTGAAAACGCATTTCAATACGGAAAAATGGTTTTGGCCGCTTCCTCCTACAACGGCGGCGTAATGCCTTTTATGGAGGATTTCCTTCACCACCTGAAGGGAAAAAATTACCAGAAGAGGACAGTCGCCCTAATCGAAAACGGTTCCTGGGCCCCATCCGCCAAAAAAGCCATGGGCGATATCCTTTCCCAGATGAACACAGTCACTGTTTTAGAGCCCTCCGTGACTATTCGGGGCGCTATGAAGGAGGAAGACATAGCGGCACTTTCCGCATTGGCCGAAGAATTGATGCACTGACCGAAATCCTGAATCGGAACATCCAATGGTTTTCTATTTTGCCCTCCTTACCATATTTGGATTGACATCCTTTCTCTAATCTAATATAGTAATTAAGGATGCGGATTGCTTTTTTATGCGTGACGCTGAAATTCTTATGAAGGGAGGAAGCAAAGAGATGGCTGCCAATTATGATTCCTACGATATGCTGGCCGCTTTGATAAGTACGGGAGTTTTTACTGTCTATTTTATTATTGCAATTGCAATCATGGTTTTAACGATCATTGCAATGTGGAAGATTTTTACCAAGGCAGGAAAGCCCGGATGGGGAAGTTTGATACCTTTTTATTCAAACTATTGCCTCTTTGATATTGCCTGGGGCAACGGCTGGCTGTTTTTGCTGGGCTTTGTGCCCTGCGTCAACTTCGTGGTGATGATTATGCTGTATTTCAAGCTCGCCAAAGCTTTTGGCAAAGGCACAGGATTTGGATTTGGACTGTTATTTCTCAATACCATCTTTGTCCTGATTCTTGGGTTTGATAAGTCAGAGTATATCGGACCTCAATAGCTTGTGGACGCAATATCCCCGCAAAGGGGCTGTCACCCCATTGATTTTTCAATCATTGGTGCGGCAGCCCCTTTCAATAATTCCGAATCCCAGCGGGTAAGGCCCGGTATGTACGCCAATGGTAGCGCCAATCTGATAGAGCGGCAGCGCATCTATGGCATAACCCTTTTCGCGCAGAACATATAACGCCTGGTCACGAAAGACGATTCCTTCTTCACGGTCATAGCCGTAGCCCACCGCGAGGCTGTAGCTTCCAATATCCAGGGGGCTTTCTTTCAGGTATTCCAAAAGCAGATTCATCACTTTTTTCGTTGTTCGCTTCCGCCCCCGGTCAATGCCGGAAGGGAAAATTTCTCCCTGCTTAAGCGTAATCACGGGACGGATATCCAGGGCACCTCCAGCGAGCGCGGCCACCTTGCCGATTCGTCCGCCGTGCCTTAAATACTCCATATTTCCCACCGTGAAAAAAATTCTTCCGGTGCTTTTAATCTCTTCCAGCCGCGCTATGGTGTCCTGATAGCTGACGCCTCCGTCACGCAGATTCACGGCTTCCAGCACGTACTGTCCCTGTAAAACCGTATTGATGGTTGAGTCAATGATGGTAATTTGCGCGTTAGGATACGTTTCCAGAACTATCGCCCGCGCGCCCTGAGCGGACTGCATGGAACCGCTGAACTTTGTGGTGATACATATACAGATAACGGGAACGTCTTCTCTGGCAAAAGGAAGGAACGCCTCCTCGTAATCCTGGATCGAGGGCATGGAGGATTTGGGGTATACTCCCTTCTTCTCCACCATCTGAGTATAGAAATCCCGAATGCCAATCTCAACGTTTTCCTTAAAATAATTTTTGTCATCAAAAGACACATAAAAAGGCACAACTGTAATGTTTTTTTCCTGAGCCAGTTCTACAGGCAAATCGCAGGAACCATCGCTGATAATATGAAATGTTTCTTTCATCCTAAAACCTTCTTTGCAAAATTTATTTCTGCGGGCAACGAGCCAAGCAGGCATGCTCGCATGCACATTTGGCGGCTGTAATGCATATTATATAGTGAACGACAAAAATCTTTGTTTTTGGCGTTCGCTGCGCCGATTTTGCGTTGCGTGAAGCGCAACATTTACCTTTGCAAAATCGTGCGCATCCCCCGGAGGGATTATAGTAAACGACAAATGATTTTGTCGTTTACTATAAAATACTACGTTTATGTGGCAAATGCAACCGTTTTGTGCGCATTCCTGAGCCGTGAAAATTAACCCGAATACCCTATGTCTGAATCAGAATGAGAAAATGAGCCTTGCTTTTCGGAGGAAAGCTACTATATAATTAGATAACGTCGGTTTGCGTATGCACAGACAGCAGGAAAAATAACCGGACAAAAAACAACGGACAAGGAGGCTTTACCCTATGAAACAGGATTTGATTGTAATTTTGGATTTGGGAAGCACAAATAACACCGTGCTTGCCCGCAAAATACGGGCTCTTGGCGTATACAGCGAGATACATCCCCACGATATTACCGCAGACGGACTCAGGGCATTGAAGAATGTAAAGGGAATCGTGTTAAACGGCGGGGAAAACCGCGTGGTTGACGGAAAATGCGTGGAGGTCAGAGAGGAACTTTATGATGTGGGCATTCCCATGATTTCCATAGACTATCCGCAGTCAAAATGTAAGATGAAGCTTGACAGCCTTCCGGAACAGGATACGCTGAAAAAGTTTCTTTTCGAGGAGTGCGGGGCAGAGGCCAACTGGAATATGAAGAATTTTATCGAGGATCAGGTGGAGCTTATCCGGCAGCAGGTAGGAAATCGGAAAGTGCTTCTGGCACTGTCGGGCGGCGTGGATTCCTCGGTGGTGGCGGCGCTGCTGATTAAGGCAGTCGGGCAGCAGCTTGTGTGCGTGCATGTAAACCATGGCCTGATGCGTAAAAACGAATCCGAAAGCGTAGTAAAAGTCTTCCGCGATGAGCTTCATGCAAATTTAATCTATGTGGACGCCTCCGAACGCTTTCTGGGCAAGCTCGAAAATGTGGCGGATCCGGAGCAGAAACGGAAAATTATCGGCAGCGAGTTTATCCGCGTTTTCGAGGAGGAAGCAGGAAAACTGGAAGGAATCGATTTCCTGGGACAGGGAACCATTTATCCGGACATTATCGAGAGTGGTACGAAGACCGCGAAAATGGTGAAATCCCATCACAATGTGGGCGGGCTTCCGAAAGACTTGAAGTTCGAACTTGTAGAGCCGTTAAAACAGCTTTTCAAGGATGAGGTGCGCGCCTGCGGTGTGGAGCTGGGGCTTCCCCATGACATGGTGTACCGCCAGCCTTTTCCGGGACCGGGCCTTGGCGTGAGGTGCTTGGGGGCAATCACCAGAGACAGGCTGGAAGCAGTCCGTGAGTCGGATGCAATTCTTCGAGAGGAGTTTGCCAGAGCAGGACTTGACAAGAAGGTGTGGCAGTACTTTACAGTCGTTCCGGATTTTAAGTCGGTGGGAATGAAGAACAATGCGCGGGTATTCGAGTATATGGTAATTATCCGTGCCATCAATACCGTTGACGCCATGACGGCATCAGTCGAGAAGGTTGACTGGGACGTGCTGGAGAAGGTTACGGAGCGTATTCTGGCCGAGGTGGAGAATGTAAACCGGGTGTGCTATGATATGTCTCCGAAGCCGCCGGCGACGATTGAATTTGAATAGTAAACAAGCATATATTATTTATTTTATATGGCAGGTAGTCTATGAGATTGCCTGCTATATTTACAATCTATTGTTTCAGAAAAATTTAGGTAGTAAATTGTTGCCAATAGAAATGGGTATTTATATAAAATTGGCGAATAGCTAATGAGGATGGTGTCTATAGTCGGTGTGGTTTTTACGTCTGTAATTGCAAAAATTATTGATTATCGATATAATGTAAAAAAGTATTTATATGATAAAAGAGAGGCACCGTATGAACAATTTATAAGCATAATTTATACTATTATGAAAGATACAAAAAACCTGTAAATGAGCAAATGACAGAATCTGATAAGTTTAGAATGATGTCGGACTTTTCCAAGGGATTAACGTTATGGGGATCAAATAAAGTAGTAAAAAAGTGGTTAAGATACTGAAAAGCGTCACTGGAAGACATGAGCCCAGAGAACTCTTTATTACTATTGGAAGATATCATTTATGAAATCAGAAAGGATGTTGGACAAAGAAAAAGGTTGGGCAAAGGGGATATGTTATCCATTTTTATAAATGATTTTGAAAAATAATAAAAAAATAAGCATTTGTATAGAAAAATGATTTACAAATGCTGCAACATAAGCTATACTAATATCATCATGAAGAAAGAGGTGATATAATGGCTCAAATTAGTTTGCGTATAGAGGATGATGTAAAGAAAAAGGCAGAGCAAGCTTGTGCCGATATTGGAATGTCTTTGTCTACAGC
>CATLHM010000035.1 GCA_949949005.1 uncultured Lachnospiraceae bacterium
ATAGAAACATTGAAACGGAGAAACATGCCAATACTGGAAAATATAAAAAAGTTGTTTATGGGAACACCGGCTATTTTTTAGCCGGTGCCAGATGCGTTGCTTTTAAAGGTAAGGCTGAATAGTTACCCGCTATTCGAAAATTTCATTACATAATATTGACAAATCACCCAAAATAAGTTACCATGATACCAGTCGAAGAAATTCATTTTTTGTGCTTTTCGCACATTCGGGGCAGTTTCTGCCGGATTTTCTATTTACTTATTAAATATGGCAGGAATTGTGGGAGAAAGGCTTTCGGAGCCAGCAATTGTCCTGCCGGCATCAAAGGAGGATAACTGGTGAAGAAAAAACTGAATAACCTTGTTGCAAAGTGCTTCAGGTGGAGAGAGAGAAACATTAACCGGGAGGTAAAGGACAGGCTGTTCCGTTTCCTGTTTGAAAAGGACAGGGAGGCGCTTTTACAGCTTTATAACGCCTTAAACGGAACCGAGTATCCGGATCCTTCCCGGCTGCGGATTGTGACAATTGAGAACGTGGTCTACATCACCATGAAAAATGACCTTGCATTTGTGGTGGCAGGTGTTTTAAACTTATATGAGCACCAAAGTACCTGCAATCCTAATATGCCTGTGAGGTTTTTGATTTATCTGGCCCAGGAATATCAGAAGGCGATAGAGGAAGCGGAGGAAAGCCTTTATGGAGAGAGGCAGATCCTGCTGCCCACACCTCAATGCATTGTTTTTTATAATGGGGAGAAACAAATGCCGGAGGAACAGATTTTACGGCTCTCGGAGGCATTTGAAAACAGAGACTGCCAGGCGGCTGTCGAGCTGGCCGTGCGGGTGCTGAACATCAACTACGGGCATAATGGGGAGCTGATGAAAAAGTGCAGGGTGCTGTCTGAGTATGCGGAGTTTGTCCAGATATCCAGAAGCTTTGCGACCCAGGGCACCAATATGAAAACGGCCCTTAACCAGGCGGTGGACTATTGTGTGGAAAATGGAATTTTGTCGGATTTTTTGAGAAAATATCGGGCGGAGGTGCTTGGAATGCTGCTGGAAGAGTTTGATGTCAAGAAGTACGAGAGAACCCTGAAACAGGAAGGGCGTGAGGAAGGCGACATACAGAGAATGATCCAAAGCGTGGAGGCGGTAAGCCGGAATTTGAAGATAACGCCCGGACAGGCATGCGCCATCCTTGAGGTGACAGAGGAAGAGTACATAAATGCAAAAAAAGGAGTAAAATCATGAAAACAAAAGAATTTACACTGCCAAAGGAGCTTTTGCCTGACTGGGGGCCCTATTCCAAAAAGTATATGGGGATTTCAAAGGTGACGCCAGCCACGGCCATTCCCGGAGCAAGGTTTGACTGTGTGGTTCATCCCATGCTGGCCAACACCAATCAGCCGGCGCCTAATGTTACGTTTCCGGCCTCCTGGCATATATGGGAGGCAGCGCCGGATCTGTCCTATTTTGCCTATCGGGTGGAGATGGAATGGAAGGATCAGGTCTATGCGGATGTGTCTTTTTCCAAGGTAGACGAGCATACCAGGCTGATTCGGACAGAGTATGTGAATCACACAGATATGGATCAAAACTGTGTACTGAATTACTACTTTTCCATGGAATATCCCTGGAAGCAGTATGGGAAGATTTCCTGTGAAAAGCCTTTTGTGTGGAAAAAGATGACGGAGTATGACGAGATGGAATTTCATACGCCCCGGGCCTGGAACCATCTGATGCCGGACGGGCTGCACAGGGGAGAGTTTTTTGATCCCTTGTTTATGGAGGGGCGGGGGCTGGGAGAGAGGACTATGGCGACCCTGTATTCTTCCGCCGAGAAAAAGTTTTTCGGACAGGAGAAGGGGGATTATGTTACCCTTTCTATCAAGGCGGGGCAGGCCTTTGACACGCTGACCTTCCGCTACAGGACTACCGGGGAGGAAGATGCGGAATTTGTCCTGACGGTGGGGGAAGGAAGAGAAAGTAAGGTGGCGTTCCCGGCGTCGAAGGAGCTGGCTTTTGTTTCGGTTCCCACAGGGCTTTCCAAAGAGCCCGGGGACTTTTCCGGGGAGAGGGTTTTGCAGATCAGGCTTGTGTCGGAAGGCAGGGGCGGGATTGAATTCGACTTTGCCGCCCTCCATGATCAGGATGGGCCGGTGAAAGTGGAAACCCTGAAACCGGAATTTGTACCAAAATGTCAGGAGAGAGGGGAAGGTTTTAGCCTTACCTATCAGGATGTCCCGGAGGTCTTTGGCTTTTTGCCGCTTACGAAACAGATTCGTCAGCGCCAGCTATTCACGGGAACCCTTGAGGACGCTCTGGTTTCGAGACTGTCTCAGGCAGACCCCTCCTTTGACCGTTTGACGGAGACCTTTACTTCCGCCTTTCAGACGAAACACAGTGACGACGGCTTTTACCAGAATTTTATTGTCCATTCTATTTTTATCAAGGCGGGAGAGAGCCATGTGGAGTATGCCCTGGTGGGAGACATCCCGCAGCAGAAAGAGGGGCCCACGGCTTTGACCAAAAGCCAGGCGGAGGAGATCTACCAAAGGGCCCGGGAGGGGCTTAAGCCTCTCTCCTACAACCCGGAGGGAGAGGGGTATACTCTCAGCAACCGGATTTTGCAGGCCACTCTGCTGACCAATGTGGTTTATCCCATTTACCACCATGGGGACTGGATCAAGCATCACACGCCGGGAAAGCGGTGGGACAGCCTTTATACCTGGGATTCCGGCTTTATCGGTCTGGGGCTTTTGGAATGCGAGCCCAGGCTGGCGGAGTATGTTCTTGATCTGTATTTAAGCCATCCGGATAATCCGGATTATGCTTTTCTGATGCATGGCTCCCCGGTTCCGGTGCAGGCCTTCCTGTATCTGGAGCTGCTTCAGAGAAGGGCGGACAAGGGGCGGCTCCTTTCCTGGTATCCCAGGCTGAAGCGGTACTACAGCTTTCTTGCAGGGAAGAGCGAGGGCTCGGTTACCGATCCCTTTCAGAGCCGGCTGACTACCACCTTTGACTATTTTTACAATTGCAGCGGCATGGATGATTTGCCGCCCCAGGTTGCCATGTACCGCCAGGGAAAGAAGGCTGACTGTGCGCCTGCGCTGACCACCTCCCAACTGATCCGCATGGCGAAGATCTTAAGGATGGCAGCCATGGAGCAGGGGCTTTTGGATGAGGTAAAGGAGCTGGATGAGGATATTGCACTGCGCACCCGGGCATTGCAGCAGTTTGCATGGGATGAGGAGAGCGGGTATTTTGGTTATGTAGTCCATGACGAGGGGAAAAATCCCATTGGGGTGTTTAAAACAGCGGAGGGAGAAAATTACTCCAAGGGAATGGACGGTATTTATCCTCTGGTGGCCGGAGTCTGTACAAAGGAGCAGGAGGAGCGGTTGCTTTCCCACATTTTTTCCGAAAAGGAAATGTTCTCCCGGGTGGGAATCAGCGCCGTGGATATGTCGGCCAGCTACTATCAGCCCAACGGCTACTGGAACGGAAATGTGTGGTTTTCCCACCAGTGGTTTCTCTGGAAGACCATGCTGGATATAGACAGGGCAGAGGAGGCTTTCCGGATTGCAAAAACAGCCCTGGACGCCTGGAAAAAGGAGGTAGATCACTCCTACTATACCTTTGAGATGCTGAATATTGCCACAGGAAGAGGGGGCTGGTTCCACCAGTTTGGCGGCCTTTCCTCCCCCATCAATATCTGGGCAGACGCCTATTATAAGCCGGGAACGGTGAGCTGTGGGTTTGATCTCTGGATCGACGGGCAGTCCTATGACGAGGAAAAGGATTTCCTTGAGCTGACGGTGACAAATTATGGAGAGAGGGAGGGCGTTCTGCTTGCGGTTACCAGGGGCAGGCCGGAAGTTCGTGTGGACGGTGTGTCTGTTTCCACGGTTTTACGTACAAAGGGTGCAGTGGAGATCAAAATTCCTGCAAAGGCCGGAAAGCAGAAGATTACTATAAACGGTAAACAGTAAACAGATGTAAAGGAGATGGAAAAATGTTTTTGTATAATAAGGATTGTAGCAGTACCAATTGTGAGAGCGGCGTTACCAGAAAGGTGATGGGGTACAATGACGATGTGATGATGTGTGAGATTTCCTTTGAGAAAGGGGCCAGAGGAAATACCCATTTTCACCCCCATACCCAGGTAACTTATATTGCGGAGGGGAAGTTTGCCTTTACCATAGGGGGAGAGACTAAGGAGGTTTCAAAGGGAGACTGCGTTCTTATGCCGCCTGACGTGGAGCATGGGACAGTGTGTCTGGAAGCCGGGAAGCTGGTGGACGTGTTCAGCCCCAAGCGGGAGGACTTTCTCTCCTGAGAATTTTGATTCCTGGAATTTAGTTTCCTGAAAGCTTCTTATTTCAATTTTGGGAGAAACGTTTTTCTGTGGAGAGCAACAAAGAAAGTGTGATTATGGGATGGAAGAATATGTGAACAAAAGGATTGCGCCCAGAATCCAGGGAGACGGAGGATGGGCGGAATTCGTCTCCTTTGAGGACGGAGAGCTCACCCTGATTTTCAGGGGGGAGTGTTCTAAGTGTATGATTTTAGACAGATGTATTGACTGGATAAGTCAGGAAGTGAAGCGGGATCTGGGAGAGGATATTGTGGTAAAGCCTCTTCGCAGGAAGCCTTTTTTCTGGGATAATTAAAGATTCCGGTTTCTCAGAAGGTTCCGGCAGCGCCGGGGCTTCCGGGAATATGGGCTTTCCGGGAACAGTTACCCGGAAGCATTGAGAGGAGCATTCGAACTATGGCATTTGTAAAGGTAGTCAGAAGAGGTATGCTGCCGCAGGAGTGGGCGCTTCTTCGCTATGGCTGGATCAAACGGGGCATTATCAAAAAGAAATATGAGATCACAGAGCTGGAAATACAAGATGCGCTGCAGACAGGGGAAAATACCTATGAAGAGCTGACGCCTTACCGGCCTCTTAAGCGGGGGGATCTGTACTTTAGCCCGGACGGAACCGTTTTCATAAGAGGCAGGGGAGTGGTTCCGGAGGAACTTCGAGACAAAAAGGAAAAGGTCTGGTTCTTTTTGCAGACGGCGGCGGAGATGATCGTGAAGATCAACGGCCATTACGCAGGGGGTCTGGATCCTAACCGGGACAGGATTTTGCTGGGGCCCTGGCTGGAGGCTGGAAAATGGGAATTTACCTTTGAGATTGAGGGCTACAACCGATCAAAACCGGATGACGAGAGAAATCTGGATACTATGAACCTGCGGGGGTGCCGGCAGATTTTTGAGGGGGCCTATGTTGTTGAGCTGGAGGAAGGGCTTTTGTCCTTTTACTATGACCTGACCCTGCTGCTGGATGTGGCAGACTGCGAAAATTTCGATGAGGAATACCGGAAAATGGTAATCCGGGAATTGAACCATGCCCTGGATCTGGTGGATTATGACAGTTTTGCGGGGGCAGAGGAAGCCAGCGCCTACATTGAGGAACATATTTACCGGAACCGGAATTTTGGCGGAACCGGGACAGTGGCCCTTGTGGGGCATTCCCACCTTGACATTGCCTATTACTGGCGGCGGATCCATGCGGTGCAGAAAAACGCCAGAACCATCCTGATTCAGATGCGCCTTATGGACCGGTATCCTGATTTCAAATACGCCCATACCCAGCCTTATGTCTACGAGCTTTTGGAAAAATATTACCCGGAGCTTTTTGGGGAGCTGAAAGAAAAAATAAAGCAGGGCTCTTTTGAGCCGGTGGGGGCTATGTATGTGGAGCCGGACTGCAATATTCCGGCGGCGGAAAGCCTGATCCGCCAGTGCCTGTATGGACAGCATTATTACAGAAAGGCTTTCGGTATCACAGTGGATAATGCCTGGCTGCCCGATGTGTTTGGAAATAGCTGGATCCTGCCTCAGATTTTGAAAAAGTCGGGAGTGGATTATTTTGTCTCCAATAAAATGTCCACCTGGAACGATACCAACCGCTTCCCCCATAACCATTTTCTCTGGAAAGGGATAGACGGAAGCGAGGTGTATGCCTGTGTGCCGCCCACCCACTTTATCACCTGGAATATGCCCAGCCAGATTCAGGAAAACTGGGACGCTTATCAGGAAAAGGAGACGGGTGGGCAGACCCTGTCCATGTTCGGCTATGGGGACGGGGGAAGCGGCGCCACGGAGGAGATGCTGGAGCTGATGGCGCGCTTTGACAAGCTCAGCGTCATGCCAAAGACGCAGCACATGGGGGCAGGCGAGTTCCTCCACAGGAATCTGAAGGATAATCAAAAGCTGGAGACCTGGGACGGGGAGCTTTACCTGGAAATGCACCGGGGAACCTTTACCACAAAGTCAGACTTAAAGGCTTATAACCGCCGTCTGGAGTTTATGCTGCGGGATGCGGAGCTTTTGAGCCTGCTGCGGATGAGGCAGGGGAAGGCCTACCCCCAAGAGGAACTGAATCAGTGTTACAAAATGCTGCTCTTAAATCAGTTCCACGACATCCTTCCGGGGAGCCATATCCATCCGGTCTATGAGGACGCCATGAAGGATTACCGCGGGCTGGAGGAACGTTTGCAGGCCCTGCTTTTGGAGGAGGGGGATTCTTATTTCAATACTCTGAACTGGAAGAGAGAGGGAATTCTCTTTTTTGCAAATGAGAATGGCGGGTTTGTGAGAAAAGGAGAGAGGGGGTACTTTGGCATGCCGGATCGCGGGGCGCGATCGACAGGAGAGCCGCGTTCCGGCTTTGAGGGCGATGGAGCCAGCGAAACGGACGCTTCCTGGTTGGAGGTTTCCTGGCTGGGGATTTCTTGGTTGGACACTTCCCCGAAAGAAGCCTCTGTCCGGCAAGCCTCATTCCAGCGAACCTCATTCCAGCAAACCTCTATCCGGGAACATTCCTGGAGGGAAGGGGCGAGCCTTTGTGTGGAGACGCCGTTTTACCGTATCCGGTTTGGAGAGGACGGTTCCATAGAGAGTCTGTATGACAAGAGAATGGAAAGAGAGTGGGCGGCGGGGGGCTTTAACAAGCTCCATCTGTATCAGGATATGCCCGGGATTTATGACGCCTGGGATATTCTTCCTGGCTATAAGGACGTGGAGTTTCCCTTTACCGTGGAAGAGGCTCTGCATCTGACCTTTGCGGACGGACAGGCGGCGCAGTTTACGGCTCTGCTCGGCACTCCCGAAGGGCGCAGTGCCTGGAGGGTGATTCTTCGGCTGTTTAAGGAGGATCCGGGAATCGAAGTGGAGCATGTGGTGGACTGGAATGAAAAACACCGTCTGGTGAAGGCAGAGTTTACCTGCAATGTGCTTTCCAGGGAGCTTATGTGCGATACCAGCGCCGGATATATCAGACGGGAAACCCATAGGAACACAAGCTGGCAGAAGGCCAGATACGAGGTCTGCCATCATAAATGGTGCGACTTTGGGGAAAAAGACGGTGGCATTGCCGTGATCAATGAGGGGAAATACGGCCTTGGTGTGGAAGAAAAAGGCTTTTCCTTAAGTCTGCTCCGATCTACCATCCGCCCGGACATCCTCTCCGATCTGGGGCATCATGACTTTTGCTATCTGATTTTGCCCCATAGGAAGGACGCGGTGGAGGCGGGAATCAACCGCAGGGCCTTTGAATACAATGTGCCCCTGGTGCGAACCCCTGAAAAGGGTTTGGGATTTGATTTCGCCCCCCTTTATCTGCAGGCGGCAAAGCTTTCTGAGGACGGGAAATATGTGGTATTTCGTCTGAGCGAGCAGGATGGCCTGCGGGGGAAGATGAAGCTGCCCTTCCGGGCAGTCTTGATGAACATGCTGGAGGATGTGCAAAGGGAGGCGCAGGAGATTGCTTACGGGCCCTTTGAAATTCTGACGGTGGGAATGAGTGTGGAGGATTTTCTGGCAGGGGAAGCAGCTACAGGAAAGGAGTGCCAAGGATGAGAGCGAGAGAGTTGGCGTTGGACGCCCTATTTCAGAGCATGATAGAGTATGAGCAGGGAGATCCCCGAAGAATCCAGCACTTTGTAAAGGTGCATAGCTTTTCCCGGCTGATCGGGCATAAAGAGGGGCTGGATGAAGAAACTCAGTTTATTCTGGAAGCGGCGGCCTATGTTCATGACATTGGCATAAAGCCGGCGGAGGCTCTTTACGGCAGTTGTGACGGAAGGCTGCAGGAGGAGCTGGGGCCGGGGCCGGCTAAGGAGATGCTGGAAAGCTGCGGGTTTGGTGAGCCGCAGATCGAGAGGGTAGCTTATCTGGTGGGACACCATCACACCTATACGGATATTGACGGGATGGATTATCAGATTCTGGTGGAGGCGGATTTTCTGGTAAACCTGTACGAGAATAACAGTCCAAAGGAGGCAGTGAGAAATGCCTGTGAACGGATATTCCGTACAGATACCGGAAAAAGCATCTGCAGAACCATGTTCGGGTTGGATTAAGGAGAAGAGAGAGTTGTTTTTCTGGAGGGTTTCGGCTAAAATATATTTATAATGAAAAATAGCCGAAAAGGAGAGCCTATGAACTATATACCCAGAAGCCTTGAAAAAGTGGTGAGACAGGTTACAAGGGAGTATCCGGTGGTGTTGGTCACAGGGCCCAGGCAGACCGGCAAGACTACTATGCTTCTAAAGTTAATGGAAGGAACGGGACGAGGATATGTATCACTGGACGATTTGAGTGAGAGACAGGTTGCAAAGGAGGATCCGGAGCTTTTTTTACAGTTACACAAGCCCCCGGTCTTAATTGATGAGGTTCAGTATGCGCCGGAGCTGTTCACCTATATTAAAATACAGGCAGACCGAAATCGGGAACCCGGTGCATTCTGGCTTACAGGCTCTCAGATCTTTAAGCTGATGCGTGGAGTGGGGGAGTCGCTGGCGGGAAGAGTGGCTGTGCTTTCCATGACGTCTTTATCTCAGGCAGAGATAAGCAAAGGGGAGACGGAACCCTTTACCGTTGATCTGGATCAGCTTGCAGATAGGGAGATGGCGCGGAAAGCGACGGATATAGAGGGGATTTTTGAGCGTATTTTCACAGGATCAATGCCGGCAATTGTCAGTGGTGAAAACAGGAGCCGCCAGATTTTTTACAGCAGCTATCTTAGTACTTATATCGAGAGAGATATAAGAGAACTTTCAGAAGCCATAGATTCTCTGAAGTTTTTACGTTTCATAACGGCTGTGGCGGCAAGATGCTCTCAGATGCTGAATGTGGCGGATATTGCCAGAGATGCGGATATAAACCAAAAACAGGCAAAGGACTGGCTGGCAGTTTTGGAAACCTTGGGTATTATTTTTTATCTTCACCCCTACTCCAACAACATGCTAAAGCGTCTTGTAAAAACGCCTAAGCTGTATTTCTATGATACGGGGCTGGTGTGCTACCTTACAAAGTGGAGCAGTCCCCAGACCCTGGAGAGCGGAGCCATGAACGGAGCTGTCTTTGAAAATTATGTGGTGTCTGAAATCACTAAAACTTATCTGGGCAGTGGCAGAGAACCCTATTTGTATTATTATCGGGATAAGGATGCCAAAGAAATAGACATTGTGTTGGAGCATGACGGGCTACTTAACCCTATTGAAATCAAAAAAACAGCCAATCCCGGCAGAGAACTGACAAAGGTATTTGGTCTGTTGGATAAATCGTCCGTCCCAAGGTCAAAGGGAGCGGTAATCTGCATGAAGCCCACTCTGGGTGCAATCGACAGGGATAATTACATTGTACCGGTGTGGATGATCTAAAGCGTCTCCATCATCAGCACGCCATCCAGATTTCCGTAGGTCTCCACGATTTGGGGAAAGGTGACCGCTTTGCCAAAGTGAAGCATGATTACAGCAGAGATGACAGCAGAGTCATCTCTGTTTTTAATTCGGGACATTTCCAGATTTTCCACGATACAGCCCCTGCTCTTGGCAAAGGTGATGAAATTGCTCATATCGCCGATGGTGGAAAACTCTACCCGCAGGGATACAATATCAGAGTTGTTGGAATGAAGGTGCCGGTCTACGATCCGCAGCATCCGGATCGAAATCCAGATTGCGGCAAAGCTTACCAGTGCGCCGGTGTAGAAGCCTGCCCCCAGGGCAAGTCCCAGACATGCCACCGACCAGAGACCGGCGGCGGTGGTAAGGCCCCGGACCTGGTTCTGGCGGGTGACCAGGATAGTACCGGCCCCCAAAAATCCGATGCCGCTGATGACCTGGGCCGGAATCCGTCCGGCGTCGGAGGCGCCTGTGATTTCATGGATAAAGAGGCCCACCATCATGGCGAGGGTAGAACCAAGGCATACCACCAGATAGGTTCTAAAGCCTGCGGGCCGGTGTCTTTTTTCCCGTTCATAGCCCAGGATCCCTCCCAGCAGCATGGCGAGGAAGGTTCTTAAGATAATGGAAAAAAGGGTCAGTTCGCGAAGCAGGGGAATTTGTTCAAGGATCATGGGCGGACCTTTCTATGGCTTAACGGCCATAAGGGTTTTCGTCTGTCATAATTTTTTGTGTGTCGTTTCCTATAGTTTACCATGAAAAGGAGATTTCCTCAAAGGATTATTTCGCCTGCTTGCTGCCGTCATGCGGCTTTTGGAAAAAAGGAAACGAGGTAAGTAGTTTCTTTGCGGAAGCTCTGCCTGATGAATAAACCGAATCCATCCGTGGAAAAATATGTATTATTTTTTCGTGGAGGAAGCATATGCATCATTCCTTTTATGGCTGGTATTTGAAATGCCAGTCCGATACACAGACTCTGGCGGTAATACCTGCCATTCACAATACAGGAAATAAACGTACCTGCTCCATTCAGGTCATCACAGACAATGCTGCCTGGACAGTTCTGTTCCCGGCGGACGTATTCCGACGGAAAAAACAAAATATTTTTATCGCAGAGAACCGATTCGGTGAAAAAGGGATACGTCTGGCGATACACACACAGCAAGTAACGGTCAGGGGGAAATTGGCTTTTGGGCCCCTCTCCCCAATAAAATATGATATTATGGGGCCGTTTGCAATGGTGCCCTTTATGGAATGCCGCCACAGTGTGTGGAGTATGCGGC
Organism: uncultured Lachnospiraceae bacterium; assembly: GCA_949949005.1. Classification (GTDB taxonomy): domain Bacteria; phylum Bacillota; class Clostridia; order Lachnospirales; family Lachnospiraceae; genus Suilimivivens. The sequence continues at coordinate 11,024 of CATLHM010000035.1, forward strand.
ATTCGGTAAGGGGGAATGTGCGTGTCAACGGGCAGGAATATATTTTCCGGGATGCCTGGGGATATTGGGAAGGAGACAGCGGCCGGTCATTTCCTAAAGAGTATATATGGACACACTGTTTTTTCCCTGGAGGGGCTTTGATGCTCTCAGTGGCTGATATTCCCCTGGCAGGGATTTGCTTTACCGGGATTATAGGCGTTGTGCGGTGGCAGGGAAAAGAGTACAGGATAGCGACTTATCTGGGAGCAAGAGTTGCCGGGATCCAGGATAAAATGGTTCGGGTGATACAGGGCGGTCTGGAATTGGAGGTGCGTCTGCTGGAAATATCCGGACGTCCACTTAAGGCGCCGTCGAAGGGAGACAAGGCAAGGACGATTCATGAGAGTGCATCCTGCCGTGCTTTCTACCGGCTCTGCAAGGAAGGCCGCACCATGTTTGCTTTTGAGACAGACAGGGCTTCGTTTGAATTTGAGTGGCATTAGAATAAACTCAGAAACTCAGGCAATGAATCCGGCTGACCTTTTCATCCCGCTTCCTTTGTCTATTTTTACTAAAAACGTTTTTATTTGTATCCGGTTTCATACATAAAACAGGGGTATTTATTGTGCAAAATAACCATATTTCATTTAATCGTTGCAATATAGTATGATGTGTGGTAGATTTATCTCACATAATAAAAACGTTTTTATCATAAAATCATTGAATTTACAGCATTCAGAAGATTGGAGGAATCTATGGAAAAAGAATTAAGAATTTTGCCGAAATACAATGCATTCCTTGATAAAGAAATTGCAGGCAGAAAGATGGGGGTCTTCCTTACGGCGGCTGTGAGTCTGGTGAATATTATTTTGTCCCTTCCCTTCCTGTCATGGATTAAGCTGGTAAATATTCCGGTTCTGTTCCCGAAACTGAACATCACAAAGGACATGGCAGGCAGGCTCTTCCAGAGCTACAGCATATTCAACCTGCTCTCATTCGTACAGGAGTCAAATCAGGGGGCGGTGGGACTGTACGCAATGATACTGCTGGTGATTATGGCGGCGGTTCTTTACTTTAACGCCGCATATCTGGTAAAGGCGGTCTTTGGGCTTAAGGGAGCTTCCTGTATAATTCAAGTATAGGGAATTCCAAGAAAGAAGGTTGAGAAAAAAATACCTCAGAGTAGAATAAGGTTACTGACTTCGCCGGTTAGTAAAAATCTTATTGAACAGAGAGGTAT
>CATLHM010000036.1 GCA_949949005.1 uncultured Lachnospiraceae bacterium
GTAGACAGAATATTAATTCCGTCTATATCACCAGTTCCATTTTTTCCAGTTGCCTTGCATGCTCTTCTCCTGCTGTCAGTAAATAAATACGGGTAGTTTCAACAGAGCTGTGCCCTAACACATCCGCCAGTTTTACAATATCTTTACATATTTTATAAAATGATGTTGCAAAGAGATGGCGCAGATTGTGGGGAAATACTTTAGAGCTTTCCACTCCTGCTTTTTCACAGAGAACCTTCATCTCTCTCCATATCTGTTTCCGCGAAAGACTCCTGGCATTTTGGGTAAGAAATATTTCGCCGGAAGTAATCTTTTGCTCTTCTACATATCTAAGCAGTTTACGGCAAAGCTTTCCCGGCAAAAGTATGACCCTTATCTTCCCTTTTAAAACGATCTCGGTGCGTCCTTTCTGTACTGCTTCCACTGTGATGTAGGCAAGCTCGCTGACGCGAATGCCTGTGCTGCAGATGGTCTCCATTAAAAGTTCCAGCCTTCTCTTTCCCTCCCTACGGGCAGTACTAAGCAAACGCTCATATTCATCCTTTGTAAGTTCTTTTGACTGTTTACGAAACATCTGACGCTGGATACGCAAAAATTTAACCCGATATTCCTCCCATCCCATAAACGTCCAAAAAACGTTCAGTATGGAAAGCTTTCCATTGACCGTAGATGGTGCATACCCCTCCTTTTGCAGATATTCCTTCCACTCTATTACTACTTCTTTTGTAATAATTCTTTCCCCCAGCCATTCGTTAAAGAAACGTATTTCCCTCAAATATTTTTCAATTGTGGCGTCCTCCCGCTCTTCATTTTTTAAATATATTTTAAATTCCGAGAGGTCTCCTTCTGTTATAATGCGATCAGCCATCATAAAATTCCTCCTTAAGATAGTATAATGTTCTTATATTACCTTATCTGGAACTAAAAATACGCGACTTCCGGAAAATATTTCTTACCAGGGAAACGTGCGCCGCCAGGCGCACCTACAAAAAAGAACGCCACACTCCTGTATGACGTCCTTCCTGTTCTTTCCTATATTAACCTGTTGTGTCTTAAATAAGCGGATATTTATCCGTAAGCTTCTGCACGATGGCTCTCGCCTGGGGTATCTTTTCTTCCCCGCCCTTGACGATCAGGGCGATGGCCTCCGCGATCTGCTCCATGTCCTCCGTATCCATCCCCCTTGAGGTAACGGCCGGAGTACCCAGACGGATTCCGCTGGTCACAAAAGGAGACTTGGGATCGTTGGGTATGGTATTTTTGTTGGCTGTAATATGGGCCTCGTCCAGCATTTTTTCCACTGCCTTGCCGGTCAGGTCAAAGGTTGTCAGATCCATCAGCATCAGGTGATTGTCTGTACCGCCGGAGACAATCTTAATCCCTCTGTCCATCAATCCCTTGCAAAGGGCCTGGGCATTGTCAATAATCTTCTTCTGATATGCCTTGAAGTCATCCGTCAGCGCTTCCTTAAAGCACACCGCCTTAGCCGCGATCACATGCATCAGCGGGCCGCCCTGGATGCCCGGGAACACTGCCTTATTGAAATTGTATTTTTCAGCCGCTTCTTTGTTCGCAAGAATCAAACCGCCTCTGGGGCCTCTGAGCGTCTTGTGGGTGGTGGTGGTGACCACATCCGCATAGGGAATCGGGCTCGGGTGAAGCCCGGCAGCCACAAGGCCGGCAATGTGAGCCATATCCACCATCAAAACTGCCCCTACTTCGTCGGCCACCTCCCTGAATTTCTTAAAATCAATGGTTCTTGCATAGGCGGACGCACCTGCTATGATCATCTTGGGCTTACATTCCAGTGCAATTTCCCTGAGCTTGTCGTAGTCCAGGAACCCCTGGTCGTTTACGCCGTAAGGCACGATCTTAAAATATTTTCCGGAAATATTTACCGGGCTTCCGTGGGTCAGGTGCCCGCCGTGATCCAGGTTCATTCCCATGATGGTGTCGCCGGGATTACAGATTGCAAACTGTACTGCCAGATTGGCCTGGGCTCCTGAATGAGGCTGCACATTGGCATAATCACAGCCAAAAAGCTCTTTCGCCCTCTCAATGGCAAGATTTTCTGCCACATCAACGCACTGACAGCCGCCATAATAACGTTTGCCCGGATATCCTTCCGCATATTTGTTGGTCAGCGGACTGCCCATAGCCGCCATCACCGCTTTGCTGACCCAGTTCTCCGACGCGATCAGCTCAATATGGCTGTTCTGCCTCTCCTGCTCATCCACGATCGCCTGGGCGATCTCGGGATCCACCTTTTTTACCTCTTCGAGTGAATACATGATCTTCCTCCTCATCTTATATACAAATTCGTGTTAACCTCCATGCCGCGTTTTTACGGCAGCGCAATACGAAATCGGCGTAGGCGGTTTCGCATCTGCGATTCAATTTTGGCCGCCTGGGGCACAAATTGCTGGTTGGAAACAAACCGTCAGGCCTATTTTCATCCTACTCCTGTCCATGTAAAAGAACCCTTGCCGCCGATTATAGCATAAATTTTTACCAAAAGAAACCCAAAAACCGGTAAACTTTTCCCCGGGATGTGATTTCCCCTAAAATTTTTCTAAAAATAGTGTGAAATCAGAGATTTCACCATCTTGATTTGTATGCCCGCCAAGGCGGACAGATGGGTGTTGGGGTAAGAATATCCTAAGTATTCCTTAAGATTTACGGAATATGCTAAAAATCCTTTACTCTCTCTAAAATAGCTGATAAAATAGAAAACGATTTCAGAGGGGCATAAATCATGTATCATATAATCGTAAATCCGGCATCCAAATCCGGCCGGGGCGCTAAGATCTGGTCCATCCTTGAACCGGTGCTGCGCCAGAAAAAGATTGCATACAAAGTTTTGATCTCCAGGGAAGTAGGACATGTCACCAGGGCGGTGAGCAAGCTGTCGTCTTCCCTTTTAGTAAGCGACCCTGAAATTATTTTAAAGCTTATTGTGCTTGGCGGGGACGGTACCCTGAATGAGGTTCTTCAGGGGATCAGCGATTTTGACCGGGTTCAGATCGGCTATATCCCCACCGGTTCCAGCAATGATATGGCAAGGGATTTAGGGCTCCCCAAAGATCCTCTGGAAATATTGGAACGGATTTTGTCCTGCCAGGAACCCTTCTTAATGGATATAGGGTGCCTGACCTACGGGCAGGACTCCGGGGAATATTCCAGACAGCACAATGATTGTCCCACCCGCAAACGGTATTTTGCCGTGAGCAGCGGTATTGGCTTTGATGCTGCGGTATGCGAGGAAGCCCTCGCTTCTAAATGCAAGAACCTGCTGAATAAAATAGGTTTGGGGAAGCTCACATACCTGAGTATTGCCCTAAAGCAACTAATCAAGGCAAAAAAGGTAAGCTGCTCTCTCACCTTGTCAGACGGAAAAAAAGTGCATCTTCCCAAGTTTCTGTTTGTGGCCGGCATGATCCATCAATACGAGGGCGGAGGCTTTAAATTTTGTCCCGGCGCAGGCTGCCAGGACGGGCAGCTCGATATATGTGTGGTAGGCGACATCCCCAAATGGCTGATACTGATTGCCCTCCCAACTGCCTTTAGCGGACAACACTACCGTTTTCGCGGGATCCAGCGCTACCGCGCTTCCAGTATCCATTTGGAAACCTCCATCCCGCTGTGGGTCCATACCGACGGGGAAGTAACCATGAAAAGCAGTTCCATCACCATGACCTGTGAAAAAGAAAAATTGCAGATGTTATTATAGATCAAACGGCACGATGCGTCTGTGGACGCCAAAAACAAAGATTTTTGGCGTTCACTATAAATGAATATGTCAGCCCAAATTTGCAGGCGTTGGCAGAATGGAGGATTATTATGAAAAAGTTTTATGAAAGGTATAAACATGCGATTCCGCTGATGGTTTATGCCGTCATTTATTGTGTCTGGTTCGCCTGGCTGGAACGGAAGGTGGTCAATCCCCCTTTTATCATCCATATGAAGCTGGATGACAGGATCCCTTTCTGCGAATTATTCGTGATTCCCTATTTTCTGTGGTTTGCCTATGTGTCTGTTGCGGTGCTTTACTGCTTTTTTAACAATAAGCAGGAATACTACAATACCTGTGTATTTCTTTTTACCGGGATGACTGTATTTCTGGTAATCTCCACACTCTGGCCCAACGGACATCACCTGCGTCCCTATGCAATGCCAAGAGACAATGTCTTCACTGGTCTTGTAGCCCATTTGTACCGCATGGATACCCCTACTAATCTCTGGCCAAGCATCCATGTGTATAATTCCATAGGCGCCCATTTGGCAGTGACCCACAATCCAAAGCTGGCCCAAAATAAGAAGATTTACATCGGCTCCCTGGCGCTGTGTATTTCCATCATTCTCTCCACAGTGTTTATCAAGCAGCATTCCATGTTCGATGTGATTACCGCATTTGTCATGGCAGGTGTTATGTATGCAGTGGTATATCAGGCAGGCATCGTGGCCACATATCAGGCTTACCGCTCCGGTTCCAAGCGCCGCAGAAGAGTCAGACAGGTCTAAAATATTACTATGCGCCGCGCCAGCGGCGCAGCGAACGCCAAAAACAAAGATTTTTGGCGTTCACTTTAACTTCAACTAAAAAAGTTGGCCTACGGCCAACTTTTTTAGTTGAAGTTAAAAAATCTTCTGCATATCTTGTACCCCTCAACAGAAATCTTCCTGCCGCCCCTGCCGGGCAGATTGGTACAGCTTCCCAGCAGTCCGTACCGAAGCTTTCTGTACAGAAGCCAGTCCTTTTTCTTTATATAGTTCCAGAGCTCCTTCTTCTTGGCGAGATTTTCCGTGGTGCCGGAACGGATAAGCAGGATGGAGGATATCGTCGTGATGATATCGAGATAGCTGAGCATATAACGCTCCATCTTCTTCACCGGAGCGATTCGGCCCTTGTTCTCCACCATATAGTCGATCATCATCCGGTTGACCGTAAGCTGCTGGTCTATTCTTCCTATCATAATGTCTTCGTTTACCGACTGGCCCTCTCTGCCGATATAATAACGGTAAAAATTCACATCAAGATAATACATATTCCTTACATAGGGAAGGGGCTCAAATACAAAGAGGTTGTCCACATAAAAGGTGTGCTCCGGCAGCTTTAAGCCGCACTCTCTGAGCAATTTGGTGCGGAAGATAACGGAATGCATCAGAATATACTGTCCCTTGTGAAAATACCTGACTTCATCCCAGCCAAAAAGCTCCCCCACCGGCAGCGCATGCTTGTAACGCATAACCTTATGCCTGTTCTGCCCCAGCTTTTCGTAGACAAAATTGCTGATGAGCATATCCAGAACCTTTTCCCCGCCTGTAAGGTTTTTTAAGGTCTCCAGTATCTGCATATAGGCTTCTTCCTTGACCCAGTCGTCGCTGTCCACCACCTTAAAGTATAAGCCCTGCGCCTTTTCGATTCCCAGATTGACTGCGGAGCCATGCCCGCCGTTTTCCTTGTGAAAAACTCTGACAATGGACGGATAACCTGCGGCATATCTGTCCGCAATTTCTGCCGTCTCATCACATGAGCCGTCGTCTATAATGAGGATCTCAACGTCCTCTCCGCCTTTTAGCAGGGAATCCACACACTTCTCCATATAGGCTGCCGAATTAAAACAGGGAATTGCAAATGATAAAAGCTTCATCTCCCACACTCCTATCCCTCGTTACCGTTTTCTTCTTAATAGCGAACGACAAAATTTTTGTCGTTCACTATATATTACCCATTTTAACGGAAATAATCAACTTAAGAAATTCTGAAGATAAGCATGGTAGGCGGAGGGAATGGGATATTTGTCCTTTGCCTCTTCTCTCTCCACAAATATCAGATTACTTTCCTTTGACCGCTCTGCCAGCTCATCCACCTTCACCGCATACCCGACCATATGCCACTCCTTGTGGGTAAAAATGTGTTTACTGCGCTGCAATGTCTCTATTTTCAGCACCTGCAGCCCCTCTCTGGTCTTTAGATAATCCAGTACCTCATCCTCTGACAGATGCCCTTCCAAGCAGGGAAATTCATACATCCCCGCAAGCAGGCCCTTTTTAGGCCGCCGGCGCAGGGCTGCCCTGCTCTCATCCCGTATGATAAGCACTGTTTTCTCTTCCACCACCCTCGGCTTTTTCTTTGCCTTGTGGGGATATTCCGTTTCCCGGTGCGAAAAGTGGGCGATGCAAAATTCTTCCCAGGGGCACTCCTCGCAGTGAGGGGCTCCCGTGGGAATACACACCGTTGCCCCTAACTCCATCAGAGCCTGGGCAAAATCCCCGGGTCTTTGCCGCGGGATGGCACTGCGCACCTCCTCTTCCACCTGCATCCTCACACTCTGCCTGGAGATATCCCTCGCATCCCCCTTAAGCCTTGCCAAGACTCTGAGCACATTTCCGTCCACCGCAGGCTCCCTCTTTGCACATGCGATGGCGCTTATGGCTCCTGCCGTGTAACTTCCGATCCCCGGAAGCCTGCGCAGCTCCTGGTATTCTTCGGGCATAACACCCCCATAGTCCTCCATGATCATCCGGGCCGCTTTTTGAAGATTCCTGACGCGGTTGTAATAGCCAAGTCCTTCCCATAACTTTAACAGCTCCTCTTCCTCCGCGGCGGCCAGATGGGCTATGTCAGGCAGAGCTTTCATGAATCTGTCATAATAGGGCTTTACCGCCTCCACCCTGGTCTGCTGCAGCATAACCTCCGACACCCAGACATGGTAGGGCGTAGGCTCCTCCCTCCAGGGGAGAACCCTTTTGGCCGAGTCATACCACTTAAGCAAAGGCTCGCTCACTGCCCCAAGGAGGGATAGCCTCACCGGCACAGGCTCATGGATTACCATAGAGTCCGGGGTCACCTGACAGTCAAAGGCAAGAATCCTAACGCCTGCCTGCTCCGCCTCTAAAAGCATGTCCGCAAATTCCGGCTGTGTTTTTCGGTTGGGGGTAAAGCATTTCACCTTTTCCATCTGAATGACCAAAAGCACGTATACCTTGTAGCCTTCCTTTACGGCTTCTATCAGCTCATTCACATGCTTTAACGCCCTCTCAGAGGGAGCGTCCGGGAACAGGGCCACGTCCTCCTGCTCTAAGGTAACGCCCTTTACCTCTATGAAAACCTTATCCTCCGATGTCTCCACATAAAAATCAAAGCGGGAGTTATGATAGGTCATCTCCGGCCTGATCAGTTTTGCATCCGGAAACAGTCCGCCTCCCCTTAACCATTCCTCCACCGCCTTGTTGGGAGCCTGAGAATCCATGTTAATGATGCGGCTGCCCTTTCGGACGGCAACCAGGTCATAAGCAGTCGTCCTTTCAGGATTGTTACTTCTGTTTAAAAATACCCTGGCATTTTCCGTAAGGAGCTCCCTGCACCGTCCCGTATTCTTTACGTGAACCCGCTCCTGTCTGCCGTCTATTGTCACATATGCAATAAATCTGTTAGGGCGGCTCTCGAACCGCCCTTCTACTATGTCATCATAATGCATCTTATGGATCCCTTCCACGCTCCGTCTGGCATCTCGGCTTGTAAGGCACCCTTGCGGAGGGAACTACCTGCGAAGCCGGAGCGGTATGTACTGCCTGATCGTCAAAAAAGATATGGGCGCCGAATGCCTTGAGCACGTCCCGCTTGGTAATGCCTCCCAGGAAAAACGCCTCGTCTATCCGCACATTCCATGCCCGGAGGGTACGGATCACACGCTCATGGGCGGGAGCGCTTCTGGCCGTGACAAGAGCCGTCCGAAGAGGCACCTGCTCCGGCTGGAATTCCTTTTGGATATCCGAGATGGTTTTTAAAAATTTGGCAAAGGGCCCCTGCTTTAAGGGATTCTCCGCCTGGATTCTCTCATTTTCCTCGAAAGCCTCCAGCCCCTTTTCCCGGAAAATCTGTTCCGATTCATCCGAAAAGAGCACCGCGTCTCCGTCAAAGGCAATCCTGATCTGGGAAATCTCCTTCCCGCTTCCATAGGCCTTGATCTCGTCACAACAGATGATCCCCGCCGCAATGCCGCAGTCAATCGCCGACTGCACATCCGTCTCGTCCGCAGACAGATAAAGATCTGTATGGAAGGCCTCCAGATAGGGCGTGAGGGAGGCGCCGCTGGCAAGCACCGCCCTGGATATATCAAGGCCATAGTGGGCTATGGAGTGAAACACTCTCAGGGAGGTGTCCGGGCTGTTGTGGGACATAATGATCACTTCCACCCTGCCCTCCTGCCCGGGAAGCTTATTGATATTGAGAAGCGCCTCTATCAGCCGGAACCCGTTTCCGGGAGCAAGAAGCTCCTTCTCATGCTCTACCTGGTACCTGCAATAGGCCTCCACACCCTGGGTGCGGAAAATTTCATTTTCAGCGGTGAGGTCAAACAATGCCCTGGAAGACACTCCGATCACCAGTCTGTTCTCCAAATCAAATGCCATAGCTACTCCTTTCTTCCGAATAGTGAATAAATTCACTACGTGAATTTGTTCACTGCGCCGATTTTGTGCTGCGCAGAGCGCAGCATTTACCTTGCAAAATCGTGTGCATCCCCCGGAGGGATTATAGTAAACGACAAATTATTTTGTCGTTTACTATATGTCAAAAAGGCTGCATGTCATTGATCCGGACGAGCCTGACTCACCAGTCTGTCTTGCTATCTCAGGCGGCTGCTCCTGCTCTCATATCTCTGACGGGTGGAAAGACAGGCGCGCAGCTCGTCAAAACGTTCCTCCGTATCGCCGTCCTTGACTTCCACATCCACAGCTATTGACATAACATTGATCATCGAGTCCGTGATGCGGGGGCGCAGCCGGGAAAGTATCTTGAGACGTTCCTCATAGCTTCTTGCATCCAAAAATTCCAGCACCAACGGATCAATACTTAGTTCCTCTTCCTGCTTTGGTTCCTCCGTCTGTATAACAGGTTCCCGGCTCTCTGACTGCTCTGCTTCCTGGTTCTGTTTGGCCTCCTGCCCTTCCGGCTTTACCTGTTCCTCCGGTTTTGCCTGTTCTTCCGGCCTTGCCCCTTCTTCCTCCAAAGCTTCATATACAGGCGCTTTGATCAGCTCCTTTTGGAGCTCAAAGCGAAAGTCAGCTTCTGCATCGGGATATTTCTTTTTGTCAAGCCTCTCCATAAACATGGAAAGGGGCCTTGCATAAACCTTATATTTCCCATACAATGCCTGATAGATCACCAGCATATTTCCTGTTTCACTATCCTCCGCCAGAGTCACTATCCTGTATAGATTCCCTTTGAAATGTCTGTAAATCTGCCCGGGTGATGGAATGTTTGACATAGTTTCCTCTTTTCTGCGCGGCTTTGCGCATAACTGGATTCTATAGACTGTGGTAAATCATATTGCCGCCTTCTACAGGTTGCTCCCCTGCCCTCACAAAGATCTGTGGATGCCGCACGGACACAGGCCCTGTCTAATCTACTCCTTTAGACAGCGGAAACAACTATATCAATTATAATCCCTGTTTCGGAGATTGTCATTCTTCTTTTTTGAAATCCCTTGTAGGCGCGATTCTGACTATTAACTTTCCCTTCTGTATCCATTATACAAAAAGAAGTGTCCCATAAAAAGGACTCTGAATGGAAATTTTCTGTAACTATTCAGCCTTCCCCAAATATTTCCTAAAAAAGTGACGAAATTTTTTTAGAGTGTTTAAAAAGTTATCCACAAGGCAGGTGCTTCTCCTCTTTGTTTTGTGATACAGCCACTGTTCCCTGC
>CATLHM010000037.1 GCA_949949005.1 uncultured Lachnospiraceae bacterium
ATTCCTCCTTCCACGCCCCGCCCGTCCGGTATTTCGCTATGGCGCTTAACAGGCATACTTCCATGCGGATATAGGTGCGCCTGCATTTCTCCGTGTAATAACGCAGCTTCTCCAGCAATGCCTGTGCCTTTAAATATTCCCCAAGGGAAAGGTAGCAGCGCACTTTCGTAAGGTAACGGTAACGCTCCATGATACAGAACTCCCTGTCCTCGTCCGGGGCCTGCCCCATCCACGCCAACACCGCTTCCCTGTCCCCCTGATAGAGCGCAAGGCGGCATTGCAGGGCACCGATATTGGGAAGGAGCTGCACCGCCCCCTGCTCCCTGACATCCTTCTCAAAAGAGGCAAGCACCTCCGCCGCCGTCTGTATCTCCCCCTGCAGGGTGTCAAGCCGCACCTGTAAGCCCACGGCGGCAAAGGCAATCTCTGTCATGCCGCCGCCCTCCGCCTCCATCTTCCCGCGGGCAAGGAGGGTTAAGACCTCGTAGGCGTCCTCCCCTTTTTCATAAAAGCTCTCACCTAAAGCAACTTTCACAAGCCCCCTCCCGTACCGGCCAAGCACCCGCTCCACCAGCTTCCCGATGGTGGCCGCCAGCTTCCTGTCCTCCCGGCTCCAGTGGCAGAAGTCCTTGCCCCCGTTCATGGTGCTGGGGTAATTGCTGGTGACGGAAAACTCCGGCAGGCTCATCCCCTTATCAAAGATAAGGGCGGGCATCCTTTTCATAATCTCGATCATGTCCGCGCTCCCCCGGTGGGGCAGGGCGATATCAAGATAGGCAAGGCGGCTTACGGCCTCCCGCCTCTGCCCGCCCTTTGCAGTGGATGCAAATTTTTCCAGCTTCCGGTACCAGTATTCGCTTTCCTCCTCCTGCATCAGCAGGGAATAGAGCATGCTCATCCCCGCCATCAGCACCGGGCTCTCTTCCAGTTCTTTTTCTTCCATCTGTAAATAATAGCGGCGCAGCTCAAAGTAATGGCCGGCGCCCGGATTCAGGCGGGCATTCCGTACCAGAAGCTCCCGGATGCGTTCGTTGCTTCCGCACTACTCAAACATGGCCAAGGCGGGCACGATCTGCCCCAGCATCTCATAATAAAGCCCCGCATTGTAGGCATGGGCCGCCCGCTCCTGGGGGCTGTATTCCTTCGCCGCCCGTCTGCGCAGCGCCCGGATCAGCTGGGGGCGCAGGCGGTAAACACCGTCTTTGCAGGAAAGGAAGTTCCCGGTCTCCACTGCCCGTTCTAAAAGCTCCGGCGCATGGCGGTTGCCCGTGACCATCTCCGCAAGGGGCAGGGTAAATTCATCGGTGACGCTGACCTGCATGAGGAATTCCAGCAAATCCGAGTCCCACTGCACCATCACATGGCTTTCCAGGTATGCGGCAAAAGCCTCCACAATCTCCTGTGCCATCTCCGGGCCGGGACGCATGCCCTCCAGCATTTTCAGGGCAGTGTGCCGCACCGTGTAGACGTTGCCCTGGCTCCTCTCCGTTACAAATGCCAGTTCTTCCTCCGTGACAGTAAGCCCCTGTGACTCCATGTATGCGGAGATTTCCTTTTCCCCAAGCCGCAGGTCGTCCTCCGTGATGACGAGGAAACCGCCTTTTATATAAAAAGGCATCAACCATGACGGAATGGGACTGCGGCAGATCAGGATAAGCCAGATGTCCTTACGCCCCACAAGGGAAAGGACAGCCCTGCGCCCCTCCCCATCTCTCAGCAGGTGCATATCGTCCACTACCATGACCGTCCGGGGCTGCGCCTCCTTTCCCTTCCCGGAACTTTGTGTCATGGCACTCTGTGCCATTGTCTCCTGCGCTGCTTCCGCCGCCTCCGTAAGCTCCGGGGCTTCAAGTCCCGTGGCATCCTCCGCACAGGAAATGTAGCGGTACCTGCGCCTTGACAGGTACTGCCTTACCAGCTCCGTCTTCCCATAGCCGGTTGCCCCGTAAATATAGACTGCCTGGCCCAGCCCCTTTGCCATACGCAGCTTTTTCAGGGCGGCCTCCGGCGCTATGTATCCTTTATCCAAATGTCTGTCTCCCTTTCTTACAATAAGCCCGCCCGCGATGCGCGACAGCGTTTGTTGTCCTGATAACCGCCATGCACACTTCGGCTCAGGCCTACATCTGCGCACTCCGGCTCAGGCCCTCGCCTGCGCCTTCGTCGCGGGCTTCGCCCTATGCATCCGGCAGAGTAAAAGCTTCGGTGAGTAAACTCCTCGCCGCTTTTACTCTGCCGGATGCGCATGGCTCATTGCCTACGCGCAAAAAGAAGCCGGTTAAGAGACATGGGGATATCCATGCCTCTTAACCGGCCCTGCCGTTTCTGTATATGTAAAAATAATACCGGGGTAAAAAAGGACGCAGCTATGCTGCTTGCTTGCTTGCTTGCTTGCTTGCTTGCTTGCTTGCTTGCTTGCTTGCTTGCTTGCTTGCTTGCTTGCTTGCTTGCTTGCTTGCTTGCTTGCTTGCTTGCTTGCTTGCTTGCTAACAGATTGTACGCTTTACCCATCTTTTTGCAACCCCTTTTCCGTAATTTTTTCATACTGCGGATACGCTGTGTATCCGCAGTTATGCCTTATTTTACGCCATTTCCTCCGTTAAGTCCACTCTCCAAACGGATAGTCTGGGGCACTTTTTTCAGTTTTTCTGGATCTTTTTCCATACCAAAAATACTTTTTTGAGGAAGTTTTTATCTCATTCTCAAATCAATCTGCTAATTTGCAATGTTCGTCGTCCACGTTATGGTATCGTCCTCCACTTTTTCTTCCTCAACGGACACCATCTCTCCAACCATATTTTCCAGAGCAGATTCCGTTACTTTCCGCGAAGTGTCTGTAATGAGCCCTAAAAATGTCTGGTCATACCGTGAAAAAGTCATATTTATAATTTCTCCGTTCCCACCGATAACATCCACTGAAATCGTCGGATCGTTTCCGGAATATCCCTGGCAATTGTACTCTATCCTGTCTATCGAACCATCTGTCAGTTTACATTCTTCCGTCTTCTTTCGGGCCAACTGCGCATAGATCCCGCAGTCATTTTCCAGAGCGGCATCATAACCGAGCGGGACGCTTACGTCTAACTGTCTGCCGTAACTAATACTGAAAAGCTCTCCTGTCACGGCATCTATCATATAGGTCCATCTCGTACTTTCCGGTGTCTGCTCTTTCTGAAACAGAACATCGCCAGCCCAGAAAGCGCGGGGGAAAGTTGCGGTTCCCGGATAATAGCTCATATATACATAAGCCCCCTCCAAATCCAGAACAAACATATCCTTTAAATACTGCGCTCCTGCTTCTGCCGCCTCTTCCATTGTCAAATCCGTATCCGTCGGCGTTCCCGTATTCAGGCTGTCCATACTTAGCGTATAATTTTCTTTTACACTGCCATCTTCTTTGTCCTTCCCGTTCTCTGTAACCTTTGGCAATGTCGTTTCCGGACTGCCCGAAACCTGATAGGTGGTAGGCACTTTTTCCACCTTTCCATTGTTCGCCGCCAGAACTACCTCTGCTGCCGAATGAAAGAGTATGGTACCCGCACCAATAATGGCAAATGTCGCAGCCGTCAATTTTAAAATGTTTTTCCGTTTCGTGTTGAAATTTTTCATGGTGAAACTCCTTTCTGATTTGTTTTGATAGATATACTATGAAACCTCTCTGTATCAGAAAAATATCCATGTTATTGCGGACTTGTAAAAAATTCTCTCTTCCGTATAGAATTTTCATCATACGGGAAAAGACAGTTTCACGGTTGTTCCTGCTCCCGGCTCAGATACAAACGACATATCGGCATGATGAAGCTGTATGATCCTTTCGCAAATGGCAAGTCCAAGACCTGCCCCGCCGCCGGCGCGGCTTCGCGCCTTGTCAACGCGATAAAAAGCCTCTTTTATATGTGATATATGCTCCCTCCCCATGCCGGCGCCATGATCTCTGACCTCCACCACAATAGCCGATTCCCCTGCATATGCACGGATACAGACTTCATCCTCCTGCCGGCTTGCCTTAATTGCATTATCGATCAGATTATTGAGCAGTATCAGAAGCTGTTCCATATTTCCTCTGACAAGGTAATCGGGAACCGAAGCATAAGTCAGCCTTATTTTCTTTTCTGATGCTCTCACATGCATCACCTTTTCCGACTCCGCAAAAAGCTCCTTCACAGAACAGTCGCTCTCTTTCATTTCATCTCTGCGAAGCAATGCCATATCAAGAAGCTGATACGCCATGTTTTGGAGCCTGCTGCACTCCGACATGATAAACTGCGTACATTCATAACGCTCTTCCTCTGACATCAGGGCTTTTTGGATATATTCTGCATATCCGTAAATCGCAGTCAGCGGGATCCGCAGTTCATGGGAAAAATTGTCGATAAACTGCTGTTTCTGCTCCGAGGCCTCCTCAAGCTGCCTGATCTGATTTTCTATCTGTTCTGCCATAAGATTAAAATTGTGCGCCACACCGGAAATTTCATCCTTCCCCAGAACCGAAATCCTACTGCCGTAATTTCCGTTTGCAATCTTCGCAGACGCACCGGAAATTTGCCTTAACGGGCGAAAAATAATATTCAGGAATTGAAACAGAAAAAATGACATCATAAGTATTACTGCAATGCCTGTAAGAAAAAGAATATTTTTCGTATGACGCCATGAAGAAACGGTATCGCTCAGATTCCCCGTATACATAAGACCGTAATCCTGCCACGGAGCCGGAAAGCTGCCGTAAACGCACAGGATGGGGCGACTTCCATTTTCCATATAAACAAGCCTTTCCTGACTGTATCCTGTATCCGGCGGAGAAATGGTGTTTTCCTCCGACGCAAATGCAGGGCTTTCGTAAATCCATTCCCCTGAAAAAGCCACGGCAAGTCCGTTTCCCCTTCCCTGCAGATACCGCGAATACAAACGCATCAGGTTATCTATATTTTCTTCCACATGATTTCCCCTCTGCTCCAACGCCTGCATGTCTCCTATCAAGGATGATGCAATGACATAATGCTCTGCCAGACATTTATCCCGGACAGTCGAAAGTTTGTCTCTCAGGATAATAATTGAAACAATCAGAATCATTGAATTGAGAAACACACTAAAGAGAATCAGCGCAACGAAAAAAATCTTTTTTTTCATTCATGTACCTCCAATCGGTATCCCAGCTTATATACCGTCCTGATCTGATCCTCCAAATGTAGTTTGTGGCGCAATCTCTGAATATGCACATCCACAGTACGGGTTCCTCCGTCAAAATCATATCCCCATACCATGTTAAGCAGCTTTTCCCTGGAAAGGGCAATGTTCCGGTTTCTGATCAGTACCTCCAGCAGCTCATATTCCTTGGGTGTACATTCGACCACGGTTCCATTTAGAAAAACCTGATGTCTGCCAAAATCGCATTTCAGGCCGCCCATCACAAATTCTGATTCCACTTTTTTTGTCCGCCGCAGTACCGCTTCCACCCTTGCCGCCAGTTCCAGCATCTGAAACGGTTTTGTAAGATAGTCATCCGCCCCCATAGCCAATCCTTTCAGCTTGTCAGTCAATTCACTTTTCGCTGTCAGAAAAATGGTGGGCGTCCCCAAAGCTCTCTCAAACACCTGATAGCCGTCCAGGCCGGGCAGCATAATATCCAGTACCACCAGATCAAAGCTTCCGTTTTCCAGCAGTTCAACCGCGGCTCGTCCGTCAAAAGCCTGTGTGCAGTGATGCCCCGTAAGACTCAGATTTCTGCGGATCAATTCATTAATGGAAAGCTCGTCCTCCACAATTAGTATTTCAGCCATCTTTTATCAACCCCCTTTCCAAATAAGTATACCTCAAAAATGTTTCCAAATTGTAAAATGATTTAATTCGGCTCTGCCATAAGGAACATTAAGAAAGCGTTCCCTGGTTTTCTCCAGGCAAACGCTTTCCCTTCTTAATGCCTAATCCGTCACATGAATTTCCTTTGAAATCACAGCCCTGTCCGCGGCGCTGCTGTTCATTCCTTCCTGCTCCATCAAAGACCAGTCGTCAAGATTGTCAAAAATAAAAACATGCAAAGTTTTGATCTCTTTTCCCTGAACGGCAAATCCGGCTCTGCCCGCCATTTCCGTATCTGCGTAAAGCATTTCCCCATCCTGATTAAAACAAATTGTATAGCAGGGTTCATAAGACCACCCAAGAAGCGCAAACATCTCAGCATCCGTCATATCAGGATCTTTTGAAAGCAGTTTTTCCCTCCTGTCGTCTGTCAGTTCCCTCTGCTCCCCCGGTGTTGTGGCATGGACAATTACCTGATACGGAGATACCACGACGTCTTCCAGCGTAATATTTCCCTTTTTCTCCCCCACTTCAATTGTTTTGACGTCTGCTGCGTTCACCTCAAAGGGAATCACCATATTCCAGCCGCCATCCGTCCAGTGAGACGCCGATATTTCCCCGCCGTCAAGCATCCTGTCATCATCGTAGCCAAGGCCGTTTACATTTAAGTTGAGTTCGCCGCTCCCTACATATTTCTCCGCAAGATTGATCTTCAGCATGCCTGCAAATGTATGGCTGTCGATTACCTCTCCTTCAAAGGTATTTTCCAGCCATTCGGGCGAGCTTCCATCCACGCTCCATGTCCCGTTTATATAAAACCCTGCCGCTGTCCGGTGATCGGTCACATTCATGCCCGTATAGTGTTCCGGAATATGAGTAAAATCCGCTTCTTCCGATTCAATATTGACGGTAAGGAATATGGAATATCCGTCGCAGTAGGCTTCCGATGCGGTCAGTGTGATTCCCTGGTCAGATACGGTATAGTCCGATGTATCCAACTTTCCCCCATAGTCCTCATTTGTCAGCACAGTTTTCTTCTCCGCGTAGTCTCCGGAATAGGTGGCATCATCCCCAACCTCCTCAAAAATCTTTCCGATCAAGGGAATCTTTGCTGCCAGCACCGGATTAAAGTATCCTAATCCAAGTGTTCCAACCACCGCCGCTGCCGCTGCTGCTGCCGTACCTTTTCCTATTTTGCCAAATTTCTTCATTTTATCCTTCCTCCTTCTATGTATCCGTATTTCCCTGTCACTGATTTCAGGAGCAAGGGCCTGCTTTAAGATTTGATCCAATTTTTCATCTGTCATATCCTATCGCCTCCAATTTTTCCTTTAACTGTTTCTTTGCTTTCCGCATCCGGCTTTTGACGGTTCCCTCCGGCAGTCCAAGAATCCTGGATACCTCATTGATCTGCATATCTGCCGAATAATACAGATAGATTGGTATCCTGTACTTCTCCGGCAGGGCCTTAACGATTCCCTGAACCATGTCTATCTCATTTTGCTTCAGTACAATATGTTCCGGGGAGGCTTCGTTATCCTGGTCAGAAAACTCATATCCCTCATCAGCCATCTCATCCATACTGTCAATCGGAACCAGTCTCATCCTGTTTGCGTATTTTTTCTTTCTGTTTTTCCAAAGATAAATTGAAGTGGATAAAGCGTAACTCTTTGTATTCTGCATAGAGTCCAGTCTTTTCTTTTTCTCCAGCAGTTTGAGCATAGTGTCCTGATACAGTTCGTCCCCATATTCCGCATCACCGGCTGTCATCCGGCAAAACCGCAGAATATCCTTTCCAAACTTTTGGACAAACCGCTCGAATTCGTCATTATTCATAGCAGCCATCCTCCTTCTTCTTTCAAGCCGGCTCGCAAAGATTTGCCCTTGCATGTATATATTGTCATGGCGCTGGAAAAAGTTTTCAGATTCTTAAATAATTTTGAAATTTTCTTTTAAAGTCATATGAAATGATGTACAATAAAAAAACAGGAGAATTGACATGAAAAAAAGAATGGATTATAAATCGGGAAACCAAAATATGATTTGTTCATAGATACTACTAATTCAAATATTGCGGTTGTTTTGGCACTCCATCCTCAGTAAAATTCCTTTTCAAGGCTTTTTCTGTCGGGAAAATGGATATTAATAAGATAATGACCTGCACTGTACACAGTATAGCCCCAAAGGTTCCAATAACTTCGATCGAACATCCGTAAAACGGTAGCTGTAAAAGAGCACTTGAAAATAACATAATTTTACCGATTTTGCACCAAGTTTTTCCGCAATGATTATTAGCAAATCTCCACGTTTCTATATTCTTCATGGAACGGCTGGTTCTATAGCCAATAACTCCATTCATATTTTTCGGCGTATGTTTCCACATCATCCTGCCAGCAAAAATCATCAAAAAAGGAGTCAGCAAATCACAGATAAACATAAACCACCAAAACCACATATACCATATCCCCCTATAGCCATTTGTGTAGTAACTCCATTAAAGCTGCCAACACTTTTTACACTCCACTTTCCGACAGGGCTCACCACTAATCTTATAATACCATATTTTTAAGAATAGTCGATATTTTCTGAGGTTTTTTGGTATTTTGTAATCAATTTTCATGGAATCGAATATTTCAACCTGCAGGCGAAAATAATGTTTATTTACCAAAGCCAGTGACGTTTTGTAAAGGACTTTTTAATCAAATTCACAGAAAATTTACATTTCAGAACAAAAAATAAGGCCGAGAACCTGTTTTTAGATTCCCGGCCTATGGTTTTACTATGCTGTCCGTTCTGCTTTCAGTTTTTTCACTTCGTCAAGTGGAAGTCCTGCATATTCCGCAATTTTTTCAAGTGTCAAAATCCCATCTGCCAACATTCTCTTTGCAGAATTGATTGCTCCTTCTTTCAATGTCTGATTCCTCATATCTTCCATAGCCCGGCACATAATCTCGATTCCCTCCTTGCTCTCTTTGAAAAATCTCACCCTGTCCGCCAGTGTCCCATAGTACATAT
>CATLHM010000038.1 GCA_949949005.1 uncultured Lachnospiraceae bacterium
GTGACAGAGGCAAACAAGGACAACGAGTCCATCAAGACTCTGGTAAAGATTCTGCAGTCTGACGATGTAAAGAGCTTCATCACTGAGCATTACAACGGAGCGGTTATCCCTGCCAAGAACTGATTTGACCGATCAACAAAATAGCAAGGCAAAAGCGTGGCCTCTTTCGGAATTTTCCGGGGGAGGCCATTGTTTTCCTCACAGAAAACTGTGCCTGTGGCCGGATTTAGGTACGGAAGTCTGGATGCCCTGGCCTGGGAAGAACAGCACTTTTGGTCAAGAAAAGGTTCCGAATCTGTTGTATGGTGTTAATATCACAGAAGCATTGCCAAAGACAGGGATTGGGCGGTGCTTTACAAAAAAGAAGGGGAAAGCTTGGAGGTAGTTTCCAAACGCTCTAAGTGCGGCAATATCGCAGCCACAGCTTGCGGCATGCAGGAGGTATAACAATGAACAGACAGGAACCGATATTGAAATCCCTTGCCATGATCGAGGAAAAGATCCAGGAAAAGCTGACAGTGGAAAGTCTTGCAGGGAGCCTGCATTTTTCCAGGTATCACTATCAGCGCCTCTTCCGGGAGGCAGTAGGGGAGAGCGTCATGCGCTATGTGGCAAGACGCAGAATATTCCTGGCGGCAAAGGAGCTTGCGAGTACGGATTTATCTATTCTGGAGATTGCCCTTAAGTATGGGTATGACTCCCATGAAGGCTTTAGCCGCAGCTTTAAGGCTTATGTAGGTGTGACGCCAAAAGAGTACCGGAAATACCATACTTCCATTGGGACCCCTGAGACAGAGAAGGAGAGGTGCGTTATGTTGTATTCCAAAACTACAGATGAGATCATCCGGGAACTGAACAGTTTGATTGTGGAGGCCAGACAGGCGGCAGAGTTTACCAGAAAAATTGGGGAAAAGGAGAAGGAGGCGGCTGCATTTTACGGAGAGTTTTTTCAGATTCTTGCAGCCAGAGCAGATCAGATGGCCGGGGGGCTTTCCGGCAGCTTAGAGGGTATTACCAATATTGCCAGGCGCCCTGATCAGATTTCCGCCCGTTTTTTGATTATCAAAGCCATCGAGGATGCTGCCTTTTGGACCAGTATCACGGATTTTCAGGTCAGGCTGACCATTTCCAGGGCAAAACCGCAGCATCGTGTTTTGTTCGAGCCTTTGTGCAGGAAATATGAGGATCTGGCCCAGAATGCCAGGATGAAAGCCGGGAAGATAGCCGACTTTTTGGGCGAACTGTCAGCATTGATTTTTCAGGATATGAGGGAAAACGCCGCAGAAAAGCTGCAAAATGCTATCTGGCTGGGAGAGAGGGCCGCAAAAAGGCTCCTGGAGAATGATACTCTTCCCTATTCATGGCTTGGGGATGAGCTTCTTACAATTGTAGGAGAAATTTCAAAAACGCCTGTTGAAGAGGTGGAAGTGGGGATTCTGGAGGATTGGATGTTCCGTGCGGACATTATCGCTTTTGCAGCCGATGTGGATTTGCTGAGGGCGCCTTCCCATAAACTGCGTTTTGGGGGGATTTCGGATTTCAGAGAAGGGCTCAGAGAGGCGTTTTCCTTTTTCCAGGGATTGTCGGAGGATATTTTCGGGGAAAGCAGGGAGCCGGGACAGGGGCAGCCTTTGGAGCGGACAGAAGAGAAACGCTTTAACGATTTGGCCTTCCAGGGAAATATCCTGTTCTTTTATCTGAAAGGGGAGATTCAGAAGCTGGGAGATCACCTGGACGAAAACCAAAAATCTGTATTTGACGGTATTTGTGAGAAGCTGGGTACGGCCATAGTTCTGGCACAGCAGGCCGAAAGAAAAAGTGAAGCGGAGCAAATCGGGGAGCTTCTTAAGGCAGTGTATACACAGGCGTCCGGGGAAGCCACAGCCCTTGGAGACTTCGGCGGGCCGGTGGGAGTGATCGCCCAGGAGATTGAACGGATGGAAAGGGCGCTGCAGGTGTGGAGGGAAAGAGACTAAATGAGACAATAAATCGAATTATTTAATTCGATTCATTGACAGAAACCAGCCTTTGTGATAAAATTAGGATACTACAAAGGAACGTTGTTTTACACGGAGGCGGCAGGTGGTGGTGAGACAGACTGACATAGCACAAACGATTGATCTGGCCTTGGACAAAGCTAAATATGACGAATGCGCGAAGAAGCTTTTGTCTTATAAGTCCATTATTGCGTGGATTTTAAAATCCTGCACGAAGGAGTTTTCGCAGTACAGTATTGCGTTTATTATGGAGCATTGCCTTAAGGGGAAAGCAGAAATATCCCAGAGGGCGGTGCATCAGGATCAGCCCGACAGAGAGGAAAGGCTTGACGGAGACCAGAGGATAGACGGACTCAACACCCAGGCCAACTCCATCAAGGAACAGACCGTGTATTATGACATCCGCCTCGAAGCGTGCGTACCGGGAGGTTATGAGCCCCTGCAGCTTATAATAAATCTGGAGATTCAACTGGATGACAGTCCCGGGTATCCGCTGGTTGCGAGAGGGTTTTACTATTGTGCCAGGATGATCTCGGAGCAATACGGTACGGTATTTACCAAAGAACATTATGAAAAGCTGCGAAAGGTTTACTCCATTTGGATTTGCCCCGATCCCGCAAAAAAGCGACAAAACGGGATCTCCAGGTATCATACGGTGAAAGAGAGGATTTATGGAAATTCCGATGTCAAACAGGACAGCTATGACTTAATGGAAGTAGTGGTCCTCAATTTGGGAGATACGGACGAAAAATGCGAGAAGGAAATTCTGAATTTGCTAAATCTTCTGTTTTCGTCATCCGTACCGCCCGAAGAGAAAAAGAGACGGCTGGACAGGGATTTTAAAATAGCAATGACTGAGGAATTTGAGAGCGAGGTGGGCAAAATGTGTAATTTGAGTGACGCTATTGAGGAACTGGCGATTCAGCGTGGAATGGAAAAGGGAATGCAGCAGGGGATGCAGCAGGGAATGCAGCAGGGAATGCAGCAGGGAATGCAGCAGGGAGAGGAATTATTTGCGAAGCTGGTTCAAAAGCTGTTTGCCCTTGGCAGGACAGAGGATGTAAAGCGTGTTGCGGAGGATAAGGAATACCGTCGTATATTGATGGAGGAGTTTTCCATAGAAAAGGAATAGCATGGATGTACTAATCCGCTGGAACAAAATGAAAAACATTTTTTAAAAGAGAGTTGTGTACAGCTCTCTTTCTTATGATGCGCAGGCCCGCATAAGGAAATTTGCTGCTGACACAGTACGCGGGCCGCGCGGCGAGTAGTGGAGAAAAATGTTCCTCCTACTCGATTAAAATGAAAACCACATAAGAGAAGGAGGATTTCACTTTATGTTACGAATGTTTGAAACTCACCGGGTCAGGAAACAGACGGAGCTTTCTTCCTGCCTCTGGGATTTCTCTACTTTTCCCGGGGATGGCGCGGGGCCGGTAAAAAAGAAGATGGCAGTACCAGGGTGCTGGCAGAATGATCCCGAGACGCGTACCTACCGGGGCAGGGCGTGCTATGAGAGGACATTTTATGCCGGAGGAAATCTGCGTCTGGAGTTTAAGGGGGTCAGCCACACAGCGCAGGTGTATCTGGACGGGGAAGAGATTGCCTTCCACTATAATGCCTATACCCCTTTTTCGGCGGTGGTTAAGGACGTGCCGGAGAAGGAACACAGGCTTAAGGTGATTGTGGACAATTCCTTTGGCCCCCAGTCGGCTCTCCATGTAGAAAATGATTATCAGTCCTACGGCGGAATTACCAGGGGAGCCGCCTTGGAGGAGCTGGGGAGAGCCTATATCACCAGCCTTCATGTGACGCCAAGGAAGACGGAAAAAGGGTGGTCCGCGCTACTGGAGGCGGAGGTTGAAAATCTCACAGAGCAGCCCTTTCATGGAAAGCTTTGCTTTGTGCTGCGCGGGGCAGATTCGCAGAACACGACGCCGGAGCCGATGGGCGCAGGCTGTGGGGTATCTTTGACCGGAAGCGGGACACAGAAGATCCGGGCGGAGATTGTCTGCCCCGATGTAAAGGAATGGAATCCGGATACGCCGTGGCTTTATACGGCAACGGCCCTGCTTGAGGATGAGAGCGGCAAGGTGGAAGACGATTTGATTGACCGATTCGGCTTCAGAGAGGTGAAGGTGGAAGGAAAGGACATCCTGATGAACGGCCAAAAGCTCAGGATCAAAGGCTTTTGCAGACATGAGGATCATCCTCAGTTCGGCTGTGCCCTTCCTCCCCAGGCCATGTGGCAGGATCTTTTGCAGATGCGGGAGCTGGGGGCAAACTCCGTGCGCACCTCCCACTACCCCAATGATGAGATTTTCCTTGACCTGTGCGACGAGACGGGAATGCTGGTATGGGAGGAGAATCATGCCAGAGGCCTGTCCGAGGAAGCCATGCGCAATCCCAATTTTGAGCGGCAGTGCGAGGACTGCATCAGGGAAATGATTCAGGCCCATTACAACCATCCCAGTATCTATATCTGGGGAATCCTGAATGAATGCGCCAGCCATACAGAGTACGGAAAAAGCTGTTATGAGGCACAGCTTTCCCTGATCCGGAGCTTGGACAAAACCAGGCCCCACTCCTTTGCAAGCTGCCAGTTTAAGAGGGATCTTTGCTTTGGGCTGGTGGACGTGGTATCCTACAATATTTATCCTCTGTGGTACCACGACACGCCGGCGGATGAGTTTCTGGCGGATATGTATGACTGGATTCAGGAGAGCTCGGAAGGGGCGGGCAAGCCTTTCCTGATCACGGAGGTAGGGGCTGGCGCGATTTACGGATACCGGACGCCGGAGAAGGTAAAATGGTCGGAGGAATATCAGGCCCAGGCCATTGAAAAGCAATTAACGGCGATTCTCTCCCACGGGGGGACAAGTGGTGTCTATCTCTGGCAGTTCTGTGATTGCAGGGTATGCGACAGTTGGTTTTCCACCCGTCCCAGAACCATGAATAACAAGGGGATTGTGGATGAATACCGCAGGCCGAAGCTGTCTTTTGAGACGGTAAAGAGGATTTACCACGAAATGCCATAAAACGTTGTAAAATACCATAAGATGATACAAGGAGGTGCCAGACTTGCCGGGATTTACCAAGCGGGCGATCCGAAATTCCTTTATGAAGCTTTTAAATGAACGGCCGATAAGCCAGATTACGGTCAAAGATATTGTGCAGGACTGCGGGATCAACCGCAATTCCTTTTATTACCATTATCAGGATCTGCCGTCCATGATTGAGGAGATCGTTCTGGAGGAAACAGACGAGATCATCAGGCAGCATCCCACGGTGGATTCACTGGAGGAGGGGCTGGATGTTGCGGTGTCCTTTGCGCTCAAAAACCGAAAGGCCGCCCTTCACCTCTACAATTCCGCCAACCGGGATCTGTTTGAACAGCATCTGTGGCGGATCTGTGAGTACGTGGTGGATACCTACATCAGTACGGCCTTTGCGGACAGCCCCATCGGGAGGGAGGATAAGAAGATTCTTATCCGATATTATAAATGGTGCTGCTTTGGAGCCGTTATGGACATGCTCAGCGGAGGAATGAAGGACGATGTCCAGGCGCTTTTTTACAGGATGGGACAGCTTAAAAAGGGAATGCTGGAGGAAATGATACGCAGGAGCATTGCGGAGGACGAGGATAAAAAGAAATAGTCCGAATTAGGCAGAAAGGCCAAAGTGTCTGGATTTAGGATAAAATAAGGAGAATGTCTGGTTTTGTTACAAAGCCCGGAAAGTGTCTGTATGATACTTTCCGGGCTTTTGGTATTTTATACAAAAGGAGGACTTTGCATAAAACAAAATGATAAAAGAAAGGAAGGGCATCGGGATGAGGGAAATGACGCACAGGGCAGCTTTTGGAAAGGCAATTGACGTTGCGCTACGCAGAGCGGATAAGGATTGGGAGCCGGAAGTGGGCAGGCTCATGGATTTGATGCAGGATTATATGGGCGGCGTGAAGCTGGATGTTGACTATGACAGGGCTAAGGAGATGATCTGCGACAAGGAAGGGACGCTGAACCGCTATATCCGCAGGCTCCTGACGGAGGTGGATCCCCATGTACTGAGAACCACGGCGCTGAACCTTGGATTCGAGACCTTTTTCCATGGGACAAAGACCATCCGCAGGATGCGGGAGGTTCATCATTGCAATGTGCCCTGGCTGATCTTAATGGATCCCACCAGCGCCTGTAACCTGCACTGCACAGGCTGCTGGGCGGCAGAGTATGGCAACCGCCTGAATCTGACCTTTGAGGAGATGGACGGACTGATCTGTCAGGGAAAGGAACTGGGCATTTATTTTTATATGTTCACCGGAGGGGAACCGCTGGTGCGGCACAGGGACATTATCCGGCTGTGTGAAAAGCATGACGACTGCGCGTTTCTGGCCTACACCAATGGGACGCTGGTGGACGAAGCCTTTTGCGGGGAAATGAGAAGAGTGGGGAATCTGTATCTGGCCATCAGCTTAGAGGGGACGCCCGAAGTCAATGATCTCCGACGGGGAGAGGGTGTGTATGGAAAGGTGATGCATGCCATGGAGCTGCTTAAGGAAAACGGGCTGATCTTCGGAACCTCCATCTGTTATACCTCCAAAAATATCGAGACGGTGACAAGTGAGGAGTTTGTGGATCTGATGGTGGAAAAGGGATGCCGTTATGCCCTGTATTTCCACTATATGCCGGTGGGAAATGAGGCGGCCTTAGAGCTTTTGCCTACGGTAGAGCAGCGCATTTATATGAAGCAGCGGGTAAGGGAAATACGCAATATGACCACCGGAAAGGGACTCTTTACCATGGATTTCCAGAATGACGGGGAATTTGTGGGAGGCTGTATCGCAGGCGGGAGGAATTATTTCCATATCAACGCCAACGGCGATGCGGAGCCCTGCGTTTTTATCCATTATTCGGGGGCAAATATCAGGACTCATACACTGCTGGAAATCTTAAAGCAGCCTCTGTTTATGGCCTACCGCGATAACCAGCCTTTTAATGAAAACCATCTGCGTCCCTGCCCTATGCTGGAAAATCCGGAAATTTTAGAGCGTATGGTCAGGGAAACGGGAGCGAAATCCACAGATCTTCAGTCGCCGGAGAGCGCAGAGCATTTGTGCGGAAAGTGTCATGAATATGCAAAGAGCTGGGGAGAAGCTGCAGACCGGATCTGGCAGCAGGAGCCTCACAGGAAGAGCAGCTATGAAAATTATAAATCCGGAAAAAAAGGAAATTAGCAGGTATGCGGTAAGGGCCGCCCTGATCGTTCTGCTTTTGACAGCTTTGCTTTTTTATAAGGATACCGTGCGGGAAATATGGGAGGGTGTCCGGCAGGTCAAGGCAGGGGAGCTGGCGGCGGCTCTTCTGCTTTCCTTTACCGGCTATCTGCTGGAAGGGCTGACGATTTTCTGTATGATGGGCACTTCCGTAAAGGGGGCAAAGGTGAGGGAAGGGGTTTTTATCGCCTTTGCGTGCGAGTTTTACCGCCTGATCACCCTGGGAAACGGTTCCGGGGTGGCGGAGATTCATTACCTACACAAGACCAGGTTTGCGAGGGATGGGATAGAGACCGGCAGTGCCACGGTGCTTACCATGATTCAATATATGATAAAGAGGATTGCGGTTATGGCGTTTGGCCTGATTGGCTTTCTTTTTTTGTGCCGCGCCAAAGGCGCCGGGGAGCTTTGCAGGGAGTATTCCCTTTTTGTGGCGGCAGGATGTCTGATCACGGCGGCCATTATTGTTTTTTTTCTGCTGCTCTCCTTATCCGGCCGCGCCGCCCTTATGGCCTGCGGGGCTATGGACTGGCTGAGCCTTAGGTTTCCTTCCCGGCAATGTAATTTTCAACAATGGAGGGAGCAGATCCTCCTTTTAAATCAATCAGGAAAAATGGTATTGGGACAAAAGAAGCGGATGGCAGGCGTGATGCTCATCCAGATGGGAAAGCTGCTGATGTTCTATGCGATCCCGGCGTATCTGCTTTACAAAAAGACGGATCTGGGCATAAGCGGATGCGTTTTTCTTATGGCTTTGTCCTATATGCTCTCCGGGGTCATACCTGCGCCATCAGGAGCAGGCTCCCTGGAATTTGTTTTTTTGTTGTTTTTTACCCATTTTATGGATGTGGCGGCGGCAGCGCCGGCGATATTGCTTTTCCGGTTTGCAACATGGATCTGCCCGGCAATAGTGGGCGGGATTTTGATCATTTTTTATAGCCGGTGGCGCGAAGGCGGAGTGACTGGAAAATGAGGAAACCCAGGAGCAAATTCGCCAAAAAGGAATAGAATATTACAACACCGTAAAGCCGCCCGGGTTTACGCTTGTTTCTTACGGAAATCCATGATAATATAATGCCATAGATTGATAGGGTGAAATCAAAGATTTCACCATCTTGACTTGTACGCCCGCCAAGGCGGGCAGATGGGAGTTAGGGTGAACTTTACGGAAACCATGGGTATAAACGGGGAAAGACAATGAAAAAGAAACAGGGTAGAGGAAAGATAGATAAAGGGTTTTCCCTGCTGATTTCTATAATTTTGGTGTTTTGCATTTTGGGGGCGGTAGTATTTTCCGTATCAAGAAAAATCTCTGTGGAGATGTCTGATTCGGTTACTATTTACAGCCGATTTTATTTAACGTCAAAGCAAGCATCATTACGTGACGATTTTTATATTTGTCTTCAAGACGAAAAAATGTTGATTTTATCATTTTTTTCGTCTTTTCTATTGCTTTTCA
>CATLHM010000039.1 GCA_949949005.1 uncultured Lachnospiraceae bacterium
CCTGAGATGGTATGGAGGTAAGATTGAAAAAGGCCTGCGGCCATTTTCAACCAGGAATTTGTGCTGACGCACAAAGTTCCCTTGATTTGAGGGCTGCCCTGCGGCAGCAACATGGAGGTAAGATTGAAAAAGGCCTGTGGCCTTTTTCAACCAGGAATTTGTGCTGACGCACAAAGTTCCCTTGATTTGAGGGCTGCCCTGCGGCAGCAACATGGAGGTAAGATTGAGAAAGGCCTGCGGCTATTTTCAACCAGGAATTTGTGCTGACGCACAAATTCCTCTCTGATTTAAGAGCCGCCTTGCGGCGGCATGGAGGATGAAATGGAAGAATTTAAGAGATTATCCAGAGATCTGGTCGCCCACGGCGCTATTTTGGATTATTACCAGGATACGATACAGATACCTAATGGAAATGTGGCAAAATGGGATTTCATTAAACATAACGGGGCGGCGGCAGTACTCCCGGTAGATGAAAAAGGACGCCTCATCATGGTGAGACAGTACCGGAATGCCCTGGACCGCTATACGCTGGAAATTCCCGCAGGAGGCCTGCTAACGCCGCAGGAGCCCACCAGGGATGCGGCGATACGGGAGCTGGCGGAGGAAACCGGCTACCGGGCCAAATCTGTGGAGCTTTTGCTGACGATACGCACCACGGTTGCCTTTTGTAATGAGAAGATCGACATTTATTTGGCGCGGGAGCTCACGCCTGGCAGCCAGCACCTGGATGAGGATGAATATGTCCAGGTAGGGGCCTATGCCATGGAGGAGCTGACGCAGAAGATTTATACCGGGGAGATACAGGATTCCAAGACGGTGGCGGCAGTGCTGGCATACAAAGATAAATATGTAAATTAAAGGCTGGAAAGGAACCTGCTTTTTCGAAGGACAAAGTTGGTTGACTTAGGACAGACAGTGCATATGCGCTGTCTGTTTTTCATATATATAGGAAACGGCAAAGGAAAAGTGGCAGGAGATTGAGATGAAGGGAAAAAGACAGGTCTATATGCTGTGGTTTTATCTGTTTCTGGGAAGTTTTTTTCTGGGAGTTTTCCTGATGAACATAGGAAATGAGACATTGCTCACCGAGGAGGGGATTTTCAGCGCTGCGTCCGTAAGCAGGCTGAAGTATATTGAGATTGACAGCGGCAGGTTCCTGAGATATGTCTTAAAGCGCAGAATGGGCGAGGGAATCGGGCTGATTCTGCTTTCCACAACGGGGATTGGCCTGGCGGCAGTTTATGTGTGGGTGGTCTGGCAGGGCGTGCTGGCAGGGATGACCATCACGGCGGCGATTATCCGTTTCGGCGTGAAAGGGCTTTTGCTTTTGCTGGGAGGTTTGTTTCCCCATCAGCTTCTGCTGATTCCGGCCCAGGTGATGCTTTTGGGGTGGTGCTATGAGAATATCAGCAGAAAACCTGTGGGAGGGTATGTCACTTCTTTTTACACAGGCAAGAAGCAGCAGTTTTTAAGGCAGGGGATTGCCCTTTTGTGGATTCTGATCGTCATATTGATCGGATGTATTCTGGAGAGTTATGTGAACCCTATGCTGGTTTCGGATCTGGTCAAAATATTTTAATTGCCTTTTGGATTCTTTCTGCCTTATAATAGCTGTGCAGGAGGAAATCCTCTATGGAAACGGAAATTGACGCATTTATCACTTACTTGCAGTACAAAAGGAAAAAATCTGAAAATACGGTAATCTCTTACCGCAGAGATCTGCTCAAGATCAAAGGCTATATGGAGGAGCAGGGAATCACTGATGTGAGGAAGATCACATTGACCCATTTGAATTCCTATCTTCTTTTCCTGGAAAAGAAGGGAGTTTCGGCGGCCACTGTTTCCAGGCGCATTGCTTCGCTTAAGGCCTTTTATCATTATATGTACCGGGAAGGGATCCTGCAGGAGGATTTTCCGGAAATGCTTCATGTCCCCAGGGCCCACAGGAAGCTGCCGGAAATTCTGACGCCCCAGGAGACGGTGCAGCTCTTAAGGCAGCCTGCGGGCGATACGCCCAAGGAGATTCGGGATAAAGCCATGCTGGAGCTTTTGTATGCCACGGGAATCCGGGTCAGTGAGCTGATTCACTTAAAGCTGGGGGACGTCAACTTGCAGATGGAATATATCAGGTGCAGAGACAATGTCAGGGAGAGAGTCATTCCCTTTGGGGAGGATGCCAAGAAGGCTTTGGAGCGTTACCTGGAAGAGGGCAGGGTAGTTATGGCAGAAGGGGAGTCAGAGTATCTTTTTGTCAATTGTTTTGGAAGGCCTATGAGCAGGCAGGGGGTATGGAAACTGATTAAGCTTTATGCGGACAAAGCAGGGATCAGGGCGGATATTACGCCCCAAACCCTGAGAAACTCCTTTGCCGCCCATTTGATTGACAAGGGGACGGATTTGAGGCGGGTGCAGGAAATTCTGGGCCATTGTGATATCTCCACCACCCAGGTTTATGCCGTGGTCAAAAGGAAGAATATTGAAAGGGATTATTATTCCAGGGGTTAATATTCCGCGATATCATAAATCAACTGTTTGGAGGCTTCCCATCCAAGGCAGGGGTCGGTTATGGATTTTCCATAAACGCCGCCGCCCACTTTCTGACAGCCCTCTTCTATATAACTTTCGATCATAACTCCTTTTACAAGCTTATGAATATCTGCGTTTAGCTTGCGGCTGTGCATGACCTCTTTTACAATCCGGATCTGCTGCTCAAACTGCTTGTTGGAGTTGCTGTGGTTGGTGTCAATGATGGCTGCCGGGTTTTTTAGCTCTCTTTCATGATAGAGATTAAGCAGAAGATTTAAATCCTCGTAATGATAGTTGGGAAGATTCCCGCCGTGCTTGTTGGTAGCCCCCCGCAGGACGGTGTGGGCGACCTCGTTTCCACTGGTCACTACCTGCTGTCCTCTGTAGATAAAGGAATGGGGATGCTGGGCAGCGTACACGGAATTGAGCATGACCGTCAGATTGCCGCTGGTGGGGTTTTTCATACCGGTGGGAACATCGAAGCCGCTGGCAACAACCCGGTGCTGCTGATCCTCCACCGAACGGGCGCCGATGGCAACGTAGGACAAAATGTCGGATACGTAACCCCAGTTGTCAGGATAAAGCATCTCGTCGGCAGCCGTAAGGCCGGAAACCTCTATGGCATGGATGTGCATTTTTCGCATGGCAATCAGTCCGGCCAGGAAGTCTTCTTTTTGCTCCGGGTCAGGCTGATGTACAATTCCCTTGTAGCCTTCCCCGGTGGTTCTGGGCTTGTTGGTATAGATACGGGGAATCAGGATAAGCTTGTCCTCCACTTCCTCTTTCAGCCTGGCAAGACGGGACACATAATCGCAGACGGCGTCCTCATTGTCAGCGGAGCAGGGGCCGATGATCACAAGAAAACGATTGTCCTTGCCGGTGATTACGTCCCGGATTGCCCTGTCTCTTTCTTCTTTCAGACTGGCGAGATGGGCGGGAATAGGAAATTGCTCCCTGATTTCATCCGGCGTAGGCAGTTTTTGAATGAATTGAAATGACATGATTTCTCCTTTCCATGCTTTCTCATATGGAGCATAAGGATCATTCGCGAAGCATGTTATCCGTTTTTGATATAAAAAATCGGTGAAACAAAACCTTGTCTATTATAGTATATAAAAATAGGAAGCGCAAGAAAAAACGCATTGCAATATGGAAGGGAAAAGTGTAGAATGATAAATTACAGTGAACGACAAATTATTTTGCCGTTTATGATAATGGTTATGGAAAATAAGGAGAGAAACTATGGCACTTAGTAAGAAACCGGTTACGGGAATGAAAGATATTCTTCCCGAGGAGATGAAAATACGTGATTATGTGATTGGCGTAATCAAGGAAACCTACGGGGCATTTGGATTTACCTCCATAGAAACCCCTTGCGTGGAGCATATAGAAAATCTGAGCAATAAACAGGGCGGCGAGAACGAAAAGCTGATTTTCAAAATTTTAAAGCGGGGCGAAAAGCTGAACCTGGAAACCGCCCAGACAGAGAAGGACCTGGTGGACGGAGGGCTTCGGTATGACCTGACCGTGCCCCTGGCACGTTTTTATGCAAATCATGCAAATGAACTTCCGAGCCCCTTTAAGGCGCTTCAGATGGGAAATGTGTGGAGGGCAGACCGCCCTCAGAGAGGACGCTACCGCCAGTTTATGCAGTGCGACATTGATATTTTGGGGGAATCCTCCAATTTGGCGGAGATCGAATTGATTCTGGCCACCACTACCACTCTGGGAAAGCTGGGTTTTAAGAACTTTCAGGTTAAGATCAATGAGCGCCGGATATTGAAGGCAATGGCTGCCTACAGCGGATTTTTGGAAGAGGCATATGAGAGTGTTTTTATTACCCTGGATAAGATGGACAAGATCGGCATAGAAGGCGTGGAGAGAGAGCTCCTTGCAAACGGTTTTGATCAGGCCTGCGTGGATAAGTATTTGGCTCTTTTCAAGGAGCTGGAGGGAAATTCTGACGGTATCAGCTATCTGGCGGATGTGCTGGGGGATTTCCTTGGGCAGGAGGTTCGGATGAGCCTGCAGGAAATCATGGAGAGTGTGGAGGCCACCCAGAACTCCAACTTCACATTGGTGTTTGACCCAACTCTGGTGAGAGGTATGTCTTATTATACGGGAACCATATTCGAGGTGGTGATGCCGGAGCTTGGGGCAAGCTGCGGGGGCGGCGGAAGATATGACGGAATGATAGGGAAATTTACCGGAAATGACGTGCCCGCCTGCGGATTTTCCATCGGTTTTGAGAGAATCATCCTGCTGCTGATGGAGAGTGGATTCCAGGTTCCCTCCCAGCCGGAGAAGAGCGCCTATCTTTTGGAAAAGGGACTTCCGGGGTCAGAGCTCTGCAAAGTGATCGCGAAGGCTCAAAAGGAGCGCCAAAAGGGAAAGCAGGTTCTGGTAGTGCGCATGAATAAGAATAAAAAATTCCAGAAGGAACAATTGGCCAAAGAGGGCTATGGGGATATTCAGGAATTTTATAAGAACCCGCTGAAATAGGAATCCAACTTCTGAAAAGAGCAAAGGATATTCGCATGATTACGGTATACTATGGCAAGGTGTCTCCCTTTTTGGAGGAAGACGCCTTTTGCATTCAACTAAAAAAAGTTTCCAAAGACCGGAGGGAAAAGATCCTGCGGATGACAAATGAGGCGGCAAGGCGGCGCTGCCTGGCAGCCGGAACTCTTCTGCATCATGCACTCTGCGAAACGCTGGGATTTTCTTATGAAGATACGGCGCCCTTTTCCGTAAATTATGGGGAGAAGGGAAAGCCTTATCTTACAGAATATGCCGGGATTCATTTTAATTTGTCCCATTCAGGAGATTATGTGTGCTGCGCGATAAGTGATGGGCCTGTAGGGGTAGATATTCAGGAGAAAGGCAAGGTGCGAATGGCTCTGGCAGAGCGCTTTTTTACTCCGGCAGAAAGACAGATGCTTTCAGAGTGTGGGGAAGAGCAGCGTCAGGATCTGTTTTTCCGCATGTGGAGTATCAAGGAAAGCTATTTAAAGCTGACAGGGGAGGGACTCTCCGGCGGACTGTCGGGGTTTGAGATATTGTGGCAGGAGAAAGGGATCGTTCGAAGGCAGCCTGGGAAAGAGAAGGGACAGGCGGAGGCTTACTTTGAAGAAACGGATGCGGTGCCGGGATATAGTTTTTGTGTCTGCGCGGGGGATGAGCTGGGGGAGGTATGTTGGAAGACATGTATTTATATGTAGAAATTTCGGAGAGGAAAACAGAAAAAAAGAGGAAAAACCACTATATGTTGTATGCGGAATGAGTAAACTCGCTATTGGACGCTATATATTGTATTGTGCAACTTTTTCTATATGAAATCGGGGAAACGAAAAAAATGGGACAGATAAGAGAGAATGCGTTATAATAAACCTGTTGGGTGAAAGATCGAAATAATAGGTGAATTGAGTTTGTAAAAAAGTTTTTGTTCAGAGAAAATATTTATGAAGCAGATGGAAAGAAAGAGGTGAAGATATGACCGACAGCGAAAAACTGGATTTGATCCTTCTGGAAATTCGGGGGATGAAGACGGATATACAGGACTTGAAGACTGAGATGAAGGAAGTGAAGGCTGACATAGAGGACTTGAAGACTGAGATGAAAGAAGTGAAGGCTGACATAGA
>CATLHM010000040.1 GCA_949949005.1 uncultured Lachnospiraceae bacterium
AGACCGCGGCCGGGAAAGAAATCATAACACCTATATGAGAGAAAAAGCCTCGATGCCAGCCATCAAACCACCATCGGCTTTATTTGGATACGCCAGATTCAACTATGGCTGGGCGCTGAATTGTAACAGCTATGCTATGCATCAATCTTTCTACCGATTGCCACTTTGAAAAAATTTTCTTATTAGTCAGAAATCGTCTGACCAATTGGATCTTCTGCATAAACCGGATAAAATTTCTGTAAATTCCAAAATATCCACAATATCACAACACCTCCGACGGCAACTTCCCCAAAATCTTCTTGCAAGCTCTGCTGAAGGTGGAGTAATCCTTAAAACCGCACTCCGCGCTGGCAACCGTGGCCGGAACTCCGGTCAGAATCAGGTTTCTGGCCGCCTGGATGCGCTTTTCCAGAATATACTGGTGCATGGAATAGCCTGTCTCCTCCTTGAATTTGCGCATCATGTGGTACTTGCTTAAATAAAACCGGGCGGACATTGCCTCGATGGAAAGCTCTGAGGACAGGTTTTCATTGATGTAGTGTATCATTTCCACCACTTTTTTGTCGTATCGGGCGGTGCTGTGAAAAATCTCCGGGTTGGCGACACAACATCTGTTGAGCTCGATCAGAAGCTTCAGGAAAAGAATACGGCTGTACATAGCTCCCGCGTAGCCGTTTTCATTCTCCGAATTTTCCAGAAGCTTTACGGTCTCAAATAAGGCTCTGCTCATAGCGGGAGAAAGACGGAGCCTGGAACTGTGCTCTTTTTTTGCAACGAAAAAACACAGCTCCAGGCTACTGCCCGGCTCCGAATGCTCCTCTAAATATTCGCTGGAAATATAAAAGATATATCTCTCATAAATCGTGTGGAAATCCACAAAGGGCTTATGGATTTCCCCTTTATTGATCAAAAGGATATCGTGGGGCTCTAACTTGTAGGATTTCCCCTCGATATGATATTCCACCTGGCCGGAGATAAACCAGACCAGCTTGTGGAAATCATGGTAATGATATTCATACTCTTTGGGCTCGCTGTCTTTTAGGTGGAACAGCCTGAACTTTTCCTTCAGATAACCGCTTTTTACCCCTTCTCTGGCTCCATCCATTCCTGCTCCTGTCAGTTTTCCTTTGCATAATCCTTCATGCAAACATTCATATCCACATCCGTTCCGATGCCGTCCACACTTCCTTTGGAAGAGTACTGCCATACCGTAAAATCATAAGGAAAATAAAATGCTTCATCATAATAGGCAAACCATTTATCGTACCCTTCTATCCTTTCCAGATCCAGCATGATAAAAAATGTCTTCAGGTTACCGTATATCATAGGCGTATATCCGGCTTTCTTGACGGCCTCGCAAAAAGCGATGGCTACGTCCGTATATTCCGGCTTTGTCATATTTTCCGTCCTGGCATCGTCCACCAGAATCTCTTCCAGATCAAGAACCACCGGATAAGTGACCTCATAGTCCTCAATCAAATCTATCACAAACTCAGCCTCTTCCTCCGCCTCCTCGGGAGTAAGCGCCTGGGTATAAAAATACACACCCACATCAAGGCCATTATCCAGCGCCCCTTCTATATTGTCGGAAAAATTATCATCCTCAACCAGCGTACCTTCCTCACTGCCACGATAGCCAGCCCGGATAAAGGCATAGGAAACTCCGTCTGCGGCTACTCTCTTCCAGTCGATCTTTCCCTGATGCTTTGACACATCAATTCCTTTGATAGAAGACCCAATATTGGCATCCCCCATATAGGTGATTTCATTATCGTCCGTCAGCACAAAATGCTCTGCTATGTAGTCATGTTTCTTCAGATTGTCCAGGATCGGGAAAAAGAAATACTGGCTATCGGAGTAAACCACCACGTTTTCCGGATAAAAATCCCTTAAAATAGATACTGTGCTCTCTCCATCTGTCATTCTCTGCCGCAGCTCTCCCAGAAATGCGGCTTTCTCCGAGTTCCTTGCCGTCTGCGCCGCCTCCTGGGTATAGGTATCCAAATCTGCCTGAGAATAGATATATTCCTGGGTAATGGCCTCTAACTCCCTGACCCTTCCCATGGTTTCCACGCTCTCATTTTTTAACGCATAGTTCTGCAAAAGAAACACAATACAGCCTGTCAGAGCCGCCAATGCAACGATACAAAAAATAATGTTGGTCCAAAGACTGACCTGCTGCTTCCTTCTGCTTCTTCTCATAGCTTTTTCATTCATACTTCTCTAACCTTTCCTGATTGAACGTAAACGGTTAATTACAGGCGTTCTCCAAAATAGCTCTTATAGCCCTCTCCGTAAATTTCTGTGGCGTTGGTTATAATCATAAAGGCGTTGCTGTCCTCCTGCTTTACGATCTCCTCCACCCTGTATGCGCTTTGCTTTTTCACCACACAAAGGATCACCTGCTTATCCTCCTTCTTATAGGCCCCGGTTCCGGAAAGATGGGTCACCCCTGTGTCAAGCTCCTTAAGCATTCGGGCCGTGATGGCATCCGAGGCATTGCTGATGACAAAAATCATTTTTGCCTCGTCCCGCCCATACAAAATCATATCCAGCACAACCGAGGTGACCGCCACGGAAATCAAACTGTAGAGAACGGAATCCACATTCCGGAAGACAATGCCGCCGGTCAAAATGATCATAATATCCATTCCAAGAAAAATGCTCCCTGTTTTAAGGTGAGGCTTTTTCAGCTTCAGGCACTTCACAATGATATCCGTTCCCCCGGTAGTGGCTCCTGCCCGCATCACATAGCCAATCCCCGCCGCAGAAAGCACGCCGCCGAAGATGGACGCAAGAATCGGCTGTGAGGTCAATGCCCCTATGGTTTTAAAGCAATTGGTGGAGAGCGAGATCATCAAAATCGCCCAAGAAGTGGATAGGATAAACTTATATCCAAATTTCCACATTCCCAGAAGCATAATGGGTATATTGACCAGAAAATAGATCGTACCTGTCTCCAGAGGGATGACTCTGTTTAAGACCACAGAAAGGCCGGATATACCGCCAGGGGCCAGATTGTTGGGGTCGATCAGCAGACTGATTGCCGCTCCATACACAAAGGATGCCAACGTGATTACCGCAAATTTCTTCAGTAAATATATATTTCCTTTCTGACCTGACTGCATCTTTCCCTCCTTGCGACATTAAAATCTGAAGCACGCTGATGCGTGCGCAGGTCGTAAGGAATCCTCCCGTCTGACGACGGGTCCCTCCTTACGACATTAAATCTGAAGCACGCTGATGCGTGCG
>CATLHM010000041.1 GCA_949949005.1 uncultured Lachnospiraceae bacterium
TTAGATGATCCGGCACAACGATCTCCCCCACCGGGATTTCCCTCAGTTCCTTTTTCAGCACATGAGTAAATCGGATAGTTCCGGCAGTGCCGCCCTTTTCCCTGCCATCGTAGACGGCGATCACCCGGTCGGAGTGTTCCACCATGTAGCGGTTTCGGTGGGAGTAAACGCTGGGCTGGTACTCCTCTCGGATGACAACGATGTCCGCACAAGATTCCAGCATCTCATAGGTCCGCTTCTTCTGCCGCAGACTATCGAGCCGCTTCTGGTAGGGGATCACGGCTATAAGCTCCAGCGCCAGGTTTGACTTCTTCATTTCCAGTACGGTCTCAGCAAAATACTGATCCACACCCTCGGCAAAGCCGCTCATAAAGCAAGTAAAACCGTCAGTGACCGCTTTCTCGACTTCCTTCCGCAGAGCCGCCTTAACACGGTTGATCTCCTTTTGGGGCAAATCCCTGTGTCCTGTAACACAACAAGTCTTTTTCTGCATCTGTCTTTCCTCCGTTTGATATTGATTGTTCGGCTACTGCCTGCTGTATAGTGTGGTTCTGTACCAACATACCCGGCCACCGCTCCAACGGTCAAGGATGTCGCAGGATAGCGCCTTGAAATAGATAAAACCTTTCACATATGCCAATAATAGTAGATATAATTTAGCAAGTCAATGATAATACCCTTTTTCAATTTGTGAATATATCAATTGCATAAGGTACAATCTAATACAAGGCGGAGGTGAGGGCGATGTATGAAGATTTTCTCCCGGAGCGGCTGGCAAGACTGAGGACACAAAAGGGCGTATCTGCCCGCGATATGTCCCTGTCGCTGGGACAGGCGAACAACTATATCAACAACATCGAAAACAAGAAGTCCCTGCCCTCCATGCAGGCTTTCTTCTACATCTGCGAGTATCTGGATGTGACGCCCCAGGAATTTTTTGATGAGGGGAACGCCCACCCGGAAGCACTCCAGGCATTTATTACGGAGGCAAAAAAGCTGGACTCCGAATCGCTGGAATACATCCTCGGTATCATGAAAAAGCTGAATAATACAAAATGAAGCGGCCAAGCGACTGGCCGCTTCATTTTGTATTGTACCCGGTGATATTCAAGATATGTCCTGCTCCTATACTGGTGATAATCCAAGAAATATCCAAGGAATTACAAACGGGCATAGCCTGCAGGTGGCAGCTTTGCCCGTTAATTATGCTCCTGTGCTACAACATGGAGGTTGAACAGACATCCATGTTACATAGCGTAGTGATCTGGAAAAGGACTTACTTTTTGGGAAGTACCTACCGAAAAAGTGCAATCTTGCTCTCATTTTTATAGGATGGTATCTTTATTGTGATTACAAAGAAAGGATGCCTCATATGAAGAATGTAGAAATTGGGCCGATTCGCCCACCCTCTGAAAGTAATAGTTTGCTGATTCGGGTCACACGGGGATGCCATTGGAACAAATGTTATTTCTGCGGTCTTTACAAATCCATGCAGTTTTCCATGCGGCCTATTGAGG